>CP060499.1:2687500-3287500 GCA_024760525.1 Nitrospira sp.
TCTCGGAACCTTGGCAGGCAGCGTCGGCGGCTGCGATGCCGTCGGCGGCGTGTTCGGTCGTATGTTCGCCGTCCCTTCCCGTGACACCACGTATTTCACACCAAACTCCAAATTCTACATAGTCAATTATGCTGATGGGGCCGTCTCCGCCTCACGCGATCTGAACATTGAGCAGTGGAAGCTGAACATCAAAGGCTCGGTGAAAACACCGATGTCGCTCGGCTGGCGCGACATTTTGAACCGCGATTCCTATGATCAGATCTCCACCTTGATGTGCATCGACACGCTTCCGGGGGGCGACAGTATCGGCACGGCGACCTGGCGCGGCATCTCGCTCAAGAAACTGCTGCTTGATTGCGGCGCCGATGCTGACACGGCGCGTGATGTCGTGTTCCGCGCCATCGACGGCTACGATGACAGCATTCCGTTCACCCGCGCGATGCAGGACGACGTCATGCTTGCGTTCCTGATGAACGGCGAGAAGCTCGCGAGGGAGCACGGGTTCCCCCTCAGGCTGATCGTGCCCGGCCTGTATGGCATCAAGAACGTGAAGTGGATCGTGGAAATTGAGGTCTATCCGGGGGATTACAAAGGCTACTGGCAACGCAAAGGCTGGACCGATGACGGCACGATCAAAGTGTTTTCACGTATCGATTCACCAGGGCATTACCAACCCTTGCGTGGGCAAGAGCACACATTTCGAGGCGTTGCCTTCGGCGGACCCAACAGCATCAGCAAAGTGGAATTGAGCTTTGATGCCGGACGCACCTGGAACGACTGCCAAATCGAACCGCCCATGTCGCCCTATTCCTGGGTCATCTGGAATTACACATGGCGGCCGACAAAACCCGGAAAATTTCAGACCGTCGTTCGCGCAACCGATACCAAGGGACAGCTCCAAATTGCCGAAATCGTCCGACCTCAACCGGCCGGCGCCAGCGGGTATCACACGATCATTTCCGAAGTAACAGAAATTTGAGCACGTCGCCGCTGTCATCCTCGGACGTTTAGCCACCTCAACGTTTTCACCACCTACGCTTCAGCGCCCAAACGCTTTGTGTATCGTAAGCCTTCCTTACTGACCTAAAATTGGAGTACCATGACGCCATTGGAGAACACTGATGGCTGATCCGCCGCTGTCAACTCCAGTTGCGCACGGTGATTACCGGCAGAGCGCACTTGAGATTTCGACGGTCCAATCCGCTGACGATGTGCTCCAGCAAGCCGACGCCCTTACGCGGCGCGACTCGCGCGCTGATTTGATGCAGGCTGCTCAGTACTATCTTTCTGCCGCTCATTTTCTCGAAACCCAAGATCCTCCCAAGTCGATACAGGCCTATCACAATGCCGGGCAGCAACTGCATTGGTTACAGCAATTCGCGCAAGCCGGACGGGCGTTTTCCAACGCCGGCCGAGTGGCGGAACGAGCGGCGGCGGCAATGCCTGCCGGGCCGGACCAACATCGGTTACAGCATCTCGCCGTGCGGGCCTATTCGCGATCGAATAATTCTTTCGCCGAAGCGGGCGAGTTGGATGCGTCAGAAGCCGAATACCTGAACGAACGAAACGCGCGACTCGTGTGGTCTAAAATGCAAGGCAAGCATCCGTTGGCGCTTTCGACATGGAAGGTGACGAGCAATTTCGGCACGAGCATTTCGCGTTGGATCGCATGGATCGGCGGAGCGCTCTTGGGATTCAGCTTGCTGTACGAGTTGTTCTTCCGTTTGCATTGGTTCGAACCGATGGGTAACACAACGCCTTCACCCTGGATTCCCTTGTGGTCCGGATTTTATTACACCATT
This sequence comes from Nitrospira sp., assembly GCA_024760525.1. Lineage (NCBI taxonomy): Bacteria > Pseudomonadati > Nitrospirota > Nitrospiria > Nitrospirales > Nitrospiraceae > Nitrospira > Nitrospira sp. The sequence goes on from CP060499.1 coordinate 2,689,303, forward strand.
AACGTCACCTCGTCACTGGCGCTCGTGGAATACCAACCGGTGCATCCCATCTGCCAAGCTGTGGTCATGCTTAACGTGATCGCCGGCTATCTCCTCCTCGGCATCGGCATCGGCATGGTGGGACGCATGATGCGAACCCATTAGTGCATCAGGCCGGTCGAAGAGAAACTCGGATGTCGTCGCGAAAGGACCGGCGATGATCCCCGTTTGCACCCACTTTTTATTGAAGGAGTGAGTCCCGAGCGATCTGGTCCTTGCGGATCTCATATTCTTTTTGATCGATCTTCCCAGCCTTGAAGTCTTGCTCCACCCGATCTTTCTGGCGCTTGAGGTGATACTCATAGCCGCCGCCGGCCGCCCCGGCACCGACTACCCCGCCCAAGATGCCGCTTCCGACTGCACCTGAGCACCCTGTGAGCAACGTCAAACAGACGATGGCCAACGCTAGATTTTTCATACAGACCTCCATGGAATCAACGGTCGAATTTCTCGCAGCTGCAAGAATTCAACCCTATCCATTTAAGGATGTACGCGGTCGCTGGAACACCTCAAGGACAAGCAGCAAGATACCGATCGTAATGCAGACATCCGCCACATTAAAGATGCCGGTGCGGAAATTGCCGATACCGAGATTCATGAAGTCGATGACGCGCCCGTCGTGAAGCACGCGATCCAGGAGGTTGCCTATGCCTCCGCTCAGTACGAGACTCCAGGCGGCGGCCGAGAGCAACGGCACCTGTTTGGCGACGAAGAGAAAGATCGCCAACCCGGCAAGCCACAGCGCGGGGAAGACTTGAAAGAGCATGACGCGCAACCCTTCGGAGAACCCTGTGCCAAGACTCAAGAAGGCCCCCGTATTCTCAGCATATTCCAGGCGAACGATATCGTGGAACCAGGACCGGGGAGGCTCAAAGGACAAGTATTGTTGGGCCGCATCCTTCGTGATCTGATCACAGCCTACACAGAGGATGAGTACCAGAAGAATCAACGTGCTTCGTGTTAATTGAGGCATGCTGCTCTAGTTTACCCATGCATCGAGGCTTTTGACACAAGCGCTCCTCACACACCGGATTTCATCTGTTTCGCCGCCAGACCTCGAAGAGCTTCACCCCCTCCTCACGAAGCACGTCTGCCACCACGTCCACATTGCTGCGGCTGAGCTGATTCATCACCGAGGAAGGAATGTGAATTTGACGGATGCCGGCCTTGTCGGCATCCTCGATTCGGCTGGCGTATACGATCCTCGCGATCTTCGCCCAGACGCAGGCCGCGAAGCACATTGGACACGGTTCGCAAGTGCTGTACATCGTTGCTGTGGGAAGTTCGAGCGACTTGATTGTACGGCCGGCTTCTCTGATCGCCTGAATTTCCGCATGAGCGGTCGTATCCATGCCGGATTTGGCGCTGTTGTGCGCGATCGCGATAACCTGCCCTCGGCTGACAAGACACGCGCCGAAAGGCATCTCTCCCTTCTCGACCCCCTGCCGGGCCGCTTGAAGAGCCAGCCGGATGAAATCCGCATCAGACATGGCGACTCGCTGCTGGATGTGGGGGCTGATCCGGATACTTCCCGAAAGGACGTCAGGCTTCTGGAAATATCGAAACCTTATTAGGACGACTTTTCCTTGCGTGGCCGACCGACGGGCAACTTGCCACGTCTTTTGCCGAACCGCTTCCCTTTCTCAAGTTTCTTGAGCGTGGATAAAATCGCGGATTCGACGACACCCGTTAGCGTCAGCTTGGGGCTCCAATAGACGACGGTTCGCAACCGTTCCACCATCTCGGCAGAAAGAGACAGCGTGACTCTTTCCTTACGTTTCATGGTCTGCCGTTTGTGTTTCATGCCACGATCTCCTTCACGACCGGACTAATCCTTGGAATCCGAACATATACTTGCATATCATGCCCTATCCCTCCGCGCAAGTACACTTTGCGGACAGTTACCCAGCTGGTCATTTGAGACAGGAGGAAGTTACGTAAGCAGACGCGCTGCTCTTGTCGATACATCTCAACTAGATAGAGGGATGATCTGCGTGACTCGCACAGGCACGTCACAAGACAATCGGGCCGGAAAGTGAGTTCATGCAACCTGTCAAACGTGCGTCATGCCTGTCAACGAATCAAAAGCCAATACCGAATCCGCCACCGCCGCCTATTCGCCCACCAGAGCCTCCGAAGATTCCAAGCGAAAGACCGGGCCTCGGTCGAGCGTAGTTCGGAGCTTGTTCCGTCCAGGTATGCAAATGTTTCACGATCAGGACAGGGTACCGATACTCGACATCGTCAAGATGCTCGGTCTTTTCCCCGGCCACCTCGCCGACAACCGTCATCTTCGTTCCGTTCACAATGGTCGCAGGATCCAAGAACTCCTGCCGGAGTGCGAGAAATCGGCCTTGTGACTGTTGGCGGTCAAAAATCGGTTTCTCTCCGTTATCGAGCGGTAATTGCAGGAATTCGATTTGGGTGCCGTCTTTCAGCCGCTTTGCATTCAACACTTCGCCACCCAGCACCAACACCTTCCCCTTATGCGCGAGTGGAGCATCCACGACTTCGCGAAACGTGACCGCTCTATCGACGAGAGGCTCCAGGGGTTCAGGGATCACTCGTTGGCTCGAACACCCGGCCATCACGACGATCATCACCAGGCAGCACGACTTGAGAGACGGCAGACGCATATCGCTACTATAACGCGATGACTGGGCTGTTGCTACTTGTGAAAACCCTGAATGTGACGCCCTACCGTCTTTCCCCTCGTCCTTGCTTCAGTTATGATAGAGAGTTAGGTGTGGTGTGCCGAACCCTTGGCTGTGTTCCGTTCAAAGAGGTGAACATGCGGAATTTAGTTCTGACCGTCATGCTGCTGTTCGTCCCGTTTGGCCTTTCTGCTTGTGACAAGGCCTATATCGCCACCATGGAAAAGATGGGCTACGCCAAGCGCGACATTCTGAGCAGCCGCGTCAAATCGGCGCGCGACGCTCAAGAGGACGCCAAGAAAGACATTCAGAGCACTCTGGATCAGTTTGGGAAAGTGGTTTCTTACGAAGGTGGAGATCTGGAAGCGACCTATAAGCAATTGAGCGGGGAACTGGAGACCAGTGAAGACAGCGCGAAGGCGGTCCGGAAGCGAATCGCGGATGTCGAAAGCGTCGCCGATGCCCTTTTCTCCGAGTGGGAACAGGAGCTCAGCCAATACTCAAGCGCCGATCTGCGCCGAAAGAGCCAAGCCAAACTGACCCAGACCAAGAGCCGCTACAAAGATATGCTGGCGGCCATGAAACGGGCTGAACAGCGGATCGAACCGGTTCTCAGACCCTTGCGCGACCAAGTGCTCTACCTGAAACATAATCTGAACGCGCGTGCGCTTGCGGCCATCAAGGGCGAACTCATCAAGGTTGATGCGCAGGTCGATCAGCTCGTCAAAGACATGAACCGTTCCATCGCCGAAGCCGATAAGTTCATTCAGTCGATGGAGAAGGAATCGGACTAACGGACCGTTGAGAAGCTAGGATAACGGGATAGGCAGGATGGTCAAAAAGGCCGTCGTTCTCACCCGCCCACCCCGACGCGCCAAGACGCGCCGTTCCGCGGGCAAGGCCGCAGCGGGCGAAGCGGCGAGGCGCATTCTTGTTCACCCACCGCCCCGAGCTGCTCCTAGCAGCTCCAACCCGGTGGTACGTTGAGCCGTTGAGCGATGCGAGAACGAAGCTGGTGGACTTTTTCAGTATCCTGCGTGAGGGAGGGCCACGATGCGTACTGAAGGCCAACGCGAAAGCGACAACATTGAAGATCGCCGCGGCATGGGTCCGGCCCGTATCGGACGAACAGGTGGCTTGGGTATCGGCACCATCGTGCTGGCGCTTGCCGTCAGCTATTTTACAGGCGCCAATCCTCTGACCATTCTGAACCTCCTGACCGGTGTTCAGAGTATGACCGAGGTCTCCGCGCCATCGCAATCGGGACCGGTCGGTGCACCGACCGACCAACTCGGCCGGTTTGCTTCCGTCGTGCTGGCCGATACCGAAACGACCTGGCGCACCCTCCTCGGTTCCCGTTACGAAGACCCTCGCATGGTCCTCTTCACCGGGGCCGTGCAGTCGGCATGCGGCACGACCTCGTCGGCCGTCGGTCCCTTCTATTGCCCCAATGATCACCGGGTTTATCTGGACCTTGCCTTCTTCGACGAAATGGCGCATCGCTTGGGTGCCGTGGGCGACTTCGCTCAGGCCTATGTCATCGCCCATGAAGTCGGCCATCATGTACAAAATCTCCTCGGTGTCGCGGAGAAGGTCCACCGTCTTCAACGTCAGGTCTCCGAGGCGGAAGGAAATGCTCTGTCGGTCCGAATGGAGCTCCAGGCCGATTGTTATGCCGGAGTCTGGGGCCACCACGCCAAGCGGGAACGGAACCTCATCGAACCGGGAGATTTCGAGGATGGGCTGCGCGCAGCCGCCGCCATCGGAGACGACCGTTTGCAAAAGATGTCACGTGGACACGTCCAACCGGAAAGCTGGACACATGGCTCCTCCGAACAGCGGTCGACATGGCTTAGACGCGGCCTTGAATCCGGCGATCCGTCGGTCTGCAACACATTTGAAGCCAAACGGTTATGAGCGACGCAGCGAGTAAATCGCAGGGAGGTCTCTTCGCTAAGGCGCTTGCAGCGATCCTGGCCAATCCTCCCTGGGCCGCCAAATCATTTCTTGCCGCCGGCGCAACGACTGTCGCCGGATTCGGCGCGTGGTTGAGCGACATGATGTCGCCGGCCCTCGCGCGTGGAGGGGCCTGCTTCATCGGAGGATTTTTGGTCGGGTGGGCACTTCGAAAAACCCTGATGATCGGGCTGTTGATCACCGGTTCCTTGCTGGCGCTCATCGCTACCCTCAAGACGACCGGCTGGATTCACGTGGAGTGGAGCTTGCTCGAAGCGGATGTCACCCGTAGTCTCGCCTGGGCGCAAGGAAAAGCCGAGAGTCTGAAAGAAGTCTTGACCGGTTACCTGCCCTCAGTCGGCGCCGGCGGGGTTGGAGCCCTGTTTGGGTTTCGAAAGAAATAGGGTGGGTCATCCACCAATTCCGGTGCTGTGCCGTACGAAACGTTATTCACTCACGATCATACAATGATCAGCCGGTAGTCGGTGCACCGGCTTGTTCGTTCAGCGTTTGGTCACCGATCGAACATCCAACATCCCCAGGAAGTGGCCCTCGATCGTCACCTGATCACCGTCTTTGAGCAACACGGTTCCCGTCTGGCAGAGGGTCGCATAGCTCGCATCGACAACGCCGGTCTCATCCTCTACTGAAAAGGCCTGGATACACTTTTCCAATTTCGTCCTTTGGCCGATGAAGTGATTCATCCGGTAGTTCCGCACGGTGCCTTCCACCTGGACCACTTTCATCTTGTACGCTTCCGGATACGTGAACAATGAATTGATCTTGACCGGCTCGGCGGCCCATGCGGCCGATGCCAGCAGCCCTATAGCCAACGCCATCGTTCCTGTTGATCTCATCGCGATCCTCATCATGGATTCTCCTGATCTTGAGGTTGGTCAGTTGAGTGGAACTTGACGTAACGATTGTCCCGTCGCGGCGCTGTAGGCCTCTGCCAGAGTGTGCACTTCCATCACCTGGACGGATCGCTCAGCTCCGGTGAAATTGAGATGGCTATTGTCCAGTCCATCCGGCACGATCATCACACTCTTTTTGAGATCCCGACAGGCACTCATCTTATCCACCAGCCGCCCGACGGGTCTGATCTCAGCATCCGGCTCGATGGTTCCCGACATGCACACATCTTGGCGAATCGGATCGCCGAGCAGTGCCGAAACGATGCCCACGGCAAAAATCCCGCCCGCGCTGGGTCCATCCAACCGAGTCGGAACCAGGATGCGCACGCTCAGGTATCGAGGATCATATCCCACCGCCTTTGTGGCAACCGCGACAGCCGTATGAAACGAGTGGACGGCTGCAGGAAGCAGGTTCGAATCGCCCAGAATCTCCGGCCCCTGTCCGTCGGCTTTGTATGCGACCGTGAGTTGCGCCACCAATCCTACCCATGAGCCGGTAATGAAACCGACCTTGTCCTGCCCGATGCTCAAGAGCGGTAACGGCAGAGACACGTCGGAGAATGGTAATGGTTTCCTGCTATGGAGCTGCTGTGATGGATCGAGGGAGACAGCTCCGGATACAGATGGCTGAAGGGCGCCCGCCGACGAAGGTCTGGGACGTGGAGAAATTTCCAATGGTGAATAGGTTTTTGGTTCACCAAGTTGCCGGCAACCCGGCAACCCGCGGTCAGTATAGAGGTCCGACTGACCCCTGCGCGGGCAGACCCAGGTTTCGGCCCATCCTGATTGCTCGTGCACTTGAATTGCCTCCAACATACACAGAGCTGCCAACAATACAAAACGGTAATGCGGAGACAGGGAGGTCAGGAGGTTGCGTAACGTGCCCGGCCGGCTTCTCATACCAATATCGGAAGCCTAGCTCCGGTAGGGACATTCGTCAAAACAAAGCAGTTATTGCGTGCAGAATGGATACGGGTGGCGCACGTGCATCATCCCGGCAAGGCCTGATACCACCCGTTGGCCTGGACGAGAGTCATCCTGCTCTCGAAGAGCCCGCTGACTCGATCATCCGTGAGTAATGTGGATTTGTGACCGTCCGCGAGAATTCTCCCTTCCTTCAGGAAAACCACGCGATCAATATCGGGGGGAATTTCATGCAGATGGTGAGTCACGAGCAGAACGGTCTTGCCTTGTGCGATGAGCGCGCGCAGCAGATCAAGATATTGAAAGCAGGCCTTGAGATCGAGGCCGCTCGTCGGCTCGTCCAACACCAACACCGACGGATCATGCACCAGCGCCCTCCCGAGCAGAAACCGCCTTTGCTCACCGGTGGACAGATGGCCGAACCGTCGTCCGGCCAAGTGCGCAATGCCCAACTCCTGCATCAGTTCATGTGCCCTCGCGACATGTGCTTCGCCGAACTCTTGATACTCATAGGTATCGTTGCTTGCATAGAAGCCGGAGAGGAGGACGTTCAATCCCTCGGCACAGATCAAATAGTCTCGTTGAAGATCATGCGACACAATGCCGATTCGTTTCCGCACATCCCACACGTTCCATCGCTCCTCACCGAACAGCACCACACGTGTTTCGTCTTTCGGCATGGCATGCACTTCGCCCAATAACAACTTGAGCAACGTCGATTTCCCCGCTCCATTGGGTCCCAAAATGGCAGCATGCTCGCCAGTTTGCAGCGCAAAGGAGAAATCTGAAAACACGCAGGTCTCGCCTCGATAGACCGTGGCATGTTGGATATCCAGAATTGGAGGAGAATCGGCTGGATCGTTGATCTTTTTGGATGGATCACCGACCGGTCGGCCGACGGACTGACCAGCGCGGCGAGCCCGCTCAAGGCCGGCACGCGCCAACCCATCGACTCGTTCGTTGTCCGGATGACCGTTGTGCCCCCGGACCCAGTGCCATTCGAGCGTATGCTCCGCCGCCAAGCGATCGAGACGTCTCCATAAATCCTCGTTCTTCACCGGTTCTTTACCGGCAGTCTTCCATCCTTTCCGTTTCCAGCTGTGGATCCATTCGCTGATGCCTTTTTGCACGTACTGCGAATCGGTATACACCCTGGCCGTTACCGGCGATGCGAGCGATTGCAAGGCTTCGATAACCGCCAGCAACTCCATACGGTTGTTCGTCGTCGCCGGCTCTCCGCCACACAATTCTGTTTCCTGATCGCCATCGCGCAACAAGACCCCCCATCCTCCAGGTCCGGGGTTCCCGCTGCACGCGCCATCTGTATAGATTTCGATCATGTGGTCATGTCCACTCTTGCGTATCAAGCCGCGCCGCTTGCCATTCAAGCCGGCGGATGGCATATGGGACGGCTCTTACTCATCGGCATGTACTATGCTTCGGCGGGATCGGAGTTGATTTTCGCAGCTGGAGTCTTGTTCGTGGAAACAGGGGATTTCTTCAATGAGCCTGCGATCTTGGGGGTCTTCGTCGTCACATCGGCATTTTGGGCGCGATGCAGCAGCGCATGATCCATCAGGACGAGAGCCATCATGGCTTCGGCAATCGGCGTCGCGCGAATGCCGACACAAGGATCATGGCGGCCGTTGGTCTCGACCGTCACCGGATTCCCGTGCTTATCGATCGACCGGCGCGGGATACGGATGCTCGACGTCGGCTTGATCCCGATCGTCACGACAATATCCTGCCCGGTTGAGATGCCACCCAGAATGCCACCGGCATGATTCGTCACGAATCCCTCCGGCGTGAGTTCGTCGCCATGTTCAGACCCACGTTGGGAAACCGAAGCAAAGCCTGCCCCGATCTCAACTGCCTTGACTGCATTGATGCCCATCATCGCTGCAGCTAAATCGGCATCCAATTTCGCGTAGACCGGCGCGCCCCATCCGACCGGCACATGCTCAGCTATGGTCGTGATCCGTGCCCCTACTGAATCACCCGCCTTCCGCAGCTCATCCATGAACGATTCCAGCGTGGGCACCACATCCGGATCGGCGGAGAAAAACGGATTCTGTCCCACGACGTTCCAATCTTTAAACGGCAATTCATGAGGCCCCAACTGGCTCAGATATCCCCGAATCACGACACCATACTTTTCGTTGAGCCACTTCCTGGCAATCGCAGCCGCGGCGACGCGAACGGCTGTCTCTCGGGCCGACGCTCGTCCTCCTCCTCGGTAATCGCGAATGCCGTATTTCTGCCAGTAGGTGTAGTCCGCATGCCCGGGACGGAAGGTATCGATCAGATTCCCATAATCGCGGCTTCGCGCGTCCTCATTGCGAATGAGCAGCGCAATGGGAGCTCCGGTGGTTTGGCCTTCAAACACTCCGGACAGGATCTCCACGCGATCCGATTCCTGGCGCTGGGTCACATGCCGGGAGGTACCGGGCTTCCGGCGGTCAAGATCCTTCTGAATATCTTCCGGGGAAAGCGCGAGACCAGGCGGGCAGCCATCAACCACGCACCCGATCGCCGGTCCGTGGCTCTCTCCGAAGGAAGTGACGGTGAAGATACGGCCAAACGTATTGCCAGCCATAAGGGATCTACTCCACGAGATCCAGCTTAATGCGCAGCTCCTTCAATTGCTCTGGGCCGACGGCAGACGGCGCATCGGTCAGCGGACATTGCGCTTTCTGGGTCTTGGGGAACGCGATGACAGCGCGGATCGAATCGGCATGGCCGAGCAGCATAACCAATCGATCCAATCCGAAGGCGATCCCGCCATGGGGCGGCGCGCCGAAGTCGAGCGCTTCCAGCAGGAATCCGAATTTAGCCTGCGCTTGCTCCTTGCTGATGCCTAAGAGATCGAGAATTCGCAGCTGCACCTCGCTTCGGTGGTTGCGGATACTGCCGCCTCCGATTTCACTTCCGTTGAGCACCATGTCATAGGCCTTGGCCCTGACTTTCAACGGCTCCGAGTCCAACAGCTTCAAGTCTTCGTCCATCGGCGCAGCGAAGGGATTGTGCATGAAGACATAGCGCTTTTCCTCCGGCGAGTAATCCAACAGTGGGAATTCGGTGACCCATAGCGGCTTCCAGGCGGTCTTGTCGATCGCATTGAGTTCTTCCCCCAACAGCAAACGGATACGACCCAGCACGTCGTGCACGACCACCGGCTTATCGGCACCGAACAATACGAGATCGCCGGGTTTGGCATCGGGCAATGCGGCGGTAAAGGCCTTCGCATCCAGGAATTTTGCAATGACTGATTCGAGCTGACCTTCGGCAGTAAGCTTGAGCCAGGCCAAACCCTTGGCGCCAAAGCTCTTCGCCGTTTCGCCCAGCGCATCGATTCGTGTGCGCGAAAGCGCCGCTCCGCCTTTCACGATCAACGCTTTGACGATCCCGCCCTTGGTCGCCGCATCTTTGAAGACTTTAAACTCGCTCGACGCGCCAAACGCCGTCACATCGTGGAGCGGCATGTCGAACCGGAGATCCGGTTTATCTGACCCGTAGCGGCCAATGGCTTCCGCATAGGTCATCCGCGGAAAGGGTGTCGGCAACTGCACGCCGCCCGCTTCACGAAACACGGTCACGATCATCTGCTCCATCAAACTCATGACATCCAACCGATCCACGAACGACATTTCCAGGTCGATCTGGGTGAATTCCGGCTGCCGGTCGTTGCGGAGATCTTCATCGCGGAAGCAGCGCGCGATCTGATAATAGCGATCGACCCCACTGACCATCAGGACTTGTTTGAACAGTTGCGGCGATTGCGGCAAAGCAAAGAACTGTCCGGGATTGACCCGGCTCGGCACCAGGTAATCTCTGGCGCCCTCCGGCGTGCTTTTCGTCAGGATCGGGGTCTCAATCTCCAGGAACGCTTCGGCATTCAAGAAGCCCCTCGTCGCCTGCATGATCCGATGGCGCAGGCTCAGGAGCCCCTGCATTCTCGGGCGGCGAAGATCCAGGTAACGATACTTCAGGCGGATGGCTTCCGTTACTTCTGCCTCGTCTTCAATCAAGAACGGCGGAGTCTTCGCTTCATTCAGAATCTCCACCTCATCGACGAACACTTCGATCTCGCCTGTCGAGAGATTGGGATTCTTCGACTCATCCGGCCGCGCCATGACTTGGCCGGTGACCGACACGACACACTCGCTGCGGAGTGAGTGCGCAGCCTGATGAACCTTGAGATTTCGTTCGGCGTTGAACACGACCTGTGTAAGACCTGTCCGGTCGCGAAGGTCGATAAAGATGACCATGCCGTGGTCTCGCCGCCGCTGAACCCAACCGTTCAGGACGACAATCTGGCCAACCTGTTTCTTGTTCAACTCGCCGCAACGGTGTGTGCGATTCTTCATACAGCTTGCACCTTCTTCGCTGACAACTTCTTCGTTTTGTCCGGCTTGGCCCATCCAGCCTGTCTCGCCGGTCGTTTCGATCTGAACCCCTGCTCCTCTCCCCGTTCAACAGCCTCTCGTCGCTCTTCAACCAGTTCCCGCAAGGCATTTGCTTCACGATCAGTCAAGAACCTGAACTCTCCCGGCGCGAGATCCCCCAGAGAGAGCGGCCCCATCCGAACCCGCATCAACTTGAGCACCGGGTGCCCGACAGCCTCCAGCATGCGTTTGATCTGATGCTTGCGCCCCTCGCGTATGGTGATTTCCAACCACGAGTTGTGCTCAGCCTTCTTTACCTTCTTTACGTACGCCGGACCGGTCATCCCATCTTCAAGGCGGATCCCTCGTTCCAACTTCTTGATCTGTTCATCCGTTAAAATCTTTTTGACCTTAATCAAGTAGGTCTTAGGCACATGGTACCGAGGATGCAGCAACGCCTGGGCCAGGTCGCCGTTGTTCGTCAGGAGCATCAATCCTTCACTATCGAAATCGAGCCGTCCGACCGGAAACACCCGAACGTACACACCCCGCAAGAAATCTTTCACCGTCGTCCGTCCACCCGGATCGTCCAGCGTGGACATCACATTCTTGGGTTTATGCAGAATCAGATACACGAACGGCTGCGCCGAAGTCAGATGCTTCCCATCCACCTTCACGTGATCACGCGCTGGATCGACCTTTGTCCCGAGTTCAGTGACGACCTTCCCGTTCACCGACACCCGGCCGGCAGCAATCAACAGTTCCGCCTTTCGGCGCGACGAAAGCCCGGTCCCGGCGATGAGTTTTTGCAGTCTGACTTCCATCGACTCTAACTCCCCTCTCTAGGCTGGAAGTAGTCCTACTGGCTCTCACTGCGCGCATTCAGCGAGCACGGCCCGATGAAGAAATTTCAGTAATAGAATCCGCGTGCGCGCTGAGCGAGCACAAGAGACAGTGGGGCTGATTCCAGCACATCCTATTCCCATTCAATCGTACTCGGCGGTTTCGAGCTGATGTCGTACACGACCCGATTCACGCCTTTGACTTCGTTGATGATTCGACTCGACATCCGGCCGAGCACGTCGTTCGGAATCCTCGCCCAGTCGGCCGTCATACCATCCACGCTGGTGACGGCGCGTATCGCGATCACGTTTTCATAGGTTCGCTGGTCGCCCATCACCCCGACCGTTCGAATCGGCAACAGCACGGCAAACGCCTGCCAGATCTCCCGATAGAGACCGGCACTCCGTATTTCCTGATCGACGATCGCTTCCGCCGCCCGCAGAACCGCCAACCGCTCCGTCGTCACGGCCCCCAGCACGCGGATCGCCAAGCCGGGGCCCGGGAACGGTTGCCGCCAGATGATGTCGTCCGGCAATCCCAATTCTTTCCCCAGCACCCGCACTTCGTCCTTGAATAGTTCGCGGAGCGGTTCGATGAGCTTCAGTTTCATGCGCGCGGGTAATCCGCCGACGTTGTGATGCGTCTTGATGGTCGCCGAAGGCCCCTTGAAGCTGATGCTCTCGATGACGTCCGGATAGAGCGTACCCTGGACGAGATACCTGACACCTTTCAATTTTTTCGACTCAGCCTCAAAATGCTTGATGAACTGCCGGCCGATGATTTTTCGCTTTCGCTCCGGATCTGTCACACTTTTCAGACCCGCGAGGAATTGCTTGGTTCCGTCAAGAATTCTGAGATTCAGATGGAGCTGCGAGGCGAAGGTTTTCTGCACTTGATCACGCTCACCGGCCCGCAGGACACCGTTATCAACAAAAATGCACGTCAACTGATCACCGATGGCCCGATGGGTCAGCGCCGCCGCGACCGATGAATCGACGCCTCCGCTCAGTGCACAGATGACCTGTTCCTTGCCGACCTGCTCTCGTATCTGCTTCACCGCCGTCTCGACATAGGACTGCATGGTCCAGGTCGGCTTGCAGCCGCAAATCTCGTACACGAAGTTACGCAGGATTCGCGTGCCCTCCGGCGTGTGAGCCACTTCGGGGTGGAATTGCAGGCAATAGATTCTCCGCTTGTGATCCTTTCGCTTCATTGCCGCGACGGGCGAATTGCTCGTGTGCGCGATCGATCGGAACCCAGGCGGCATCCGTTCGATGCGATCACCATGAGACATCCACACGGCTGTCTGCTTCTCGGTTCCCACTCCTAGAAACAGATCATCCGCGTCGTCGATCGTGAGATCCGCTCGGCCATACTCTCGATGTGTCGACTTGGCGACGTCCCCACCGGAGAGATGCGTCACCAGCTGCATGCCATAGCAAATACCGAGGATCGGAATGTTCTGATCGAGAAGTTCCTTGGGCACGAGCGGCGCCTTTTTTTCGTAGACGCTGGATGGTCCGCCGGATAGAACGATGCCCTGCGGACGATACGCAAGAATCGTCGCCAAGGAAACCGTGCAGGGAAGGATTTGCGAGTAGACTTGGGCTTCGCGAATGCGGCGAGCGATCAGTTGAGTGTACTGCGACCCAAAGTCGAGGACCAGAATTCTATTGTGCCAAAGTTCCATAGGGCCGTCGTTCGCTTGGATGAGGAAAACAGAAAGGTGACTGCGAGATACGCTTCACGAGAGACGTTTCACGCGGGGCTATTCCCAATCCATCCGGTAGTTCGGTGCCTCTTTCGTGATAATGACGTCGTGCACATGGCTCTCGCGCAGGCCGGCCACAGACTGCCTGATGAACGTCGCATTCTGCTGCAGGTCGGCAATCGTTTTACAGCCGCAATAGCCCATCCCCGACCTAACGCCGCCGACCAGCTGGTAGACAACTGCCGCCAGCGGACCTTTATAAGGAACACGGCCTTCAATTCCTTCGGGGACCAACTTCTGCGGCGCGCGCCCACTCTGCCCGTACCGATCTCCGCCTCCTCGCTCCATCGCCCCGATGGAACCCATGCCGCGATAGACCTTATAGGTTCTGGCTTGATAGAGCACCGTCTCGCCCGGGGATTCCTCCGTTCCGGCAAACAGACCGCCGAGCATGACGGACGAGGCGCCCGCAGCCAGCGCCTTCGTGATATCACCGGAAAACTTGATGCCCCCATCGGCAATGATCGGCACCCCGCTTCCGCTCAACGCCTTGGCGCAATCCGCGATGGCAGTCAGCTGCGGCATCCCGGCGCCCGACACAATCCGCGTGGTGCAGATCGATCCCGGTCCGACCCCGACCTTCACGGCATCGACACCGACTTTGAGGAGGTCTTTGGCCGCCTCTGCGGTTCCAATGTTTCCCACAACAAGTTCGAGAGCCGGATACAGTTTCTTGATCATCTTCGCGGTATCCAGCACCGCTTGCGAATGACCGTGTGCCGTATCGATCACCACGAGATCCACGCCTGATTTCTTCAGGAGGGTCACGCGCTCCTCGGTATCCTGCCCGACACCGACCGCCGCCCCGACCCGTAATCTGCCATGGCTGTCCTTACACGCGTTGGGATATTTAATGCGCTTTTCGATATCCTTGATCGTAATGAGACCCTTCAGTTCAAATTGCTTGTTTACAACGGGCAACTTTTCAATCCGATGTTCATGAAGAATCTCTCTCGCCTTCTCCAGGCTGGTTCCTTCAGGAGCCGTGATCAACCGGTCCCGCTTCATCACCTGCGCCACTTTCAAGTCCATGCGGGTTTCAAATCTCAGATCGCGGTTGGTGAGAATCCCGACCAGCTTGCGTCCCTTCGTGACGGGGATGCCGGAGATCCGATATTTCGCCATCAATTGGTGGGCGTCACGAATCGTCTCGTCGGGGGAGATCGTCACAGGATCCAGGATCATACCGCTTTCTGACTTTTTGACTTTATCCACCTCGACCGCCTGATCCACCGGCGATAGGACCCGATGAATAATGCCGATCCCCCCTTCACGCGCCATCGCGATCGCCAGTCGCGCCTCCGTCACCGTGTCCATGGCGGCACTGAGGAGCGGGATATTGATCCGGATGTTGCGCGACACGAAAGTACTGGTATCGACTTCACTAGGTAAGATCTGTGACTTGGCAGGCACGAGGACCACGTCGTCATAGGTGAGGCCCTGTCTCGGTTCTTTGTCAAGCATCGTACCCTCTTCTAGCAAGCTGTTGAAAAAGTCCGCCAGCTGCGTTCTCGCGGCGCTCAGAGGCTCAACGTACGGCCTGGGTAAACGCCTGTTCCGACAGGCGATGGGTGGGCCGGGTAAAAATAGTTTACGCATCGCCTCTTCACTTGCTGCGGCCTTGCTGGACGGTCTTTTTGAACAGCCTGTCGGCTCATGTGAGATCCTATTAGACGTTCTGGGTGCGTTGCGCGTTGTCCAAGTCGGCCAATTCCTCGGCCTCGTCTTGTAATCGCTCGCTGCCCTCTTCCGCCGGCATGAACTGCTGAACCCGCGTGTTGCCGCTATCCACGACGAAGACACTGCCTTTTGCGTCAACGGCGATCCCGTATGGGAAATTGAATTGCCCGTCACCGTTGCCGAACCCGCCCCACTGAGTGATGAAGTTCCCCTCTCGGTCGAACTTTTCGATCCGATGATTCCCGGTATCCGTCACATAGACATCTCCGGCTCCATCGATGGTGATGCCCCATGGCGAACGTAGTTGTCCGGCCTCTTGAGCCAGTGAACTGCTGGCATGCCCCGCCGACGGACTGCCGCCCCACTTCGTCAACAACTGCGGCAAGACATTGGTGCTGGTATCGAATTTCTGGATACGGTGATTGCCCATATCGACGACGTAGACCGACCCGTCTTCTTGATCGACCGCCACCCCGCGCGGGAAATAGAACTGCCCATCGCCGTTCCCGAAGCTGCCCCAAGCCATAATGAACTCGCCCGCCATGTCGAACTTCTGCACGCGAAAATTGGCGCTGTCGACGACGTAGATATAGCCGCGCACGCGGTCTACTGCAATACCCCAGGGAGCATTGAACTGCCCCTCCCCATTTCCACGCGAGCCGAACTTCATGAGGTAGCCGCCGAGTTTTCCGTCGAACTTCTGAACCCGGTGGTTGTTGGTATCGACGACCCACACGTCGCCCTTGCCGTCGCAGGCAATGCCGGTGGGATTGTGAAAGTTGGAATTCGCCGAACCGAAACTCCCCCAGAGAATGATGAAACTGCCGGCGTTGTCGAACTTTTGCACACGATTGTTTCCATTGTCGACGATGAACAGCGATCCCTGCTGATCCACGCAGAGTCCGTACATCGGCGCCAGAAATTCGCCGCCATGCAAGAGCGACGCGCCACGTCCGGGTTTGCCCCATTTCGACACGCACAGGTAGCCGGAAGTATTGACGAGAATCGTCGTGGTCGCAGGAGTGGAGATGTTGTTGCCGATATCCTTGAACCACACATAAATCGTCTTCTGCCCATCCGCTGGGGATAGGAGGAAGGGAATGGTAGCCCCGAACTTGATGGCCGGAGTCACATCCACCCACCCCGGAGTTCCGGCCACCGGAGTCAGCGGACTTTCAGAGATGAAATAAGCGCCGACCCCCGAGTCCAAATCGGTCGCCGAGATCGTCACCACGACGTCCGGCGAATTGGTCATGAACGCCCCGTGATTGATGACCGCGTACGGATTTTGCGGGGCCGTAATATCAATGAGCACGGGCGTCGCCGTGACCTCTTCCGATAATCCGCTTTCCGCTTCGTTCTCGAACACCGCCGTCACGGCATAAAAGTACGGCGTATCGTTGGTCAGGCCCTCGTGGGTATAGGGATTCGTGACACCCTCGATCTTGGTGGCTCCCTGAGTTGTGAGATGAGGAGCGGTGCTGAAATAGAGATTGTAGGACTGCGCGCCCGCCACCTCCATCCAACTCAAGAACGCTTCTGTATCACCAGGCTTCACGGCGAGACTGCGGGGCGGCTGCACGGCCCCGGCTTCTACCGCCTGGATCGGCTGCTCTTTGCCACGATTGATCTCCTCTTCGGTCGGCACATACTTCAGAACACGGTTGTTGCCGCTGTCGGCCACAAAGACGCAGCCTTCCTTGTCCACGGCGATGCCGTAGGGGAAATTGACCTGCCCTTCCGTTTTACCACGATTGCCGAACGAGCAGAGGAACGTTCCATTGCCGTCGAATTTCTGAATCCGGTGGTTGCCGCTGTCGACGACATAGACGTTGCCCAGCGCATCACAGGCAATCCCCCATGGCGCCTTGAACTGCCCGGGCCCGCCGCCCTCTCGCCCCCATTTCGTCAAGAAGCTTCCCCGCGGATCGAATTTTTGAATACGGTTGTTGCTCTCGTCGGCGATATAGATGTTGCCGACGAAATCGACCGCCACGCCGCGCGGGAAAAAGAACGCGCCGTCGAAACTCCCGTCACGTCCCCACTTCAGCAGCGGCTGGCCGTCGGCTTGAAACTTTTGAATGCGCGCGTTGCTGGTATCGGAGACGTAGACGTTGCCGTCTTGATCCGTCGTAATCCCCCACGGCACGTCGAACCGGCCCATGTCGGCTCCGCGCCAGGCGAACCCAAACTTGCCCCAGGCCTTCTGCACGTTGCCTTCCAGATCGAACTTCTGCACTCGATTGTTCCCGCTGTCGGCCACGTACACGACATCATCCGGCCCCACTGCTAAGCCGCGCGGATAGTAAAACTGGCCCTCTTGCGTGCCGGGTTCACCACCCCATCGAGCTAAGAACTTTCCGGCCTTGTCGAATTTTTGGATCGAATGGTTGTCGGTATCCGCAACATAGATGTTACCGTCCTTGTCCAGCGCAATCCCTGTGGGTGAGCTGAATTCACCCTCATCGACGCCTTCGTGGCCGATCACCATGGCCAGCAGATAGGGCGAAGGAATCGCCATGACTTCTTGCGATTCAGGGCTTTCCCCCTTTGGGGTCACTACCGTGACGACATAGTGATAACAGGTTCCATTGGCAAGATCGTCGTGGAGATAGGGGCTGGTGGCGCCTTCCAAGCACGTCGCCTTGTCTTTCTTGACTCCGATCACGCTTTTGAAATCCTCTGAGCTGGCGATGGGTCGGGTCAGTTCCGAAAACTTGATCTGCACGCCCTTGGTGGTCTGGAAATACAGGTTGTAGTACATGGCGTCCGGAATCGGATCCCACGTGATCGTGATGCGTCCATTACCAGGTTTGGCTTGGACATTCTGGGGTGGAGACGGCAGCTCTTCGTCCTCCACCAGCGAATCCCCTCCGCCCCACTCTCCCTGGATTCCATCGACAAAGAGACGGTGCCGATCGAATTGAAACATTTCGTCAAAAAGCCAGGCTTTCATCACGGTATTGCCTCAGGGTGGTTCGTAAAACGGTTCAGAAACAGCGGAACTTTCAATCGCTTAGACTTGGATTGGTCACTCTAGCAAAGCGATGGAAATGGAGTCAAGGCAACCGCCATTGGCCTTCTACAACAGAGTAAAAGAGCCTCTATGGTAACCACAGCCGGATCGATTACAATGCGCCGTTCACTCAATGCGCAATGAACTGCGGGATGGTCGTCCGAATTCAGAAAGGAGCACGACGGAGGCAGCGATGCGGAATTTCATCCTAGGCGTCATGATCGGTGTACTGCTGACCTCGATGGGCGTACACGCAGCCGGGAAAGACGGGTTCGGAGGTAACGCGAGGTCTCCACGCGTGAATGATGAACGGGAACGCCAATTCCAGCTTGAACTCGAGCATATGCGCAAGCAGACTGAGTTGGAACAGGCGCGGATGCAAGGACAAAAGAAGCCTTGTTAGTACCCAACCGAACAATGGCACGGTGACTCAATAGTTCGTCACAGAGGAAACAACCACTGAACGAGCTCAGTATCAATAACCATAGCGGATTCAAAGGTGAACGATCATGAGAATGTTTCAGGTGAGGCAAACGGTAACGTATGAACTGACGACGGCGGCAGGAACTGAGCAAGAAGCCATCCTGAAGGCGAAAGGCATTCCCCTGACCCAGTGGACCGCCGAGGCCGACGAGATCACGGCGGAAATGCTCGATGAGACCGATGAAATCGACGAATATTGAGATTTGATCAGCCTGACCGTCACCACATCTACGTATGGAGGAGAAAGAACGATGCTCAAGTTTCAGATCGCCCGAGTTTCAACCCTCAGCCTCGTGCTCATTGGAGCAATGATTGCTCCGGCATTCGCGGGTGACACCGTACGTGCAGGCGGTCAAGCAGCGCCATTGGACAAGAAAACGGAGGAGCGGGCGAGATATGTCATCAAGATCGCCGGATGCAATGATTGCCACACAACCGGCTATGCGGAAGCGGCCGGCAAGATTCCCGAGAAAGACTGGCTCAAGGGAGATGCGATGGGCTGGCGCGGTCCCTGGGGCACCACCTATGCGAGTAACCTGCGGCTCTATATGCAGAATCTTTCGGAAGCCCAATGGATCAAAGTCTCGCGTTCAATCGAGCTTCGCCCGCCCATGCCATGGTTTGTCCTTCGTGTGATGACTGAACAGGACCTGCGGGCGATGTATCGATTCATCAGGAACCTTGGACCTGCCGGCGAACCGGCTCCCAGCTATCTCCCGCCGGATCAGGAACCGCCGAAGCCGTATATCCAGTTCCCATAGCTGCCAGAGATTCAGGACAGGATTTCTCTGTCGGGTTTCGGAGGATCACACCAGTCAATTCTTTTTCCGGAATATTCAAGGAAGATATGATGAGGTGCACGTGTCAGAGGTTGTTTCAACTACAATGTGCATCATTCGAACGACGAAATTAAGTTACAAAACACCACGACGGTCGAAGACTACAGTTTGCTGCCGCAAACCTCTCACTATTCGCCACGCACCGGCGCATGAGTGACAAACCTCCCTCACGAATCGCCACCTTCGTGTTCGATGGCGACCTCTATTGCTGAAGGCTCGGCACACGCTACCGGTGCCCGCGGCCATTGATTCACTACGCGGTCAGGCAACCATCTGGTCGCCCCGTTCGAGCTACTAACTCTTTTTGTACACGACTAAGCCACCGATGAAGATTGCAAGCATGACAGACGCGAACATCAAAAAGGTACTATCCATGGCTCACTCCTTTCGTTTGTGCCATGAGCTCAGACGTTGCGCTTCTCACATTGCTTTCTCAAAAAAGGCCTTAGACGCTCTGAACCTTTTCCCTCGTCTCAATCTGATTCATTCCTACGAAACCCGAATGGATTCACTACGGGCGACCCTTTCCCGATGGGTAAGGCCGCCCGTGCATGGCGCTTAGGGCACCAAAAGAATCCCTTAATTTTTGAGACCCGCGCGAAGCGTGGGCCAATGGGTGGAAGAGTGCTCCATGGGAAGCACTGAGATTCGCTTGCCAGCGTACCGTTACGCCAACCTCAAATCTCCACAAGGCGTATCTGACATTTAAATCCCCTACGCGGGGAAACGACAGCCGATGGAGAAGCGGCTAGCGTGACTGGCGCGGCACCCGCCCATAGCTCGGCGGGCCGATGTGATCCGGTGGACTAAGGTCTTCCATTTCCACCTCCTCCTGCTACGGAATGACTCGAAGCTTATAGAATGCGACAAGTCAATGGACTATTTTCTCAATACTCCCGTTCCAGCGTCTTTGTCAACTAAAACAATCCAGCGTGCATCGGCCATAGTTGAAAGCATACAGCATGCCACTCCCAAACGAAGCAAAATCCGAAGAAGGCACCCTACAATTTGGTCGACACGGTTCAGAATGGTCCGCAGGCACGTGCACGATTACCGTTGCACGCGAAGGATGGGACCAAGAGCAAGCCATTTTGCCGGTCCTAGAGCAGCCATGTGGGGCAAGTGGGCGACATACCACAATACGACATCCTGCTCTTGGACTCCCTGATTGTCCTCATCGTACCCGAGTTGGCCGCGGGCACCGAAGCTCCAGGGAATGTCCTCGCTCACATTGGCGCGACGAATCGCAACATCAAAATCAGCGAACTCGTCCCGTTCGCCATCGTCCTTTAATGGAGCATACCCGGCACCGGGAAGAATCCAGACCCCATGGCCGTTCACCTGATCCCGAACCAACCAGGTCTTGTGGAGTGCGGAAATTTTGACATCGTTACGCTCGTTCATGTATTTCCGCCAGCCGGGCCCCCATCCTTTATCCGGTCCTCCTTCTTCATAAACGAAGACCTGATCCATGCCGTTGCCGTTGATGTCGAAATCAAACCTCCAGTATGGATGATGGTCATGATTCGTATTGCAGGACAGACCCCGGCTCTGAACGACGGGCCGCAGTTCACCATCATCTGATAGATGCCACGACTGATAAATATGATATTCACCGATCCGCGCATACGCGCCCACCTCAAGCCACTTCACATTATTCTGGGCGGCGCTTTCCATGCAGACCTTCTGATTCCCACAGTTCACGATCGGCACGAGGTCCTGCCATCGCAGACGATCTTGAAACGGCCCGCACCGGCCGCTGTCGGCCCGCGAACCGAACCAGGTAAAAGGATTCCACCAAACCCGTTCTTTGACATACTTGACACGGATCACCGGCATGCTGGCCTTGTTGAGAATCAACTCATCCGCGTACTTGACGTTTCGCAATGCCAGTCCTGTATTGTCTCGAACCTCCCAGTCGAAACTCCATCGCCCCCAGTCCACATGCTCGGATTGAGTCTCGGCAAACAAGGGCTCGGACAGTCCCACGGCATAGAGAATGATCAAGACGCCCAATAAGATTCGCTTCATCTCATTTCCTCTTATGAACGAGGCGGTTCCTCTCCGGCATCCAAAACCCTATCCTCCGTCAAATCGACCACCGCCCAATATTTCGGATCTCCGTCCTGTCCTTGGGAAAACGTGATCCAAATCGTGCGGTGGGCATATCCAGGGTCATTCCTGAAGATTCCTCGATCCGGTTGCATGAGTAATCCGTGGCCTTGGAGCTGTTCGACCTTGCCGGCCAGACGTGGGTCCGCTTTGGCGAGTTCGATCCCTCGCTGCACATCTTGCTGGCCTTCCGGCGGCTGATATCCTTCAAGACGAGCCGCACTGAGCACATTCATGTCTTTCATGCGAACGTCCACGGCGACGTTTTGTCCATAGCTGTAATAGACAAGCCGTGTAAGGCTCGTCGTATGCCGGCAACACCCATGAGAAACCTTGCCTTCCGGCGGCACCCGGTCAGCCTCGACGAATGCCCAGCGACTCCCCAGCAACGCCATCACACGAGAATCGCTCTCGGCCGCTTTCCGCAACGCGGCCACCTCGGCGGCGGTCAAAACCACCGAAGCATTCGTCGACCGCTTCACGGCCGCATCCAGGGCGGCACCGACCATCTTGGGTTTGTGGTGACCGACAATATCTTCTCCGGTGAATTGGAGAGGGTGGGGCGCAGGAGCTTTTCCGGGAAGTTTGACTTTCTGCACCGCAGTTTCAGGGTCTTCAGGTCCGAACGGACCACGAGAACCGGCATCGAGACTGCAGCCGCAACCGACCGCGATAACGATCCAGAGTAAGCATGTCCGTCTAATCAGCCGGTATCTCATGGCTCACACCGCAAGCTTACCGGCGATTCCCAAGGCAAGCTTGGACATTTGCGCAGCGGCCTTGATGACGGCTGCCCGTTTCTTTCGTGAAGCGGCGTCGAGGATGGCCTCCTTCATGAGCTCTTTGTACGTCTTGATCTCGTCCTTGCTGAACGGAACGATTTGGGCAATCGTCTCATTGTTGAAGGTGTTGGCCAACTGCAGGTAGAGATTGGATATCTCCGCCGCGTAGATCCCGCGCCGAAGGGGGTCGTTCTTGTAGGTCTCGAATTTTTTCCGTAGCGCCGCGACGGCTTCCAGGAGCGCCTTCTGGCGGACCTTGGTTTCATCCTGTTTTCCCACAGCGAATTCCACAACACCCAGCTGATCGACCAGCGCCTTGGCCTCTTCACGGGCATGATCCACCTGGACGGATAAATCGCTGATTTCCTGATTCGCGCTTTCAGCCGTTTCCATCAACTGCTTGATCAGGCTATCGTTGTCTTCGAGAAAACCGACGACCCCCGCGATGCTGGTCTCCATGGTGCCTCCTCTATTGCCCGTCGTCTTTCTTCAGCTTATCCAGAAGGTCGACCAAGTCGGACGTGAAGGTATGCGCGCGTTGCAAGGCCCTCATCCTAACGATGCGCGAACCCACGACTTCCTCCAGCGCGTCATTGACGGTCCGCGAATGGTTCACAATTTCCATGATCCGATCCGACTGTCCCGGAGCTTGTTCAATCAAGGCCGACACAAACTCCGGGTCGACCGACGCCAGGCCCGATTTGTCGGCATAGCGCTTCAGCTGGGCATGGAGCGCCGCCGTACGTTTCCATGAGTCGTTCAACGCATTCGCCGCATCGCGCAAGCCGCAGAAATCTTCCTCAAACTGATCCCAGACGGCCTTTTCCAAACCTTGATAGTCGGAGAGATACATTTGCCCGACGAGATAGGCTGCTGCATATGCTGACTCCCCCTTCTTCCCGGCGGCGTTACGGTACGGGGCGAGAACGAATTGATGTTTGGCCTCATGCGCCTGCAAGGCCTTGAAGCTCTCGCGCAAAGAGCTGCGCGCCTGCTCCAGAAGCTTGATGCGTACTTCCGTTTCTTTCTGGAATACATCGATGTTCGTCTGAGCGGCATCGATTTTAATCCCTTCCTTCTGAATAAGATCGCGTACGGCATCGCTATGAATCGAGTGGCATCCTAATGCGCTCATCAGAACGAGTCCGAGACTCCAAACCATGGTTCTTCGTAGGATCATGCTGGTCTCCTCCCGCTCACAGGATGGACATCATCGGCGAAGCGTCCGCACCGCTTCCGCGAGCGACTGCACATCGTTGCGTGACAAGGTGACGTCGATATCCAGGTATTGCTTGATGATGGCATTGACCCGTCGAACCGCTTCGACGTTGGTCCGGTACTGATCGAAGGCCGTCAGATCCACCGCGGACGACGTCTGCGAATCTTTCGCGACACGCTGCTCGATCCGACCGATCAGTTCAGGAAGCTTTTGCAGGAGATTGTTCATGTCTCCCATACCTGCCTGAAAAATAACCTGCCCGGCGGGTCCCTTGCGCTCTGGAAGATTTTTCAGCCGAATCTCGTTGACCAGCGCGATGATCTCCGCCCCCAGCAGGTCGGCATCATCTTTGGCCAACTCGGGGTCGGCCACATCGGTCAGTTTGGGGTTGGTGGTGGCCCATTGCAGCGCCAAGTTGAGCTTGAGCCGAGTTTGAACGTAGCGATACCATTGCTGATGCCGCTCGGTCACGTTGCTGACCAACTCGCGGTACTCCTGCATCAGTCGTTCACTCTCGGCATAGGCCTGGTCTTTGGCGATCAAGGCTTGCTTGACTTCGGGCGGAGTGGCGCAACCGACACACAGCAACAGACTGAGTGAGGTAATAAAGATGTGCGCCGATCTCATCGTGATTCCTCCTTCCGACTCATGCCGGAAACGATCATGCACGAACACGAGGTGCGTACTTACTGAATTCTTTTAAGGATGGCGCAAGGGTAGCGAGAGCAACAGACGAATGCAAGAAAAATATCGGGCAATACGTACCTTACCCATATGTAGTTATTGGAGTGTAGGAGGCACCTATTCAGAGCCTCCTTCCTTTGACATGCCGTCGAGAATTTCCTGGTAATAGGCATCCACCATCGCCGAGTGGACCCCCTCAACGATCACCAATTGCCGTTGGTCAAACGTATTGGCGCAGTACAAGTATTCGAGCCCCCGAGAAGCGCCGCGCTCGACATGCAGTTGTCGACCCTCCGGACCTTCGTGCGTCATCTCTCTAGCGACTTCCCGATTGTCCAACTGCTCCCATGCAGCCTGGGCCGATGGCCAATGGTTTTCGTACAGCGGCGCGCGGGGATCGGTGGCGACGGGCACAGCGTCCTGAGCGAATACTTGACCGCTATCCTGCTCCGGCCGCTCATCCCAAGCTGCAGCGGCCTGGCCCCCCTTCTGGATCAGATAGCATGGACCATCTTCCACCGCCTCTTCGATCGATCGGTATTGGATTGGAGTGGGAGTCTCAACCAGCTGTAATCCTCTGTGGGCCAAGGCGCGCTGAAAGGGCACTCGCCTGGCCAATTGTCGAGTTTTCTCGCTCGCGATTATCCGGCCGTTTGGGCGGAGAACCTCGCAGAGCCGATCGAGCCGAGCACCCAACCCTGTCCGCCGTTCAAACGACGCCTGCTGTAACGCATTGCGTGCCCGCTCGAACGTTCGCCAACTTTGGCTCGGAAGACCGGGGTCGTGCTCGGCCTGTAACAACGCGTGAGCCGTGAGGATGAGGTCATAGGCCCCTGGCAGAGGTTCGGCATCCGCATCGACACACTCGAAACGAAGGTTGTCCAGACCGAGTTCATGAGCCTTTTGTCGTGCAACCGTGAGAGACGCTGCTGAACGGTCGATCCCGACAAAGCTTCGATCACGAAAATGCCGGGCATAGAAGGTGGCCAGAACGCCTAGACCACAACCGAAATCGAGAATATTCTTCGCGTGCCCGAGCGATGCAATCGTCCGTCGCCCGATCGCTTCATAGTACTCATAGCGTTGGCTGTAGAGAACCGGAAAGATCGTCGGATGCGCAGCGAGGTTGTAAAATGCAACTTCGTCATCGCGATCGCCTTTTCGTTTCTGTTCGACGCGTAAGGCCAGCAGCTTGAGATTTTCCGATGAGAGGTGCCGTCTCTGCCACGCGAAGTACTCGCGGTCCGACGTGAAGTGCCTGAGCCCCCACCAGGCAAGATGCTCCCTAAGCGATCGCTGCAGGAAATCAGAGGCCATATTACCGCGCTTGCTCAAAACGGTTGCCGGCAAGGCCGCTAGGAGTGAGAACCACGAGGCGTAACCTTCTTCACCCGCCCGCCCCGAACTGTCAGAGCAGCTCTCTCCCGTTGAGGGTACGTTGAGTGGTTCGAACGACTGAGCACGAAGCTGGCGAGCGTTTTCAGCGAGCGCCTAGGGACGTTTCAGCATGATGGCATCGAAGTACGTGTCGGGCACCGGGTGCGGTAATCGGAGCTGCCCCGCCCCAAACGCGACATACTTCTCACAGGTCAATTGTTCCAAGCCGATCGGTCCCTTTGCATGCAGCTTGCCCACACTCAGACCGACGTCGCATCCCAGACCGAAACTATCGCCTGCGTGCAGCCGCGTCGAGGCATTCACGAGCACCGCGCTCGCATCGACTTCCCGCGTGAATCGCAGCGCGGATTCATAGCAGTTGGTGGCGATCCCCGCGGTCTGACATGCACCGTGCGCCGCGATATGTGCCAGCGCCTCATCGATATCCTCGACCATCTTGATAGCCAACACCGGACCGGCAAACTGAGTATGCCAATCCGCATCCGTCGCAGGAACGATCGACGTATGGCCCGTCATGGCCATCTGTCCCATGAGGGCGACCGTCTTGGGGCACGCACGCACTTCCACCTTGAATTGATCAAGCAGACGGTTGATCAACGGAGGTAAGAATTGCCGTCCGATGACCTGTTGCACCAACAAGGTATCCAAGGCATTGGAGGCTCCCGGTTGTTGCACTTTGGAGTTGATCACCAAATTCTGGGCAACCGGGATGTCGGTGTCTTCATCGACAAAAAATTGGGTGAGCCCTCCGTCATCACACAAGATCGGGACCTTCGCTTGCTCCGCAACTGCTTTCCGCAACCCTGCTCCACCGCGCACGATCATCGCGTCGAGGCTTTTGCCCGCACGCATCAGCTCGATCGCCACCTCCTTCTCTTGGCGGTCAATGAGCACCCACGCCCCTTGGGGTACGCCGTTTTCTGTCGCCGCCTCCCGTAACCGCACATCGATCGCTTGATGCGTCAAGCTCCATTCCGGAGCTCCGCGAAAGATACAGAGGTTGCCTGATTTGAGACAGAGCGCGATCGACTCCACCGTCACGAGCGGACTCCGTTCGGAAATCATGCCGACCACCCCGATGGGAACCCTGACCTTGGATACCTGCAATCCATCAGGACGCTCGTGTCGTGCTGTCACAGCGCCGACAGGATCCGGCAGGTCGGCGATGACATGCAGCCGCTCGACAATTTCCTTCAGATGGTCGGTCGTCAGACGCACGCGGGCCACGGCAGCCTTCATCCGATTTTTGGCTTCGGCGCCATCAAAGGACTTCCCGACGGCATCGACCTCTTTCGCATTCACCGCCAGAATGGCTGACTCGTCGCCGGCAATACGGTCGGCCATGGCATGGAGCGCCCTTGACTTCACCGGACCCGGAAGCAGAGCCAGTCTTATCGAGACCGCTCTGCAATCTTTCAATGCCCTATCGAGGTAGAGCTTTACCGGAACTTCAATCGCCATAGGGGCCGCTTTTCGCGAGATAGGCCTTCCAAGGATTCATTGCAATCAGCCCATCACCCTGAGACAATACTAGGGGCGTAGGGCGTGGGACTATAGCACGCATTTTTTCGACGAGTAAACAACGGTCAGCGGGTTGCGATTCAGGCGGTTACAATTCGCTGCTCGAGATGGAAAATAGAAAATCGGTGAGCCGACTCGTGTTTGCGCAAAAAAAGGAGGGGTGATGCGGTTTCTAGCACAGGTGCACGTACGTGGTTTCAGCATGGCTCTCTGGATGTGCGTGGCGCTGTCGCTGGGAGCGTGCACTCCTCTCAAGCCCATGAATCCTCTGAATCCCCCGACACGAGCGACCCCTGAACAGGAAACCGAACGGGAACGGGAGAGCCAAACTCCCAAAGTGGTTCAAGTCCGTCCAAACGGGAGTAGTCCGCAACAATGTGTGGTCAATTTCGACGACGAGGCTGCGCTCTCACAAATCCTTGCCCAGGCTCGATCGACGCTCGCGTTCAAAACAGCCCGATCGCCGTCAGGACCACTGCAAATGTGTGATCCTTCCAAGCACAGCGACTGCTGGACCTACCGTCAGCGTTGTCAAAAACATGACATCAACATCGACAGCCTGGGCCAAAATCATTTTCATTTGAGCATGGCAAGAGGAATCGAGTGTTACACCCTTCCGGACCCGGGAGACGGTCTCGGCCGTGGCTTCGGCAAACTTGTGGATTGGAAATGCACCGACGTCGATTGGGCCAAGACGCCCAGAGTGCTCTCCTCTCACGACCAGAACCAGTGGGTTCGGGTCTGGGTCAGCAACGGCGAGAGTCATGCATCCACTTATTTTGATATGGAGTCTATTCGCGTCCTGCCGGACACCCCGATCCAACTCTGGTTTCGGAAGCGCGACGGAACTTGGTGGTTCTGGCCGGAGTTGAACGCGGGAAGCACCTGGAATCTCCGTGAATGGACTCGCGATGTGTCGGAAGTTCGAGTGCGGGGAGCACGGGCGGGCCGTGCAAGCTCCTATATGATCGGGTCCGTCACCATTCGCGACTAGACAGGTCCGGTCGAAGCAACGCTCATCCTGTGGAATGAGAATCCGCAATCGTCGATGAGGCGGTGGACGACGTCCGGCGCTTGTGCTGACGAGCGAGCATAGCCGCGAGCCATGCCCAGGCCAGCATCAATGGCACCATCGCCCAGGCGATATGGGCGGTGGTGGCTCCGAGTGTCTTCACGCCGGTGACCAGCCAGGCGGTGGACGCATCTCCTCCGCGTGAGACGGCTGTGTCGATAAAGTTCTTCGCCTTGTACTTTTCTTCACGACTGACGATAGTAAACAGCACTTCTCGCGACGGTTTGGACAACGCATATTCCCCCACCCTGCGCAGAACCGAAAAGACGACATAGACCACCAGCGTCGGCCACAGGGCGATCCCTATAAACCCCATCACACTGACCGCCGGGAGAAAGAGCAGACCCGCTCCCAGCCCAAACCGGCTGATTACCCCCTTGGTAATGAATAACTGGGTCAGCCAGGTCAACAGATTGGTGACAAGATCCAGACTGGAAAAGAGACGCGTGCGAGCCTCCGGCTGATCGAGATATTCCGCCACCAAACGAGTCTGTTCAAAGTACAAGAAGGTTGCGGTCATGGTCAGCAGGGCCAGGTAGCCGCAGATCCCAAGTAAATAGGGCGAGGAGAATGTCAGACGGATTCCCGCCAGGAAGCTTCCCCTGAGAGGATCGCCCGGGTGCGGTTGATGGTGTTTCGACCGTTGCCGACTCCACTGGTCGAGCCGGAATATGCATCCCAGACACAACAACAGAAACGCCGTCGAGGCCAACATCAAGACCGGAACCGGGAAAACAGACGTGAGGCCTGTTGTCAGCAGCGGGCCGACTATCGCCCCACTGCTCCCTCCCGCGGCAATGACCCCGAACAGCCGCGCTCCCTGCTCAGGCGTAAAGATGTCGTCCATGAAACTCCAGAACACGGACACGACGAACAGATTGAACACCGACAGCCAGATAAAAAACCCACGGGCTACCCACTCCGGAGACACATGACTCGTCATCAACGCATAAAACGCAACCAGATTCGTGATGAAGAATGCGTAGACGGTCAACAGAAGCCGATCGCGCGTGTATCGGGCCGAGAGCCACCCGAAGAGCGGCGTGGCGGCAAGCATGGCCACAAAGGTCCCGGACATCATCCACGGGAGATTCTTCAGTCCTCCTTCAATGGCCATTTCGTCGCGAACGGGACGGAGAATGGAATACCCGCAAAGCAAACAGAAAAAATATGCAAAGGCCCAGGCCAACGGAACCAATTCTTCCCGTTTGGCACCAAGAGACTCCGCCCATCGAACAAGACTCGTCTGACTCGGTTCGCCCATGCGTGCCCAGTGTAGCAGGTGTGCTTTCGCCTGCAAGTGGCATATCTGTTAGAATGCGGCGGGCCGTGTGGAATTCTCGGGAGACACACCACATGATTGATCTTCGTAGCGACACCGTCACGAAACCGACGGACGAGATGCGGAAGGCCATGGCGCGCGCCGAAGTCGGCGACGACGTGTATGGTGAAGATCCGACCGTCAATCGCCTTCAAGACATGGCGGCCAACCTGCTCGGCAAGCGCGTCGCGCTCTTTGTCCCCTCCGGAACCATGGCCAATCAACTGGCGATTCGGTCACAGACCCAGCCGGGGCAGGAGATTATCGTCGAAAGCAAGAGTCATATCGTCCGTTACGAGCAGGGGGCGGCCGGGGCGCTGGCAGGCGTGCAGCTCCATTGGGTGGTCGGTGAGCGGGGAATCATGACCGCCGAGCAGGTGGAAGCCGCGATCAGGCCAAACGATCCGCACAGCATCATGACGGCGTTGATCTGCCTCGAAAATACACACAATGCCGGAGGCGGGACGATTTATTCCTTGTCCACGATCGAAAGAATCCGCGCCATTGCCGTCAGGCATGGAATTCCCATGCATCTCGACGGAGCCAGGCTGTTCAATGCCGTGGCCGCGACGACGCTGCCCCCCACGGTGTACGCACAGCACTTTGAAACCGTCTCGATCTGTCTCTCGAAGGGGCTGGGAGCTCCCGTTGGATCGCTGTTGATCTCAAACGACCAGCGAATCATCGATCGCGCCCGACGCTTTCGGCGCATGTATGGAGGGGCCATGCGGCAAGCAGGCATTCTGGCGGCCGCCGGCATCTATGCCTTGGAGCGGCACGTCGCCCGCCTTAAGACCGACCACGACAATGCAAAAAAACTGGCTCGTCTGCTTCAGCAGATTCCCTCGATCCAGATTGCACCGCAGCACGTGGAGACCAATATCGTCATTTTCGATATCATCGACGAGCCGCGCTCTCCCGTCGAGTTAGTCGCTGCTCTGAAGGAGCAGGGGGTACTGATCAACGCGACTGGAGGGAAATCCTACCGGGCCGTCACTCATCTCAACGTCACAGAGAAGCAGATCGACGAAGCCGCCGCCGTTTTTTCGAAAATCCTCACACGTTGAACGTTGACACTCTATTTCATGGCCCATAGAATGCCGGAGAGACACCGTCGTTTACTGTTGAAAGAAGATTATGGATTCAAACACCACGACAAGCACCCCCACGCGAGACGAACTGAATGCCGAGTTGGTCGAAATTCCGGAACCGCCGGAACAGCCGGAATCACCTTCCCCTCCCGGGTTTGAAGACAATGTCGAAATTGCCTTGCGACATGTGAAGGGCCGAAGGGGCGGCGATCTGGTCGGCGTCATACTCGTCGGGTCGGGCGCACGGAGAGCGCTCACTCCGCATAGCGATATCGATCTGATCGCTCTGGTCAAGGGAGAGGCCGACAGCCACGAGATTCTCCGCGTGGGCGAGCACCTGGCGGATATTCGCTATCGTGGATACCAAGCCATTGAAGACGACCTCGCCTATTCCCTGCGCCTTCCCTCGTTGCTTCGAAAAGGCCGAATTCTTTACGATTATGAGGGCGTCTGTGCGCAGCTGATCGAAAAAGTTCACCAGCGATTCCGCCAAGGCCCGCCGCCGGCTTCCATCAACGAACAGATTCGTCTCAAGGCCGAATGCTTCCATCTGTTGGGGAAAGCGCAGGATCTCCTAGAAAAGCCGGGAACGGCCCACTATCTATTGACGCTGTTCTACGAAGATTGCGTCTCGGCGTTTTTCCGGTTACGAGGGTTTTGGCTGGTCGCCCCGGTGGATGTTCATCGATTCATGTTTTCGCGTGAACCGGCGCTCGAGCACCTGGCGGGACAATTCCTGACGGCCACCACCCTCGCCGACAGGCTCAACTTTGGACGGCAATTTGCCGATCTCCTCTTTAAGGATGTCCCGAATCCTGCCCGCATCGACTGACCGCGGGGATGCGCTGAACCGGGAGCCTCTACGCGAGGACCTTGTTCCCATGCGACGTGAGAAGAGCCACGCGTGCCCGTGAAGAGATCGACGGCCGCCGCACCCTCTGTACCCGACATTCATACCAAGGAGCGCTTATGGAACTGGGATTTATCGGATTAGGCAAGATGGGGATGAACATGGTCACGCGCCTCCGGCGCGATCAGCACCGTGTGGTCGTCTATGATCGATCCAGTGAACTGATCAAACAGGCGGAAAGTCACGGGTGTATCAGCTCGACGTCTCTGGCTGATCTTGTGAGTAAACTGAGTGCCCCCCGCGCCGTCTGGATCATGGTTCCGTCCGGATCCCCAACCGAAGAAACCGTGGAGGCGGTGGCCGCGTTGCTAAAGCCCGATGACACCATCATCGACGGCGGCAATACACGGTTTCATGACGACGTGCGGCGTGCCGCCGAGTTGAAGAAGCGAGGCATCCACTACGTGGACGCCGGAACGAGCGGAGGTATCTGGGGGCTCACCGTCGGCTACTGCCTCATGGTGGGTGGCGAAGCGGCACCCGTCCAGCGGCTTGCCCCGGTCTTCAAAACCCTCGCCCCGGAGAACGGGTGGGCGCATGTCGGAGGGGTTGGAGCCGGGCACTATGTGAAGATGGTCCACAACGGGATCGAGTACAGTATGATGCAAGGGTATGCGGAAGGGTTTGAGCTGATGTCGAAGAGCGAGTACAAGCTGGACCTGGCAAACATAGCCGACTTGTGGATGCATGGAAGTGTGGTCCGATCCTGGCTCTTGGAGTTGGCTGCGGGCGCGCTGAAACAGGATCCCAAACTGGAACGCCTGAAAGGATATGTCCAAGACTCGGGTGAAGGACGGTGGATGATCGTCGATGCCATCGAGAAAGACGTGCCGGTTCCGACCTTGACGACCGCCCTCTTTACCCGGTTCCGTTCACGGCAAGAAGAATCGTTTACCGAAAAGATGCTGGCCGCCCTTCGCAACGCCTTCGGTGGTCATGCCGTCCGACGATAACTCCCGGCAGCATTGAGGAGGCCTTGATGGCACCGACGAACAGTCAACGGATTGATATCAGCCCTTCCCAGGAACCGCTGCCGCCGGTCGAACCATGTACCTTGGTCATTTTCGGTGGCTCCGGCGACCTCGCTCGTCGGCGCCTGATTCCCGCGGTCTATAACCTCCTCCTCGACGGGTTGCTCCCGTCCAACTACGTGGTGCTCGGCCTGGGCCGTACTTCGATGAGCGATGACGAGTTCCGAGCCAGCGTCCGTGATGGCGTCGTCAAACATTCCCGGCAGGCCTTGATCGACGACACGTGGAATGCCTTTGCTCAGCATCTGTTTTACCTGGCAGGGGGAAACGACGAAGATCAGACCTATGTGAGACTGAAGGAGCGCGTAGAAGAACTCGAGCGGAAGTTTCAACTGCCCGGGAATCGGATTTACTATCTCAGCATCCCCCCCAGTTCCTTTACATCCGTCTGCGAAGGCTTGTCCCGTTCCGGTCTAGCGGGATCCCCCGGGGCTCGTTCACCCTATACGCGCATCATCGTCGAAAAACCGGTCGGGCGCGACCTGGTGTCGGCACAGGCCATCAACGAGGTCACAGGCCGCGTCTTCGCCGAATCGCAGATTTTCCGGATCGATCATTATTTGGGCAAAGAGACGGTTCAGAATCTCATGGTGGTGCGTTTCGCCAACAGCATTTTCGAGCCGATCTGGAACCATAAATACGTCGATCACGTTCAGATTACCGTGAGCGAGGCCGAAGGTGTCGGAACTAGAGCGACGTACTATGAGGAGGCGGGCGCTCTCCGGGACATGATCCAGAATCATTTGCTTCAGCTGCTTTGCCTGGTGGCCATGGAGCCGCCCTACTCCTTGGACCCGGATGTGGTGCGAAACGCCAAAATGGAAGTCCTCCGCTGCTTGAGGCCGATCACGGCGAAAGACGTGGAAAAGTTCACGGTGCGGGCCCAATACACCGAGGGCATGGCGCATGGGACACCAGTCCCCGGCTATCGGCGTGAGAAGGGCGTCAACCCGAACTCCACCACCGAAACCTACGTGGCGGTGAAATGTTTCGTCGAGAACTGGCGGTGGTCCGGTGTGCCCTTCTACTTGCGAACCGGAAAGGCCTTACCACAGCGTGCCAGCGAAGTTGCCGTCCAATTCAAAGAAATCCCGCAGATCCTCTTCAATGCCGGTGGACAGACTCCCCAAGCTCCGAATGTCTTGGCTTTGAAAATTCAACCGGAAGAAGGGCTCACGCTCCGCATCGTCTCCCGAGTACCCGGTACCCGCGCTCAGACCCATCCGGTGGAAATGGACTTCAAATATGGAGAAGTATTCGGCCGTCCGTCCCCCGAGGCCTACGAGCGCCTCTTACTCGACGTCATGGCGGGGGATGCGTCCCGCTTTATGCGGCGCGATGCCGTGGAAGCGTCCTGGGCGTGGATCACTCAGATTCTCGAAGCCTGGGAAAAGTCGGGACAGCGCTGGCTCCCCGAATATCAAGCCGGAACGTGGGGGCCGGTGGAAGCAGACCGGTTGATTCAAAACGACGGCCGCGCCTGGCGGGAGCTGTAGAACTGCTTCGCCACGATCGTCACCTGCCGACCGCTAACCAGACGTGTCTTGCGATCTGATCCTTCTTTCCCAGCCCTCCGATAAATCGTACGAATTCGCCTTTGTCATATACCGCCAGCGCGGGGAGCGACGAGATTTCCAATTCGGCAGGGATTTGAAAGTTCTCCTCCACATTCATCGTGAGGATGACGAGTTTCGATCCCATATCGTCTTGCAACCGTTCGAGCTCCTTCATAAGAGCACGGCAATGGCCGCAGCCTGGCTTCCAAAATTCCACCAACACGGGGACTGAACTCGCCTCAACGGCTTGATCGAACTCTCGGTCGGTGATGGCTTGCAGTGAACCGTTCACGACGATCCGGCTTGTGCCAGCAAAGGTTTCAGAAGGTGAGCCAGGTGCTCCGCAAATAACCGGTATCCGGCCGTGGTCAGATGAATGCCGTCGTTCGAATAGACCGAAGCCAACTGCCCGCTCTTCGGATCAGCGGTAAGCGTGAACAGGTCGACCATGGCGATGCCTTTGGAGTCGGCATATTCCCGGATGAGCGTGTTGAGGTGACGGCGATGGGTGAGATGTTCGGCCACCCACTCGTGCCAGGCCTGACTCTCCGAAGCATCTTCCACGCGAATCGAAGGAACTGTCACCGGAATGGGCACACCTCCCATTGCGAGCACCTGTTCATACATCTTGACCAAATTGCGCATGATGTGGGGTGGAACCGCGTTCCATCCAAGGTCGTTCGTTCCTCCAAGAATGGGAACGTAGCCGGGGTGATGATCGAGGACATCCCGCCGGAACCGCATGACCATTTCGCCCGTCAATTCACCGCAGATTCCACTGGTGCGAACGCGTGCGCCGCCATCCAACAACGATTGCAGAAACTCGCCGTACGGGGTCTCCCGCCCGGTCGGATTCTCCCTGGTGGGGGATTGAAACCCAGCCGTCAAACTGTCGCCGAAACAGATCACCAGCGTAGATCGCATCATGCGTGATAGTAGACTTCAGTGGATAAGATTTTCGCGTCGCGCTCGATCCGAGATCGATTCTACTGATGCCTCTTGCAACACACAAGGCGCCGGCGCAGATGATTCTTCTCCGAGGAATGGCCGTGAGGAATAGCGATTTTCTTGACGAATATCGGAACTGCCGGTAATTCTTACGTATGACCACGGATCTGAAGACCGCACAAGAGATGATGGCTGCCGCAGTAGCTGCACGAGCAGCGGAAGATCCGGAAATCGCCTCCATCAAACGCGCCTTGAAACTGTTGGACAAAACGGCCAAATCCAATCGGACCTATGGCTCGACGAACCCCGTGGCGCAGAAATTCTCTCAGCAACTGTTTGCCGAATTGACCACTCACCTCTCTACCTATTCCAAACTGGCTTTTCTCATTCAACGTTCCGAACTGCTGTGCAAGGACTGTGTCGTCTATCAGGCAGAGAAGGATAGTGGAAGTGAGAGCATCGCCTTCAAACTGTACGCCGACGGCATTCGGGAATTGGTTCTGTATCAAGGCCTGACGGAGGAAGATCTGTCCTTCTTCCTCGCGTCCTTGTGGAGCGGGCTCGACTCCAACGAGGATGACGACGATATCGTCACCCGGCTCTGGTCTCGAAATCTTTCGACCATTACGATCGCGACCGCAGAGGAACTCTCAAAGGCATCTGCAAGCAACGACGGATTCCTCCGTCTTGATGGAAACATGAGTTCCTCGGATTCGACGCTCCGAGAATTGCTGGACCGGGAATTAGCCAGAAAAAAGCGGTCCGGAGGGGAAACCGATTCCAACAGCGGAGGGACGGGAAACTCCAAAAGCCGATTTCAATCAGGGCTGGCGGGCTATGAAGTCACGGAAGAAGAACTCGCGACGCTGAGAAATGAGATCGAAGCAGAGAATAGACAAGATAGTCTCACGTACATCTTGGATACGCTGACGGCAATCCTTGCGTCCGAGAAGTCACCGGCGTTACTCACGAAACTTTTTGGCCTGTGGGGAAATATCGTCGAGACCCTCCTGCGCGAAGGCAAATGGACGGTGTTGGAGAAGGTGTTGGGCCTGCTACATGAATCGGACGCCGTGCGTCCTGACCTCGCTGAAGAACAAAAGCAACAATTAGCCTCCGTCTTCAATGGACTCGGCCGGGCGGAGCGAATCAAAGCGATCGAAGGCTACCTCAATGGGACACCCAACGCCGCCACCGAGGGACTGTCGACGATTTTGCTATTGATGAAGCACGACGCCGTACCCGCTCTATGCAACCTGCTGGCAAATCTGGAGTCGCCCATACATCAAACCATCGTATCGGAGGCGCTCCTGGTGTTGGCGAAAGATCAGCCCGAAGCGCTGCTGAGGAGTCTTTCGGACCGCCGGCCGACATATGTTCGAAACCTACTGTCGATCCTCCTCAAGTGGAATAACCCAAAGTTCATCGATGCCATTGAGAAACTGATACGGCATCCCGACGCACGGGTCCGCCGGGAAGTCGTGCGGGCGATCGGCGTCTTTCGGCCGAACGGCAACGGCTTGAAGCTCATTTCCTGCATGGGAGACGCGGATGAAACTGTGCGGATCGCCGCGGTGAAACTGCTGATGTCGGGACAATACAAGGTGTCATTCGACCACTGGACCTCCCTTGTGTCCGGTGAGGAGTTCCTGGATCTCCCTCCGAGTGAGCGTCGGGCGATTTTCCAAGCTATCCGCGCGACGTGTGGTGACGAGGCGATTCCCTATTGGGAAGGCTTGATGACCGAATGGGCATGGACGAATCGGAGAAAAAAAGAAGAATTGGCGGTCATGGGCGCCGAAACACTCGGGAAACTCGCCACACCCGCAGCCATCGCGTCCCTCACACTCGGCGCCAAGAAGGGAAGCGCCGTGGTTCGTCAGGCCTGCGCCACAGCGTTGTTGCACGCTCAGCGGCAACAACGGGGGAATCCTTCCACCGGTTCACCGCAATAGGAGTATGGCCCCGTGAATGAGCTCAAGTCCAAGATGCCCCAGAACCTGCCAAGCGAGGACAGAACCCAGCCGATCCTGACCCACGAAAAATCTCTGTCACAAAAAATCGGCCAGGGTTCGGAAGCCGGCGATATCCTCGACCAACAGCTGGCGATGCTCGGATTCCAGCTGATCACGCAGCTGAACACCTTGATCAAGACGTCGAGGATTCATGGCCGCGCCAATGCCGCGCTCGACAAGCCCGTCGAGACGATGTTGACGCTCATCGAAACGCTCGCTCATGACCAACCGGTCGGTTTATGGGTCCAGGATGATTTCCTCTTCTTGGGAGAGCACCATCTGAAAGTGACCTCGCAGCAAATGCTGGTGGTCTCAAGCGTGATTGACGCCCTGAGAAAGTGGGGCATCGGCGGCTTGACCTTTTCTTCGTCCGTTTCCTCCAAAGACCTTCGAGAGTTCGCCCATCTGTTCGTCAGTCTTGACCCGGCCACCAAGTCGATCGATGACTTCCGACAGGAATTGAAGAACCTGGCCGTCACCGGCATTGAAATCAACGATCCTCGTCAACTCACGTTCAGAGATGATCCTGCCGGAGATGGGAATGCAAAGCTCAAGCACAAATCACAGTCGAAAGCCGCGTATGGGAAGGCAACCGACGCCGTCGGCAACCTGACACAGTCCGCCCGCGACGGCAAGACCCTGAGTTTCAAGCACGCCAAACGTGCCATTCAGAACATCATCGACCTGATGATGCACGATGAGCCCGTCTTGCTCGGTCTCACAACACTCCGCTGCCACGATCAATACACTCATAATCACTCCGTCAACGTCGCGCTGCTCTCCATGGCGCTCGGTAATCGTGCCGGCTACTCGAAGGTCGACCTTGCCGATCTGGGATTGGGAGCCCTCTTTCACGACGTGGGGAAATGCGCAATCTCATTGGATATCCTGAATAAGCCCGGCGAGTTCACCACGGACGAGTGGGAAATCATGCGAAGCCATCCCGTAGAGGGAGTCCTGACCCTCATCGAGCTGCGGAATATCGGGAATGTCCCAGCCCGAATGGCCTCAGCTTCATTTGAGCATCACATGAACTATGACCTCTCCGGATACCCCAAACTCGCTGTGCCGTGGAAGCAGAGCTTGCCGAGCCGTATCGTCACGATAGCGGATTGTTATGATGCCATGACCTCATCACGAGTCTACCGGCGCGAACCTATGTCGCCGTCGAAGGTCTTGAAATTCATGTTCAGCAAAAGCGGCCAATCCTTTGACCCAATACTTCTGAAACTCTTCGTGAACTGTGTCGGCATCATCCCCATCGGAAGCCTGGTCGTCCTCGATTCAGACGAATTCGCCGTCGTGCTTAAACCTGCCGCCGACAAAGCCGACAGTGAACGCCCCATCGTCAAAATCATCACCGACGCCCAGGGCAATCCCATCGACGACGGACCGGAGTTGGACTTGACGGAAAAAAATGATACCGGCGACTATGGGCACAGTATTATCCGGTTGGTCGACAACACCGAGTACAAGTTCGACACCAGCCGCTACTTCATCTAGTCGTCGTACGTAGCGGGACTCTCTCCTCTCCTGGTTCCCTTGCGCCGTTCTTGTGCCTCTCTTGCTTGACAGGCTGAAAGACGATCCTCGACAATGCCGGCATGGGCGGGCAGATCGTCATCGAGCAGTTGGAGTTCCGCGGCCGCTGTGGCGTGACGCCGGAAGAGCGGGCTCGGACTCAGCCGCTCGCGGTCGATCTGGAGTTGAGTTGTCAGCTAGAGGATGCGGGGCAGTCCGACGACCTGTTGCACACGATCGACTACGCGAAAGTGGCTCAGCGCGTGATTGAACTTGGAGTCGGTCATGATTCTCGGCTGCTGGAGGCAATGGCTGAACGATTCTTGTCGGCCCTCTTCGACGAATTTCCCGTTGATCGCATCAAGCTGTGGCTGCGAAAGCTTCATCCACCGATCCCCCACGTCGCCAGATCCGTGGGGATCACTGTGGAACGCACCAGGCTCGCGCAACAACTTCTTCGAGCTGACCCACCGCCGGCACGGTTTCTTATCCAACAGCTCCACCGCCTTCCGAAAGGGAAGGTCCTCGACGTCGCAGCCGGAAACGGACGCCACGCGCTCTTTCTCGCGTCGTTGGGCTATCAGGTCGACACCATCGATCGCGATGAGGACGCCATCGCGCAACTTTCGTCCAGCGCACGAGCACGGAACCTCACCGGGGTTACGACACGCGCGCTCGACCTGGAGCAACCTCCCCCGCACAAGCCGAATCTTGGACATGAAACGTACGACGCTATTCTCGTATTCTTTTATCTGAACCGACCGCTCTTCCCCCACCTGATCGAGGCGCTCAAGCCCGGCGGCATGTTGTTCTACGAAACCTTTACCATCGACAACCACCTCCAGTATCGACATCCAAGGCGCCAAGAGTTTTGCCTCAACCAGGGTGAACTCTTGGACCTCACAGCGAGCCTCCGCGTGCTTCATTATGATGAAGGGCTGCACGAAGGACATCACGGCTCGGAAGCGGTGTACACCGCGCAGCTCGTGGGGCTGAAACCCTTTCTTGCGAGGTCCTCACCATGAGCCGCTTGGACCTTCATCTCCATACGACCCACTCTGACGGAAGCTGCACACCCGCCGAAGTGATCGACCTGGCGCACAAAGCGGGGGTGAGCGCGTTGGCGATCACCGATCATGACATTACAACAGGGGTCGCCGAAGCCATCGCGGCCGGACAGCAGTGTGGAATCGAGGTGATCCCTGGAGTCGAGATCAGCTCGATTATCGCCAACTCCGAGTTGCATATTCTTGGATACTTCCTTGATTGGCAGGACGCCGACTTGAATCAGCGATTCAAGAGCATGAGAGACAGTCGCCACCGCCGCAATCCGAAAATCATTGAACGGTTGCAGGCCCTCGGGATCGAGATGACGTACGATGAAGTCCGCGCCGTTGCCGGCAGTGATTCAGTCGGCAGACCACACATTGCCCGGGTCCTCATGGACAAGGGAGTGGTCGCATCAGCGAAAGAGGCCTTCGATCGCTTTCTGGCCGAAGGAAAACCCGCCTACGTTCCTCGCGACCTCCCGAGTCCCGCCGAAGCCATTCAATGGATTAAAGCCGCGCGAGGACTCGTCGTCCTGGCCCATCCGACGTGGGTCAAGCCTGCGGGTCGGTCGCTGGCCGATCTGGTTCGACAGCTCAAAGCCGACGGACTCGATGGCGTGGAAGTGTATTATAGTACGCATGCCGCGCGGCAAACACGCGAGTACCTTAGCCTTGCGAAACAACTCGGTCTGTTGGTCACCGGCGGCAGCGACTTTCACGGCCTCACGAAGCCCGATATCGAGGTCGGCATCGGCAAAGGTGCACTGCACATTCCCACCTCGTTGCTTCCCAAGATGAAGGAAGCCGCCGCACAACTCTAAGATATCCCTGCGCATATTTCCTCCAATCCATTGACTCTGCTTCGGTATCCGCTAGACTTTGCTAGTTCTCAGATCTTGTTGCTCATGATCAACGCTTCAAGTTGGGCCTTTCAATATCTTCTGGTTGCGCTCGTGGCGCTGTTTGCCGGTCCCCTCTTGAGCAAACTACCGGCGGCGCAATCGCTTCCGCTCACGCTGTTCGGCCTGAACGGCTCCCAAATGATTCGCCTCGTCGTGGAAGAAACCGGACTGACCGTCCTCTGCATTCTCTCAATCCGCGCATTTCGGCAGATGCCCGATAACGGGCGAGGCTCCTCGTTCCTTCGGCAACTGGTCCTTCCCGTCACGACTCTGTTCATCGTGATTGCGACGGATAGAACCCTTCGCGTGGTCGGACTTTCTTTGATCGACCATCTCGGCCCTGCACGCTATACCCTCGCGTATACCGCTGCGCTGACGCTGACGGGCCTTTGGATCACCGCGGCGTGGCTTTTGAATCTTGACGCACTGCACCGATTTTTTTCCAAGCCTGTGCTTTCCGCTCGTCGCAAAGAGGCCACGCCGTCGGCCGACGAGACCGACGAAATCCATCCGGACCATGAAGAAGTAGAGGAGACAGAGGCCACAACCGGCTCGACCGCCGCAAAGAATAGCCCACCCAGTACACTGGGTCGGTACAAGGTGTTGAAGGAATTGGGACGTGGCGCGATGGGTGTGGTCTATCTCGGGAAAGACCCGACGATCCAGCGGTTCGTCGCCATCAAGACGATGCAGCTCGACGCGATCAACGACGCCGACACATTGCAAGAGTCGAAAGCGCGGTTCTTTCGAGAGGCCGAATCCACCGGGCGATTGTCCCACCCGAACATCGTCACGATTTTCGACGCGGGTGAAGAAGACGATCTCGGTTACATCGCCATGGAATTGCTTCAGGGCACCACGCTCAAAGAATGGTCGCGAAAGCCCAATCTCCTGCCCTTCGAAAAAGTTCTCTCCACCCTGGCCTTCGTCGCCGAAGCGATGGACTATGCCCACCAGCAAGGAGTCGTCCATCGCGATATCAAACCGGCCAACATCATGGTGACCAACGATGCGGTAGTCAAAGTCATGGACTTCGGCATCGCCAAGATGGCGACCTCGTCAAAAACTCAGACGAACATCGTGATGGGAACTCCCACCTACATGTCTCCTGAACAGATCGCCGGCAAAAAGGTGGATGGTCGATCCGATATTTTCTCCCTCGCCGTCGTCATGTTCGAACTCCTGACCGGTCGCCCACCGTTCATCGCCGACAACGTTTCGGCCCTGCTGTTCGCGATCGCGCACAATCCCCATCCCAGTTTGGCTGCAATCAGACCCGACGTCCCTGCCATCGTCAAAACAGTCCTGGATCGAGCGCTCCACAAGGATCCTGTCCAACGCTATCGTCGCGCCGGTGAGTTCGCGACGGAACTCCGCTCCTGTGTCGAAGGGCTTGCCGCCTAACAAAGGTTGATGGTGGGTGTCTTCCTGGATGGCCCGGAGAGATGCGGAGGGAACTTAATTCCGCAGGTTGAGCCGCCCTTTCGGCAGACTTTGGTAGCAGCCCTCTGAGAGATCCTGTTCGTGCTCCTGCAGACATTGCAAGATACGGCCATCACCGGGCTGTACGTCTCGGCAGACCCGCTTCACATCTTCGGCGCACGCCAGCTTATAGCCATCGGCTTCTTTCCAGCGCACCAGCTTCTGCCGCACGATCTGTTGACAGGGAGCATCTAATCGTTTGAGGCGTTGCATCACGCACCGTCGCCGGTCTTCTCCAGAAAGGGAATCGGGACAGTACTGCTGGACCTCGGCCTCACACTTCACTTCCGCGATTTGCCTGGCACGTCCGTCGAGTGGAACGGACAATCCGCCGAGAGTCGTCCCGGACCCGGACCCTGACCCTTCGCTTCCCGCCGCACTTTCGCTCGGTTGAGCAGGTAGGCCGGGGATCGTCAAATCGAGTTCCGGCGCACGCGCCGCTTCGACTCGAGATGGCGCCGGTTGCGCCGACAAGAGCTCCTCCTTCGAGGGCAAATTCGCCCATACGATCGTCCAGACGAGGATCAATCCAACCACAGTGACGAGACTCGCGGTGGCCTTTCCGGACTGATCTTTAGTGCCGGTGGTCTTCATCGAGGAGAGGATAAAGTAAAGCTGTCGGAAAATCACCGAAAGAGAGGTTTTGCGCAAGGCCTCTCCTTCGGCCGACACAACCACGATCGAGGAATGAGCTGAACAGTGTTGATTAGAGCGGCAGAACTAGTTTTCGGGGGTTTCGACGATGTGATTTTCGAACCTGGTACAGCCTTCCGCAAGGAGTCTGTTAGTCAACATCTCGCCCGGCCATTCAATGGGCAGATCGGCCGTAAAGACCCAGACATCCGGGGACGTCCACACCGGGCCGTGTTCTTCCGGAAGCTCGGGATCGAACAGGTC
This sequence comes from Nitrospira sp., assembly GCA_024760525.1. Lineage (NCBI taxonomy): Bacteria > Pseudomonadati > Nitrospirota > Nitrospiria > Nitrospirales > Nitrospiraceae > Nitrospira > Nitrospira sp. The sequence goes on from CP060499.1 coordinate 2,732,318, forward strand.
GGTCCACACCGGCATGTAGACCCCGTTTCCACATTGCGTATGCAGATGCACGATGGTGCGTGACCGTACAAGCGGGTCCAGTTCTCTCCACACGGCGGCGGTCTCATCGGCCAGGTGATGCAGACGTACCGCGTTCTGCGCATCGAACATGGCGTATGCCGCGTAAACAGGCACCTCGATCGTGTCCGGCGCGCAAGCCAACTCCGGACATTGCTTCACCAGTCCCTCCAGAATTTCACGGCGCTGACTGTCCTCCCAGGAATCAGGTAAACCAGGGTCCGGGGCTCCGATCAGTTCGAACAAAAGAAACGCGGTGTTTTCAACGGGAGGAAGCAGCCGCGCCGCCACCGATTGCGCGCGCCGTGAATCCGCAACCGTCACCAAGTGATCATGGAACATTTGAAGATTCAACATCTCGAGTGTCGCATCGGTCAAGAGTCGCGACTCGACACGAACGACCGTTCCAGTAGGCAGCTGCAAATAACGGTGCAGCAAGTCGGCTGTGGCGATCGGGTCGATTTTGAGTTTCAGAGGAGCGGTCAAATTCGCCTGCAGGGGAAGTTCGAGCGCCGCGATCGTGGCATAGGTCGGCTTTTCATCGTTCGGCCCATCCAGAAGCAACGTGCAACTCGCTTCGGCCACGAGGTCGAACAGCCATTCCGCCATTTCCTCGTCGAGCGCCGCAAGGACGGTCAAGAGATCGTGCTCCCGCCCCTGTTCAAGAAACGCCTGCAGAGTGTCGATCGCATCATCGGTGTCGCCGTGATCGTGGCGACGGGCATTGATGAGATGAATGAGATCGCGTGTGAGTGGATCAGGGCGAGACCACGCTAGCATTTCCGCTCCCTACGATATGAGCCATGCGTGATGACTCGACGACTCAAAATGCATGTTGCCAAACTTTTCTGGCCCGCGCAAGCGTCAAAACGATTATCCACGATGCAGTGGCGCATGGCCGTCGACTCTCCTACTCCCCGATGATTTTCACGAGAACCCGCTTGCGCCGACGGCCGTCGAACTCGCCGTAAAAAATCTGTTCCCATGGACCGAAGTCGAGTTTGCCCTCGGTGATCGCGACCACGACCTCCCGACCCATCACTTGCCGCTTCACATGGGCATCCCCGTTGTCTTCCCCTGTGTCGTTATGCCGGTAGCGAGCTTCCTGAGGAGCCAGCCGTTCCAAAAACTCGTCGTAGTCCTGCAACAGACCCGGCTCATCGTCGTTGATGTACACACTCGCCGTGATATGCATGGCATTGACCAGAACCAGTCCCTCCCGTATCCCGCTCTTCCTCACCAATCCCTCGATATGTGGCGTGATATTGAGGTAGGCCCGTCTGGTCTTCGTCTCAAACCACAGTTCTTCGCGGTAGGATTTCATGGTCGGGGATCGAGGCATTGTGCCTGCCGCCTCACCGGACATGCAAGAGGCACCGGCGATTCCTCTCCCACCGCATGCCTTGCCGCAAAAGAAGAGGATATAATATTGATCAACTCTATGATCACTCCTCGACAACCACCGCACCTTTCGGCCAACGCACTAACCGTCTTGCGCCAACGTTACTTGGCGAAGAACGAAAAAGGGATCGTGATTGAATCACCCCTTCACATGTTCCGTCGTGTGGCCGACGACATCGCCTCTGTCGAACCGCGAGCACGACGTCGCTTGCTCGCTCGCCAATTTTATGATGTGATGGCCTCACTCCTATTCCTTCCGAATTCACCCACCTTGATGAACGCCGGACGGCCGCTTCAACAGCTCTCCGCCTGCTTTGTCTTACCTGTGGACGATTCGCTGGAATCCATCTTCGATACCGTCAAGCATCAGGCGCTCATCCATCAGTCTGGTGGAGGAACCGGATTTTCCTTCAGCCATATCCGCCCTCACGCCGACCGGGTCGCGACCACCAGCGGACTCGCATCAGGCCCTATCTCCTTCATGCGCGTGTTTAACATGTCCACCGATGTCATCAAACAAGGAGGCACGAGGCGGGGCGCCAACATGGGGATCCTGAGGGTCGACCACCCCGATATCCTGGACTTCATCACGTTGAAGCAGCAACCGAGTGAAATGACGAACTTCAACCTCTCGGTCGGTCTCACGGATCGATTCATGCGAGCGGTACACCGAGGCCAGTCTTATGCCTTGATCAACCCACGCACTGCGAAACCGGTTCGGCGTCTCCCCGCCCGGGCGGTCTTCGACCAACTCACAGAGGCGGCCTGGCGATCCGGCGAACCAGGCGTTCTGTTTCTCGACACCATCAACCGGGCAAATCCCACGCCTCATCTCGGTCAAATCGAAGCCACCAACCCCTGCGGTGAACAACCGCTGCTTGCCTATGAATCCTGTACGCTCGGCTCGATCAACGTCGCCCGCCTCCTCACGGCACAGCGCGATAGAGTCGCCATTGACTATGAGCGGCTGGCAGCCATCATTCCGCTGACAGTTCGGTTTCTCGATAACGTGCTCGATCGAACTCTCTTCCCTCTCACCTCGATTGAACGTCATACCAAACGGACCAGAAAGATCGGTCTCGGCATCATGGGCTTCGCCGATGTCTTGATTCGGCTCGGTATTCCGTACGACACCGACGAAGCCTTGCAAGTCGCCGATCAGTTGATGGGATTTATCCGATTCCATGCACACGAAGCATCTCGCCGACTCGCGCAGGAACGGGGAACGTTCCCAGCGTACAAAGGTAGCCGGCTCGCATCCAAGGAGTCTCGACTGCGCAACGCCACCGTCACGACGATCGCCCCCACCGGCACCATCAGCATTCTGGCCGATTGCTCCGCCGGAATCGAGCCGCTGTACGGCATCAACGTCGTTCACACCATCATGGAAGATATTCGCCTTGAACGTCTCCATCCCGAATTCCTCAAGCAGGCCAAATCTAGAAGACTACCTCTCGCTGAATTGCGTCAGGAGATCGGTCGTCACGAATCCATTCAGCACCTCTCCCGGATTCCAACCGACCTTCGTCGGCTGTTTGTGACGGCCCACGATATCGCCCCCGATCACCATGTTCGGATGCAAGCGGTTTTTCAACGGCACAGCGACAGCGGCGTGTCGAAGACGATCAACCTGCCTCCCACGGCAACAACGAAAGAGGTGGCCGCCGCGTTCCTGCTGGCCCATGAGCTTGGGTGCAAAGGAGTGACCGTGTATCGATCCGGCAGTCGAGAGCATCAGGTACTCTCTTGTTCGCACGTGCAATCCTGCTGAGTCTGAATCCGCACCTGGATTGGCGCTGCTGAATATTCGCACAAAATTGACAGCCTATACGCTTGGTGATAAGTACTTTTTCAGATTGTACGATGCTGTCCGCTAGAGGGAGGTGCTCGATGTTCGCTATTGCTGGAGGCCCATCATTGGCCGGCAGTCCTCTGACTTGGAACCTATTCTTTGCTCGTCAGCCTGAGCCCGATTTGGAGTTCACTGAAGAGGAATTGGAGCAGACAACCACGATTCGATCGTCATCGCCTATGAAACCACCCAAGCAATCGGGTGGGCGTCCCCTTCTATGGGTACTCTTGTTGGTGCTGATCGGCGGCGGCGCCTACGTCGCAATGGAGCCGGAGATGATCATGGACTACATCAGTCCGCTCCTCGGCGAATCACCGGAGCCTCAACCGCAACCGCCTGTCGCTCGAAAACCGGCGCCCGTTGCTCCAGCCGCTCAGCCTAAAGCCGTCACTCCGCCTCCTGCCATGGCACCAGTCGAGGCACCACAATCAGCAATACCGGCACCGGCTCCCGTTCCCATGCCGCCTTCTGCTCCACCTATGCCGACGGCTTCCGCTCCCGCACCGGTAACGCCGTCTCCTACGCCGGCGCCTGCCGCTCCCGTCAACGCTTCACCGGCTCCCCTGTTCAGCGAAGGGCAGCGAGTATTCGTCCTGCCGAATCCCAGCGCTCCCGGTGAGAAAGTCGTTCTTCATCAGGACGCAGAGGGGACAAGGCCCGGACCGGCCATTCCGCCGAGAACCGTGCTCACAATTCTTGACGGGGATCTGCAGGGTGACGGATGGGTGTACTCCGTTCGCAGTGACTTCGGCACCAAGGGGTGGTTGGCCGAGCACCAGCTCAAATTGAAACCCTGATCGTCCGTACCACACACGTCATGCACAGAGGGTGGTGATCGCATCTCCATCCTCTGTGCTATAATGCCGCCCGTCCACGCCTCCATCAAACAGGTGGTCCATCTCAATTCTCAGGAACCCATGCGCGCGGTGATCTTTGATTTCGACGGTGTCATCGCCGACACCGAGCCCCTCCACTTCGAAGGGCTGCGCCGGACGCTTGCGGATATCCAGATCGTCTTGACGGAGAAAGACTATTACGCCGACTACCTCGGCTTCGACGATCGCGGATGTATTCGGGAGGCGCTACGGGTCAATCACCGCCAAATCTCGGCCCCGCTTGTGGAAGATCTGATGGCCAAGAAGGCTGTCGCTTATTTAGCCTCGATCAAAGACCATCTGGTGATTTTCCCGGGCGTGAGAGAGTTCGTCGAGGAGGCTGCGGCCGCGTATCCCATAGCGATCGCCTCGGGGGCGTTGCGCGCCGAGATCGAGCTGGTGCTGGAACGAATCGGCATCCGCAAAGCATTTTGTCATATTACAAGCGCCGAGGATGTGACGAACGGCAAGCCGGACCCTGAACCGTTCCTGCATGCGCTGGCCGGATTGAACCGGCATCATTCGTCCGCACCGATGGCATCCGCCTCGTGCTTAGTCATAGAAGATTCCCGTCCCGGCATCCGGGCCGCAAAATCGGCGGGAATGAAGGTCTTGGCGGTGACCAATACACACACCGTGCAAGACCTGCACGAAGCCGATGCCATCAGCTATAGTTTGAGTGAGACACGGCTCGCGGACTTGCGGGCCCGCTTGTGGCCGATATAACCTCGACACCATCATGAGAATCTGCTCACTTGTGCCCGGAGCCACAGAGGTGATCGCCGCCCTCGGTTTGGCCGATCAGCTCGTCGGTATCAGCCATGAATGTGATTTTCCTCACTCAGTTCGAGATGTTCCGGTGATGATCGATCCGCTGGTCGAGGCGCACCGGACAACAAGCCAGGCCATCGATCAGCGGGTCAAGGAACTGGTGGCTGCAGGAAGCCCGCTCTATCGACTGAACGAGGAGGCGTTCCATCAGGCTCAACCCGATCTGATTCTCACACAAGACCTGTGTCACGTCTGCGCCGTGACGCCCGACCAACTCACACACGCCATCCAGTCGCTTCAACACCGACCCCACGTGCTGACGCTGGGCCCGACGACGTTGGAAGAGATGATCCATGATATTGAACGGATCGCCGGGGCCTCAGGGTGTCCCGCCGAGGGACTGGCGCTTGCAAACGGCCTTCGTCAACGATTGAACCGCGTGCACGGACAAATGAGTGCGATTCGCTCGCGTCCCCGCGTGGTGTGCCTGGAGTGGCTGGATCCTCTGTACGTCGCGGGTCATTGGGTGCCGGAGATGGTCGACTTGGCTGGTGGCTTCAATGTCCTTGGGTCTAAAGATGCTCCTTCCTACGAAACCTCCTGGCGCGCGGTGGAAGCCGCACAAGCCGACGTGATCATCGTGATGCCTTGCGGCTATTCCGTCGATCGGACCGTCAACGAACTCATGCAGACCGGGCAGCTTCGGGACGCATGGCGACGCGCGTGTGACCACTGGCCGAATGTGTACGTCGTCGATGCGGCATCGTATTTCAGCCGCCCCGGCCCTCGACTTGTGGATGGCGTGGAGCTGCTCGCTGCAATTCTGCACCCGGATCCTGATCATCGCGTGGACTCAGCAAAAGCGATCAAGCTTGAGACCGACATACTCGCCGGGGGCTGCACATCATGACGGTCAGGGAAGCGCAGGCCTATTGCACGGCCTACACGAAGAAAAGCGGCAGCAACTTTTTCTATTCGTTTCTGTTCCTTCCCAAAGCGAAACGTGAGGCCATGTATACGGTCTATGCCTTCTGTAAGGCTGTCGACAGCGCCGTCGATGAACCGGCCGCCGGCAGCAACCCGAAAGACGAACTGAAGCGTTGGCGGAACGAGCTTGACGCCGTATATTCGGGCACTCCGACCGACCCGATCATGGTCAGTCTGGCCCATCATGTGAAGACGATGGGGATTCCCAAAGCGTACTTTGAAGAGTTGATCAAAGGCGTCGAGATGGATCTCTTCAACAATCGCTACGTCACGTTCGACGAGTTGTCCCTCTATTGTTACCGCGTCGCCTCCGTCGTAGGGCTCATTTGCTTGCATGTATTCGGCGTCACGTCCGCCCGCGCGCAGGACTATGCGGTGGCACTCGGCATGGCCTTCCAAATGACGAATATCCTTCGTGATGTGGGCACCGATGCCGCCGACGGCCGGATTTACCTGCCGTTGGAGGACTTGCGAAAATGGAACTACCCTGAAAAGGCCATGCTGAATCGAAACGATTCCCCGGAATTCCGGGCGTTGATGGAGTATGAAGCCTCCCGAGCTCACCACTATTATAAAAAAGCCGATGCGGCCCTCATGGGCCTGCCGCCTTCCGAACGCCGGGCGCTGACGGTTGCGGAAATCATGCGCGGCATTTACAGCCGGATTCTGGAACAAATCGAACAGTCGAACTATCAGGTCTTTGGACCTCGGCTCAGTCTCACCACGACCCAGCGGGTGGTCATCGCCTTACGGATTTGGTTCCGTTCCCGGTTCTCGTGACCGCTCCATCCTCACACACGGTGCTCATTCTCGGCGCAGGTCTGGCCGGCCTCACGACGGCGTACCATCTGCATCAACACGGCTATCACGTGACCCTGCTCGATCATCCGGACTGGCTCGATGGATTCCGGACCAATGCATCCGAAGCCGCGCCGATTCTGCTTGGATGCCACCGGGAAACCAGGCGTATTCTTGACACCCTGGAGAAGGACCGCGCTTCGGAGGCGGACCGCACCATCCCTCTCGAATTTCGCCTGCCGGATGGGCGCGTTGTTCCCTATCAGTCCGCCCGTCTTCCCGGAGCCTTCCAATGGATGATGAGTCTCTTCAGTTTCCACGGTCTTGCCTGGCAGGATCGGTGGAGACTCTTCTCGCACGTCGAACAAATTTGGGAACAAGCACACACGCTCCCGGCAGACTTGGAGAACCGGACCGCAGACGAGTGGTTGACGGCAACCGGGCAGAGCCCCGAAGCACGAGAGCGGATTTGGGACCCGCTCGCTCGATGGTTGACCGGCAATACGCTGGCACGTCTCTCCGCCGCAACGTTCGTCCAGTTGCTTTCAACCGTATTTCTCAGCGACGCATCGGACGCCAGACTCACACACCTCTCCGGATCCGTCGGCCACCGGTTCATCGCACCGATGAAACAGGTACTCCAGCAAAACAATGCGCAGATTCTTCCCCTCGCACATCGGCCGCACCTCCGGTTTGGGCAGAACGGAGTGAGCGACATCCGGCTCCACGACGGCGCAACGCTGCAGGCGCAATGGTACATCGTCGCGCTTTCATACCGGCACCTGCTTGCTCTTTTGCCGGATCGACTGCTGACGCGCTACGCCTACTTTGCGCAAGTAACCGAACTGAACAGCCTGAGCGAGATCGTCGTCCAACTGACCTCCCGGGCAACCGTCCAATCTCCTCGACTGCTCTTGCTACCGGGCCGACCATTTCAACAGCTCACCGCAACATCCTTCACGGCCGGCGAAATCCGTTATCGGCTGTCCGCCGTCGAAAGCCCCCTTACAGAATGGGATTCCGATCAGTTAGTCGAGGCAGCGATCACCGAGCTTGGCCTGTTGTTCCCTACCCTGACCAAGGAAAACCTGACATCCCGGGAAATCTTTCGCGAGCGCCACGCCGCCCTGCTGCTCGCGCCTGGAGCGGCACGGCTCAGGCCGCTTCAACAAAGCCCGATCCAAAATCTGCTGGTCGCAGGAGCCTGGACCGACACCGGATGGCCCGCCAATCTGGAGAGCAGTGTCGTCAGCGCCCGGCGCTGTGCGGAGATCATTGCCGGCCACACGACGTGATCAGAGGGGGGAGTTGGATGGCATGAGGAGCCAATGATTGGGGGGCCTTTTTTGCAGAGAAAACCTACCGAATTAATTCGATCCGAGGTGCACATAGCACAGATCCTCAAACCGCTCGCCGCCTCGATACTTTGCGATCACCATCCACTCCCGTCGGGTATCCGTGAGACCGACATAGGCCGTCCCATCGAGAAGAAATGGTCGAAGAGAAAAGGCGGTCGTCAAAGCGGGAGGGGCTGAGGCCTTGTCGATCCTAAGCGCAGTAAGGGGATAGGTCCCGGCGGTCCGTTCAAACTTATCACGAGTCGCCAATAAGGGACCTGTATCCTGCCAACCCGCCTGTTCAAGGACAGTACTGTCGGCAGGAAATACATAGAGGCTGTCACTCGGCACGCTTTTCATGCAGAAAGTGGCCCTTACCACGAGATCCTCCCGCCCGTCGTTGTTCAAATCCATGCGGGCCTTGTCGAAGCTCGAACAGCGCCGCGTCGCAGGTCCCTGGCCTTTCAACTCGACCGGCGTCCACTCCACCGTCTTCCACAGTTCGGAGTCTGAGCCCGTATGCCCTCCCAGCGATGCCACCACTTTTTCACAGAACAGCCTATCCGCGAACGCCGCCAGTTCCACAGAGGCCGCGGTTGCTAGGGCTGGAATCATGGCAATCAACACCGTCCCCAGGCGTACAAGGTTCATCGTCACCTCTCCAACAATCTGACCACATCATCTCGATTGACATCACAGCCCGGCGTTTCTAAGATACCGTCACCGGCTGTTTCGACTTGATCACGCATGACACTCACCCCTCTCCAAGAACTTGCCAAATCACTCCACGACTGCCAACGCTGTAAGCTGGCGAAGCTGGGACGCAGCCAAGTCGTGTTCGGCGTCGGGAATCCTCATGCAAGTATCATGTTTGTTGGGGAAGCGCCAGGATTCAATGAAGATCAAAAGGGTGAGCCATTCGTCGGAGCGGCAGGAAAACTTCTGAACGATCTTCTGACCTCAGCAGGACTCTCGCGTGACCAGATCTACATCGCGAACGTCATCAAGTGCCGACCGCCGAACAACCGCGATCCCGAACAGGATGAAGTGGAGACGTGCAAACCGTTCCTGCTGCAACAGATTCAGTTGATCCGCCCGAAACTGGTCTGCACCTTGGGGAACTGGGCCACTCAGACGTTACTAGAACGCAAAGTCGGCATCACCAAAGTAAAAGCGCAAGCCTTCTACATGAAAGACTTCGTGATCTTTCCGCTCCTCCACCCGGCAGCCGCCCTTCATCAAGGGAATCTGCTGGTCACGCTGAAAGAAGACTTCAAGAAGTTGAAAGAGTTTCTGGATCGGAACACCAAACCAGCTGAACCAACTACCGCGGGCCCCACCCCAACCGCACCAGTCCTCAATATCGAATCGCCCCAACCCGCACAGATGGATCTGTTCGGATAGCAGGCTGGTGAAAAAGTTCGCCAGCTTTGTTCTCGCGTCGCTCAGAGGCTCAACGTACCGACCTGGGTAAACGCCTGTTCCGACAGGCGATGGGTGGGCCGGGTAAAAATAGGATACGCGTCGCCCCTTCGCTCGCTGCGGCCTCGCTGGACGACCATTGCCCAGCCTGAGGATGAATGCGTTGGTCCCTGGTCGCTTCTAAATTCATAGCCTTGCCGTTTCAATTCTCCCGGCCAAACACCGAGCTATGGCTCACCCAGTGTCCCTTTCCCGCCTGTTTCAAGGATCGACGGAGGGGACGCATCGACTTCTGATCACTCAGAATCTCGGTTGTCTCTGTAAGCTCCCCCGTCAACGGGACCCTGCCAAAGGAGAACTTTTGGCACCAAGTTGGGCCCGATACACGGCCGGCGGGAGCCCCGCCAGCGCGTCATGAGGCCGCTCCTCGTTGTCACGCTGTAACCATTCGGCACTGATCTCTCGCACCTGATCCAGCGATTCAAACACAGAGGCATTGAGCACTTCCGTCCGATAGGTGCGATTGAATCGTTCGATGAACGCATTCTGATCTGGTTTCCCCGGTTGGATGTACCGCAACTCGATCCCGTGTTCGGCGCACCAGCTCATGAATCGGTCAGCGACCAGTTCCGGACCATTATCCAAGCGCAGCGCCTGCGGCCGTCCGCGCCAACTCACCACTTGCTCCAGCACCCGGATCACCCGCTCGGCAGGCAGGGACGTATCAATCTCGATGGCTAAGCCCTCCCGGACCCCTTCATCCAGCACATTCAACGTCCGAAATCGCCGCCCGCCGTAGAGGGTGTCACTCATGAAGTCCACGGCCCACACGGCGTTGGGCTGTGGGATCACGAGGAGAGGCTGGCGGACTCGACCCGGCAGCCGCTTCTTCGTGCGCCGCGGCAGATTGAGTCGCAACTGGCGGTACACGCGCCACAGCCGCTTATGATTCCACGGATGCCCATCGAGCCGCAGCCGATCGCAACATGTCCAGAAGCCCCAGCGACTCTTCGCCGCGACCAGCGTGGTCAAGGCCGCGATGACCGGCGCATCCCGCCGGGCCCAATCGAGCTGCGGCCGATAGTAGATGGCCCGTCCTAGTCCAACCGCGCGGCAGGCCCGCTGAACCGGGAGACCGTTCACCGTCACTAACTGCGTGACGACCTCTCGTCGCTCCGCGGGCCTTAGAGCTTCTTTGCGATCACATCCTTCAGCGCGGCATTCTCCAGAGACAGGTCCGCATACATCCGTTTGAGCCGGCTATGCTCGTGCTCCAATGCCTTCAGTCGCTTCACGTCCGAGGCCTCCAACCCGCCGTCCTTCGCTTTCCACTTGTAGTAGGTCGCAGAGCTACTCCCGTGCTGCCGCCAGATCTCGTTGACCGACCGGCCGGCCGGCATCGGCCTCTTTCAGAATGGACACGATCTGCGTTTCGCTGAACTTCGATTGCCGCAGGGGAACCTCCTGGCTAGGGTGGCTCTTCTGCCAGAACGTTCTCCTGTTGGCTGTCTACGATTGTGGGGAGCTTACAGAACCACTGGACCAGCATCTCCGGCGCTTCGATGCGGTGGGTTACGCTGCCGTCTTCTTCAACCTTAGTTCGGTGCGATAGCCCGTTGCGGCCAGGACTCGGATCAGCACATCTGTTGAGACTCCCTGTGTATTGCCATTCGCAATGGCGGTCACTCGGGTTCTCGCTGTTCCGGCGCGCTTGGCGATTTCAGCGTGAGTCAGTCGTGCCGCTTGAATGATTTTTGCCAGTGCCACGGTCAACTCCGAGCGAAACTCCATTTCAGCGGTGTCGGCGGCGGAGAGCCCTAAGGCCCGCCCAAGGTCTTCGGCCGTACGAACGGTCACGCCCTTGTGAGTTTTAGTGGTCGCCATGTATTACATCCCGCTGTTGTCGTCGGGCAAGAACCTCGTGGTGTAGGAAACGGAAAGACAAACGCCTTTTGCAATAACCTGCTATGTTTTCGGCCGTATCATACACGAGAAGCTTCGTGAGAAAATTTAGCTGGCGAGCTTATGGAAGGAAATTCCGGTCATGTCGAGGTCTTTACCGGCACGGAACAGCCGCTCAATCGCCTCGCTGATCTTGAGGGCCGTCTTGCCTGGCACGCTCCTGGCTCCGCAGCGGCCGCAGAGCATTGCATTGACGTTTTCCACGTCAGCGTAAAATCCACCACGTTCGAAGTGCAACGTAGTCCGTCCTCGGCGCATGGCTGAACCGCACTCAGGACACGCCTTGCTGCCTATCGCTTTCGTTTTTTTCGAACTTGGCTTCTTATCCATTGATCTCGTTGAGGAATGTACGTGGTGACAATGTCCATTGTTCGCCTTGCGCCAAAGTCTACCACAACGTGAACGGGAATCGCATTCGTATTGCGTCCATAGATCAGACACCGCGTTCTATCTGCATACTGCTCAATAATTTCCCCTGTCTGAATGACATACAGCATGTCGGCCACGCTAATCCCGTCTTTGAACCCCTCGGCGAGCGCGTGGTCCGTGACAAAAAAGTTGCCATTTCGAATAAAAGCTCGAATGGCGTCGATCTCCATGACGGCGCAGAATAACGGAACACTAAGAAAGGGTCAAACACTAGGTGAAATAGAGGGTGATCAACACAGGTTATCGCATCACCACAGAGATATTCCCTATAGAGATCTAGCCTTTTGATTTGAGGGTCGGCGAGGAGTCTGAATCTGCAGCTTCACCGCTTTCTTCTTCGGCAGGTTTCTCTTCTTCCGGCACGTCGAACCACTGCACCAGCATCTCGTCCCACCAGGCTTCGGTGACGTCAGTCCCCGGGTCAGTCCCTAGGAAAGCCACATCATCTTGTTTGATGGACGACCCTACAAGCTGCGGCTGGAATTTCGCCCGATTGATGATTTCCTTCGTGGCATAGCCCCCGATGATCCAGGAGTCGGGATCAGCTCGGCGGGACTTGTACGCCTTCAAACCATGCTTGAGATACATGAAGAGCTGCTGCTGAATCGGGTCCGTAACGCCGGACTGCGGGAGGCTGAGAGTTTTTTCGATTCGCTTCCGCCACTGCCGATCGTCGTAGCGCGAGGTAATCAGCTGGAGCATTTTCTTCCCGAGATCGGCATCAAGCGGCATGGCGTTACTCTGGACTATTAAGAATACAGCTGACGGACATTATTAGCCGAGGTGCTGCTTGAAAAAGGTCTTGGTCCTTGCCCACGCATCCTTGGCTGCGTCCGGCCGATACACAGAGGGATCGTTATCCCGGAAGAACGCATGAGGCGCACCGGGATAGGTCTTGACCTCCCCCGTTTTCCCGTATTTCTTCAATGCCGCCCCCAGTCGTTGCACGTCGGCCTTCGTAATCCAGCCGTCGTCTTCGCCGTAGAAATACAGCACTGGACAAGCCAGCTTCTGAATCGGCGTATCGGGATTGGGCACCTGGCCATAGAAGGGCACCGCCGCTTTGATGTCCGGATTGACGCACGGCAGCATCAGCGCATAGGACCCGCCCATACAAAACCCGGTCACACCGATCTTGGTTGCATCGACCTCGGGAACTGACTTGAGATAGTCCACCGTCGCATTCAGATCGGTGAGGCCATCCTCTTGTTTGAGGGTATTCATCAGCTTTCCGGCTTCCGCGGCATCGGTGGTGAGTGGATGGCCGAGGCGCGAATAGAGATCGGGAGCGATCGCAACGTAACCCTCCCCTGCATATCGCCTCGCGATATCTTTCATGTGGTCTGTGAGTCCCCACCATTCTTGAACGATGATGATGACCGGTCGCTTATCCTTGGTGTGAGGAGCCGCGACGAATGCCCGCATCGTCACCGCTTTTCCACTTGGGTACTGAACGGTCGTTTCTCGGATGGATTCAGCCATGAGTCACCTCCGCGCCTTCGCGAGTGCTGAAATTGAGTCCTGCATGCTGAGTGGTGAATTCCAAATTGGAGACTGCAGCGGACGTGCGATCCTCAACTCAGGAGTCAGCACTCGGGTCTCAGCACGTGTTCAGTTTCCGGCCACCATCAGCTCGGAGATCTTCAGTGTCGGGCTCGCAATGCGCCCCCGGAACACGAGATCGTCCCCGATCACTTCGATGTCCTTGAACATCTGTTTCAAATTTCCGGCGATCGTGATTTCTTCAACCGGGTAGGTCAACTCCCCGTTTTCGATCCAGAACCCGCAGGCTCCCCGTGAATAATCACCCGTGACCATATTAATTCCGAACCCGATCAACTCGGTAACATAGAGCCCTTCCTTCACCGACCCGATGATGTCCTGCGGGCTCTTTGATCCGGGAACGAGATAAAAGTTCGTCGGGCCGACGGAAGGACTTTCGCCCACGCTGCGCGACGCGTTCCCGGTCGAAGGCAGTCCCAGTTTCTTTCCGGAATAGGTGTCGAGCAAGTAGCTCTTCAGCACGCCGCGTTCTACGATCGTGTTCTTTCTCGTGGCCAACCCTTCACCATCAAAGGGACGTGACCCCAACCCGCCCACCATCCTCCCGTCGTCATAGATGGTCATCCGATCGGACGCGATCGGCTGGCCCAGTTTGTCGAGAAGAAACGAAGCCCGTTTGTAGAGGCCATAGCCGGAGACGGCACTGCACAAGTTAGCCAGCAGGCTCCCGGCCGTATCTTGATCGAACACCACCGGCACCCGCTTCGTCGCCACCTTGCGCGCGCCGAGGCGGCGAACCGCTCGTCGAGCGGCTTCCTGCCCGATCGACTCGGCCGAGGCCAGCCGCGCAAACTTGCGCTGCACCTCGTACCAGGCATCACGCTGCATGGCGCCCGTCCCGGACTCGGTCGCGATCGGAGACACGGAGAGTGAAAAGTTCGAGCTCTTGTAGGAACCGACGAACCCGTGGCTGTTCGCCAGAACCACTCGTCCTGACGACGAATCAAACTCCGCTCCTTCGGAATTCGTCACGCGCGGGTCGGCCGCGAAGGCCGCCGCTTCCCCCCGCTTGGCCCAATCGATCTGAGTTTCCGTATCGAGCACGGTCCCATCATAGAGATCGAGACCCGGCTGGTCTGTGGCCATCTGCGCGGCGTCAGGCAATCCTGATACATCATCCTCAACCACAGCGCCGGCTAGAGTGCAGGTGTCTGCCACGAGCCGTTCGAGAGATTCCTGTGAGAAATCGGACGTGGACGTGGTCGCCGATCGCTTCCCGATGAACACCCGCAAGCCCAGCCGCTTCTCTCGCGCCTTGGTCAATCGATCGACGGTGCCCACCCGCACTTGGACCGAAAAGGTCTCGCCGTCGGCCACCACAATATCGGCTTCCGTTGCGCCGCACGCCTTGGCTCGAGCCAGCACATCGGCAGCGAGCTGCGCGTAGCCGTTTCCTGTCTCCTTTAAATGAGTGTACGTCTGGAGCATGGTCTTACTATGAGTGAAGCCTTTCTATCCCTGGGTTCCGCCGACTGTAATTTCCTCAATCTTGATGGTCGGTAAGCCGACCCCGACCGGCACCGACTGGCCGTCTTTGCCGCACGTCCCGATTCCGTTGTCGAGTTTCAGATCGTGTCCCACCATCGATACCTTGGTAAGGATCTCCGGCCCATTCCCAATCAACGTCGCTCCCTTCACCGGCTTCGTGATTCGGCCGTCCTCGATGAGATATGCTTCGCTCGCCGAAAACACGAATTTCCCGTTGGTGATATCGACCTGTCCCCCTCCGAACGAAACGGCATAGAGCCCTTTCTTGACCGACCGGATGATATCTTGAGGATCCGATTCGCCGGCCAGCATGAAGGTATTCGTCATCCGGGGAAGCACCACGCTTTGATAGCTCTCCCGCCGGCCGTTCCCCGTCAGGGGTATTCCCATGAGACGTGCGTTCAGCTTGTCGGTGATATACCGACGAAGGATGCCCTTTTCAATGAGCGTCGTGCAGCTGGTCGGCGTTCCTTCATCATCCATATTCAACGAGCCGCGGCGGAACGGGAGCGTCCCATCATCGACGATGGTACACACGTCCGACGCCACGCGCTTTCCGATCAAGCTTGAAAAGGCCGACGTCTTCTTGCGGTTGAAGTCGGCTTCCAGTCCATGCCCGATCGCCTCATGCAAGAGGATCCCGGGCCACCCTCCGGCCAAGACCACTGGCATCACCCCGGCTGGAGCGTCGACGGCGGAAAGGTTCAGGATCGCCTCTCTCGCGGCCTCTCGGGCATAGCTTAAATGGCGGTCGTCCTCTCGATAGTATTCGAACCCAACCCGGCCTCCCCCACCGAAACTTCCGACTTGGCGATTCTCATGGTCTTCAGCGATGCAGGTGATCTGGAGGCGTGACAACGGCTGGATATCACCGACTAAGGTCCCGTCAGATGTCGCAACGGCCACCACCTTATATTCCGTGTTGAACGAGGCCATCACGTTCTTAATACGGGGGTCATACCGCCGAGCCTCAGCATCGATTTCATTCAACAGCGCCACACGATCGGTGGTCGCTACCTCGGCCGTCGCTCGTTCGATGGGATACAGGTCTCTCGTCGGTCGTCGCTGTGTGGGGACTGGAACGGGAGACTCTCCCTTCGGAGAATTAGCGATGTAGCGGGCCGTATCGGCCGCAATTTCCAGATCTCTCTTCGTTAATTCATCCGAGTACGCGAATCCTGTTTTTTCGCCTGCGGTCGCCCGGACCCCGACTCCTTGGGAGACGCTCTTGGCGGCGCGTTTGACGATGCCTTCTTCCATGGAAACCGACTCTGACGTCCGTGACTCAAAATACAGGTCCGCATAATCAACATCCCGAACCTTCAACCGGTCGAGTGCATGCTGGGCTTCAAGTTCGGTGACACCAAAGTTCGTCAATTGGACCGGCTCGGGCATGGTAAGGTTTCCTCTCCGTGTCTGTCGGCTGCTGGCCGAGTATAGCCCAATCATTTCCGCAGTCGCAATGCGATGATTCCTCACACCACGCATTTCTAAGTAGTTACCGAGTTATCGTTTGACATTCCATACCCCCACCAGTAGACTTTGGCCACCGCAGTTCCTCTCACTTTGGACATGAGGAGCTTGCGTAAAACTCTATGGCACACCAGCCGTCCTCAAGCCTCGCCCACCTCTCTGAAAGTGAGCTGACCGCCAAGCTGGAGCCGGAACTCCTCCCGAAACATGTAGCGGTGATCATGGACGGCAACGGGCGTTGGGCGGAGCTTCGCGGTCTCCCTCGCATCGCCGGCCATCGGGAAGGCATCAACTCCGTGAGGGAGATGATTACTCTGTGTCTGGAACTCGGCATCCATGCCCTCACCATCTATGCGTTTTCGCAGGAAAATTGGAACCGCCCCACGCAAGAAATCAACGCGCTCATGGGTCTCTTGGAACATTACCTCTCTACCGAGCGTGCCAGTCTCATCGAGCAGGGTGTTCGCTTCCGCGCTATCGGCCGCCACGATCTTCTTCCTTCATCGGCCCAACACTGGGTCCGCACGACCGAGAAGGAGACCTCACATCTTGACAAATTGATCCTCACGGTCGCTCTCAGCTACGGAGGGCGAGCCGAGATCGTCGATGCGGTGAAGACATTGATCGAGGACGTCCAGGCCGGAACCGTACAACCGAGCTTGGTCGATGAAACCACGATCCAACAGTACCTGTACACTCATCCGCTCTCGGACCCTGATTTACTCATTCGGACGAGCGGAGAAACCAGGATCAGCAATTTTCTCTTATGGCAACTGGCCTACACGGAACTGTGCTTCACCCCGACCTTGTGGCCGGATTTTCGACGACGGGAGTTTCTGCTGGCGTTGATCGAATATCAAAGACGGGAACGTCGTTTTGGCCGAGTCCTAAGCACCGTGTCATCCTAATCCTTGTGGGATATCCCCTCACTACCGACGCTATTGCCCACAGCTTGATATCTGTGACCACCTCACCAGCACGCACTCGACGATTCGATCTTCGGCGTCTCTACACCGCGGCGGCGCTGATCCCGGCCGTGTATGTCATCATCGCCTATCTTGCTCCCTGGGCCTTGACGCTCCTCTTGATCGCCGTCGGTTCCATGGCCCTGTTGGAACTGTATCGCCTCAGTTTCCAATCACGCTTGAACCGCCTTCTCGTCGGCATCGGGTTGGCAACCTTTGTGATGGTACTCGCGCACTCTCATGTATCCCTCGGCCTGCCGGAGCTGTTGATCGCCGGTACGCTCGTCGTGGGCACGGCCGTATTCTTCGTCGCTCCATCGGCGGAGCATCGATGGAAAGATGCGCTGATCATCCTCTTCGGCGTGCTCTACGTCGGCTTTCCCCTTAGCACCGTGGTCTCGACCCGCTCACTGCCGTCCGGCGAATTCCTGGTCCTCTTCCTGGCGGCGGTCACCTGGGCTTCCGATACCGGCGCCTACTACACCGGAACGCTCTGGGGGAAACACCTGCTTATCCCGTCGATCAGTCCAAAGAAAACCGTCGAGGGGGTACTCGGAGGACTCGCGCTCGCCGTGATGGCCGCACTCCTGGCTCAGCAGTGGTTTGCCTCCCAGCTTTCATTGTCGGATGCGTTGATTCTCGGCGCGCTCTTGACCGGAGCGGGGCTGATTGGAGACCTGTTCGAATCGGTGATCAAACGTCGGACGGGAGTCAAAGACTCCGGGGGGATCCTGCCGGGCCACGGCGGTATGTTGGACCGGCTCGATAGTCTCTTGTTCACCGCCCCCACCTTCTACTACTATGTCGCCTGCGTCCGCGGCCTGTCGCCGTCTCTATAGAATTGAGAGGAGAGGTTATGAAGTCGATTATCATCTTGGGGTCGACCGGATCGATCGGAACCAATACGCTCGATATCGTTCAGCGATTTCCCGATGAATTTCGTGTCGTCGGGCTGACGGCCGGCAGTAATATCGACAAGCTTGAAGAGCAGATCCGCCGGTTCAGACCCAAAGCCGTCGCCGTCTCGACGGAGTCCTCCGCAGCCGTGCTCCAAAAGCGCTGTGCCGGACTTCCGGTTGAGATCATGGCCGGCGAAGAAGGAATCGTACAGGTGGCATCCGGGCTGGATGCCGAACTGGTGATTTCCGCCATCGTGGGCGCGGCCGGCCTCGTACCGACCTTATCGGCAATCCGCAGCGGAAAGCACATCGCCTTGGCCAACAAAGAACCGATGGTGATGGCCGGCAAGTTGATGCAGGATGAAGCCCGGCAACATGGTGTCCGGATTTTTCCGGTCGACAGCGAACACAGCGCGATCTTTCAGTCCTTGGAAGGACATCGGATTGAAGATGTCCGGCGACTGATCCTCACCGCATCCGGCGGAGCCCTTTGGACACTTCCGCAAGAACAGCTTCAGGACGTGACCCCCGAACGAGCCCTGCAGCATCCAAACTGGAAGATGGGGTCCAAGATCACCATCGACTCGGCCACGCTGATGAATAAAGGCTTGGAAATCGTGGAAGCCCGCTGGCTCTTCAATATCCCCGAGTCCAATATCGACGTCATGGTTCATCGGGAAAGCATCATTCATTCTCTGGTAGAATATAAAGACCGTTCGATCATCGCTCAGTTGGGACTTCCGGATATGCGAACTCCTATCTCGTACGCCATGCGCTATCCGGCCAGGATGGCTCTCGACCTCCCGTCATTGGATCTGACGGAAATCGGACACTTGACGTTCTGCAAGCCCGACCATGATCGCTTTCCCTGTCTCAATCTCGGGTACGAGTCCCTTCGAATCGGCGGGACCATGCCCGCCGCGATGAATGCCGCGAATGAAATTGCCGTCGAGGCATTCCTGAACCACGGGCTTCGCTTCATCGAAATCGCTCAAGTCATCCGTAGTACGATGGAGGCGCATCCCCATCGCGAAATTACCTGCCTGGATGACGCATTGGAGGCGGATCGATGGGCGAGGGAGAAGGCGGAAACGCTGGTGCATGCGTTGCCTCGCTGACAATCGTTTTGTATTTCACGCGGCGAATGTTAAAGTAAAGGGCCAACCACTCGACAGGGAGTTCCGATGACGTCCGCATTTGCCTGGTCCCCCGATACCTTGTGGCTTCTCCTCCAGAAGGCCTGGTGGTTCCTGGTGGTGCTCGGCGTGCTGGTCGCCTTCCATGAGCTCGGCCATTTTCTAGCCGCCCGATGGGTTGGAGTCAAAGTCCTCAAGTTTTCGCTTGGCTTCGGCCCGAAACTCTTCGGCCGCCAGGTCGGCGAAACCGAGTATCTCGTATCGGCCGTCCCGCTCGGCGGCTATGTCAAATTGTTCGGTGAAGACGAAACGGAAGCGACGACCCCTGACGACCGCCGGCGGTCGTTTTCGCATCAGGGTCTATGGGGAAAGGTCCTCATCGTGGCAGCCGGACCCGGGTTTAATTTCATTCTGGCGTATTTGATCTTCGCCGGATGGCTGTCGACCGGCGCCCCGCTTTTTGTCCCGACATTCCGCGATCTGAGCGCCGATGTCGAGGCGCTTGTTCCCGGTTCTCCCGCATCGGTCGCGGGGATAGAGGTCGGCGACCGCGTGGTCGGTGTCAACGGCAAAGACATCTCGACCAAAACCGAGCTGCTGGATGTCGTATCCAAGAGCAAAGGGCAACCTGTCTCCCTCCAAGTCCGACGGGAGGGGCAACTGAAAACCTTCACGGCAACCCCGGTGCCGATGGCGGGAGATGGTGCGGCCGGAGACGAACCGCTGTATACGATCGGCATTGAAGAAACCCCACCGTTAGTCACCTCAGTCATGCATGGGTCGCCCGCGGCTGCAGCGGGACTCCAGCCCGGGGATCGGGTGGCCACGATAGACGGTCAAGCCATCTATACCTGGGCGCAGATGACCACCCAGGTGAGGGAACACCCGCAGAAGCCCTTGCAAGTCGAGGTGCTCCGCGACGGAAAACGCACTGCGTTGACGGTCACACCGACCAGCGAAAAAATGACGGTTAACGGACAGACTTTGGAGGTGGGGAAAATCGGCATCTCCGGTCCGGGTCGGTCTTTGATGCGTTCCGACAACGCCGCCGAAGCTGTCTATCAAGGGCTGGAAGCCACGTGGGGCTGGACCGAACTGACCACGATTGGCCTCTACAAAATGATCGTGGGCGACATTTCAAGCAAAAATATCGGCGGGCCGTTGACCATCGCCAATATTTCTGGTGAAGCCGCCTCGCAAGGCGCCTCCAGCGTCGTATTCCTCATCGCCATCCTCAGCATCAATCTCGGGGTCCTCAACTTGCTGCCGATCCCCATTCTCGACGGCGGCCACTTGCTCTTTTTCTTGATTGAAGGCATCCTGCGCAAACCACTCGGCGAACGGCAACGAGAGGTGGCCCAACAGGTCGGGTTGGTGCTGCTGGTTGGTGTGATGATCTTCGCCTTCTGGAATGACTTAGAACGGATCTTCTCCCGCTGAAACTTTCATGAAAACATCTCAATTGTTGATTCCCACGCTGCGGGACGATCCCGGAGAAGCGGAGACCGTCAGCCATCGACTGATGTTGCGCGCCGGCCTGATCCGGAAGGTCGCTGCCGGCATTTACACGTACCTTCCGCTCGGACTTCGCGTGATCCGCAAGATCGAACAGATTGTCCGCGAGGAAATGAACCGAGCCGGCGCTCAGGAGCTGCTGATGCCGATCGCGTCTCCTGCCGAATTATGGAAAGAGACGGCCCGCTGGGACTATTACGGGAAGGAACTCCTGCGTTTCAAGGATCGCCACGAGCGTGATTTTTGCCTGGGGCCGACACACGAAGAAGTCATCACCGATCTGTTCCGCCGTGAAGTACGCTCTTACCGCCAACTCCCGCTGAATTTTTACCAGATCCAAACCAAATTCCGGGATGAGATCCGTCCTCGCTTTGGGCTCATGCGGGGACGTGAGTTCATCATGAAAGATGCCTATAGTTTCGACGTCGACGAATCCGGCGCCAAGATCAGCTATCAGAAGATGTACGACGCCTATACCCGGATCTTTACGCGGTGCGGCCTCACCTTTCGTGCGGTTGAAGCCGACACGGGATTAATCGGCGGAGATGTTTCGCACGAGTTCATGGTCCTGGCCGATACCGGAGAAGCGACGGTGGCATACAGCGACCAGGGATCTTATGCCGCCAACCTTGAACGGGCCGAAGTGCTCCCTCCCGCTGAGGTCGATGCGGCGCCCCTTCTTCCCCTGACTCCCATCGCGACTCCACAGCGCCGGACGGTGGAGGACGTGACCGCCTTTTTGCAGATTGCACCACGACGATTGGTGAAGACACTGATCTACCGGGCCGGATCGGAAACCATCGCCGTGCTGATCCGAGGCGATCATGAGCTGAACGAGGTGAAGTTGGCGCGGCTGCTCAAGATAAACGATGTTGCGCTGGCCGATCCCGCGACGGTACAGCAACTGACGGGAGCCGCTCCCGGATTCGCCGGGCCGGTCGGCTTAGAGAAGGTACGACTCCTGGCAGACCACGCCGTCAACGGACTGAAAAACGTCGTGATCGGGGCCAACAAAAACGATACTCACTACCAAAACGCCAATCTTGAGCGCGACTTTACCGTTGAACAATTTGCCGACCTTCGGAATGCGCAAACCGGCGATCCTTCCCCTCGCGGATCCGGCAAGTTGATGCTTGCCAAAGGCATTGAGGTCGGACAAGTGTTCCTACTGGGCACCAAGTATAGCCAGAAAATGAACGCCACCATCCTCGACGAGCAAGGCAAGGAGCGCCTCGCCATTATGGGTTGCTACGGCATCGGCGTCGGTCGTACCGCCGCCGCTGCGATCGAACAAAATCATGACGAGAAGGGTATCATCTGGCCGTTTCCCATCGCGCCGTTTCATCTGCACCTCCTGACGGTCAGCCAATCGGAAAAGACCACCGAAACCGCCGCACGTCTCTATTCCGACCTCACGGCTGCAGGGTTCGAAGTATTATGGGACGACCGAACCGATCGCGCAGGCGTCAAGTTCAACGATGCTGATCTGATCGGCATCCCGTTCCAGGTGGTCGTCGGCGACAAAGGTCTTGCAGACGGCATTGTGGAGATCAAAATTCGAAGAAGCGGGATCAAAACCCGCATCGCGCCCGGTGATCTCATCGCGCATCTCAGGACACTTTCACACGAATCCGATTCAACCTCTGCGTGAGCCATTCCTCAGCGCTCCGGCCTCGCACGGCTTTCCGATTTTTTCCGAACTCGACCGGCGGAAACCGCGTTTTCCTTGCCTTCTCGTGCCGTTCGGCTAGACTGAAGCTCAATTCACAACCCTGTGACCTGTTCCGGCTGGGGTCTACTGTTTAAGCGTACAATCTTATCGGTTCACGTCCCGACCTCAGAGAGAGCGCAGTCGGATGCAAGCCAAGCCGATGACTCAGAACCTCCAGGAGCTGCAGCAAAAGGTCGAGCACGCCGAGCACGTCAAACGGATCACCACCCAGGTTCATGCAGCCAGCAATCTTGATCAAATCCTTCTGGACTTGCACAAGGACATCCTGAGTCTGTTCGACGCAGAAGACCTGACGCTCTTCGCATTTGACGCTGAAAAGAAAGAAATCTTCTCCAAAGTTCCGCATATCGACAGCGTCGAGGAAGTCCGCATCCCGATTACCGAGCAGAGTCTCGCCGGTTTCTGCGCCAAATATCTCCGCCCCGTCAATATCACCGACGCCTACAACATGATGGAGCTCCAAGCGATCCATCCGTCGCTGCTTCACGACACATCCTACGATAAACGCACCGGATTCAAAACCAAACAGGTTCTGACGTATCCCATTGTCGCCGACAACAAATACCTGATGGGAGTCCTGCAACTTCTCAATAAAAAAAGCGGAAGTCGGT
The DNA here is from genome assembly GCA_024760525.1 of Nitrospira sp. NCBI lineage: Bacteria > Pseudomonadati > Nitrospirota > Nitrospiria > Nitrospirales > Nitrospiraceae > Nitrospira > Nitrospira sp. The sequence continues at coordinate 2,755,591 of CP060499.1, forward strand.
TTACCCGCAAAGATGAAGAGGCCGTCGACGAAATCGCGAAAGCGCTTGGAATCGCCTTCTTCAATCTTCGGAAGATCTCAAAAAAGAACCCCACCAAATTCGATCTCTTGGTCAGCAACAACCGAATTACACAGAATGAACTCGACCAAGCTATTGCGGACTCCCGAAAAGGGATGAGCGACCTGGAGAGCATCCTGATCGAAAAATGCAAAGTCCCGAAGATCGATATCGGCAAATCGCTCGCCCAGTTCTATAAGTGTCCGTATATCGAGTACAGCGAGCGGACCCTGGTCGATGTGGAGCTGCTCAAGAACCTCAATGTCGACTACCTCAAAAAGAACCACTGGATGCCGCTCAAACGAGACCGTACGGCCATCGAGATTCTCACCGACGATCCCGGAGATCTTGACCGAGTCCAAGACATCAAACGAACGTTTCCCGGGCTGAACATTCGCTTTGCCGTCAGTCTGCGCCGCGACATCGCGCAATTTCTAACCTCCGCCACCGGACAAACCGATCCTGGAGGGAGGAAACTCGATGAAAACGTGTCCGATATTCTCGGCGAACTCGTCACCGAGGCACAAGCCGAGGCGATGGAGGATTCCGCCGGAGCCGGAGGTTTGGACGAAAACGACAGCGCGATCGTCCGTCTGGCCAACCAGATCATCGCCGATGCCTACCGTCAGAATGCATCGGACATTCACATCGAGCCCTATGGAGAAAAGCGCGAAACGCTCGTGCGTTTCAGAGTCGATGGGGATTGTTTCGAATACATGAAGATCCCTCAGAGTTACCGCCGCGCCATCGTCTCGCGACTCAAGATCATGGCGAGCCTGGACATTGCCGAGCGCCGCAAACCTCAAGACGGCAAGATCAAGTTCAAGCTTTCGGAGACGAAAGAGATCGAACTCCGCGTCGCGACGCTCCCCACGGCCGGCTATAACGAGGACGTGGTCATGCGTATCCTGGCGGCAAGCGAGCCGCTGCCTCTTGACAAGATGGGGTTCTCTGATCGGAACCTTAGAGTGCTGAAGGAGATTTCGGAAAAGCCCTACGGCATCATTCTGTGCGTCGGTCCGACCGGCTCCGGGAAAACCACCACCCTTCACTCGGTACTCGGCAACATCAACACCCCCGACATTAAGATATGGACGGCGGAAGATCCGGTCGAAATTACGCAGTATGGCCTGCGCCAAGTGCAGGTCCAGCCGAAGATCGGTCTCACGTTCGCCAACGCGATGCGCGCCTTTCTCCGGGCCGACCCCGACGTCATCATGGTGGGAGAAATGCGGGACAAAGAAACCGCCGACACGGGCATCGAAGCGTCACTGACCGGCCATCTGGTATTGAGCACACTGCACACCAACAGCGCCGTCGAAACGGTCACGCGTCTACTCGATATGGGTTGTGACCCGTTCAGCTTCGCCGATGCCATGCTGGGCGTGCTCGCGCAACGTCTCGCTCGCCGTATCTGCAAAGAATGCAAAGAGCAGTACATCGGAACCAAGGAGGAGTATGAAGAACTCCGGCTCGGATACGGGGCTGAATATTGGGATAAGCTCGGCATCAAACAGGATAATACCTTTCGGCTTTCCCGTGGCAAGGGCTGCGAGACGTGCAACCGATCCGGCTTCAAGGGCCGGGTCGCTCTACATGAACTCCTCTTGGGTACGGACCAATTGAAACGAATGGTACAACAAAAGGCTCGCACCGAAGAGATGCTGAAAACGGCACTCGAAGAAGGAATGACGACGCTTGTTCAAGACGGCGTTCAAAAAGTCTTGCAGGGCCATACGACCTATAAAGAAGTCAAAGCCGTCGCGATCAAATAGCACTTCCGATTCGATCCGCCTCCTGATATCACCCTTTCATTTTTCGGCGGCAACCGTGTAGAATGCGGCCCCGTTTAACTTGGACAGTCGGCCGATGCGGGTATCCAAACTCCTCCTCGCCTCATTGATCCTTCTCGCCGGATGCGAATCAGTCGATCGTGTCCTGACGAATGCCGACCGCGTGCTCGGCAGCCGCACCAGCAGAACTCTCCTCGACGTCGCGACAGGCAAAGATCCCAAGCAAATCCTCAAAGAGCGCGTCGATGCTTATCAGCGAGACCCCCAGGCCGTGATCAGGGACCTCCGGACGATCCAGCGTGACTTCAACACCATTATGACCGCGCTGACGGGACGGGTGCGGCAAACCTGGGGCGAGAAAGAAGTGAAGGTCCCGGAACAAAAGAAATATGTGAAATACACCCAGAACTATATGAGTCGTACCATCGTCGACTTCGACAGCGGGTCGATCGTAGTGGAAACCTTGGACGACAAGGCGCCGAAGGAGAGCTTGAAGAACGCGATCGTCACGACCTTGCTCACACCCGACGACCCGCGCTCCGTCGATCTCTTTTCCGACAAGCCGGTCACGCTGACCAGTGACAGGCCTCCCTATTTATTGGGTTTGGTGCTGGATCAACAAGGACAGCCGATCCGCACTCCCGCACAAGCCGAAGCGTTCGCGGCATCAACCCTCGAGACCGCCGCCAAAACGAGACCTGTGGACCAGAATGGAGTCACCAAGCAGTCTCTGATCGCTGAGATCAAGATGGTGGCCAATTTCTCGAACCGGCAGGCGGACAAGTATCGGGCGACCGTCACCCGGTTTGCCGAGCAGTTCAAGATCAGTCCCAGCCTTATTTTTGCCGTGATCAGAACAGAAAGCAACTTCAACCCCTTTGCGGTAAGCTCCGCCCCGGCGTATGGCTTGATGCAGCTGGTCCCGACCAGCGGAGGCCGTGATGCCTATCGAAAAGCCAAAGGCACGGATACGATTCCTTCACGAGATTATCTGTTCGATCCCGAGAATAATATCGAACTCGGCAGCGCCTATCTCAATGTGCTCTCGTATAATCTGCTCGAACAGATCGACAATGAAGTCTCTCGGGAATACTGCGTGATCTCGGCGTATAATACCGGCCCACGGAACGTCTTCAAGTCATTTGCCAACGACTCCGCAGCCGCCCTCAATCAAATCAACAGCCTCGAGCCACCGGCGGTCTATGACCGGTTGCGCAGCAACCTGCCGTATCAGGAAACGAGGGATTACCTCGTGAAGGTCGTCACCTTCCGGAAGCAGTTTGTGTATCTGCCGGAAGGCGACGATCGTTGAGTGATTGCGGTAGCGATTGAGAAGGTCAGACCATCACCGTCGGTCCGGACTTCGACAGATGAGTAATGAAGCTCTGGAGATACTTGTCGTCGCTCGGAGAGATGCCCTCGAACTCCACACCGTAGGTGTGTTCTTTTCCCCACCGCACCGTAGCGGCCTCGATACACATTGATTTTGTCTGATTGGGCAACCGCAAACTCATCGCGATACGATCTCCGGGCGTGATCACGGCTTCGGTCATCACACGCGCGCCTTTTGCAGAGACGTCGTACACGATGCCCAACCCCTCTTCGACAGTCGCCTTCCTCATCGCGCCGACGCGAGTTAAGAAACACGGAAATGGAGCCATGACGCGAATACGGGGGTGCCTGCGCAGTTGCTGCGTAACAGACACGCTGCCTGACTTGTAGATCGGCTCATCCATTTGAGTTACCCTTTCGCCATGAGCATGCGAACACACCGGTATCACCGGACCTCGTCAACAACCACTTCCCGTTGCTGGACAGTCTGCATAGAACTTCACCACGTAAGAAGCACTCTATCTCACGTGGTGGGTTCTGCGAACTATTTTCGTAGTTTATGAACGTATTGCGGTCGGGGCCGTGGACAAGGGTGCTTCAGCTCGAGGCCGAGTGGAGTTCGAGTGGCCGTGATGCCGTGGCCGCTTCCACTGACTCTGCGAGGGACGATCGTTCCGGCGAGCGTGTCGGCCTTCAGAAGGAATCGCCGATGAGGGAGCCGCGCTTCCGGAAGCAAGCGGCACCGCATACCCTAACAGACGCTCGATATCTCGCAGTTGATGGCGGTCTTCACCTGTGACGAAACTTGTGGCGCGGCCGGTCGTCTTCATCCGGGCCGTGCGGCCGATACGATGGACGTAATCCTCGGGGCAATTGGGCAGATCGAAGTTGATGACGTGCCCGATGTTCGCCACATCGATGCCTCTAGCGGCGATATCCGTTGCAACCAGTACACGAAATGATCCGCGCCTGAATCCCTCCAGCGCCGCGCGCCGCTGCGACAGACTTCGGTCCCCGTGCAGCACGGCCACGCGATGTCCTGCACTATTCAACATGCGGCCCAGCCGATCGGCACGGTGCTTTGTTCTGGTAAACACGAGCGCCGAATCCTTGTCCGACCCCAAAAGCGACAAAAGCAGGTCGCCTTTCGCGTCGTGCGACGTATGATGAATCGCCTGCGTCACGCCATCGGCGGTGGTTGCGGACGGTGTAATCATCACGCGAACGGGATTGCTGACGCTTGCGTGAATCAATCGGGCGAGATCGGTCGGTAGCGTAGCCGAGAACAATAATGTCTGCCGCTCTTGCGGCAAGGCATCAAGTATCTGATTGATTTGAGGCGCAAACCCCATATCCAGCATCCGGTCTGCCTCGTCCAACACCAACACCTTAATGGCCGACAACGAGATTGTGCCGTTCCACATATGATCGAGGAGTCGGCCGGGCGTCGCCACCAAGATATCCGGTCGCTGCCGCAAGCCTCGCACCTGAGCTTGCATGTCTGCGCCTCCCACGATCACCGTGGCCGAGATGCGGCGACGCCGCCCGAGCTTCTCGATGGTGGTTGAGATTTGTAAAGCAAGCTCACGTGTCGGTGCCAGAATCAGCGCCTGCGGCTGGCTCTTCGGCAGCCCAGCGAGCCGTTCGACGATCGGAATCACAAACGCTGCGGTCTTGCCTGTCCCGGTCTGGGCACACCCGATGACGTCCCGCCCGGCGAGCGCAGGTGGGATGGCTTGTGCTTGAATAGGTGTCGGTGAAGCGAACTTGGCATCAGTCAAGTCCTGCAAAAGTGCCTCGGACAAACCGAGAGCGTGAAAATTAGCGTGAACAGACGTATCCACTACGATATCCTTTCAGTTTGATCGCATGATGACGGGATCAGAGAACCGAGGGGAGAGACAACCGGGCAGGGTGCAACTCCAAACTGGACCTGGTCGCGATGCGATCGCGAAGTCCGTTATAGTTTGAGCATCTCCTCGCCGGACTGCCACGAGTGAAATACAACGTCACCATACAGCATGGCACTCTCGGCGTCAACCTCTTCTTCAATAGATGCGAGAGAGCAGGACATCGCCGTACACACAGGGTATCGTCCGTCTCAACGCAACGTGAGTCAATCTTGAGGTTTTGACTCCTTCATAAGATACGTGTTAGAGTCATCCATCGTTTAAAGGTATTCCTCTCCGCGCACTCCCCGTACTCAATCTCAGTCTTTGCGCAACAGTCTGTAGTATCACGTTCTGACGCTCATCTGATTGAATGGCACCCGCTGTCTTTCACAGGTGAGAACCATTGTCGGCATAAAAACAGGGCTGCCGGGCTCTTCGCTGGGTGTGGCCCTGACCAAAGCCCGCACAGAAGGAGTGTTTATGTATCTCTCTTCGATTCGGAGTCGCAAAACTGGAAAGAAGAAGTCCGCCCATAAGCCGAGAATCCGCTGGCAACTGCTGGGACTGACTGATCCCGATTTGGCCAACAACGAATCCTCAATCGAAGTCATCAGACGGGAAGTCGCCTCGTTGGCGAGACAGCGCTTCGGAGAGGAGACTCGCTTGCGTTCATCGTCTGGAAAACCAAGTCGTTAGACAGAAACCGACACCAGCCGGAGCGAGAAGCAAGCGCTGCGAAGCCACTGAGCAGACACGCTCCATAGGAATAGTGGCCTATGTCCCTCTTTCAGAACTTCGTCCAATGGTTCGCACACAATCCTCTGGCTCTGGTAATCCTGCTGTACCTTGCGGGAGTCATCAGCGTTTTGGTGTATGCCTATTTTGAGCCCCAAGATCAGCAGTAGACTTGTCAGTACCGACGATCGCTTGGCGCAAGAGGAGGACGATCTTGAATAAACGCGTATTGTATGTCGGTGGCCTCTCGGACGCCGCTTCCGATTGTCACCTCCGCGACCTGTTTGGGGTCTACGGCACCGTCGCGCGCGCCTATGTCGTGCGACACAAACACAGCGGGAAATCGGCCGGCTATGGATTTGTGGAAATGGGCTCGGGCGACCAAGCCCTCAGCGCGGTCGTCGCCCTGGAAGGTGCGCTGTTCGAAGGCAATCGTTTGCGACTCTTCGTCACGCCACATGTATCCGCTCATACCTGAGGCCTGCCCAACCGGGCGAGAGGGAACACACTCATGAGTCGCACCAACTTGGATCCGCTTCTGACCTTTGCGGACGGATCGCACCTGTTGATCAGCACACAGTGTTCAGTAGGTGGAGATTTCTCCTGCGCCTTGTACAGCGCAGTGGTCAAGACAGACGACCGCGCGGCGTTTCAAGTCGTCTCGAACCACTTTGCGGCCTCGACCTGCATGAGCGCCCAAGAACAGGCCTACCATTACGCCCTTCGACTCTATCCCGGTTCCGTCGAATCGATGAAAAAACCACCATACCTCATTTGGCCTGGTCCACGTGCCTCCTTCCCCTAGCAAAGATTCGTCTGCTATGGCACCGCGATCCCGGGCACTCTATTAATCATCTCAACCGGACCCGAAACCCTATTTCTTTTTTTGGCAAATCTCGACTGTCGCTTCAACCTGACCATCTCTTGGACTGACCATCAACAGCATGCCCTTATGCTCCAAGGCCCTCCTAAACAGTGTGGCATAGCTATCATCGTATCGACGTTCCTCGATCGTTGTCTCGCCGCTTTGGCGATCGTATGAACTTTCGACGACAAATGCGTCCACGGTTTGCGTGCCATTCAACCGCGCTTTGCTCGTGACCCGCCAGAAACGATTCTTCGGATCAAACATTCCGTTCGAGGTATCTAGGGTAGCATTGGAACACAGCTTCACACCTTTGGACACCTCCACATACTCACCTCTATCCATAAATTGGGCGAAGCCCGCTGAGGGAAATCCAATAACGATTGCAAGAACCAGCACATACAGAATCATGTCGCCCCTCCTTCACCGGGAAAGCACCAGCACAATCGAGCAGATTGGTGGCACAGGCTGACGTCTAGACCTTTCCTTTCCAAGAACTTCGTAGAAGCGTTCCGTACTCGTCTCTTTCCAACCCCCGTCTTACAAGATGCTTGTTCTAAGATCTGCTCCCCTCTCTCCTCGACCAGATCCTGCACTAAACCATGTCATGAGGTCTGGCCCTGAACCGCCTTCTTCTGAGGCACCTTTTCTTCGGTCATCATCATCGATCCTGAAACGGCATCGACATAGACCGTCATAATCGCTTCTTTGGCGGTCAGGATGTCGACCATCCATACGGTCTTGTCCGCCTTCTTCTCCAATTTCGCCTCAATCACCTGTCCTGCGACACTGGTCAACGCCGACTCTGCCGCCCCCTGAATCGTGATCTTGGCGGAGGTGGCCACGGTAATGACATCCGCTGCGTTGAATTTCCCTTTATCGGCGCTCCAAACCATTTCACCCACAATCCCCGCTAGGCCAATCACCGTCGCGGCAATCAGGATTGCTCGCCATATCGTATAGTGCTTGTTCATGATGGCTGTCTCCTTCGTGCATGGCCTAACATGTAGGAACATGACCGCAAGGCCCGACGCGATCACGTTCACTCCATCCACCGACGATTGCTCGAAATATTCCCATGGCTGCTGTCCGTCCCGACGCTTCTGTATTATTTCTTTTGTATCCGCATGTCCTTTTTCGCCGGTTGTTCAGCCGCCCCTTTCGACAATGGTTCGACAACTTGGATCTCGTGGGTCTCGGGACCCTTAGGATCGATCAGCACGGTGCTCACGGTTGTATCTCCGGACCTCGCGGCCTCCTCCATAGACTGGCTGTAGGTCAAGTTTTTCCGACCCGTATCGTTTGCAAACTCTCCCCTTGACGGATACCCGGGATGCTTGGGCAGCATTACCGGATTCGCCAGAGCAAGTGCTGACATTCCGAACACGAGTCCCATCAGCATCATCGTAAAGAGCTTCATGATGACCTCCCTTTGTTGAACAGCCCACCATCTCCTCGACAGACGACGATCCCGATCTGGGACCGGGAGGTCACCTCTATCAGCAAGGCAACAGGCTGAAGCCTCAAGATCGGTCTATGAGGGTACCCTCACAAGACCGTGGTCGGCGCTCTGGCATTGAAGCGGCGGAGACTGAGGAATCGATCGCGCTAGGAAGGATGCGGGAAGCGCAAAGGATGGGACAGTCAGCGAAACTGGAACGTCAGAGTTTGAGGTAACACACCAACGTTACGTTCCCAGCTTTCATGGCGCGCAAGAATGAGGAACACTTCCCTCAGAGAGTCATACTCTCCTCGCACAAACTACCATACACAAGTTTACCATAACTAGTCAAGCTTTATATCTCATAATCTACATTTAGCATCAAATATTAACCAGATTTTGTTAACCGCCCTGGACACGTGTCTATTCTACCGATCCGTAGTGAGTCATACCGGATGCGTCGTGCACGGAGCGCTCTGATGGATAAGGGGCCTCTGGGGCAGAACTCTATTTCTTCTTCCCGCAAATTTCCACAGTTGCTTCCACTCGTCCATCTTGCGGGCTGATCATGAGGAGCATCCCTTTGTTCTCCGGGGATCTCTTGAAAAACGTGGCGTAGTCTTCATCATACCGGCGTTCCTTGATCGTGGTCTCGCCGCTTTTGCGGTCATACTGGGTTTCAAGGACAACTGCAACGACGGTCTGCGTGCCATTCGCCCGTACCTTACTGGTGACTCGCCAATAGACGTTCTCTGGATCAAGCATCCCCTTCGATTTTTCCAGGATAACGTTAGGACAAAGCTTCGTACCTTTGGCCACCTCGACATACTCGCCTTTGTCCACGAATTGAGCGAAGCCTGACAGAGGCAATCCGATGACGATTGCAAGAACCACCAGACACATGAACACGTGAGCTTCCTTCCTCAAATGGTGTGACATATGACGTGACTCAGACAGACTTAGAGAGAATGGGCTAAGGCACGTGTTTCAGATGCGCGGTCAATCGAAGATTGTCTCCACAACCACCGGACAATCGATTACGGCCACACGTTTCGATGTTAGCGCTTCATGCAGGATCGGCGTGAGCGCGAATGAGCCTTGATTCCGGCTTTCCGGACATCCGAAATCAGGCGGTGACTCTGAGCCGGTCAAGTATCGCTAAAAGGACATCCTTTCGCTCTCGCAAGTCTTTCCGCATGACCTGGTTATCGGTGTGACCGATCTCGGTACCGAGGTCCGAGATGGCACTCTCGACTGCCCAGGACAATACCTCCTGCTCCTGTTGTGCCAGGGTCAGCTGCATATGATGCTCCTTCCTCAATCACACTCTTTAGGGGACATTGCCTGGAAAAGAAAACCTCTGACATCGCGTCCACCACATCCAATCGACAGAGATGTCGAGTCTTGTCCTCCGCTTAGCTCTCCCAGTTCGCACGGAGCAGATCTTCATTCTCCTCATCATGACAGGTGAATGTGCCGCGATGGGCATGATGCAACGCCGCACCGATGCGCCGCGCGAGATGGGGGTCCGTCAATAAGTCTACCTTAAGCACGATTCACGATCTGGTCAGAACGGCTCAGTTCGCCAAGAGACACTTATCTCCCTGTGCCTACGAGCGATCCTCCCCCTACCCGTCAACTGTCCTCCATGCCCCGCTCCTAGACCTAGGAGGCCAAAGGGACCGGACCGATCCGGCCTCGATTGCCCCTTTGTTCATTGCGACGGCGACTTTTCTCAGTCCTCGCCCGAAGTGCCGATACCACTCAGGCTCGCAGGAGACGTGCCGTGTCACAGAGTACGTAACCCTCCCATCCTTCGTCGCAAGAAGATTCAGCAGGTGCTTTTCCTCCATCGTCTTCATCGATTCTTCGATCGTGGTCTATGATGTCTTCCTCGGTCACTATCCCACCTCGCCCGTATCAACCGAGCACGATGCGAATCTGGTGCTCGCCGTCGACGACGAGCTGGATGTTCGTATAGTCTGTCAACGCTTTGCCATCCAGTTCAGTCAGCGCCACGCCTCGGCTCACATGACGTGGATTTTCCACAGCGATATCATAGACCGCCGAATGATACCGAAAACGAATCGAGTATCCCGGCCACTGATGTGGAATACAAGGGTCGATGGAGAGCATGGCACCGCGCAAGCGAAAACCCAGCATCCATTCCACACCGGCCCGGTAGAGCCAACCCGCTGAGCCGCTGTACCAAGTCCATCCCCCGCGGCCAATATGCGGCGGCTCGGCGTACACGTCACCGGCTACCACGTAAGGTTCGACTTTGTAGCGCTGAACGTTCGCTCGCGAAGAGATCCGATGAACAGGATTTAACATGCGGAACAACTCGCCGGCCTTGTCCCCATCACCCAGGGCTGCGAATGCCAGCACGGTCCAAACGGATGCATGGGTGTATTGGCCGCCGTTTTCTCGAATGCCCGGGACATAGCCTTTGATATAGCCGGGATCCTTCGGCATTCGGTCGAACGGTGGCGCCAAAAGACGGATCAGCCCGTCCTGCCGGTTCACCAAATGCCGTTCCACTGCGGCCATGGCACGCGCCGCGCGGCTTGGGTCTGCCGCGCCACTGATCACTCCCCAGGACTGGACAATCGAATCGATGCGGCATTCTGGATCTCCGGCGGAACCGAGCGGCGTCCCATCATCGAAGTACGCGCGGCGGTACCATTCTCCGTCCCAACCGTCCCGCTCGATCGCGGCTTTCAATGCGCTGACGTGCAAACGCCACGTTTCAGCACGACCATGCTCGCCGCGTTGGGCCGCCACCTTGGCGAACTCCCAGAGCACCGTATGGAGAAACCAGCCAAGCCACACGCTTTCCCCTTTGCCCTGTTGGCCGACTCGGTTCATCCCGTCATTCCAATCTCCGGTGCCCATGAGCGGAAGGCCGTGACAACCGACGACAAGGCTTCGGTCCAGCGCGCGCGCGCAATGTTCAAAGAGGGTGGCGCACATCTGGGACACTCGCGGCTCAAAATAGGATTCATGTTGTCCATCCACCAACACAGGTCCTTCCAGAAAGGGCACCATTTCGTCCAGCACAGTCATATCGCCGGTCACTTCAAGAAACTGGATCACCGCGTACGGCAGCCAGAGCAGATCGTCAGAAATGCGGGTCCGCACGCCGCGTCCGGACGGAGGATGCCACCAATGCTGGACGTCACCCTCGACAAACTGCCTCCCTGCCGCTCGCAGCAGATGTTCGCGTGTGATATCGCGATCCGCCACGCTGAGGGCCATGACGTCCTGGAGTTGATCGCGAAACCCGTACGCCCCGCTCAACTGATAGAACGCCGCACGAGCCCAGACGCGGCACACCAGCGTCTGATAGAGCACCCAGCGATTCAACAAGACATCCATGGCGCGCTCCGGCGTACGGACCTGTATACCACCCAACATGTCGTCCCATCGGCGAGTGACCTCACGGAGGAGCGCGTCGACGTCCGCCTCACGGTACCGATGAAGCAGGAGACGCGCCTGCTCTCTCTCCGCTGTCTGACCAAGAAACCAGATAACCTCCGCTTGTTCGCCTGCCTCCAACTCGATCGAAAGCTGAAGAGTCGCACAAGCGTCGAGACCCGCCCCGACCCTACCGGATAATTCGCCTCCCCTTTCCAATGCCAGGGGACGGTCAAAAGTCCCATTACGGCCGAGGAATTCCGTGCGGTCGCCGGTCCACGAGGCGTGTTTTCCGGCAAGATCGGAGAAGGCGACGCGACCAGCGAACTCGCCGCCTAGCATACTGCGCGCGAAGAGGGCGCCGGTCTCCGGGTCGATCTCGGTGACGATGTACGGCGCGGAGTCACTGCGGGAGTTGCCCAGTACCCATTCAGCATAGGCCGTGACAGAAAGGCGACGCGAGCGGCCCGACGCATTCTGCAGGGTGAGTCGAGAGATCTTGATCGGATCTTCAGGCGGCACAAATTGCAGCAATTCGAGTAGGACGCCGTGTGAACCATGATGGAAACGGCTGTAACCCTGCCCGTGACAGGCGACATAGGGCGCCGGGTCATCACGAATCGGCAGCGCCGTGGGACACCAAATCTCTTTCGAGTCATCATCGCGAAGATAGAGCACCTCTCCCGACGGATCGGTCACAGGATCATTCGACCAGGGGGTCAATTGATTCTCGCGGCTGTTGAGCGACCACGTAAACCCGGAGCCTGATTCCGACACGAGGAAACCGAACGCCGGGTTTGCGATGACGTTGATCCACGGTCGTGGCGTTCGCAGCCCTTCGCCGAGAATCGTGACGTATTCGCGCCCATCATCTGCGAAGCCGCCCAAGCCGTTGAAGAATTCGAGTTCTCGTTCAGGCAACGGCACGTCCAGACGCCTGCCGGCACGCAGGGTGGGCAGACTCACCGGCGCCACACTGTGCCTGCGCTGTAACCGAGTAATCTGCTCCGCCAAAGTGCCGCGCCAGCCGAGTAGGACGACCCGAGCAAGCTGCTGCAGCAGGATCCGATCTTGTGCGGAGACCAGGTCGGTCCGCAGGAGATAAATACCACCTCGCGCCCCACCGGTATCCGGGCAGAGCCGCAATTGACTGCCCCGCACCAGCCCTTCCAGCGCGCCTCGCAGCCCCTGCTCATACGACGTGGCCTTCTCGTTCAGAATGATTACATCGGTCGATAATTGCCTCATCCGCCAGTACTCATGTGCCCGGAGCAACTGCCGGACAATGTCGATGTCATCCGTTTTGTCGATGCAGGCCAATACGATGGGCAGATCGCCTGAAATTCCATGTGCCCACAGCACCGCACGGTCCACCGTCCCCTCGCTCAGTACCTCGGAAGACGGCCGCATCGACGCATCAGCGTACAAGACGGCGTTGGCCAGTCGCTGGAACAACTGCGCTTCGTCCGCCCCGATACCGAGGTGGTGCAGTTGTACCCGCGATTGCGTCCAAGCCAGCGAGAGGGCACGCTCAAAGACTCTCGGATCGCTGTACTTGTCGGCTAACTCCAGCACCTGATCGCGGGTGGGACCGATAATGGTTGAAAAGACCACGCGCGCGGTCTCACCTGGGAGCACGCGCACCGTGCGGCGCAGACTCATCACCGGATCAAGTACGGACCCGACGGTATTGGAAAGTGGCCGCCCACCGACCGCCGAGACCGCCGTGCGCACATGATGTCCGCGGCCGAGAAACCGGGCGCGATCCGTTTCATATTGCAGATCCCCGATGCTCTCACCTTCGACCACAACCACCTGGGCCGCCCACACCGTCGCTTCTTCGTCTGATCGACGGCGACGGGTGGCAAGCAATACGCCGTTGTCAGACACAAATTCCGTTTGTACGAACAGGTTCGCAAAAGCCGGATGAGCGACATCGGCGGCTTGTGAAACCAGAGACAGTTCGGCATAGGAGGTGACTTGCAGATCGCGCGCGCCGGTACCCATATTCGTCACGGAGATGCGCCGCATTTCAGCATCATCCTCGGAAGACACCACGACCTCACACGTCGTGCTCCAATCGCCATCTCGGCGGATGATCTCGGCTCGTTCTTCTGAAAAGGATGCTTCATAGGCGTCGGCCTCGACACCACTGGGCTGATACCCGGCCGACCATACAGACCCGGTCTCCATGTCGCGCAGAAAAATATGAGACCCCCAGCAGTCCCGCGTCGCATCTTCGCGCCAGCGTGTCACCGCAATATCTTGCCACCTGCTATAACCCGACCCTGCCGTGGTCAGCATAACCGCATACCGCCCGTTGGACAGCAGATGCGTCCGCGGTGTTGCCTCATGCGGCGAGGTAAATCGCCGCACGACCGGTGGTATGAGGTCGCGGACTTGCGCCGCCGCAGCGACTTCCTCCGCGCGCGGACGCGTCACCGGCACGTCGCGCGGTGTCCGTTCCTGGAGCAAGAGTTCAGTCGCTCGCACGATCGGCTCGGCATGAAACCGGCTCCTCATCACTCCGTTGTTCAAGACATTCGCGATCGAGACCAACGACATGCCGTGATGATGAGACATGTAGGTCCGCACGATGGCCGCGTCCTTTCCTTCGGGTACCCGCGTCCGCGTGTAATCCAGCGCTTCATAGAACCCATAGGTTCCCCTCCCGCCCGCCTCGGCGAGGCGCGCGAACCCTTGTGTGGCTTCGATGGGATTGATCATCGCCGCGAGTGCCGTGGCATAGGGTGCGATGACCACATCCTCGCTGAGGCCTCGCTTGAGTCCCAGACCCGGCACACCGAAGCTGGAATACTGGTACGTCAGGTCAAGATCGCGCGCATTATAGGCCGACTCAGAAACCCCCCAGGGCACGCCTCGCTCTATCCCGTATTGAATCTGCCGACGGACAACCAATTCATACGTCCGGCATAACAAGCTGCCTGGTGGGAACCGCATGACCAACGCCGGCATGAGGTACTCGAAGATGGAGCCCGACCAGGACACGAGCGCCGAGCCGTTTCCAACCGGCGTCAGAGCACGGCCCAAGTGGAACCAATGCGATGACGGCACATCGCCCTTGGCGATGGCGACAAAGCTCGCCAGTCTGGCCTCAGACGCCAGCAAGTCGTAGCAACTAGGGTCCAGGCTGTTCTCCGGCACGCGATAGCCGATGGATAACAGTTTGCGTATCGGATCGAAGAGAAAGGTGAAATCCATGGCGTGAACCATGTGCTCCGCCTTCTGTGCGATCGCCGTAAGACGACGCGTCAAGGCCGTGATATCCGCAATCGATTGCCGGATGGCATCAGTCAACAGAGTGATTCTTGCCAAAGTGGCCTGATCCTGTAAGAGGCCGCTGCGCACGTGTTCCTGCAAGTGCTCAAGCGCACGGAGTGCATCCGCAAACCGTTCAGGAGCAGCCGCCAGCGTAGGCATGGGATGGAAGAACGGCGCGATAACCGCCCACTCCGGCGATGGCTCAGACGGATGGTTGAACAGAGCCGCCCGGTCTTTCGCACTGAAGCGGACCCATGGAAGGAACAACTCCACATCACGGAGATGACTATCCACGCATGCCCGGACCGCATCGGCCCAGGCACGCAACTCTCCATCGGGCTCATCACCACGCTCCTGTCCCAGTGTCTGAGCCATATCGGAAACAGTATGAGACAAGGCGTTGAGCCTGCCGAACCTGACAGTCCAGCCGGCGGCATCGACCGGCTTCGATAACAGCTCCATGGCCAGTACGTCGACGGCTTGGCTCAACTGCTTCTTGGTCACCGTATGAGTTTGTCGCTGGTCTGACACCTCCTCCAGCGCACCGCGTAACAATTGGATGGCATCGTCAATTCCGGCAAACAAATCGCCTTCGATGGAAGATTGCTGAATCAGCTCGCGACATCCGTTTCCCAGTACCAACAAATGTCCCGCGAGGTTTCCGCTGTCGACGGAGGACACGTACTTGGGATCCAGCGGTTGAAGAGTACGTGTGTCGTACCAATTGTAGAAATGCCCACGAAATAACTCGAGACGGCTCATGGTCGCCAGCGTGGCTTCCAGCCGTTTGGTGGCGTCGATGGTGCCCAGCCATCCTAGGTCACGGGCGACCAGAGTTGAGAGCAGATAGAGCCCAATATTGGTCGGCGACGTGCGATGGGCGACGACGGGTTTCGGATCTTCCTGAAAGTTATCAGGCGGCAGCGCATGGTCCTCGGGAGATACGAACGTTTCGAAGAACCGCCAGGTCCGGCGTGCGATCGATCGGAGCGTCCGCGCATCCGCGGGAGAAATCGGTTCTGCCCTCGTGAGTCGAGGCGGCAGACTGACCCAGCGAGCCACGGCAGGAGCTGATATCCAGAGCAGAACGAACGGAGCCGCGGCAGCCCAGGACTCAGAGCGGCCCAACACGGCCACCCCTCCAGCTGCCACGACGGCGAGCATCACACCGCCCGCCATACGACGATACATTCCCGTCAAGTTGCACGTGTAGGCACCTTCGGCTTGAGCCGCAGTCACCCACTCCAACATGCGAGTCTGCGTGAAGACGAGCCGAACGAGCGTGCGAACAATCGCATCCGTCATGAGCCATGCCTGATGCGCGAGGAAGGTGACGGTCAATGCGATCTGTCTCGCGGCCAACGCTAGGTCGATATTTGCTCCACGGAAATGGGTGCGCAAGGCAATCCCGGATCGGCGCGGATAGAGTCCGAGCACGAAGGACAACAGCGAGGGAATCGCGATGGTGGTCAGAATGAACCCGGCCCAGACCCAGGCAGATGTTTCCGGCAGCATCCATCCGACCATCAGGGTCAGAAACGCCGCGGGAGCCGACAGGGTACGGCGGAGGTTGTCGAGGATCTTCCAACGGCCGATGGCGGGAATCACCACCGCGCGATGCGGTTCAGACCCGGTATGCCCTCGCCCAAACAGCCAGGGCAACAGCTGCCAATCGCCACGCGCCCATCGATGCTGTCTGGCTGCTGCCGCTTCATAGTGGTCAGGAAACGCTTCGAACAGCTCGACGTCGGTCGCCAGCGCTGCGCGTGCGAACAATCCTTCAAAAAGATCGTGACTGAGCATCGCGTTGTCCGGCACCTTGCCCGCCAGCGCCGCCTCGAACGCGTCGATCTCGTAAATGCCTTTGCCTGTGTAGGATCCTTCCCGAAACAAATCCTGATAGACATCAGACACGGCCGACGCGTAGGGATCGATCCCACTGGGTCCGGAAAACGTTTGTTGATAATATGAGCCCTCGCCGCTGCCCGGAAGCGACGGCGTAATCCGCGGCTGCACAACCCCATACCCTTCTACAACGCGTCCAGCGAAACGGTCGAACCGTGGCCGGTTCAGCGGGTGAGCCATGGTACCGATCAACCGGTGCGCGGCTCCATGGGGCAGCCGTGTATCCGCATCCAATGTGATGACGAACCGGACCGACGGAATCACCTCAGGGAACTGCCCGTCGACGGACATGAAGGTCGTGCTCGTCGAGCCGCGCAGCCATTGATTCAATTCATGCAGTTTGCCTCGTTTCCGTTCCCATCCCATCCACACCTGCTCGGACTCGTTCCAAACTCGCCTGCGGTGAAACAGGGCAAAACGCGATCCGCCCCCGGCTGCGGCACCATAGCGCTTGTTCAGATGCGCGATCCCCTCCACCGCTCTTGCCAGCAGTTCGGCGTCCCCTGAAATGCTTTCGCTTGGAGCGTCTCTCCAGTCTGAGAGCAGCGCGAAACGCAGGTCATCATCCGCATTCGCCAGATAATGCACTTCCAATCGCTCAACCAGCTTATCGATACTGTTCCGGCTCGTCAGCAATGTGGGGACCACCACCATTGTGCGCAATTCTTTGGGAATGCCATTTCGCAATGCCATCCGGGGCAATGACCGCGGCCCGAGGATGGCCATCACCGCACGATTGATAAGCGCCATGGCTAAGTCCGAGGCCGGCACGAGCGCAATGAGACCGAGACACACCAGACCTGCGACAGTCACGCCCGCTTCGGCGGCATGCCACAGCGGGAAGGCCAGAACCATGGCGGTCATCGCTGTGAGCGACCCCAGATAGCCAGGTGCAGACGCCTGGACATACCAGCGCAGGAGTCGTCGCTTCCAGGACACCCGGTAACCGAGTTCGCGTTCAATTTCCCGGCGGCCCTGAGAGATAAGGTAATAGCCGGAATCCGTGTGCCGATCCCGTTCCGGCTGCTCACTCGTGTGCGGCTCAACCCCAGCCAGCCTGGCTCGGTCCACGACCCGCGTGGTCACCTCGAGTTCTGAGAGACCCGTGCCGCGCGAGAGATCCTCGATCGCATGGCGGTACGTGTCCCGCGTCACAAAGTCCATCTCGGCATAGCGGGAGTCGCATCGCAGAATCTGATCGACGAGGCTGACCGCCTCGACAAATTCAGCCCAATTGAATTCAGACGTCAATCGCATGCTCGTAATAATGTTGCGAACCGTGACGCTCATGGCCGCCTGTTGCAGATGCTCGTCGTGCACCATGTCATCGGCGGTCGAGCCCTGTGCCGCCAGACGTTCGTCGAGCCACAGCAACACGGGACGTACCTTCGGGTCCAGGTCACGGAGCCGTTGAACAAGCTGCACGGCAAACGCCGTGTCCAGCGGGCTGTGCTCAAATCGGCGTAATGCCTTGGCCGGTGACTCCAGAACCAACGCGCCGCTCCCCAACAGGCTATCCGCCAGTTCATCAGCTTCCAGCCGGGCCTCTCGGCTATGGACGATCCGCTCGGCCAGCCTTCTAAGATTCTCCACCAGCACGACACGCAGCGAGATCGCCACAGCCCACAATTCACCGATCGTCAACGGTTGCACGCGTTGATAGGCCGTCACAAAGCGCCGGAGCATGTCAGGGTCGAAACGACTATCGGTGTGGGCGACGAATGCCCAGGCAACGCCAAATACCCGTGGATGATCCTGCAAATGCCCTGATGTTAGTTTCGGCAATTGCCGGTAATAGCCGGGAGGCAAATCGTCGATGATTTCGCGAAGTTGTTCGTCGACAATATGGAAATTATCGACGAACCACTCAGCCGCGGGAGTAATGGCCTTCTCATCGCGAATCGTACGGGCGATACTCTGGTAAGACTTCACCAAGACTCGTCCATTCGCGAGGACTCGTGGCGTGAGCAGCCGGCCCACCCGTGCCTCATCGGTAACGACCTGTGCCGCCGCTAGACTCGCAGCATGCTGTTCGAGCCGTTCGATGCCGAAGAGCTCGGCGCGAATCGGTTCTTCCAGCTCGGCACTCTTGGCAACAGGTGAAAACATCGTATCCATTAGTCTCCTGCCTCACTCAGAACCGCCAGGCAGAATCAACTGCCGAAGCCCTCTGCCAACAGGTCACGGTTACGGATTTCAGCCGTTAGGCAGGCTCTGCGCACAGAAGCATTTCGACACCACGATTCACTTGCCGCCCTTCTTCGGTCTCATTGCTCACAATGATTACACTCTGCCAATCCATTCTGTTGTTATCCGAGACACGTCCCGTCTGAGTCGCGCGTTTGGAGAGGGCTCACATCTCGATAGGCGTGCTGGAGCGGTCATAGACCGAGGTCCTGTCTCCACGCCCCGATACTCGGACTTCTTGCTCTCCTCTCTCTTTCACGATCAGCCTAGAGCGTCCGGAGCGCCTGCGGTAGATAGACCACCGTTGTAAACCATGCACTGATCGAGCCGCCTATGCCTCCCAGAGGTTCCTTCCGCACCACCATTCAGCTATGACACAATGATTTCGACACGACGGTTCTTGGCGCGTCCCTCTGCCGTGTCGTTGCTGGCGACCGGGTGACTGTCCCCGTGGCCTGCTGCTGATACCTGGCTGCTGACACCCCCGTCCCGAAGCGCCTGTGCGGCACTGTCGGCCCGCGCGTTTGACAGCTCTTGGTTGGACGGATATTTCCTTTTCAACCCGTTCCGGACTGGAACGTTGTCAGTGTAGCCCGCCACATGCACTTGTTTTTCCGGGAAGTCTCTGAGGACGACGCCTACTCGATGCAAGACATCAGCCCCTTCGCCCTTCAGCTGGTCTTGCCCGGAATCGAATAGTAGACCGGACGCCAAACTGATCGTCAGGGCACTGCCGGATTGGTGAACCAACACCGTGCCCTTGGAAATTTCCGGTTGCAGCGCCCTTAAGAGGTCTTTCTCGGCCTTGGCTTGTTTGGGCGTCTCCACGGCCCTGGATCGGATTGCCGCGAGTTCACGATCATGATCGGCGAGCTGACGTTGCGCGACCCCCAGCTCGTCAGCCAGCCGTTGACGCTCTCGCTCTAGCACCGCAAGGCGGTCGGCAGTGTTGTCTGGTACAATCGCGAGTACCGGCTTGGATGGACATTGCCCGCTCCGCTCATAGCCGTACCAACCCTCACTCGTACATACAGCCGGTTGTTTGATATATGAAGAACAGCCTGCGAAAGTGACCAGAGTGGTTGCCAGGATGGTGGTTTTTAGTATCTGCATGATGATCTCCTCTTTCTGAATATCGCGGTTTGCATCCAGTACGTCTCCCCCATTTCCCGCATCATGTGGAACATCTCTCATGACCAAGTCGGCGCTTAGTGGCGGTCTTTCAGCAGGTTGCCAAGTGTGAGAACGCTCTCCGGCCTTCTTTCATAGCTTGGCTCGTCAGTGCGGCTCGCGTACCTCCGCAGTCGGTAGGCCATTCCCCGCGCGTCTTAGAAGCCTTGTATCTCTGCGGCTTCCCTGAGCTCCCCCCGCGAACCCGATGCGTTACACCGCTGTTACTCATTGAAGACTCGCTCAACATCCTCCGCTCGGATGAAACCATGTACACAATGCCGGAGCCGAAAGAATGGCTACACTTTCGTGTGAGTCCCATCACATGAGGCAACACAGCTTTGGTTCTTATCCCGGCGGAGGCGCTGTACGATCAGAGCGGATCAACACCAGCGCTCGCTCCCATCAAGACTTTTCAGTTGCCGACTGTCCCATCCGACCGATCAGGGTCTGAATAACCAGAACCAGGAGGAGGAAGCCCAGCCCGCCGCTGGGGAGATATCCCCAGTTACCGCTGTGGGACCAGATCGGAAGTACGCCAAGAAACAACACTCCTAATATGCCGATAAGAATAATACTCATCTTGATTCTCCTTTTGTTCGCACGTTCGCCACACAGTCCACCATTTGGTAGCCATGCATTCTGCGGTCACACCTTCTTGTCACCCGACAATCGCTCACGCTCCCTATGCATGGCCGTGCGACCGGCTTCGGCAGCCTCGGTGAGGACCGCCCGCTTGTCTTTGATGAACTCGCGGCCCTTATCCAGCGCCTGATCCACAACCTCGGTGGCTTTGTCGGCCAGATCATGGATATTCTCCTCGGCTCGTCGCACATACCCTCTCAACTGCTCCTGCGATTTACGACCGGACTGTGGGGCCAGCAACAACGCCGCCGCAGCTCCCAGCAACCCTCCGGTCACAAAAGCCCATCCCACCACTCCTAATGAACACCCTCTGTTATCTGTGATCGAGCGTTCCTCATCTTCCATTGAGCATCCCTCCTTCTCGGTGAATATGTGCCTTGACGATTCGGCTTTCATGTCGAACCGGACATATCCTCCCTAAACTTCTCCCTCTTAGCCTAGTATGACGAGAAGCGTTGGAGTAGTCCGGTCAATATCGCTCAGTACGCAAGCGCCTAAGCGCGTACCGTTACTTGCAAAAGAATCGTACGTCTACCCAAGGAGGCTCCAATGGTAGCCATTCCAAAACTCGTCGTTGTCCTGTCGTGTGGATTGTTGCTATGTCTCGGGCTGGCCAACACGGCGCAGGCAAAGCATTCGCCTTCATCATCAGACATTATGAAAACTGACTCTCAATCCGACTCCGGGCTAGGCTTTCAATCCGATGATGGCAGGCAAAAGACCGCGGACGATAAGAAGAGCACTAACCGCGTAGAGGACGCCAAGAAAATCACGGGTGAACTGTTCCGTATCAAAGACGGGAACTATTTCATCAAGGTGGAGGAGGGCAGAACCATACGTTTGCATACCGATAAAACAACCCAGATGATTGGGAAAATCATGAAGAGTGACCGTATTGAGGCAATGGTGAACGATCAGAATCACGCGCTGTCCATTCGCTCGGTGCGAAAAACCGATGCTGGGCATGATAATAAACAGGGCCGCGATTCGCTCGGTTCAAAGAACTGATGCCGCGCATGGAAGTGAAGCCGGCCGACTGACGCCACGCTTGAATCAGGTAACAGCGGCTCAAAGAGGCACTATATGGGCAACGCCGTAGTCCTGCAGTCACTCGACAGGCGAGAGGGATCATCGAGGATAAAGCGCACGGCCTTCCTCTTCAGAGAACACACCTTTCTGGATGAGTAACTGAATGAGCTTGTCGGTAGGGGTCGTGGTTGGAGTCGGCGACACATTCTCCTTCGTTTTCGCCGG
This sequence comes from Nitrospira sp., assembly GCA_024760525.1. NCBI lineage: Bacteria > Pseudomonadati > Nitrospirota > Nitrospiria > Nitrospirales > Nitrospiraceae > Nitrospira > Nitrospira sp. Next base: position 2,777,566 of record CP060499.1, read on the forward strand.
AACGGGCGACCGTTTCGTACCATACACACGAAAAACCGGAGTGAACACGATGAGATAGTCTTTGTTGCGAATGCGCACGGTAGCAGGACCACTTTCGGTGTAGGGGGGTAGGTTTGGACCGGATCCTCGAGGGATGCGAAAGTAAGGTTTGTCGCCGTCTGCTTCGCCGTCCTGCCCCAGAACCTCCATGCGTGTCAGATTTGATTGGCTCGTGCCCGCCATCCATTCATCGCCACCGATATTGGTGATCTTGTCAAGAACGATGATAAGCGACTCTCCCGCCAAAGGATCTGACGACAAGTTCTTCACACTCACATCGTACAGATACTCGCTATTGAAGTTGTCGCGGCCTTTGAGAGTGACCACGACCTGAGCCGCTTTGTCGGTCAAGTCAACAAGTTGGTCCAATACTCCGGCCAGGACGTGGGGAGGAAAGACCGCACTCGCCACCAGACACAGAAGCGCCCCCCCTGCTCCGAGCCTCCGATGGGAAACACAACGCGAGAACGGTTCAGACGGATGTCTTGTCCGAGCCTGCGAACACTCTTTCACATTATCTGCCACCATACGGCTCACTTTCTGCCATGCTCGGTTTCACGTTCCGGCGATTCAGGAATACTTTCTGCGACGCACGAGCAAATGTACAACACCTGGTCAGGACGACGGTATAATAGTAGCCCCCATCTCTCCGATGATGCCGGGATGCCTTATGCCGGCGGTTCAGGCGACCTGCCGATGTCTCATCGGCTCGTGCGGCGCGTGAGCAGAAAGCGCGAGGCGCGGGCTCACGGACTGAGCGCAGATCGAACACAGATTCGGCCCTAGAGTTCTTGAAACCACAGGCACACTCACAGATGCCGAGCCACATTTAGAACAGCAAACGGGCTCCATCTGGTCACAGTATTGATACGACCGGGCGACTCGACAGGTCATGATGCCCCCTCCTCGGCTGAGAAAGACGGCGACTGCATATACATCTGACAACATGCCAACACGCCCGATGCCTGTCTGGTCACAATTGATCAGTGAGGAAGAGATTTGCGTGTGGCAGAAAGGGCAGGTTGGACTCACATTGGGTGGGCGGAGTTTCGTTGATTGACCAGGTGAACTCTACGGGAAGTCGACGCAATGTTTTCTGAGGCGTTGGGCTGCTCCCGGGATTGCCTCAATCCTTCTCTCTTAAGACCGTCCCATCGCCTGCCGCAGGGGCTCACTGCGCTCCTGTCGATGATCGAGTTCCTCCAGCACGATCACGATGCTTGAGTCGTCGTGAGAATTGCGATCTGCCAATCCGAATCCACGCATCAGGATCCTGCGCCTTGCCCCAAGAAGGACACGCTTCAATTCGAAAAGCTCAAAGATATTGGCATCTCGGCGATGGTCCAGAGCTGTTTGGATCGCGTTCCGAAGGTCGAGAACGGACGCCGAATGAATCTCGCAGGCCCGCCCAATCTCAGCCTGATCGAAATGGCCTGTCAGTTCCAGGGCTCTGCGGTTCAGGTGGAGCAATTGCTGCCGACGAGAGAACATCAGAATACCGGGCCGATAGCACGCTCTGTCATTCAACGGGATCGGCTCAGAGATTGCCCCTCGTCCACGTTGCATCCGTAATATAAGGTTTCTCCGCCTTATGGTTTCACCGCTCATCTTGAGTCCCTCCCTACGATCAGAAAAAGCGTGTGGCCGTGCCGTGAAAGTTTGCCTCGAGGTTCCATTCATGGAAGGTTTCTCGTACACGCAGCCCTCGACAGCGTGGGAGGCGTGCCTGACATGTTCCTATCGAACTGGAGCCACGCCTCTTGTCTGTGTCAGAAGCACCAACAGCCTCTCCCTTATGGACGAGCATAGTTAAGTAGACGACGTCCGTCTGTTCACAATTGTTCAGTAGGTAAATATTATGGTGTGCCGCCACGGCCTGGAAGGAGCCTGGCTTGGCTATGCGGAGTCACCGACGTCGAATCAGTTGAAAGAACTCAGTCGTGAAGAACGACATTGAGGAGAGAACTATGCACATGCAATCCGTGGTTCCGGCGTAACCCGCCTCTATAATCAATGAACCCTAACTTGCGGAACTTATTCATAAAGAAACTGACGCGAGAGCGGGTGGTGCCGATCATCTCGGCCAACGTTTCCTGGCTGATCTTCGCAATGACCGTCTCCGGCTTACTCTCCTTCCCAAAGTGGGCCAACAACAGTAGCGCGCGCGCCAGCCGTTTCTCACTGGAATTAAACAGTTGATCCACTAAATCCTCTTGGACTCGAATCGAGTGCACCAGCAAATAGGACATAAATGCCTCGGCGAACGTGGGTTGATCGCGAAGCAGGCGAAGCATGACGGCTTTGTCGATGCGGAGAATCTGGGAGTCTTCCAGGGTCGTCGCCGTCGCCGGTCGAACAGTCTGTCCCACCAGGCAGGACTCTCCTACAAAGGCACCGGACTCAAGGATCGCCACGACGGCTTCCTTGCCATGTGCCGAGACCACGGTCAGTTTAACCTTGCCGGCCTGGACATAGAACACTTCGTCAGCTGTATCCCCTTGTGAGAAGATAATCTGCTTCTTGCGACACGCGAGCATCGTTTTGCCCTTGTCGATCTTCGTGAGGAAGGTGCCCAGATTGAACGGTATGTGCATGCGTGCCATTGATCACCCTCCTTTTCATTTCGAGCGAAAGAGCCAGCCCTTGACGTGCAGAATGCTATGGTCGTACCCAGAGCCGTTGGTCATCCATCAGAGGCTATGCACTTCCTTCGCAGTCATGATGTTCACCGCTTCACGGTCAAGACGAACCTGAAACAACGGACCATGCTCCGTTTTCTGTCATGCCGCGCGAAATACCGCTAGCAGATCACTCAATGCCATGGTCTTGTGTTTCAGCATGGCCCGTTCTACTTTCAGCTCATTCAGAGCGACCGCCTTCGCGTCTCCTTCCGCGAGGCAGGACTCGATAAGCGAACACACCCGATTGCACTCCTGCTCGACCTTCGCCTTGACCACCTGATTGACAGACAGCATGTCCAGCACAGTGGCCTTGGTCGAGGCGAGATGCGACTGTAATTCGGCTTCCGGATAGCTGATACGCGCTGCCTCGCTCACACATCGATCCATGCTTTGCGCTAAGAAGACGTACAATCTGGCCAGCGTATCCGTGACCTCGATATGATTATGAATGACGGATGGGGTCTTCATGCTTCATGCTCCTTCTCGTTACAGACGCTCGTGCGTCTGGGTGGTCGAGTGCGTATCCTGGGGTGACTAGCTACCCGGTCGTGGCGTGGTTTCTACGGAAAGACTCGACTCCGATGACCCCTGCATCGACGCCTTCAATGCTTCGATAGCCTTCGCGACGTCCTGTTCCGTCGATCCAAACCGATCTCCCATCACCTTGATGGCCTGAGCGATCGCTTTCTTCATCTTCAGGATTTGTTCTTCAGATACCATGATCCTCCTCTCGCTCGTGAAACTCCGTGACGAATCTAATCGATCAGGACACCCCAACGGTGCGTCGCGCCGTCCAGTGGATTACCAGCAAGACGATTCCGCTCAAAAGCAGAGTCCAGGAACTCTGCGTCGCAACCGGGGCCACTCCAGCCAAATTCAAGGCCCCAGCAGCCAACCCGATGAATAGGAACACCGCTGCGTAGCACACCATGTTGAACTCCTCTCCAGAGTTGGGGAGCACTATCAGGAACGTCTTTGCTCGCTGCCCTCACTTCCAGTCGACTACGCCCTGGCGGCATAACCCATGAATCGCCAATCGTGGGAAACGATCGTCGCCTGAAGATCCTCTCTGGCGTTGAAGCGGCGGAGACTGAAAAATCGGTCGCGCCAGTGAAGGAGCCGAATCGCGCGAGGGACTTAGGACAGCCGGCGTAGCCCGAACGTCAGAGGATACAGCGATGCATCGATCATGCTACCCGTCACAACCCACATCAGAAACATGACCTCATATGACTCACGCTACGCGCTTTAACTATAAATAGTCAAGTATTATGTTGCTATGCACTTGATCTCCTTCTATTATTGACCACAATTAGTTAACCACTTCGTTACATCGCAAAAGGACGATCTTTATGGACGTTGCGCTGCTCATCAGGAATCGATTGAAAGAGCTGGGGCTGGGTCAACGGACTCTCGCCCGTGCGGCTCACGTGACCGAATCATATATCTCGCAGTTACTCACACAAAAAAAGCTGCCGCCGGCGCCGAATCGGACCGACATGTACGATAAGATCGGACGAGTGCTGAAATTGCCGCCGGGACAACTTGCCAAACTTGCCGATCAACAGCGCCGAGAACAGCTCAGGAAGCGGCTGGGAGATCAGCCGAATCCGTTGTTGCATGACGTGCGAGAATTGATCCTCCGCAAGTGTCATCCCGGGAAAACCCGGCAGATCCGCGCGATTTTTGAGAAACAACCTTTCGGCGAACTCGAACGCTTCGTCACACAGAAACTCCTCGGCGTCGTCAAAAGTGTGGCTCGGCAGGAACTCGACAATCCGATGTGGGTTCGCCAGGTGGCTCGACTGAACAAGAAAAGTTACCCACAGATGCGCGTCACCGTGCTGGAGTTCCTGGATACGACGATTTTCGATCTCTCGAACGAGAACTGCATCGCGTTTCTCGATCCCCTGATCGAATCCTGGAATATTGACCTCGTCACCTTTTGCATTGAGATTGTCTTGAACCGCCGGGTGGCACCAGGCCACCACAAGACATTCGAGTTTATGGAAAGAAGACCGGACAAGACTTCGGGAGAGGAACCAGGCCTAAAGGAGTTTCTCCAAGATCCCTTACTGAGCGGGGATGCGACCGAGGAGGAACTTCTCTTTCTTCGCACACTGACGTTTGATAACAAACGACCAACCTCGCTCTACTATTACCGTGAGCTTCAGAGCCTGAGAGACCCCCTGCATTTTCAGGCCTCTGACAAGAAACTTTCTCCACGGTAACAACGCACTGGCACCTTGTTACTTGGTCAGAACGACAGTCACAAGCAGAGCAACCCCCCAGGTAATCGCATACGCAAGCAAGAGGAGTTCCGCTGCCATCGCTTGTCTAAAATCACGCCACTTGCTCATGGTTTCCTCACGGCATTAATCTTTCGCCTTATGCACTGAATAAACTGTCTGATCCTCACGTGGTCTTTGCTGTCGGATTCTTAATCGTAAATCCTGAAGGATGCGCGCGATCCACAAGTGATCAACTTTCGTGCTGATCAGCAAAGGAGCGCTCTGTGATGATGGTCCCTGTGGTTCACCTCACTCGACCTTTTCCAGACCTGGCCATCGGTGACCCAGGTGGGCGTGCGCTGCTCCGAGTCGGTTGACTGTGACTCACTTGATTCGCCTCAATCCCTGGGTCCGTCGTCGCACCGCAGAGGAGGCAACGCCATCCCAATATCGGAGGCTGCCCCATGTCTCTCATTTGGATGGCGACCAAGAGACCTTGGCAACGTAGACAGCGCATGACATCTCCTATGGGTTCTTTCTACAACACCCTTCTCAAGGTCCCATTCCAGATAAGGGATGCATATATGGAATTGGAGTAACTTCGAAAGAAGCAATACCACCACACCTCGGCGATGAAATCCCATGGCCTGAACATGCAGGCCTCCTTCCCGAAACCTAGCAAGCTTTGGATGGATGGTTTGGGGATGCGACATTAAAGACCGCGAGATTCGGATGCTGGAACTCCAGCCGTTTCTCGCGTATCTGAAACGCACGATCCCCAATTGCCAACAGCTGTTGTTTGTTGAGATACAGGTCCCGCTTGTCATAGACGGCCCACTCGTATTCCCGAGTCATCGCCAGGGCATCCACCGGACAGGCTTGAACACACAGTCCACAAAATAAACAGCGTGTCATGTCCATCGAGTACGCACGTGCGTATCGCTTCGTCGGTTCCCCTGGGACTTCTGCGCTCTCAACGGCGATGACGCGAGAGGGACAAGCAGCCTCACAAAGATCACACCCGACGCACTTCTCGGTTTCATCTTCATACCGCAACAAGGCCAACATGCCCCGATAATTATCCGGCAGAATCCGCTTCTCGTGTGGATACTGAAGGGTGATCGGCTTGTAGTGAATGAGATGGCTCATGGTCGACTGCATTCCCACAGCAATCTCATAGAAGGTGATCAGCTTGATCCACGCCGTGAACCCTCGATACCGCCTTGCCCATCTCTCGTTCAGTCTCATGTGTATTCTTTCTTGAACTTGACGAGCGGTCCGTCGATTCCCCACCGACACGACTCTGCGCTCTCACCCTTGCGATCAGGTCCCCGAGTCACTTCAGTCCGTTCCGTCATGGCCGGGAGGGATGCCCGCCGTGAGACATGGATGGCTACAATCAAAACCACGACGACGAGCACATTCGCCCCAAGATCCATGAGATAGCGGTTGAACACCAGATCGGTGAGTTCATTCATATACGAAATTTGAGCTCCGGTGGTCAGAATGCGCCGGGTTGACGCAATCACGCAGATGTACAGGAACGGTTCCAGGGTAATGACTCTGGTCTTTACGAAATTAATGGTGGTCCTGAACAGCTCCAACAAGATGATGACCAATAAGAGATCATGCACCAGCCCGAGGACCGCGAGCACCGCGTCGGATCCCACTCCACTCATGAAGGCATACCACGCACGGACAAACAGCACGATGCTGACGGCCAGGAAACTCACTCCTGTCGTGACGTACCCGAGCCCGTCCAGGGTCTCCATCACTTTGACCGCCTTATCGCCGAAGACCCCGTCCAAGAAGGACCATCGGTTTGTCGGGCTTCGTCTGCTCGTTGCGATCGCACCGTCCATCATTTCCCCTTCTCCGCTCTTCGGTGTCCTGTCCTCGCAGAAGGACTACGGCTCACCATAGACGAACACCGCTCTCTGCCAACGTCATGCGCCTGCCTTTGTCCGCGTATTGACCGATCAAGACCGTCTACTTGCCTCTTCCTCTGGGATTGAGGCCCAAATCGTGATACCCCACAACAACACGACAATCGCAACCAGGCTATAAATCTGATACATGTTCATCACCTCCGGTTTGAAATCCCTTCAAATGTGCTCGTGTGCCTCGGTTCACCCATCCCGCCTCCATCCGGTGGGGGTTAGAATACCCCTTCAAAATGTCGGTGCCGATCGGATCGTCTTCCTCGTCTCCTCTGCACCGGCACAGCTTTGTTCAGCCAACATGCGTTGCCCAGCACTAGCCAACGCCGGGATTCTAGCCTGACAGGCCGTGAGCGAATCCTCCGCTGCCCCGGAGGCTACGACCGCACGTGCTCCTATCGGAGCGTCGCGCGCTTCTGTCGGAGGGACAATCATGGATCCTTTCAGGTGCGAATCAGCTGCTTGAGCAAGTAGAGTTGACGATAGAGACAGTGCTGCGAGCACCACCACCATCCAAACGGCGGTACCTTTTGTCGTGGTCGTTTTCATCATGATTCCTCCTCCTCTCTCATTTGTCGGCCCCCATGCACCCCAGGCGCAGAAGACACCAACCCTCTGACAAGCGCGGTTGGTCATGCAATGCTGGACTCGATGACGGACGTGCTTCGAAGGAACGGAGGCAGAGACTGAGGAATCAGACGCGCGGGCGTGGGAGGGAATGCGCGAGAGATGGGACAGTCGACGTCGGTTCACTACGTCATAGCATCACCCTACAGACCCCCGCTATTTGCTGTCAATGCGTTAAAGAGGAGCCGGCCATATAACGCCTTGATTCTATGGTGGTATATTTATTTGTCTGGGGGAAGATAATCAATCGATCAGAAAGGCGGCCAACCCTATGCGTCGTGTTTCATGTGTTCGTGCACAGAACAGGGAGAAGTTCACTATCCGCCGGAGCTTTGCCCTTTCGTTTCCCGTCGTACCAGAATTTTCTTACCATGAGACAGTCTCACGATCGCTGAACATGGCAACAATCACTAAAATTGTCACCAACCTGAGTCTTTCGCCCTACGGCCGAGGCCATCTTAACATTCTCCCATTTGAGAAGTTTATGCGATAATCCCTCCATGATCCTGAAACGCTGGCTCGTCGGAGATCCACTCAAGACTGCTCAAGCAAGGCACGAACGGCTTTCAAAAACGATCGCCCTAGCCATCTTCTCGTCGAACGCTATTTCCTCCGTCGCTTATGGGACCGAAGAAATCCTGCTCGTGCTCATGCTCGCCGGAACTGCTGCAGTCGCCTGGTCGATCCCGGTCAGTCTGGCCATTCTTTTCTTGATCTTGGTCTTGACCATCTCCTATCGCCAGATCATTTATGAATATCCGCAGGGGGGCGGCGCATACGTGGTTGCCCGATCCAACCTGGGCGATATACCCGCCCTGGTGGCTGCGGCGGCCCTGATGATTGATTATGTCTTGACTGTGGCCGTCAGCGTGGCGGCAGGCATCGCGGCACTCACCTCAGCAATCCCGAGTCTATTCATCCATCGCGAAGCCTTGGGCCTTGTCGCCATTCTCTTCATGATCGTGATGAATCTGCGCGGGGTTCGCGAATCAGGAAAGTTCTTCGCCGTCCCAACCTATTTTGCCATCGGAGCGCTGGGCCTCCTTGTCATCGTGGGTACAGTTCGGTCCCTAGCCTACTCCGGATCCGCTCCCCCTCCGACAAACCCTGTGGAAACAGAAACTCTTACCCTATTCTTAGTTCTTCGAGCCTTTGCCGTAGGCTGTTCGACGGTCACTGGCATGGAAGTCATTTCAAACGGAGTCAGAGCCTTTCGAGCCCCAGAATCCAAAAATGCCGCAATCACCATGGTTTGGATGTCCACAATCCTGGCATCGTTGTTCATAGGTATCAGCTGGATGGCCTATCACTACGGCATTCTGGCCAAGGTGGATGAAACGGTGGTCTCGCAATTGGCTCGCGTCACGTTCGGCACTGGGCTCATCTATTATGCGGTTCAGATCGGCACTATGGCATTGTTGGTGCTGGCGGCGAACAGCGCCTTCGCAGGCTTCCCGAACCTAGCGTCGATCCTGGCTCGGGACGGATTCATGCCCCATCAGATGGCGACGTTCGGTGATCGCCTGGTCTTCTCAAACGGTATCATCATTCTCGGAGTCTTCGCCTGCCTCTTGCTTGTCGTCTTTGAGGGGGATACTCACGCGCTGATTCCGTTGTATGCCATCGGCGTGTTCATGTCGTTCACTCTCTCCCAAGCCGGCATGGTGAAACGGTGGCTCGTCAAGAAAGGCCCGCACTGGCAGACCAAATTGATCGTCAATGGAGCCGGCGCTCTGACCACCGGCATCGCGACCATTATCATCGCCAGCACCAAATTCACGCAGGGCGCCTGGATTGTGTTCCTGCTTATCGCCATCCTGCTTCTCATGTTTCAAGGGATTCGCTCCCACTACAAGGCCGTCACGGAGCAGATCGCACTGGACCGCCGAGGGGAACGGCCTCCCTTGCCCCGGCGCAATATCGTGATCATTCCGATCAGCGGCCTGAATCGCGCCGTCGTCCGAGCATTGGACTATGCCAGAAGTCGACCTGGTGAGGTTCGTGCCGTCTATGTGGACCTAGACCCGGAAGAAAGCGCCAAGGTCAAGATTCAGTGGGCCCAATGGGGTGGTGGGGTCAATCTGATCGCCCTGTCTTCCCCATACCGCTCAATCCTCGGATCGCTGCTCCATTACATCGAAGAAGTCCTGGAGAAAGACCCAAACACCTGGGTGACCGTGGTGATCCCGGAGATTCTTCCTGCCAGGTGGTGGCAGAATATCCTGCACAACCAGCGGGCGCTGATGCTCAAAGCCGCGCTGCTCTTCAAAGACCGCGTCATTCTCACCGATGTCCCGTACCACCTGACAAGGTGAGCGTGGATGACAGAAAGCTCAACGTGAACTTTCGTCAAGTTGAGAGCCACCTCCTCTCTCCGCTTCTCGCCAAACTATTCACCTTTACGTTTTTCTTCAGTTTCCTGACCGGACAGTCGTTCGCTTTCAACATCGCGTGGCCGGCAGAAGGGTCCACCGTCACGGCAGGAAGCACTGTGCCGGCTCGTGTGGATTTGGGAAAAGACACGGGTCTCGTCAAAGTTCGCTACTATTGGTACGGCGAGCAGGACGACACGCTCGTCGAACAGGATGATTCGACGGCCACCGGTTCGATCGTAGCGCCGGTAGCCATGATCGGACTGCCTGAACACGATCCCGCCTTTGGCGGTCCGTTGAAAGTGCCGCGCGACGGCATCGGGCCGATGCGGTTATTAGCCGTTGCTGAAATCTCCCGCGGCCGGTTGGGCACGCGATCGATTTTCGACGAGGTGATCGTACACGTGGAACCGATTGCCGTCCTCACTGCCATCGATTTTGAGACGGATAAACCTCTGCACCTGGGCCGCGCAGGACAATCCTCCGCGTTCGGCCACGTCGATTCGCTGGGCAAAGTTTTCGAACTCCCGGTCGTCGGCGACTTTGCCGACGGCGTCACCCGACGCATCAGCACACCGACCAGCGGGACCAGCTACACATCATCCAACGAAGACGTCATAAAGATTGTGAACGATGGGTTGCTCCAGATTGTCGGCAATGGAAAAACCACTATCACCGTCACCAACCGAGGCAAACAAGGCTCTCTTGACGTGGACGTGAATGTGAACGATGAACCAAACGACCCGCCCATCGCCGATGCTGGCACGAACAAGTCGGTCAAGGCCGGATCCAGAGTGAAACTGAGCGGCCTCAAGAGCCGCGACCCGGAGGGCGAGGCCCTGTACTATAGCTGGAGCCAAGTGCGCGGCAGTAAAGTCTCTCTCCTCGATGCCAACAACTCAGAGGCCTCCTTCCTGGCACCGTTGGTTTCAGAACCGCGGACCTACCGCTTCAAACTGCGAGTGACGGATAAAAAAGGGGCGGATAGCTTGCCAGCATTCGTGGATGTGACGGTAGAACCATAGAAACATACTGCCTCAGACAGCGAACAGAGAATCCAGTACCTTCACCACCACTCAAAGCCATGACCGCTCACTTCCTCCCCATAATATAAAAGGATTGATCTTACAATAAGCAGTTTATAGAATGACTTTTATTAGTCTTAGCATAAGGTGATAAATTATGGGAGCCATTGCGGTATCCAAGAAAGAGGAGCAGCAGATTGAACGGCTTCGGAAGGAACTGCGTATTCCGACAAAGGCAGGAGTGCTTCGAATGGCACTGAAGACCCTTGAATACCAAACTGCTGAAGAGCGGCTACGGCTTGAGATCCGTGAATCTGTCCGGCGTTGCGCAGCAGCCGACAAGCGAGAACTTCAGGAGCTTGCTCAGGGTGCTATAAGCCGCCGAGTTTCAGGCGACTAATGCAGATCAAGCGAGGCCACCTATATGTAGTGGACTTCAATCCACGGGTCCGAACCAAACCTGGGAAACTTCGTCCTGCTTTGGTTGTACAGTCCGATCTCGTGAATGAGGCCGGGTATCCTTCTACCATCGTCATTCCGACAACCAGCAAACTCGTGGAAGACCCAGGAATTTTACGATACCGTCTTTCCAAAGGAGACGCAGCCCTCGACTGCGACAGCGACTTGCTGCTTGGACAAATGATTGCGGTGGCCAATGAATCATTCTCTAAAGAGATGGGAAGTCTGCCGCAAAGCACGTTTGAAGAAATAGAGCGGCGAATCAGAATCATTCTCGGACTGTAACACTCCAACCAGCGTAGCCAAGGAGCAATTCAACCTGAATGCAAGACCAAGCGGCCTCAAGAGCCGCGACCCGGAGGGCGAGGCCCTGTACTATAGCTGGAGCCAAGTGCGCGGCAGTAAAGTCTCTCTCCTCGATGCCAACAACTCAGAGGCCTCCTTCCTGGCACCGTTGGTTTCAGAACCGCGGACCTACCGCTTCAAACTGCGAGTGACGGATAAAAAGGGAGCGGATAGCTTGCCGGCGTTTGTGGATGTGACGGTGGAACCTTAGACGGATGAAAAGCCATTCGCGAAGCATGATCAGTATCAGATCGAGATTGTCTCGATAGCGATCTCCTTACTGTTTCTAACTTTGGAGTCTTATGCTTCTTGCTAATTTCAATGACCGTCTAAATGAAATGATGGGTGTCAAATGGGGAGAGATTACCAAAGAGACAAAGGAGACGTTCTCAAAGGACAGAGCAGATGCGGCTCAGAGAGGGATGGTTCACTCAAGCCACACCCTTGGCCTCTATCAGAAAAAACGGCTACTGCAAAAGCAAGCGAGCTGAAGCCGTGAATGGCGGAAGCTACAGCCACAGATGGCTTGCCCTTGCCAAGAAGTGGTTTATCTTTGTGTGCTCAGCGCCTCGCGGTTTACCTCAATAAGTTATCCGAACATGGACTACGCCATGACCCAACTCTGAATCCAGCTTCAGTTTGCAACGGACTGAGCCTCACGGAAGAGCAGCTGGCTCTTGCTGCAGACGAACTTGTTGAGCATGAGTGGGTCCAATTGGTCAAGACTCATTCAATGGGGAAAGCAGGATTCTCTACTCTCTCTCCAACAACTCTGCTATTCATCGTCACAGATCCCTTCATAACGGGTAACGATCCAAAGTCCGACGCCAGGGAATTAGCTTCGCTACTCACCAGGCAGCCTGATGGATCAGCAAATCTCTCTGACCTAGATAAACAGTTGGCATGGGGGCCTCGGAGAATCAATCCCGCAGTGGGGTATCTTCAACAAAATGGTTTTGTCCTCTCCTCGAAGACTTTGAATTCCTATCCCTATGACGTTTCATGGATTAGAGCGACAGAAAGGACCAGGCGATCCGCTATAACTAACTAGGTATCAAACAACCTCATTGGCCTGTAGGTTTGGCGGGCCTGCTGGAGCTCTTTTATGCTACGCATGACTGGCCCACTACCCACCTCGTGTATCGTTTGCCCTTCTCTGGTCATTCGAATATACTGAAGCCGACCCTAGATTCCACCGAATGATGAAGAGTTCGGTCTCATGACTACGGTAACAGTATCTCTCTCCGATGAAGAAATGCGTCGCCTTGAAGAGGTGAGCAAGCGTGAGGGTTTGACCGTTGAACAGATGGTTCGACTCGGCATTAGCGACTTCATCGGCCAACCAGACGAATCCTTCCGCGCTGCGGCGAAACGTGTTATGGAGAAGAACGCCGAGCTTTACCGTCGCCTCTCGTGAGCCGCTATCTTTCCCTAGCCGAGGTTTTAGAACTCCACAGATCTGTGATCGAACGCTGGGGCGGTGCTAGCGGGATTCGCGATCTTGGTGCGCTGGAGTCCGCTTTGGCCCAACCACGCCAGAGTTTTGCTGGACAAGCTCTCTATCCCGATATCACGAGCCAAGCTGCAGCTCTTTGCTTTTCCTTAGTACTCAACCATCCTTTCGTTGATGGGAACAAAAGGATCGGGCATGCGGCAATGGAACTTTTTCTGATCATTAATGGTCATGAACTTCTCGCAAATATTGATGAACAAGAACGTATCATGTTGGATCTGGCGGCTGGCCATCTGACTCGTGACAGGTTCGTGGACTGGGTAAAGCATCATACCGCGCCATTTAAAAGTTAACCGCACGCTAAGAATCGTTCACACCTTCCCCAGTCTTACCGGTCCGTAGGTTTGGCGGGCTTGCTGGAGCTCTTTGATATGTTTCCGCAATGCGGGGCCGAACGTGGAACGATCCACATCGCGCTTGAATCGCTTGCTCTCTCGCTCGACGTGATTGATGGCTTCTTCCAGCTGTCCGACTAAGCGCTGACCTGAACCGGTGAGCCACCCGAGATGATGATCGGCATAGTGCAGGTCTTGTAGCGAGTAGCGGACGGACTCAACTTCCTCCAAGCAACGAAATCGCGCTCGTTGCAGGTCTCGCCGGGTGAGCCCCGCGCTCTTCCATCTTTTTGCCCCGTCTCGCCCTGCGGACCAGGACACGAGCCGCTCGAACAAGAGCGCGCCCATGGTAAACGTGAACGCAGCATGCAGAATACCGCGTAGCGGGCGAAGGCTCCGCCGCCACGGTGAATAGAAGATCTGCTGATTACGGTCGCCCACATACATGACATGCTTGCGCAGCAGGAGATTCAAGTGGTGATGGCTATTCTCATGAACGAGATCGTCGATCAAATCCAGATTGCCGCGGTCGAAACAGTTTATGAAGGACAGCCCAGGCCGATGCCGATAGCTGAAACTGACCACGCCCTTTGCCCGGAGGGGAACAATCCGCGAGGTCAATAGCGCCAACACTTCATGGCCTTCCGGCCAAGCGCACTGGATGGTCCGCCAGGCGCCGGCGATGCGCTCCACCTGTCGCCGTGCAGTGAGCTTCATGGTCTTAGGCTGGCGATCCTTTCCGTAGACAAGGGATGGGCCGACGGTGATTGGGTTGTTCTCGTTTTGGATGGCAACCACAGGTGAATGATAGGTCCACTCCCATCGCCCCTTTTCTCCCCATCTCGACCAGATTGAGGATACGGTCTTGCCGACCTTCACAGTGATGCCGGTCGGCTCCACTCGAAACGTGACGCGTCCTGACGCCTGCCGCAATGCGCGTTGAACCTGGGGCGGCGCTGAACACCATGCTCCATCGAGGTCACCAGCGAGCGTTCCCGCGACTTCGCTACGCTCAAAATGATCGGTCAGCGATCCCGACACACTCCATGGTCCCATCCTCTTCTGGCCACACCATTTGAGCAACGATGCGGGGTCAAACCACAAGGACTCCTGGGTCAATTCCTGGGCCAACCGACGACACAGAGCGAACAACCGCTTTTCAAGTCCACCGACATGAGGTCGCCCGGTCGGGAAGAGATCGTCAAGATAGCCATGTTCAAAAAACTTCTCCTGACATTCGTCATACAGCTGCGCCGCAAAATCGGGTCGATCCTGCTCCATTTTCAACTGCCCGAGCACATCGAGGAGATAGACCAGATCATTGAGTGTTTCGATCCACCCGACAACTTTCCAGCTGGAATAGGTCGCTAACTTGAGGCTTGAATGAAGGACGTCGAAGAACCCGGTGGGAAGCCCGAACTCTCCAGCCAGATCGGAATAGTCGGCACGCAGTTCTTGGCACAGCTCGATGAGCAACCGCCGCATCGACAGACGAAACTCATCTCTTAATTGCGCGAGCGGCTGCGGATCAAGAAGGAGCATACCGGGACGACTACGCAAGTAATGCTCCCCAGACTCTAGCGTAATAAGAAGACGGGCGCAACTTCGAGCGACGCATCGCTACGATCCGCTCCGAATGGGCGCAATGCCATGACAAACCGTTGGTCCCGCTCTTGCGGCTTCTCACTCCGCATCGTACAGTATCCGCTACAACACTTGCCCGTACCAATCACACTTGTGCCCTGGCTGCTCGTTTGAGACACGATGGCAGTAAGCCGCAACCTACAGACCGGCATTGGCATTGACTCATGACCCTCAACGCTTCCGACCTGTCACAGATAGTGCAGGAGCTTTCTAGTTTGTTGCTCGGAGGATGGATTCAGAAAATTCATCAGCCGACAACTTGCACGTTGGTGCTCGACATTCGAGTACCCGGGCAGACACATCGGCTGCTTATCTCATCCGAACCGGAGGCTGCCCGTCTCCATCTCACCACCCACTCACTACCCAATCCCCCGACACCTCCGCCGTTCTGTCAATTTCTTAGAGCCCACTTCCAAGGAGCGAGGATCGACGAGCTTCGTCAGATTTCGAACGATCGTATCGTTGAACTCCAGATCACAGGCAAGGGAGGGGCCGGGATAATCGTGTGTGAATTAACCGGGAAAAGGGCCAACGTACTGGTCCTCGATGCCGGACGACGAGTGCTGAGGGACCTACTCCACCAGCAAGCTCTTACCGGACAACCCTATGCGGTGCCGGCAGCACACACGGCCGGACGAGAACACGCACCTGCCAGATTCACCGGAGCCGCCGGGTCCCTGTTCCCTATTTCAAGGGAAATCGATGCCTACTACCAGCGCCAAGGTGCCGCGCGAGAGATTGCTCAGGCCAAGGATGCACGTGTGCGGTTCCTCAAGAAAACACTCAAGAAAGAGCTGCGATTGCTTGAGGCCTGGCGGGGTGATCTGTCAAGAGCGAATACCTATCGAGACTATGCCCGGTACGGAGAATTGATCAAAGCCAACCTCAGCTCAATCAAGAAAGGGACTGATCATATTGAGGTGACGGACTACTTCGATGACAAGTTACCCGATATATCCATTCCGCTTGATCCTACGAAATCGGCCCAGCGCAACATGGATGACTACTTTCGGAAGCATCGCAAATATCTCGCGGCCGAGCGCGAGCTCAAACCGCGCATCGAACGGGCGGAGCAGCAGGTCCAGACACTTCGTGACGAGCTCAAAGAGACCGAGCTAGAAACTTGGACGCCTGCCCCCAGAGTTCCTACCCGCCCTGCCTCCGGCACCATTACTTACCCGACTCCTGACCGACGACGTTCAGCCGATGACCGGCGAGGCCCCTTTCGGCGGTTTACGTCGACGGATGGACTTCCGATCTTCGTCGGACGCAACGCCCGGGAGAATGATGAACTGACGTTCGGCCTGGCCAAGAGTGAGGATCTCTGGTTACATGCCCGCGGCACACCCGGCTCTCATGTCGTTGTGAGACTAGCCAAAGGCACCGAGCCCCCACCTGAAACCCTTCGCGACGCGGCAACCTTGGCCCTGCTCTATAGCGACTTGAAGAAGAGCGGCAAGGGCGATGTCATCTATACACGCCGCAAATGGGTCAGGAAGGCAAAGGGCCAGGCTGCCGGCGCCGTGAATGTCACACAAGAACGATCACTCCACGTCAGTCTTGATCAGGTACGGCTTGCGGCGCTCAAAAACAGAGGACTTCAAGAGTAGTCACAGTTTGCACTAGAGCATTGGCCCGTCGCTCACATCGCCCTTCCCACAAGAATAAACGAACCTTACGCGTCTTGACTTACCGGAGTTTCAGTATATGCAGGCGCTGGAAAGTCACCGGCTAGATCTAGCAGGGGATGAGTACAGGATGATCACCGGGCAACGTTTGGCTCTAGAACAAGTGTATTCACTTAGCTATGCTTGATTATATATTTTATACCTAGTACTATCTTTCTCCATTAATACTGACTCCATCCATTATCCTTTCGGACAAGGGCGCTTTGCGGTCAGGCTCCATTGCTTTCACTCCCAGTTTCCGATGCTTCTCTCAATGGTGGTGTACCACCCGAGGACGACGCCTATCTTTCCCGTGGCTCATTCTCCAATTTCAATCATTCGCGGAGAATTCGGCATCCCGACCCGTTCTCGCTATACTGCCCGCAACCATCGGCTCGAGCGCGACCTCATGGGCCGACGGCTTCCAAAATCCCTTTCAAAGCGCAGCAGCAATCGGACAAGCCTCAGCCTTTGCCGTTCAGGCTGACGACCCGTCCGCTATCCACTACAAACCGGCTCGGATGACTCGACCCTCCGGCGTGCAGATTGCGGGATGCATTCAATTCCTGGGTCCTCATATGAAGTTTACGAGCGCCACAGACCTTCCATGCAGATCAGGACATTCATGTTCAGACTTTTGATCAAGGAGGCTGAGCTCTCGACATGACTCGTGAAATACCATCGTCGCAGATCCAATCCATCATCAATTCCCTCATTCGGTGCCAAGCACTCCAGGAATTCGACCGGACGCTGGATCGAGAAGTTCGGAGCATTCTCGGCAGCGACAACGCCGTCTACTGCTTGTTTCTCTATACCGAGCGCGAACGCGCCCTCTGCCCGGTTTCCCTCCACATCCGAGACCGCAATTCGCCATTCTTTCGAATCGGTGAAATGTCCTATGCCGGATCTCTCCACGACTCTGTTGTCTCCTTAGGACACGCCGTTTTGGTCGATACACTGGATGGCAATTCATGGACGGAGGCCTCGGCCCTGCACGGCTCTCCCTATGTAAACGCCTCCGTGCTCGCCGCGCCCCTATCCTTGAGGGGCACGACCGTAACTACCCATGCCAAAACTCTTGGCGTTATGGCTCTCTTTGATTCCAAGCGGACCCCCCCGTGGACTGAGCATGAAAGACTCTTCTTTGAAAACCTTGGTCTTCACGCCGCCCCGGTGCTCCAGAGCGTGCTGGCGACCGAAGACTTTCATGCGCTGATGTCGATCACTACCTCCACACTGGTTGGATCGACGACCATCGACTCTCTCATGGCGGCCACGCGCGACATCGTTCGCAAGGTCATCCACCATGACATCACCGTCTTGGTGCAATTCGTACAGGAAACCCGCGGCCCTTGGTTCGCGCTCAGATTCGCGGACGGGATCACGATCGACCTTGAACAGATTAGAAAGATCCCCTTTGAGCAAATGTCTCCTGCTGAAATGGCTTCGACGCGAACACCTATCATGTTCCTCGGCCACGACCACATGCATGCAGGGCGATTCCCAGAACGGACATACTTCGAATCCATCGGTATCATGTCCGCCATGCTCTGCCCGATCCTCGTTCAAGGAGCCCCGTATGGCTTTTTAGTCTTCGGCAGTGAGCGAAGAAACGCATTTTCATTCCGTGATCAAAACCTCACTGAACAGGTGGGGTACACGCTGTCCCAAGCCATTGCCAACCTCCATGCGTATGAACAGATCAGCAGCTTAAAAGAACAACTTGAACAAGAGAACATCGGCCTCAGGCATGAGATCGGTACATTGACGGGGACAGGAGACATCGTGGGAGCGAGTCCTGCCACTCGATTCATCCTTCGCACCATTGAGCAACTAGCTCCTACAGATTCCGTGGTTCTTCTTCAGGGAGAAACGGGCACTGGGAAAAGCCTCGTGGCCAAAGCGATCCACCAGCGGTCACCCAGAAATGGCAAACCGTTTATCATCATCAACTGTGCTGAACTCCCCCCAACTCTCATCGAATCCGAGCTCTTCGGGCATGAAAAGGGAGCCTTTACCACCGCCATGAAACGGAAGATCGGACGTTTCGAACTTGCGCAGGGAGGGACGGTATTTCTCGATGAAGTGGGTGAGATCCCTCTCCCACTGCAAGTGAAGTTGCTGCGTGTCCTGGATACGCAAGAGTTCGAACGAGTCGGGGGCACACAGACGCTCTCCCTCAACATCCGAATTATTGCAGCCACGAATGTCGATCTCGAGAAAGCGCTCACATCCGGCACGTTTCGGCGCGATTTATACTACCGTCTCAAAGTGTGCCCCATAACCCTCCCTCCGCTCCAAGATCGGAGGGAGGACATAACCCTGCTGGCGCAGCACTTCGTGCGCAAATATGCGACAAGATATCGTAAGCCGATCACGAAGATCAGACGCGCGGCATTGATGACACTCACCGCGATGGACTGGCCAGGCAATATTCGAGAACTGGAACACGTGATCGAACGCGCCGTGATTCTCGCTCAGGGATCAACTTTGACCTTGGAAGACTTCCGGCCGCCGTCGCTTGAACCCCAACCGGTTCCACCCACGAGAACTCTGGCAGACATGGAACGCAACCACATTCTCGACATTCTTCGCCGCACCAATTGGATTCTCGCAGGCCCACAAGGAGCTGCGGCTCAGTTGGGGCTGAAGCGCTCTACTCTCCAACATCGCATGAAGCGGTTGGGTATCACAAAGCAGATCTAGCGTCTATTCCCTTTAACTGCCCGCATATGGGCACGTCACTCGACACAAGCTCCCCTCCAAGCTGTATTAACGTTATGAATGACGCATCGGTCATTGTTGAGTCAGCTGAATTCCTCGCCGAATCGCTTGATTGATCACTGCCAACATACCAACAGTAAAACCACTCAATTGCCAATGGTTGGGCACTCTGACCGGCGGTTCATCTTCGCGTGAACACCCAAGCACCGTTCTGACCCCATCTGACCTACTAAAATCCTAGGATTTTCTGGGAAAACATTCCATGGCACTGTTCATGCTGTCAGCCTCCCGTCCAAGAGTACGTAATGGTCAAAACGGACAGCAGCGCGTTCGTCACGTGCGTCTTTGCAGGCGTCGTCGGGATCGGATTCTCGAGTGAACCTAGAAGGAGCGGTCAGAGGAAATCTTGTTCGCATCCGGGGCAATCCTGATGCAGTTGATAGGGGTCCTATTATTAAGGAGGCAGTATGCACAACTTCCTGTTCTCGGCATGTCTGGCTTTGCTTGCTATAGATCTTGTCGGCTGTGCCAGCGTGGTGTCACTGGTATCGAATGGAGGGTTGGCTCAAGAGTTTACCTTCACATCGGAGCCACCCGGCGTCAAGCTGTTCTTGAATGGCGGCCTGCCGCTTGGCGTGACGCCTGTGACGGATGTCAAGATTGAACGGTCCTCGAACGCATTTGTCGTTGCTAAGAAAGAGGGGTTTGAAGACCAATCGATCCGCCTCACGCATCATTTCAACTACTGGTTTTTCGGCAACTTCATCATCGGTGGTCTGTTCGGGTCCACGACGGATTTCGCAGATGGGGCGGTTGTGCAGCTCGATCCCACGTCCTACCACGTGACGATGACCCCGAAGCAGGTCTCGCTTGAGCAGATGCAACAGCATGCAAAGACGCGATGGGCGCGCAATCTACTCTTGGTTGGCTATCCTCACATTCAAGCGGATCTTGTCCGAGGCAATGGTGAGTATCTATCGAGCATCTTTGCCATGCTGAAGGTCCCTGCCGAGGAACGGGAGCAGGCATTGGAACGGCTCAGGAAGCTGTCAGTTGAGTCCAAGCACGCGCCGGATTTTGCCGAAAGGGTGCTTCATGCTTTTCATTGGCCTCATCTCTATCTATGAGTCGACGTACCAATCCGGCAACCACCGCAAGCATCAGCAGCCGTTGTTGACTACGCTTGATTGCGGCGATCGCTATTGTTTCCGGGCTCGTATCAGAGGTGCCATGCCCGATGCTACGGTGCATCCGCCCTCAGTCAGACTGGGGCTCATCATGCGGGGGTGGAGACAGAGAGGAACCTGACCCTTTGTTTGTTCTGTTCTCAGGAGGCAGTATGCGGGTCAACCGATTTCAATTGCCTGTGCTCTCGCTATTGGCCGTGATGACGGCCGCATGTGGCAGCGATGGAGGGAGTGGAAACAATGAGACGTCTCCAGTTGCGACGGCACTCACGGGAGTCTTTCTCGATAGCCCGGTTCAGGGGCTCGGTTACAGCACCACTCCGTCCGGATTGTCCGGTATCACGAATGCCAGTGGACAGTTCAGCTACAATTCCGGCGATACAGTATCATTCAATCTGTACGGTCTGATGATTGGGACAGCCGTGCCGGCAGCGCCGATAGTGACGGCATTGTCGGTCTTCAAAGCCACCAGCTTATCTGATCCTCGTGTTATCAATCTGTCGCAGCTCTTACTCACATTGGGAGGAATTCCTGCCGGATCCAATCCGATTACCGTACCCGCAACATCTCCGGCCAACTTCCCAACAACCTTGGACTTCTCCGATCCTGGGTTTGACGCCGCATTCCCAGGACTGTCACTTGTCACAGAGGCCGATGCGACTGCACACCTCCAAGAACATTTCTCGACACTCTCAGTTACGTTGGCTGGCACGGGCATTGGAAGTGCGCGCGTCATGTCGAATCCGGTTGGCATCAATTGCGGAACGATCTGCACCGCAGCCCATGTAACGGGAAGTTCCATCACCTTGTCCGCCCTAGGTCCTGGATTTACCAGTTGGAGCGGCGGTGGCTGTGCCGGCATAGGTACTTGCAAGGTCACTCTGAACTCACTTACGACCGTCACGGCGACGTTTGGAACCTCGTTACCGACCATGACAATCCCCCGCGCTGGTCACGCAGCGGTACGCTTAGCCAATGGTCAGATCCTCATTACCGGAGGTGCCAGCGCCACAATCTTCCCAAGTCCTGCAGTGAATACTGCAGAGTTGTATGATCCCACGACCAATACCTTTGCGGCCCTCGCCGGTAAGATGGTAGCGACACGCACGGATCATTCGGCCACGCTGCTGCCTGACGGCAAGGTTCTCCTGGCTGGTGGACAAATCGATACAATGAATGGAAAAGGGAACACCAGCGCAGAGTTGTATGACCCGGCGAGCCAAACCTTCACGGCCATCCCCAATTCCATGGCAGTACCTCGTGGAGGACACACGGCAGTCTTGCTGCCTAACGGCCAGGTCTTGTTGGCGGCAGGATTTAATGGTGGCTTTACTGATCTGCCGATCGGCACAACACCGCGGAACTGTACGATCCGGCAACCCAAACCTTCACCGCTATTTCCGCCAGGTTGACGTCAAGTCGAACGGACAGGCCTGCAGCGACCTTACTGCCCAATGGCAAGGTCCTCATCGTTGGTGGGGGGGGCCGTAACGATCTCATTTTGAACACCGCAGAACTCTACGATCCCACAACCCAAACCTTTGAAGCACTTACTGCCACGATGACCTCGGTTCGTGTGGGACATACGGCAACCCTGCTCTCCACCGGCAAGGTGCTTTTGACCGGCGGGGCGGATGTCTTTAGTTCAGCCGAGCCACCGACCGGTCATATGTTGAATTCCATGGAACTCTACGATCCTACAAGCAAAGTGTTTACGGCAATCACCGCCACAATGGTGACATCTCGCGCCCTTCACCAAGCCACCGCGCTTGCGGATGGGACGGTTCTCTTAACCGGTGGGGCAAATTTCTCCGCCAGCCCATTCGACGTGCTCGATACGGTTGAGATTTACAGACCATAAGAGGTGAGTGCCATGATGGCCGTGAATGCGATGCTTGCTATTCTGCTGCGAACGCCCTGCGGACCTGAGCGAGTGGCCATGGCCGAGCCCGTTTCCGAAGGGACCTCCATCCTAACCTTAGGTTGGATTACGTGCACAAATACAAGTTTCTCTCGCCCCGTACAGCGTTCTGCACTATGATGCGAGCAGGAGGACCCGTGCATGGAGGGTGAGCGGGCCGGCGGGCCATCGGAAGCTTCATCGACCATCTTGGTCGTAGACGACGAATTGTCGATCGTCAAACTCTGCAAGGCTTTGCTTGAAGGAGCAGGGTTTCACGTGATCGAGGCGGAAGGCAGTTCCGAAGCCCTAAAGATTTGCGCTCAGCATGAGGGGCCGATTGATCTCTTGCTGACCGACCTTGTCTTACCCCCTCCCGACTTTCAGCTGTCCTCTGCGTCCAACCAATTTCCACACGTCAACGGCCATCAGCTGGCCATTCGCGCCGCGACGATCCGGAACGGCCTCCGCATCATCCTGATGTCAGGAAATCCTGATAAAGAGCTGGCCAGTCATGGGATTACACGAGGAGCATTACCGTTTCTCGCCAAACCGTTCGGAAAAGATGAGTTGGTGACCTTGGTGCGGGAGGTACTCGCACAACCGGCATCAGCGCTCAATCTCGCGGAGCAGGGCAAAGCGGCGAACGACGTCGACTGGTTCGGCTAAACCTGAAAAAGGTTGTGACCTTCTACGCCTGCTAAGAGATTAGGCATGCTCCGTCATGAACCATCCGGCGATCGACAATCGGCGATGCCGGCCGGCCATGGAATCCACACGACAGACGCGATGGAATCGAGGCACGGTGAACATCACAAGCGACCCGGGGCGGGGCTCGATACAATCTCTTGGGACAAGGTTGACGGACCCGTCAGTACGATCTACTCGTCGCTCGTAAATGATTAATTCTCCGCCCCAATCGGGCTTCCATTCCTCGTGGAAATACGTGACGACTGCAATGCGGCGCTGCAGCCTTCTGCGGCCTTCGACAAGACGCCCCTGATCCGTGTCATCATGAGTCAAGAGACAATCCCCCGCAGCATACGAATAGTAACTGAATCCCACGTGACGTCCGACGATGTTCGGGAAAGACTCGATACACTCTCGAATGCAGGGAAGCTGTAACCGCGAGAGAAACCGTTCACCCTCCAGCGAACCGATTTCAGCCTTTGCCCAGTTTCCGGAATTGGGAAAGTCATTCCGAACGTTCGGCAGATCGGAGAGACTTTTCCAGACTGCCTGGTTCATCGCTTCCCGAAAGAATCGTCGATCCTCCGCAGACCAAAAATTCTCCACGACCACGACCGGACATCTCTGGAAGGAGAATGAGGGTAAAGAGGCGATCTCTATCGTCGATTGAGCAACAGTCATATCTTGTCACGGTCACAGCAACCGGGCGTATTCACCATCGGCTCCGATCTATTATCCTCCTGCCCAGTTTACAAAGAAAGAAGGGGTTGCCACTTTCGATGGCAACCCCTTCAGCAGACTGCACACTGAACCGATCAATTACCAGCGATCGCGCTTTCCTCCGCCTCCGCTGCGGCCACCGCCTCCGCCGAATCCACCACGACCACCACCGCCACCGGTGCGCGGTTCCTGGGGGCGCGCTTCATTGACAGTTAGAGTCCGGCCACCCATCTCCGATCCATTGAGGGCCGTGATTGCAGCTTGAGCTTCAGCATCCGAAGACATCTCCACAAAGCCGAATCCACGGGATTGGCCGGTGAACTTGTCCGTAATGATCCGCGCCGAGGCCACTGCGCCATGGACCGCGAATAAATCACTCAATTGCTGCTCGGTCGCCGAATAGGGCAACCCACCGACATAAATCTTCGAACCCATCGGGGTTCCTCCTTTAGAATAATGACATTGTCTTGAGCACGAGGAACGGGGAAGGAGCGGGCCGAAGACGCGATCGAGGCAGCGACTTAGGTCTGACTTCCGACGAGATTCCCGGACAAGGCAACATCGGCATTGTGGGCCTCCTCTCATAGACGCTTGGTATCGCGAGGCCCGGGGCGATCCAAGTCAGGGGTACACTAGCACAGCGATCTGTGGATTACAACCTTACTCCCCAACTCGGACCAGAAGTCCTTGGTCTTTACAGTACGCAATGGTGCGATAAAACCAGGCGATGACACCCACCAGCAACACACCGTTGAGCCCGACGGCCCAGACAAGATTTGAAAATGGAGCACTGCCTGTGCTCAAGACCGCCCGCATGCCCTCAAAGATGTGCGCAGCCGGGTTCGCCCATGCAATCCCCTTGAGCCACGTCGGAAGCACTTCCATGGGATAGAAGACGCAGGAGATCGGCTGAAACAGAAATACCATGCTCCAAGCGAGCACTTCAGCTTCTTGCCCGAACCTCATGATGAGTGAGGTCGTGAACACGCCGATAATCCACCCGGTGACCACGAGGTTCAGCACAAATGGAACAAGCCATACCCCGATCATCAAGACGTTATAAGAATAGAAGGCGACCGCACATACGCCCATGACGATCGAAACGACCGTGACCTTCAGCACACTCATCGCCATCGTCGCAGCCAAGAACTCGCTTGGCTTCAGGGGACTGGCGAATAAATTCATGAGATTTCGCGCCCAGAGTTCCTCGAGGAAGGTGATGGTGATCCCCTGCTGAGCGCGGAACAGCATGTCCCAAAGAATCAGGGCTCCCAGGAAAAACGTGACGAATCCAGGAACCTGGCTTTGGTATCGACTGAGATAGAGCGTGATGAATCCCCAGATGACGAGATCCAAGAACGGCCAGTAAAAGACTTCCATAATCCGCGGCAAACTGCGCCGGTAAAGATACAAATGCCTGATCATCAATGCCGTGACGCGATGCAGCTTCATCGACTGGTCTCATGATCATGCTTATGGTCGCACCCGCCGCAACCTTGATGTGTTCCCAGGATGTCGCCCATGAGATATCGGATGCCTTCAATCAGGTGCGTACCGGCTAGTTTTCCATCAGGCATCCGTCTCAAGCCGAGGGCCAACAACACCATCGGTACTCCCGTCAGGCCAATCCCGAACCACAATTTCTCACGCCCGGTTCCGCTCTCCCACCACACGAGCCCGACCAGCAAGACCATCGGCACAAGGCCTCCCATCAGACTCTTCAATACAACCCCCCATCCACAGGTCCCTCGGCTCAATCCGATCATCCCGATAGCAAGCCAAAAGAATCCCCAGGTAGCGCTGACGACAAGCCCCCCCGCGAGGAACCCCACGCAAAGGTCGACGACTGACTGCGTCATGATGGCAACAGGCTGTTCGATTCCCGTGCAAGCTTCAAAAAGACCTCCTCCAAGTCGGCTTTGCCGAACCGTGAAACGATGGCCTGTGCCGTCCCTTCAGCCACAAGCCGTCCGCGTTGAAGAAAAATAATGCGATCCGACATTTCCTCCATCTCCCGCATATTGTGCGATGTATAGAGGATGCTCAAGCCGGATGAACGCCGCTCTTCTTTTATCAAGGACCTGATTTTGTAGGCGATGTCTGGATCCAAACTGGCAGTCGGTTCATCGAGAAAAAGAATGCGAGGCTCCGTGAGAAAAGCCTTGGCCAACGTCAGTCTCGTCATCTGGCCGGACGACAACTTGCGGGTCACTTTGTGCCGAAATTCACCCATCTCTAGTTTTTTGACGATATGGTCCACCCGACGAACGATATCGGACAATCCATAGAGCCGCGCCACCACATACAGATTTTCCTCGACGGTCAGTGATTGAGGCATCGCAATATACGTGGAGGAGAAGTTGACCTGCTGCAAAACCGCCTCCCGATGGACCGAAAGATCCAAGCCGAACGCTTCGATCACTCCCGCCGTAGGTGTGACCAACCCCAATAGCATCTGAATCGTGGTGGTCTTGCCGGCACCGTTCGGCCCCAATAATCCGAGAATTTCGCCAGGTCCGATCTCAAAGGAGACTCCGTCTACCGCCGTGAAATCCCCAAATCGCTTCGTCAGTTGGGACACTTTCAGCACGGGAGTCGTCATGAGGCTCATCACGCCGTTCGATTAATTGAACAACAAGGTGCCACGGATCCGATCCGGGATGTGGCAGGTCTCACACTTTCGGTCCAGCACCTTACCGCGATACTCCGCTTTCCCATCGTGACAGCGGAAACAATCACTGAGGCCCCTCGCACGAAGGTGAGTTCCCTCCGGATGGGCCGGATACCAAGGTTTGCTGTCACTGGACACATGGCCTCGAGGAATCACGATGGGATAGCCTTTGATCGGTTCATCATGCACCACACCGGCATGGCAGGTCGTACACCCTTCCTCCTGTCCACGAGCCTGGAACGCTTCCATGTGTTGGCGGTGGCCCATAACCAACCCCACCTCTTTCACCGGCTGGGGAAGATCGCGCGGCGCCATCTCGGACACGCGAAGGATATGGCGATGGCAGCTGAGACAGACTCCAGAGTCCACTTTTGCCTGAAGATTATGTGCATCGGTCGGCGTCCCGAAGAAATAAATGGCCGCGTCTTTGGCGCCTGCCCAGACCTTATCGTGCAACCATCCATCGAGACCGGGCCTCACATGGCACGCAACACAGCTCACGCTTTTATGGGAGGATTTGGCCCAGCTCTCATAGGAAGGCGCGATGGTGTGACATCCGGCGCAGAACTTCGGCTGATCCGTATACGGCGTCGCAATTCCAACCAGAGCCGCAGCTCCGGCAACGAGGCTCATGACCAGCGTGGCCTTAGACTTCCAGTTCATGCTCCCGGCGTCTAAGGGGGAATTGCTCGATCAAGAGGGCGGCGACACCGGCCACATCGTCGAGATGCAGCACCGGCACCGGCAGATCCATTGGTTTATCGGTGACCACTGCCAGCAGGCCGTCCGCAGAATAGGCGATCTCACCGAGTTGATCACGGACAATCATGACTTTCGGGTAGCCCTCGCTCTTCCACCCTTCCGCGATGATCAAATCGTACGAGCTATCCAAGAACCGGTCTCGGATTTCCTCCACCTTCATCTGCTCAGAGACGTCGGCAAACAGGGCAAGACTCCCTTTCGACACGACCACCACACTGCCGGCGCCGGCACGTTTATGGCGCCAGCTATCTTTCCCCTCCGTATCGAGATCAAACCCATGACCCGCGTGTTTGACCGTCGCGACACGGTACCCAGCCTTCACCAACTCGGGGATGACTCGTTCGATCAAGGTGGTTTTGCCGCTGTTCGAACGGCCGATAAACGAAACGATGGGGATAGACATAGGAATCAATCGTCGTGCCTCAATCGTCATTCGTCCGACAGCCGTGATGATCACCGGCTCTGTGGACTCACGACCGATGAGGGTTGACTGCCTTTCTAACAGCAAGAGACGCGGTGGGCGCCGACATGCACATGCGAGGTCGTGCTGGGCCATGCGTCACCGCTTAACAACTGAACCGTTACCTCATCACCTGGATTCAATCGCTCGACATCTACGGGCACATCGATGAGGCAGTTGGCTTTCACCATCGACGTGAGAATACCTGATCCTTGATCTCCGGTCGTGCGGACTTTGAAGAGTCCTTCTTCTCTGGTGAGGATTCCGCGTAAAAAGTGACGGCGATCACCGCGCTTGGAGAATGTCTCCTGAAAAACTGCCTGCACCACCGGACGGCCGTATCCCCGACATCCGCTCATCTTCAGCAGGGCAGGCCGAACCAGCTGCTCGAAGGTCACCATCGAGGACACCGGATTGCCCGGAAGACCGAAAGCGAGCTTGCCCTGAATTTTTCCGAAGGCCAATGGCTGACCAGGCTTGATCGCAAGCTTCCAAAAGTTCATCTCGGCGCCGAGTTCAGAAAACACCGTTTTTGTAAAGTCATAATCTCCCATGGACACGCCACCGGACAAGACGAGAATGTCCGCGTTCAAGCCCTGAGAGATTTTTTCCTTGAGCGCCGCCGGCGTATCGCGGGCAATGCCCAGCAACAAGGGAACCCCACCGGCTTCTTGCACTGCCGCAGCAATGCCGTAACTGTTTGAATTGATGATTTTCTCTTCACTGAACCGTTCGTCCAAGTCGGCTAACTCATCACCGGTTGAAAGGATCGCAACCCGAGGCCGCTGATGGACAAATACGAATGGCTTCGCGAGGATCGCCAACATCCCGGCTTCACCGGGACGAATTTTGGTCCCTCTTGCAATGATGCAATCCCCTTTCTTGACATCCTCACCCTGAGGCCTGATGTTGGCTCCTTGTGGTTCTGCCTTAAATACACGAACCGAATCAGGTGTGTGTTCGGTGTCTTCGACCTTCAGGACCGTGTCAGCCCCTCGGGGAAGCGGCGCCCCGGTCATGATCCGGATTGCCTGACCCGAACCGACCGTTTTCGACGGCATCATACCGGCCGACACATCCTCAATGACCGAGAGAGTCACCGGTTTCTGTATCGAGTGCTCCTGCTTGATATCCTCCCATCTGACGGCGAACCCGTCCATGGCTGAATTGTCCCATGGAGGATTGTCTCGCTCAGCAACGATGTCCTCACCGAGCACACGGCCCAACGCATCAAGAATCGAGATTTTTTCAAGCCCCAATACCGGCGCCGCTTCAAGCACGACCTGTTGTGCGTCGTGCAATTGAGTCAGTCCGGTCATCGCATCAGTAGCCTTCACTGGGTGACTCCCTTCAACAATCCCATACCGGATCGTCCCGGTTTAGGCGACGCCCCGCCTTTCTTACAGAACGCTTCAATCTGATTGGCGATTCGGTGGTATGCCTCTGCCGTCGGTGTGTCGGAGTTGAACATGGCAAAGGGCTCGCCCGCGTCCGACTGCGTCACCACATCCGGATCGAGCGGGATTCGCCCCAAGAACGGGACCCCCATGTCCAGTGCCGAGGCCTCCCCTCCACCCTTGCGGAACACATCGATCTGAGCGTGGCAGTGGGGACACTCCAATCCACTCATGTTTTCCACAATGCCGACGATCGGCACTTCGCTGTCTTTACAGAAGGTCACGGACTTCCGTGAATCAAGCAGTGCCACCTCTTGCGGAGTCGTGACGATGACAGCCCCGCTGACATTGCCGAGCAGATCGATCGTCGTGACTGATTCGTTCCCGGTTCCCGGCGGCAGATCGATCAAGAGAAAGTTCAGGTCTTGCCAGTCTACCCCACCCAGCAGTTGATTGATGAATTCGTACTTGTAGGCATCGCGCCAGATGATGGGATCATCCGAGTTCTGCAGCAAAAACGACATCGAGGCAATCTTCAAATTGTAGGCTTGGAAGGGAATAATTCCACCGGAAGTGCTGATCTTGAGCTTCTGACCTTCAGCCCCGACCATTTTGGGAATGTTGGGGCCATGAATATCCATGTCGCAGATACCGACATGCCATCCTTTGAGCGCAAGACTGACGGCGATGTTCGTGGTACAGGTGCTCTTCCCTACGCCGCCCTTATTGCTCATGATCAGTACTTTGTATTCGATACGCTCCATCCGCTTGGCGACCAGCCAGCGACTATGTCCCTCTTTATCCTTTTGGCACCTCTCGTTTTCGTCGCAGATAGCGCAGGCCCACATATACGTGCAGGCATCCCCATTTCCACTGTTGATCACATTGAGTTCACGTGCCATAGAATTCTTTCCGGCGACTATATGATGTCCTTCGCCCCTACGACTAGTGGTGACGACCTCCAGGAACGTTCACATAGTCATCACCCGAGGATTTCGGCATCGGCATGCCGGAGGCGGCTCCCCCGGCCCCGGCAACGGCCATCGCGACCGTTGGAACACCGGACTGACTCCCTTCGGCTGGTGCTTTCTTGCCAAACACCTTAGCGCCGAAGATGCCGACCCAGTACAGCAGGAACATGGGACCGGCCATAAGAGTTTGATTGAACGGGTCTGGCGTGGGAGTGAGGATGGCCGCGATGACGAACGATCCTAACAAGGCCCACTTCCAGTATTGGATTAGGAATGGCGCATCGACCCAGCCCAGCTTGGCCATAAGAGTGATCGCCAAGGGCACCTCAAAGATGAGTCCAAAAACCATCAAGAACCAGAGGGCAAATCCGACGTATTGCGCGATCGAGATCTGAGGCACAAATCCCGCATTGACGCCGTACGAAATTAAGAAATTCAAGGCAAATGGAAGCACGAAGAAAAATGAAAATCCTGCCCCGGCGTAGAACGCCAGCGTGCTGACACACACAAACGGACCGACGAATCGACGCTCCTGAGCGTGAAGTCCTGGAACCACGAATCGCCAAATCTCAAACAAGAGATACGGCATGGCGATTACGACGGCACACAATCCGGCCACCTTGACGTTCTGCCAGAGGGCCTCCGCCGGCGCGAGAAAGACAAAAGGCACGGTCGGCAAATCAGTGGGTTCCCAGGTCAACTTGCTCGGCACGAACATGTTCTGGAGCGGAACGCGCAACCATTTGACCAACGCATCGGCATACAGGAATGTTCCCATGAAGATGACCGCCATGGCGATCACCGCACGGGTGAGCCGGACCTGGAACTCCACGAGGTGCTCCATGACCGGCATCTTTTTGTCTTCCAGCGGCTTGAAGATCGAGTCTTGCAACCACCGGTTCAACTTGTTCAGCACAGGCCCTCGCAACGATGAGAACCCGTCCAACCGACGATCTGACGATCGCGGTTGTGGATTTCAACAGATCGACAGATCAACCCGTCCGACCTTTCTTCTACTTAGGATTAACGGCCACGAACAGGCTGTTCCCTTGTCGATTGACCAGCAACACCGCGAGCTCGTCTTTCTTGATTTTCTCCGCGGCCTTTTGATAATCGCTGATCGTCTTGACTGTCTCGTGATTGACCTCTTGAATGACGTCACCGCGCTGCAGCCCGGCCGCCTCTGCCTGTCCACCCGGTTCAACCGATGTGATAACCACTCCGACGGTTTTCGCGGAAATGTTCAGTTGGCTCATCAGCGCATTGTCTAACGTTTGCACACGAAGTGACGCCAGCACATTATCCGGGGGCTTGATCAGTTCTCCCGACTCCTTGGGCGGCCCCGGCTCCTTCTTGGCCAGCATTTCGTCCGATGGCCGTTCGGCGACCTTCACCGCGATCAGCTGTTCCTTGCCTTCTCGTACAACCTTGACCTGCGCATCCTTTCCGACCACCGTTCTCGCCACCAGGTTACGCAGTTGACTGACGCTCTGCACCTCTTTGCCGTTGAACGCCACCACCACATCGCCCCGCCTGATTCCAGCGGCATGGGAAGGGCCGTTTTCATTGACATCGCTGATCAACACACCCTTCCGCTGCTCCGGAAGTTTGAACGACTTGGCCAGCGCCGGTGTAATCTCCTGAATCGCGACGCCCATCCATCCGCGTACGACCTTGCCCGTCCGCTGGAGACTGTCCACGATATCAAGCGCAATGCTGCTGGGAATGGCGAATCCGATTCCTTCCGATCCGCCGGTTCGAGAAAAGATCGCCGTGTTGATGCCGATCAGATCCCCGTTCATGTTGACGAGCGCTCCGCCCGAATTTCCAGGATTGATCGCCGCGTCGGTCTGGATGAAATCTTCATAGTCGGCGATTCCAACATTGCCACGCCCCAGCGCACTGATGATTCCAAGCGTGACAGTTGAGCTCAGGCCGAATGGGCTTCCAACGGCCAACACAAGGTCACCGACCTGCAACTTTTCGTATTCCGCCCACTTGAGTGACGGCAAATCCTTGGCTTCAATCTTGACCACCGCTAAATCCGTTTTTGGATCGGTGCCGACCACCTTCGCGGCAAACTCGCGCCGGTCGCTCAGCGTCACGGTAATCTGCGTGGCTCCTTCAACGACGTGATTATTGGTCACGATGAACCCGTTTGAATCCAAGATGACCCCGGACCCTGCGCTCTGATCTGGGCGACCATGTGGTGCTGGCGGACCGTGAGGGCTCGGGGGAGGTGTCGGTAATTCTCCTCCGCCCGGCTCATCCCCTGGAGGAGGCGCCCCGAAAGGACTGGGTGGCGGAGTTCCGCCACGGCGCCGGCTGCCTTCTCCACCGCCGGTCACTGCGATATTCACAACGGCTGGAGTCGTCTTTTTCACAATCTCCGAAAAACCTTGGGCCCAGGCCGGAGGTACCCCGGCGGCTGAAGTCGGTGACACGTTTCCGCTGCCGACAAAACCGCACACAATCAGTCCGCTACCGATGAGCACTTTCGTCGCTTGTTGACGCCAATTGGTCATAACCGAATTCCTCCAGGATGAGACTCTCCCCGAGAGTCCTATTGGAAATGAGCATCTGCACCGACTCGAACGCTACATATTACACCACTCTTTCAACAGGCTTCAAAGAGGAAAAGTCCGCTCCACAAGAGCATGAAGTGGATCAAGGACACATCCGATCCAATTCCTCTACACGGGAATGGCTTCGCCCCGTACTGCGCCGGCTGTCCGGTTGCTTTCGTGTGGTGTTTCCAGTACGGTGGCGGGCGGCCGGAACGCGATCATCACCATAGGCCAGGCAGTGATCCCCGAAAAACAGCTCAATCATACAGGCTTTGTGGCTGGCGCATGGCTGGGTTGCACGCTGCTGTTTCTGGGCGCCTGTGCCGGTCACCTGGAGTTTCCCTCAATGGGAGACCCTCTTCCCTCCAGCGCCAAACTGGAAACCTCTCCATCGCTCAAGGAACTGACGCTTCGCTACAGTGATTCCTGCGGTCAGCTCCAGGAACTTTCGCTAGGGGATCGGCTTCAGGAAGCATTACAGGAAGGGATTCGCAGAACGTTCAAAACCGTCATGTCCGACGGCGGTGACGGCACCACTACGCCTGACCATGTCATCCAAGTCGATCTTGTCGATTCGTCGTTCAACCTCAATAAAGAAGCATTGTACGACCGGGCTCCTGCGAGCTTACAACTCAATGCCGTCGCACGCATCTACGACCGCAAGGGAACCTTGCTTCGGCAAACGGACATCAAGATCGCCCGGCAGGAACGGTTACGGCTCGAGCAACTCGCGAAGAATTGCAACTATATGATCGAGCCCTTCATCCACGACGCCGTCATCGATTTTGCAGTACGGGTCGTCCTGAACGCCAGATCCGCGGTTGGCGGCCAAGAAATCACCCTTGATTCAGCCGAACCAAATCCGTCAACCGTGCCTCCGTCCTCAGCCTCAGCCTCGTCTCTCGCAGAACAACCTCGTTCTCCGGCCTTGCCACCGTCGGCACTTCGATTCAAGGCGATGCTCCTCGACGAAAACAGCAATCTGATTCTTGAAGGTGGCGAGCATGTGCGGGTGCGTCTGGATGTCATCAATACCGGAATACATCCGATTGAAGACGCTTCCGCCTCGCTGACGGGCACTCCGGCGGTCATCGAACAGTTTCCTACCACCCGCTTGAAGATTCCACCTCTGTCACCCGGCCAAACGAAATCTCTGGAATTTGTCGCGACCTTGCCCCTTCTGACACAGCCACTGCGTGCCGAGATTCACGTCCGCGTGGCGGAGAGCGATGGATCGGCAGCTCCTTCGCAGACGCTCTTGTTTACGGTCGCGCCGACAAAACCAAGATCCGACGATATCGATGAGCTCCCGGCACAAGCCTCAACCCTTCAGCAACGGCACATCTATCTCGTTTCCATCGGACTCAGCTCCTATCTCGACCGTCGCATACTATCTCGCAAGTATGCGTCACGAGATGCAGAAACGGTCGCCAGGTATTTTCAGACTTTCGGTGGGGTCCCATCGTCAAACATCCACCTCCTCGTTGATTGGAAGGCGTTTCATTCGCATATGGAGAAGGCGTTCTCCGGCTGGCTCCGATCGCAACCCACGAGCGGTGCCGTCGTGATTGTCTATTTCTCCGGACACGCCATGGTCTCCCAGGCCGGAGAAGTTATGCTGATCCCATACGACGGAGCCTCAACAGCCACAACACTCTACCCGCTCAAGGCGATCGAGTCAGTCCTCGCTAAGCTGAATGCCAAGCAGGCCATTCTCATTTTCGACGGGAACGTGTCTCAACTTCAGGGCGGTTCCGAGATGAACGTCACCCCTCGATGGGACTTGACCGGCGGCAATACGATTCGGTTGATCGCTGGCGAGGGACTGAGTCATAGGCTCGACGACGACAGCCATCAGCATGGACTCTTCACCTATTACCTGTTACGAGGACTTCGTGGAGAGGCGGACTCGAACCGAAATGGAGAGGTGACACTCGGAGAGATCACCGACTACGTACGACAAAAAGTTACTTGGGCGTCCAAATCGCAGTTTGAGTCGGTACAGCGTCCACAGGTCATTCCCGCGCTGAAGGCAGGCGCTACAGCCGCCTCGCTCGTGCTGACCGCACTTCCTTCCCTCACGGCTTCAGAAACACCCTAATCCGCGCGATTCCTGACGATTCACCGGCAAATGGATCCGCAGCACCGCTCGCTGCTCGTTCCCATGTTCACCAGATCTGTGTAGACAATAACCGTCGCGCTCGCTTCGCACCAAAAAAGGAGGGTGGGAAGTTACCTCCCCACCCTTCATTCTGTATCCGTCCCAGCTGGGGCGATGAATCGCCCCCCTGCTGAGGCTCCACTTCTATTGGTTTGCCACCTGCAGGTGAATGCTCCCCGTTTCAGTCATCGCAGGATTGATGGTCACTGTGTATGGTTCTGCTGAAGCCAGGGTCACCGGGTTGAGGGTAAAGCTCGATGCTGAACTCGTCATCCCAGCTTGCAGGATACCATTCGGGCTATAGAGATTGACGGTCACGCTGCCGAGGTTATTGTTCGTGACCTTGATCGTGGCCTGTTGATTCGCGGTACCGGTAAACGTGTAGCGCCCATTCTGGCCCGCGCGGCTGACCGTGATCGGCCTGGGAGCCGCATTCACCTTGAGCGAATCCGAAACCTCGCTCGAAAGAGTCAAGGTTATTTTACCGGTGTAACTGCCGACAGGGTCAACGAGAACCGTATACGTGCCGGTGGCCGGCAAAGGATTTTGATCTGCGAGGCCCCCGCCCGCCGTACCCACAGCCGTTGAGGCAAGAATGGTCCCATCGGATGTCAGAAGCGTGACCGCGGTGGATGTAATACTCACCCCCGTCAGCCCGAGATTCACCCATTGTCCGGCGTTGCCATTGAACGTGTACCGCGCCGTCTGGCCCGCCTTGTTCAGGCTGACCGGCACTGAGGCTCCATCGATGGCGATCGTACCCGTGACGGGAGAAGAAAGGGCGAGGGTCATACTGCCGGTGTAGTTACTAACCGGCTCAACCGCAATGGTATACGTCCCTGTCGCTGGGAGAGCCGTCAACGGATCAAGACTGCCGCCACTTGGACCAACGGTGGTCGCTTCCCACTTGGTGCCATCCGGTCTCAGGATGGACACAGCAGTCATAGGAATTGACACCCCGGTCAGACCGAGATTCACCCATTGCCCCTCCGTCCCGTTAAATGTATAGCGTGCCCGTTGACCCGGCACCGTCAGGTTCGGGGTCACGGCTCCTTGGTCCACTGCGATGGTACCGGTCAGCTCTGGAGCGTTATACAGCGCGAGCTTGAGCTTTCCGGTATAACTCAGGTCCGATTCAATCAGGACAGCATAGGTTCCGGAAGCCGGAAGAACCTGTCCCGGAATCATAGTGCCACCACCCGCAGAGACAAACGAGATCGGCTTGCCTAACAACTTTCCATCCGGACCAACGATAGAGACATATCCGCTTCGGATTGTCACCTCACTCAACTGCAAACTCACCGATTGGCCACTTTGTCCCGAGAATGTATAGCGGGCCTTCTGCCCGATACGGCCGATGTTGACCGGCACCGTCGCACCGTGAGGGGTGATGTCCCCACCCAATTCGCTTGAAACCGTGATCTTGAAACTCCCCGTATACGTACTGAGCGGGTCGATGAATATTGTATAGGTTCCGGTCACCGGCAATTCTTCAAGATCGACGCTTGCGCCGTTCATCTCGCTGGAAGAGATCGTGGCCGCCGAATCGGTTGAAAACTGGTACGCTGGCATGGAGGTATGCACTGTTGTCAGGGAGGAGACTGGCCGCTCGCCCATCGTCGCATAATAGTTCTTCACTGCGGAGACATGTCTGGGCATCACCCCGCCATCAGGCTTATAGACTGAAACGTAAAACTGTGTGAGTGTGACACCGCTGAAGCCGATATTGATCCGCTGGCCGGTTGTGCCGTCGAAGACCAGCAAGCCGTTCTTATTCGGAGTGGCAATTTTTACCGTGGTTGGTTCCCCATTGACTGCAATGCGGCCGTTGTATTCAATATCCGCGGCCGCGATGCCTGGAGGCGGGGCACTATCGCCGCCATAACTGATACCGATGGGTAGGAGAGCTGCCACGACAATCGCGAGCGCGGCTGTCGTAATTCCTGATCGACGGTTCACCCACTGTGAGAGGCTGCACATAGTCATCCTCCTATTGCAATATGAAAACCGACGGCTCGTTGTGGTTCTCACCTCGCTTGAGTACCAATCGCCACCCTGACCTGACGGGCGGACTTTACCCTTTTTTATGTCCGCGGCGCAATCCCCTAGAGCGCTTTTTACCCTGATAATCTATACGCTCCCTCCTTTGGGGGGTGCAAACCATTGAACCATGGGTCGAGTGTTCCAGAATGTGAAGCGGTATGGACCTGTGGTGATGTTGAAAGGCTGGAACCAGTCTTGAGGCGACGGTGAGAGGCCCCGTCGGAGAGAGACATAACGAATAAAAAAGGGTGGGGAGCCGCCTCCCCACCCTTTTTATGATTCTCTCGGACCTTCCGGACGACGACTCTTATTCGCCCTTGCAGAAGCTCCGCTCATAATTGATGATCGTCCAGGCTTCTTCCTCGGTGATTGCAGCCGGGATCAAAGAAACCATTCCTGTTCCGGGGCTGCCGTTCTTGATCACCCAGAAGAGCTCGCCATCTTTCCGTTTCTTGTGGAACTTGCAGTTGGTGAAGTCCCGTGGGCTGGGATTTAAAATCTTGCCGGCTTCGCCCTGACCATCTCCAGCCTTACCATGACAGTTGAAGCAGGTCCCCTTCCCCTCGTACAACGCCTTGCCTTTGGCGATGCTCTCTGGGCTGGAAGCGACCGGATTCTTCATGCCCTTGGCATCTGCCGCTTGATCGGGCGGAACGCGAGGCTTCAAAGGATCTTTCTCCTCAGCCCCAACGACCGAGACCGAGAGGAATACAACTGCTGCGGTAATTCCTAAAAACTTGGACAAATACCCCATCACACATCCTCCTTTGTGTTTAACCTACCGACATCAAATTCAGCTCCAAATATCTATTTGCATGCGCAACGTTCGGAAGTCAGGTAAAACCGCTGGACTATACCAACGCCCTTGAATTCCTGTCAAGAAAACAACTATCTCACATCTACTGTTATTCATAGTCTCTTGGTCTGAGGAAGATCAAACCTCATGCCAACATGAACTCAAAAAGAGGCAAGAAAAG
The DNA here is from genome assembly GCA_024760525.1 of Nitrospira sp. Taxonomy (NCBI): domain Bacteria; kingdom Pseudomonadati; phylum Nitrospirota; class Nitrospiria; order Nitrospirales; family Nitrospiraceae; genus Nitrospira; species Nitrospira sp. The sequence continues at coordinate 2,815,674 of CP060499.1, forward strand.
GTTGGCATTTATGCGATGACCGCAATCCCATTCCAGGCTTTCATCCATTTCGTGACACCTTTGGGCCTCACCGACATCATCCATGCCTCATGGGCAGATGCGTGAAATCAACGGGGGATTCATTTACTGGCTAGAATAAGGAATACGCTCGAGAGAGGACTACCGCTTCAACACAATGTCGCGGGCAACTTTTCCGCTCGGCCCGAACGGCTTTTGAGGCTTCCCGTTTAACTCGGCCTTCACCCCTCCGGCGTTCCCAAGGGTGAGGATGAATTGGTCCTGCCCCTTCCAGTGAGCCCTTTCGCCCGGCCGAAGCAACGATTCCTGAGGACTCCCGTTGTCGATCTGCACAACGACCCAGCTCAACTCCGTCGCTTCAAGGTCCAAGACCAGCTGCCCATCGCCTTGACCCTCGATTGCATTCAACGAAATTCCACCCAATGGGCCATCGCTGCCGGGAGAAGCAGTCGATACCGACGAAACGACTTCTGGTTCCGGTCTGGAAGCCGCAACGACGGGTGGAGCCGCTTCGTGGCGCTGCGGGGCTTCGGTCACTGCCTTTGGCGCGACAGCAGGCATTTCGCTTGACTTCGGAATCTCCGCCGGACGCTCAGGCTCGCGGATGATCGATTCTACAGCATCTTTCGCCGGTGGGGTCGTTCGTTTGGCCACCGGAGCCGGCTCAGGCACGCCCCGCCGAAATACAGAAGATTGCTCACGGCTTAAGAGAAAGATCAGGGTCAATACGGCGATCCCGATTGCAATAGTCACCGCTTTGCGATTGGCCTGACGCTTCCGGTCCTCCTCGACCTGTCTTACCTTGAGCCGTTCACGCTCATCCTGTTTCTCGTAAAAGGAACCGGCCGATTGGATAAACCGGTGAATCGCATCTTCTTCATCCAATCCAAGCGATCTGGCGTAGGAACGCACAAAACCTCGAGCAAATACTTGGTCGGGCAACTTGGCGAAATTGCCGTCCTCCAGGGCTTTGACGAAATCCGTGCGAATCCTGGTTTTTGACGCGACTTCGTCTACGGTCAACCCTTTGGTCTCCCGGACTTGCCTAAAGAATTCGCCCACCGACTCCATAAGTCTCCTACTTCAATCGGGTCAAGAGTTCCGATGCGGCCGCCGCATACTCCCCGCCTTTATCCAGAGTCGCAACTTTTTTCAGTACCTCGCGGGCTCGGGTCGTATACCCCAGCTTATAGTATACTCGACCGAGCTCCAAATGAGTCATCGCCGGCGGCACGCTGGGAGGACTGGCCGATGTTGCATCCTCCAACGCTTCCATGGATCCCTGAAGATCACCTTGGTGGGCAAGCGCGCGGCCGAGATGAAATCGGGCTAAATCCGGCGTAGGGTAGAGTGGATTCGCCAGTGCCAGCCGGTAGGACTTGATGGCCTCCTCCCAGTGGTTTTGATTGGCCAAGACTTGCCCCAGATAGGTATGCGCCTCGGAATAGTTGTCATCGATCTTGATGGCTGCGCGAAATTGCTCTTCGGCGTTGGACAGCTTGCCTTGAAGCGCATAGACGTGTCCGAGCGCATACCGGGCTTCCTTGTTGTCCGGATTCAGTTGAACAGATTTTTGGAATGAGACAAAGGCCTTCTGGCGATCTCCTGGGAGACTGGCCACACCTTCCTGGTAATATCCTTGGGATTTCCGCAACGCTTCTTTGTCGGTCGCACAACCTCCCAAAATACTGATGAGTCCTAACCACACCAGTGTGGAGTATCCTCGCGGCCAATGAAACCGACGGTTCGTCCTGTTCATTGAACGTCCTCGAAGTGCGTTAACCGCTTGAACTCGGCAAACCGAGCCTGAATCTCTTTGTAATCCAGGATTCGCAATCGGTCAAGACTAAAGGCTTCTACTGTAAACGAGGCCATGACGCTGCCAAAGATGATTGCCTGTTTCATGGCTTCAGGCGAGTGATTCCCGGTCGCCGCCAGGTAGCCGAGAAATCCTCCGGCAAAGGTATCCCCGGCACCGGTCGGATCACGCACGTCCTCGAGTGGAAACGCCGGAGCACCGAAGATCTGCTTTTCGTTGAACATGAGCACACCATATTCTCCGCGTTTGACGATGAGATGCTTGGGCCCTCGCGAAAGCACAAGCTTCGCCACTTTCACCAGATTGGAATCCTGGCCCAGCGCCCGTGCTTCACCGTCGTTGATGATCAGTACATCGACCTTCTCCAGTACCTTCCAGAGCGCCTCGCGCTGGCCGTTGATCCAGAAATTCATCGTATCGCAGGCCACCAGCGCAGGACGTTTCACTTTGTTCAAGACGTCCAACTGAAGCTCCGGGTGGATGTTTCCCAGGAACAACACATCCGGCGCACGATAGGCGTCAGGAATCTGAGGACGAAACGTCTCGAACACATTGAGCTGGGTATCCAAGGTATGCGCCTCGTTCAGCTGATGGGTATACTCACCCTTCCAGCGAAAGGTCGCCCCCGGGCGCCGTTCCAGTCCGGTGAGATCGATTCCTCGGCTCTTGAGAAACGCGATATGCTGCTGAGGGAAATCCTCTCCAACCACGGCGATGAGCGCCACCGAGGTAAAGAAGCTGGCCGCCGTCGAGAAATACGTAGCCGACCCCCCAAGAATTTCAGTTCCCTCGCCGAACGGAGTCTTGACCGTATCAAGCGCAACCGATCCAACGACCAACAGTTTTCCCATGACTAACAGGCTCCTTTCTTAGGTGTCAGCGCTCGGTCGACAAGCACGGCAAGTTTCCTCCGAACCGCTACGGGGATTCGTTTCGGCGCCGTCAGAATGGCATTGTCCAATGCCCGATGACAGGGACACTCGATCGGATTGACGAACGACGGCATTGCCGAGCGGAGGATGTGTTTGGCCAAGGCCACGTTGCGATGAAGGGTGGTCAACACGGCGTCCACGGTCACGGCCTCTTCCGTCTCATGCCAGCAGTCATAGTCGGTGACCAGCGCCAACGTCGCATAACAGAGTTCCGCCTCGCGGGCCAGCTTCGCTTCCGGCATGTTGGTCATACCGATCACATCGACACCCCACTGCCGGTAGAGCCGTGATTCCGCTTTGGTCGAAAACTGCGGACCTTCCATGCAGAGATAGGTCCCGCCGCGATGCAGCTTGGCACCCGCTCGCTCTCCGGATGAATGGAGAGCCTGGGCCAACTCAGCACAAATCGGGTCACCGAAGGCGACATGCGCGACGATCCCACCGTCAAAATACGTCGACACGCGCCGTTTGGTGAGATCGATGAACTGGTCCGGGAGCACCACGTCGCCCGGCCGAATCGACTCTTTCATACTGCCGACTGCGCTGACTGAAATGATATGAGACACACCCAACGACTTGAGCGCAAAGATGTTTGCACGATAGTTGATTTCGCTCGGATTCAAGACATGCCCACGCCCATGCCGGGAGAGAAACGCCACCCGAATCCCCTCGAGTGTCCCGACCGTGATCGTGTCCGAGGGCGGCCCGAACGGCGTACGGACACGGATGGACCGAGGTGACTTGAGCCCCTCGATGTCATAGAGACCGCTGCCCCCAATGACACCGACGGTAGCGCGCTCAACCGTTTTGTTTCTCTTCATGCAGATCCTTTTCCCCACGTTGACTACTGCGACACCGCGGGCTGCTCCTGACGCCCAAGGGTTCCCAGAAATCGCTCAATATGCGCGGTTACTCGCTCGGCAGTTCGCTCATACGACTCGTCCTCTTCGATCGACAACCACACAACCCCCGATTCCTTTCGAAACCAGGTCATCTGTCGTTTCGCAAAGCGTCTGGTATCGCGCTTGAATCGACGCACCATTTCTGCGTAATCACACTCGTTTGCCAGAAAGGCTCCCACCTGGCGATACCCTAACCCTTTCATCGCCCCAAGCTCCCGCCCGTATCCATGGTCGAGCAATGATCGCGTCTCTTCTACCATTCCATGAGTCAGCTGCCAATCAATTCGTTCTTCAATCCTTCGATAGAGCGCCTCTGCGGTTCGCTGAAGGCCTATGAGAAAAGCGGAAAAGGGAGTCTCTTGAAACCGGTGTTCCTCCTGCATGGCGGACATTGGGCGTCCTGACAACCGGTACACTTCCAACGCCCGAATGACTTTGGATTCGTCGTTCGGATGCAACCGCGCCGCCGTCTGAGGATCGACACGCATCAACTCCGCATAGAGGCCGTCCCGCCCCCTCTCTCCCTTCAATTCCTTGAGGGTTGCCCTCACCAGCGGGTCTGCCTGCGGCGCTGGACACAATCCTCTTACCAACGTTCTGATGTATAACCCCGTTCCACCGACAATGAATGGCAGCCTGTTCGCCGCATATAACCGGTCGATCTCTTCCAGCGCGGCACGCCGATACCAACCTGCGTTGAACGTTTGACCGGGATCGACCAAATCGATGAGCCGGTGCGGCACACCCTGACGCTCTTCGGTGGTGGGCTTGTCCGTTCCAATGTCCATCCCGCGATACACTTGACGCGAATCCGCCGCCAGCACTTCAGTATCGAACTGTTTGGCCACCTGCGTCGCGATCCGGCTCTTTCCGACGGCTGTCGGCCCGAGAAGCACGACTAAGGGACGGCGGCGACGCACAAATTCAGAAAGCATGTTCACGTCAAGACCGGCGAAAAGAACTCGGACGAGGCCGGCGCTCTCAACCCTCCGTCCATCACCCCTTCTCCTCAGACAGTCGACGAGGTTCTACCAGCCGGCTCGCCCAAACATTTTCTCCAAATCATCGGTGCTGAGCCGGAATGAAGTCCTTCGTCCATGAGGGCAGGTTGTGATCTCCCCTTCCGCATGCCATTCCTCAACCAGAGCTTTGATCTCATCCAGTTTCATCGGGCGGCCCGCTCGGACGGCGCCATGGCAGGCCAATGATGCCAGCACCGACCGAACTCTTACCTCCAGACTGGGGACACTGCTCCATTGATTCAGATCGTCGACGAGGTCTTGCAGAAACGCTCCCGGATCGACTCGGCCGATGCCTACCGGAATCGACCGGATCAAGACCGTTGAGGCGCCGAACGGCTCGATCTCCAGTCCCAACTTCCCCAGATCATGCTGATACCGCTGGACCAGCGCAGCCTGAGATGGGGACAGTTCCAGCGAATCCGGAATGAGGAGAGGCTGAGCCTGTATGCCACGGGTGGTCCACGCGCGATACAGTCGCTCAAAAAGAACTCGCTCGTGGGCCGTATGTTGATCAACCACCGTCAAATCGTTCCCGACCTGTGCGATCAAGAACGTGCGGTTGATCTGTCCCAGCGCGATCACTTCAGCCGAAGGGGCTCGGACATAAGGCTCCGCGGCTTCGCTCACAAAGGTCAATTGAGCTTCAGACTCGGACCTCGTGCGGTTCGCTTCATCCGTCTCACGGAACTCCCCTGCACGCGAAGTCACTACAGCCGAACCCATGGGGTATGGGGTGGACCGCTCCAATGACCGAGCCTCTTCGGGTTCGTTCGTCGGTTCTCCGCCACTCAACCTCTGTCGAACAGCGCGTCGAACGAGTTGATGTATAGTTTCGCTGTCCGAGAATCGTACCTCTCGTTTCGTGGGATGGACGTTCACATCGAGACGATCAGGATCCACATCCAAAAACAATACAAATCGCGGATGACACCCTTTGGCAAGAAACGATCCGTATCCTTCACCGACGGCATGGAACACCGCTAGACTGCGCACCGGACGATAGTTCACAAACAGCTCTTGCGGCATGCGCGAGGACTTTGCATGAACCGCATCGACTATGTATCCGCTGACGGTAGCCCCAGGGAGCGTGGCCTTGATCCAGAGACTCTGATCGAGAAACAGTTGCCGATAGACTTGAGCGATCCGATCCTGCTCCGACGGTGCGGCTGGGTAGTTGAACATCTCTTCCGTGTTATGCGTCAAGCGAAACTGGATGGACGGCCAGGCCAGCGAGGCCTGCTGCACCACCCGGCTGATATGCGAAAATTCGGTGGGGATGGACTTCAAGAATTTCTTGCGAGCCGGCTGATTGTAGAACAGGTCCGCAACTTCGATTCTTGTCCCGGTCACCGGAGGAGCATCGGCGATGTCCCCGACCATTCCCCCCATGACTTCCAATTCCGTTCCCATCTCGGCGGAACGAGTCGCGGTCAGAAGACGGACCCGTGACACGGCGGCAATGCTCGGCAAGGCTTCCCCTCGAAAGCCCATCGTGCGGATGGACCAGAGATCTTGATCCGACCGAAGCTTGCTCGTGGCATGCCGCAGAAAAGCTCGTGGCGCATCGTCGGGGCTCATCCCCTCGCCATCATCGATCACACGGATCAACGAAAGACCTCCGTCCTTCACATCAATCGTGATCGACCGGCTGCCGGCATCGATGCTGTTCTCGAGAAGCTCTTTGACGACGGCCGCGGGGCGTTCGACCACTTCTCCGGCTGCAATGCGGCCGACGACTTCTTCCGACAAAATGGAAATCTTGCCACTGCCGCCGGTTCTCAGCACGGCACAACGCTCCTCATGAGTGATGAGTCGGAAACGAGGCGGGGCATCAGGCCGCGGCGTCGGTCATCGGAGATCGGCCAACTTGTTCTTCGCCAGTTTGGATTCGTCCGACGAGGGGAACTCTTCGAGCACACGCTTGAGATTCTTTCTCGACTTCGGAAGGTCGCCGGTCTCGGCCGTCGCCAGACCCAGCTTATACAGCGCGGCGGGCACTTTTTCGTTTCCAGGATATTCCGCCACCAGATAATCGAAGGTTTGGATGGCCCGCCCATAGTCCTTCAAATTGTAATATGACTCGCCCAACCAATATTGGGCATTCGGAGTCAGCGAAGTCCCGGGAAAGTCTTTGATGAACCGCTGAAACCCCGCTACTGAAAGCTCATACTTCCCGTTGAGATAATCGTTATACGCCAGGTTGAATGCGGAGGTCGGCGTAATTCCCGACGCCATCGCCATCGGTTCCGCTGATTGTGTCGGTTTGACCGGCTTCGATGTGCGCGGCTCACCCGAAGAATCCACCCTAGCCGACAACTGACTCGACGTTTCTTCAAGCTTTGCAAGTCGATGTTCCATCCGTTGAAAGCGAGCCGCCAAATCATCGATTCGCGGCTTCGTCGCCTCCGTATCCTTGCTCCGCTCCATCGCCTCCACTCGACGCATCACGGTATCCACCCGTTGATGGTCCTGGTCCTGGGTTCGCGAGATCGTCGAGATCTGATCGCGAATCTCCATAAAGTCGGCATGTTTGGCACAACCGGCGAGAACCACAGCCGACACCACCATCCCCCATGTCACGGAACCGGACAGCACTGTACGGACACGCATGGTGTTACCGCACCTCCTTGAGTTGAGCCAGTTTGTCCGACGCTTTTCCCGCTTCGCTGCTTTTCGGGTAGAGCGTGACCACTTGCTTGAATGCCGACGATGCCCGCTTCTTGTCCTTCAACGCCAAATACGCAAACCCCTTTTTCAGGATCGCGGCGGGCACCTTCTCACTGCTGGGATAGTCGATCTCCACCTTGTCGTACGCATCGATGGCTTTCTGAAAATCCTTCTTCCCGAAGTACGATTCACCCAGCCAAAAGCGGGCATTCGGGGCGAGGGTGGAGTTCGGATACTCGGAGAGAAAGCCGGTGAATCCTTGACGGGCTCCTTCCAGATCTCCCTCTCGAAACAAGGTCAGCAGCCGTTCATAGCGAACCCGATCAGGAGGGTCGGCGCTGGCTTGCATGGATTCGAACGTCGGTGATTCTTGAGGCGGCACGATCGTCGTCACGCCTGCGGTGGCGTCCGGTCCACCGGATGAAGCCGACGCCTGGCCGCCTTCCGGTGTGGTCTCATTAGGGCCCGGCGTCGACCGCTGAGCCGGTTTGGCGCCTTGTTGCCGAGGAGCGGGCTTATTCGAAATCTGCTCCACAGCCTTCAGAAGCGAGTCGATCCGGCTGTCCTGCTCATCAAGACGGGCGGTCACTTTTTGCCCGACAGCTTCCAGCGCCTTCGTCACGGAGAGCACGCTTCTGTTGACTTCCTCTGCATGAATGGCCGTGGTCTTTGAATCGCCGTCGAGCTTCGCCGCGACGTTCTTCGTGGCCTGTTCTTCCTCACCCACACGTTCATTGAGCCCGGTCAATGCTTCTCGAAATCCGGTCAGCGCCTGGTTAAATTGGGCAAACTTTTGTGAGACCTGCTCGATCCTATTGTGATTTTCCGTCGCTTCTTTTCGTTGTTCATCAAGTTTCACGTCCACCCGCTTGGCAAGACCTTCATTGGTACGCTGGACGACTTCGATGATGTCCTTCTTCATGGCTTCCATGGTCTTGGACATTTCATCCAGTCTGGCCGAAACCTTGGTATCCTGGGTCTCGAAACTCTTTTGCATCCACAAATGGCGCGTGCTGCCGTCGGTTTCAAGCTTGGCCGCCAGTTGCTCCAACTTCTTCGTCTGCTGCTCCAGCTGCGCCGACCGATGTTTGAGGTCCTCCTGTTTGGCTTGAAGCTCTTGTGTTTGATGCAGAACCTTTTCCAGCTCTCCCCGCAGCTGCGGAAGCTCGTATTCTCGGAGGGTCGTAATTTCCTGACCTTGCCGAGCTCTGGTCTGTGAGAGCTGCTGTTGAAGAACTTTTTCGGTCTGTTTCAGGTCAGCCTGCTGTGCGACACAGCCCGACAAGACGGCCCCTATCGTCGCGATGCTCAGGATCACACCGTGCGTGGCTCGCCGTTGAGGTTTCATAGCCAATTTCTTTTCTCCGGCCGATTCACGAGAAGCGGAGCCACCTATGCGGCGACACCCTTCCTACTTCCCTGTCTTGACGACGAGATGACCGCGGCGATTTTGTGAATAGCAGGATTCTGCGTGCTCATTACAGAATGGCCGTTCCTTCCCGTAGGAGATGACCGATAAGTGATTGGAGGCCACACCCAGCTCAACCAGATAGTTCCGAACTGCTTTTGCGCGTTTCTCACCCAAGACCAAATTATAGGCTGAAGTGCCTCGTTCGTCACAATGTCCTTCGATTTTCAGTTGCACGCTCGGATTCGATTTGACCCATTCCGCATCGCTGGACAACGCGTGGCGTCCTTCATCCGTTATTGAAAAACTGTCGTAGGCGAAAAAGACATCCCGCAGTCCGGCTGCCGCCGATGCTACCTGTTCGGCGCGCATTTCGTCCAACTGGCGAGCGGCGGTCCCAGGGTCGGATTTGGCCACCATGGTATTCCCGGAGTTGCCGGCATTCCCGTTATTGCCGCCGAGCCGTTCCTCGGAAGGATTTCGATCCAATCCGCGTAGGCTGCTCGAATCCTCACGGCCGGAAAGGGACGTATCGGGAAAGCTCGAGCCGGTTCCTTCCTTGGCCAGGCCTCCTCTCGCCATGTCTTCCTGTAACGACTGGGTCCCTCCGCCCGATTGAACCGCCTTTTTCGAACACGCAGGGGTACCTAGTACGAGGACCCCAAGAATCAACGGTAGGTAGCTCGCTGATAACTTTTTCATTGGATTCATTCCCTCCTCATAAGATGTCCTCTCCTTCATACAGCGGAGGACGATTATCGTCAATGCCTCATCCAAAAATCACGAAGCCGGCGACCATGTCGGCGCGCTGTTGTGCGTGCCCGTGAAGGTAATGCGCTCGAAATCCTTGCCATCCGCATTGATCATGTAGATCTGGCTCTTTCCGTCCGCCGTCGAACTGAACACGAGATGGCGCCCATCCGGAGACCAGGAGGGAGAATCGTCCACGCCCGGTCCCGTCGTGAGCTGTACATGCTTCTGGCCGTCCGGTGTGATCAAACACAGTTTGTACTCTTTCTTGGAGGTCCGGCACACATAGGCAATCCAATTCCCTCGAGGCGACCACGCCGGCGCAGCGTTATAGTCTCCGTCAAACGTCAATCGACGCACGTTGGAGCCATCCGCGCTCATGAGAAAAATTTGCGGGCCTCCGCTCCGATCCGATGTAAAGGCGAGCTCACGGCCGGAAGGAGACCAGGAAGGAGAGAGATCTCCGGCGGCGTTCGTCGTCAGTCGTTGAACGGCTTTTGTACGGGGATCCAAGCGGTACAGCTCGGCGTTTCCTTCATGGCTTGAAGAATAGGCCAGCGCATTTCCATCCGGAGAGAGAGCCGGAGTGATGTTCAAGCCCCCCTGCGCAACCAGTGTCCAACGCTTTCCAGTGGCAAGCTCAATCATGTCGATATTTTGAGCGTTTCGATTGCGGTACGCGGTAAAGACCAAGAATCGGCGATCCGGCGACCAGCGTGGCATCAGGTTCAAGAAGCCGTCCGCCGTCAGCTGACGCGGCTCATACCCATCGTAGTCCATCACGAATAATTCGCGGGCCGATCCTTGCTCCGAGACGTAGGCGATCTTCGTCCTGGCAATTCCGGGCTCACCCGTATACCGGAAGACCAACTCATCCGCAAATCGATGCGCCATAAGCCGGACGACCGACGTGGAGCCGACGTATCGTTTGCCACCCACCACTTCATCGGTGCCGGCATCATACACGTACCCATCCATGTTGACATCCGGGTCCTTGTTTCCGTTCTTCATCCCCGCCTTGCCCCACACGATGACGGACACCCCGTTCTCCGCAGCTTGCTTGAAGGACGGATCAGGCTCGGCTCCCGCTTGGCTGACTTTTATGCCCAGGCTCGACAAATCGACAAGAGAAAACACGAGTGAGCGTCGCACATCCGCCTTGAGCACCTCTTCGATGCGTGTGCCCAGTTTGACACGCCCTTCAGGCGACTCCGATCCGCCGATATTATCGATCCCGGCGACTCCCAACGGAATTTTCTGAAAATCCGCTCTTGTGGCTTCAAGAAATACGTCCGCGGCACCGGATTCGATGATCCATGCCAGACCGGCCAACGCACACAGACCGACGATCACGAGAGCTCGAAACGTCATAGGTTATCCTTGAGGTTCACCGACGGTAAAAGTGAAATGCGCGTCGAAATAGGCATCCGTGATGTCCGGCGGGAATACAGGCAAGGGAACCGCGTTAAGCACTGCCCGTTTTCCGGCCAAGTCATAATATTCATTTCCGGAGGACCGTTCGATCGACACCCCCGTCACCGACCCATTCCGATGCAGTCTGAATTGCACAATGACGACATAGGCCTGCCTGGTCACATCCACAGGAGGGGCGCTCCAGAAACCACTGATACGTTGCCGGACCAGCCCCAGATACGCGTTGGACCCCGGAGCCATCCCGGGGACCTTGAGCGTGGTATCGACAGTTTTCATACTCATCGCCTTCGCCTCCACTTGAGGCGCGGGCTTCGGCGGCACGTCAGCGGGAGCTGGTACCTTGGGAGGTTCGACCTTTCTGATCTTCTTGAGTTCTTCATCCAATTCTTTCGCGACGTCCTCCGTCAAGGATGAAGACGTCGCGGGAGCGACCGGTTTTCTCTCCGTCGCTTCCCTCGTCTCCGCAACGACCGGCACATCCGGCAGTTTCATGGCCGGCAGCTTCTTAGGTTTGTCCTCTGGACTGATATCCCCCAACCTTGGAGCGTCCGGCGGCAATTCAATGTCTTTCATGACATCGCGCATGATGTCATTCGACGGCTTTGCGGGAGCCACCGGAGGAGGAATCGGCGTTGCTTTCACAGGCGGCCCCGGTGACGGCGCTGCTTTGACTGGCGGCGCAGGCTTGGAGCGCTCGATGGGCTTGGGCTGCTCAACCGGCTTGGGTCGCTCTATCTCTTTTTTACTCGGCGGACTCTTCTCGGGTTCAACGGTCTTTACCGGAGGCGTCTGGAGATTCGCGAGCGATATGTCAATGGACGCCAGAGGCCGCTCACCATGTTGAGGCAGTCGTATCCACCCGACAACGGCCAGTATTCCCACATGCAGCACCAGAGAAACAACGACGGCACCGGCCAAGCGACGGGTCAGCGTCGCCTGCCATTCATCATCCGCTAACATGCCGGCTGATGTCCAAGCCTGCACCGTGAACCTTATCCTAATGGTTATGTGGAGGGGACGATGGACCCTCAACTCGTTCAGGTCCCGTCGGGTCAGTTACCATACCGAGTTTCTCGATACCGGCTTTCTTGACGCCATCCATCACCTGAACCACTACTCCATACGGCACGTCGCGATCGGCGCGCAGATACAGTGAGACATCCGCATGCTCTTCTTTCAACACGCGCAGCTTTCGCTCGAGTTGAGCCACACTCACTTGATCTTTGTCGAGGTAGAGGCGCTGGTCCTTCTCGATCGTCAGCACCGCCCGGATCTCCGGCTTGATGGTGTTCGACGCTGAAGTCGGCAGCTTGATGTCCATTCCCCGATACAGCATCGGTGCGGTGACCATGAAGATCACCAGCAGCACGAGCACGACATCCACGAGCGGAATGACGTTGATCTCCGCCAAGAATCGACGTTGTCTCGTCTCGAAAATCATCCCTTCGCTCCAACAGGAACGGGAGCGGCAGGTCTGCTTTGAGCTGGGACCAAGGCCAGAAGTTCCACCACGACGGAATCCATGTGCAATGCGGTTCGTCTGATGCGGGTCAGAAAATAATTATAGGCGATGACGGCGGGAATCGCGGCAAACAATCCGGCGGCGGTCGCGATCAACGCTTCCGAAACCCCCGGCGCGACGGCCGCAATACTGGCGGTGCCTTGTGTGCCGATTTCCCGAAAGGAGTCGATGATCCCCATGACGGTCCCCAGGAGGCCTACGAATGGGCATATGTTCCCGGTGGTGGCCAGAAACGGCAGATACGACTCCAGCTTGGAAATTTGACCTTGAGCCAGATGGGCCGCCGTCCGCTCCATCACATGCCGATCAAAAGCCATGGACCCGCTGTCATTCAGCTCGGTGGGGATATGGCCTAATCGCTGGACAACGGTATAAAAAACTTTCGCACAGGGGCTTCCGGTCGTTTGTTGCGCGTGCCGGGTGACTTCCTCGACATCTCGTGCCCGAAGCAGCACGGCCATGAACCGGCGGTCCTTTGCGTCGGCCGCGCGAAACGTCGCCCATTTATAGAAAATGATCGCCCATGAAATGATGGAAAAGCAGACCAGAACCAGCAGAACCACCTTGGAGACAATCCCGAGCGACGCAATAATTCCCAGTGGACCGGCTTGAAACATACGAGTCTAGACTCTCCCTCCTCAGCGCTCAACGCTTCTTGATAAAGTGGATTGTATCAAACACTGGGGAAAATGGCGGGGCCGACGGGATTTGAACCCGCGACCTCCAGATTGACAATCTGGCGTCCTAACCAGGCTGAACGACGGCCCCGTAAAATCTCTCTCTAGCGGAACAACAGCAGGACAAGTGGATATCGTTGGTCGCCGCTCAACTCCCGAGTGTAGGATTCGGATCCTTCGTTCCGGAAGTGCTCTTCCTGTCGCTGCTTACCACAGTCTTCCAATGGTAGGCGGAACAGGGATTGAACCTGTGACCTCTGCCTTGTAAGGGCAGCGCTCTTCCAACTGAGCTATCCGCCCGATTTTCTTAGCAACGTCCGCGGAGCGTACCAAGTATGTATCTCCTTGTCAACCACGATGCGCACAACTCGCGCCGCTTTGTTCGTCATAGACGACACCACTGCATTCCTATGGTTTCCTCACCTTCCCAACGTCTGCTCGTCGGCGACTGATCTGGCGCGGGAAAAATTGCCGATGAACCTGCTTGAGCCGGCTGCGCTCCACATGCGTATAGATTTGGGTTGTCTCGATATCCGCATGTCCCAGCATCGATTGAACGGCTCGGAGGTCGGCCCCGCCTTCCAGAAGATGCGTCGCAAATGAATGTCGCAACATATGCGGCGAAATCGGCTTGGAAATACCCGCGCGCCGCGCGCGCTGTAGAAGAAGCTTCCAACACGCTTGCCTCGTGAGTCCCTGCCCACGCCTGCTGACGAAGAGGGCACGGGACAATCGCCGCTTGAGCAGGGCTGGTCGTACCTGCTCGAGGTACTCACCCAATAGCTCGCGCGCCGTCTGTCCCACCGGCACGACTCGTTCCTTGGCGCCTTTCCCCACCACCCTGACACAGCCGAGAATCATATCGATCTGGGAGAGATGCAGCCCCACGAGTTCCGAAACGCGCAGACCCGATGCATAGAGCAATTCCAGCATGGCACGGTCACGCTGGTCCTCAAGGCGATCCCGCGCAGGCAACTCCAGCAACGCCGTCACTTCCTGATGCGTGAGCGTTCTCGGCAATCGGACCGGGCGACGAGTCGCTGTCACATCACGAACCGGGCTTGCCTCCACGATTTTTTCACGAACCAAAAAACGATACCATCCTCGAATCGCCGAGAGTATGCGGGCCACTGATGCCGCCGCAAGCGCGTTCTGTTTGAGCGCCGCCAGGAACGACCGCACAGTATGCGGTGGAATGGAATCCGTCATACTGAACTGATGCTCCCGCAAATACCCCTGCAATCGGAGGAGGTCCCGCCGGTACGCCTCCAGCGTATTGGTCGCCAACCCTCCTTCAACCCTCAGCTGGCAGAGATATCGTTCGACCAGAGGATCCAATAATGGTGGTGAAGAGTGCGCCATAGCCATCGGATAATGGACTATAGCCAAGTCACTAGCTCGGTACAATGACGCCACGGTAGTTCTCCTTGACAGGTCGCACCCTTTCCGATACTAGTCACGTACGGCCTACCACGGGCCGAACGTAATGCTCGCCTACTCGTATAACCCTTTCCCCGTTTCAGCCAGGCCGCCGCTGATGGTCGTCATCGCGCTTGCGGCGATGCTCGGTATCGGTCTCCTATCAGCTGGATGGAGTGATGCGGCGGATCCCGCTAAGAATCTTTCTCCTATTCCGCCGATCTTGAATCAGGCCAAACAACTGATTGAAAGAGGCGATCCCGAGTCCGCCGCCTCCACCTTGCGTCGATTCTTGACCACGACTCCACCGCCTGAACAGCTCGATGACACCTACCTGCTGCTCGGCGCAGCCCTCTACGGCATGAAGGATTACGGCGAGGCGCTCCGCTATCTCACCCAACTCCAGACAGAGTTCCCTGAATCTGAGCTTGTAGATCGAGGCAAGTTGCTGCTGGCCCGGACCCACGTGGCAATGGGCAACATCGACTTGGCCCTGCCATTGCTGGCTCAGGTGCGGACGACGACGCTGGACGAAACCACCAGGCATGAGGCCCAGCAACTGACTGCCGAGACATTCGCTCAAAAGAAAGAGTATGTCCGGGCCATCCACACATTACTGGAGGGAATGGCAGGCAGTTCGGGGGAACAGGTCAAGGAAACGCGGGAGCAGATTCGTCTATTTATCTCCGAGAAGTTGGACAAGAAAGGGTTGGCCCGAGTACGGGACGGATACCCGCGCTCTTATCCGGGTGACCTCGCATCGATCCGTCTCATTGAGTATTACACCGGTCGCGGCGAAGACCATTTAGCGGAACGGGAGATTCGACAATTCCTTGCCTCATTTCCGGGCCATCCCTATAGCCCAAAGGCCGGCGAGACGCTGGACCTCTTGAGGACCAGATTGAAAGCCAATCAGTATTTCCTCGCGGCCGTCCTTCCACTGTCGGGAAACCTGTCCGTGTTTGCGAACGACGTCTTGGAAGGTATTCAGCTCGCAGTGGAGCGGGCTCGCGAGCAGCCCGGCACTCCATCCGTTGGGTTGCTCGTGAAAGATCATGATGCCGACCGGCAGGGATTTTTGGATGATCTCTCAGAGCTGCTGAACGACGATCGTCCCCTCGCCGTCATCGGGCCCATGTTGTCAAAGAATCTGCCGGTCATGGCAGAAATGGCGCAAAGAACGAGAGTGCCTTTGATCACACCGGCGGCAACGCTCCCGAACGTCCGCCGATTGGGCACCTATCTGTTCAGCACGTCGCTGACCTATGCGATGCAAGCCCAGCGGATCGCCGCCTACGCCGCGAAAGAACGGGACTATCGGCGGTTCTGCATTCTCCACCCTGACACAGTCTACGGGCGGGAACTCGCCCGACTCTTCATGCAGGAAGTGCGTCAGCTCGACGGCGAAATCATCGCGATCGAAACTTTCAAGGAAGGGGAAACCGATTTCGGACCTCAAATCCAGCGGCTCAAGGCCGAAGACTTGAAGAAGTATGGGCTGGCCATTCCGGTGGATGTACCGCGTCTACCCGGCAAACCGATCAGCCGAACAGAAAAGCGCGTCCTTTATACTCCGGGATTCGACGCCATCTTCATCCCGAGTCGCTCTCATGAGATCGGCCTCATCGCCGCCCAACTGGCCTATCACGACATTAAAGCTCCTCTGTTGGGCACGAACGGCTGGAACTCGCAGGATTTCGCCCGCACCGCCGATCGAACGGTCGACGGCGCCACATTCGTCGACGGCTTCTTCGTCGACAGTCCGACCCCGGCGGTGCAGGAGTTCGTTCAGCGATATCAGAAGCGTTTCCAAACCACTCCTTCACTCTTCACCATGCAGGGATATGATGCGGCCAGAATCGTGATCGAAGGAATCCGTCACGGTGCGACCTCCGGCGAAGCCCTTCAAGAATTCTTGATGACACAGCACAACCTGCCGACACTTGCCGGCCCCGCCAGTTTCGGACCGGACGGCACCCTGCACCGACCGCTCTTTCTTCTGCAGGTCAAACAGGGTAAGTTCGTGCAATTGGACTGAAGAATTTCCATGAACTCCCTTTCACACATCATCCACACGATCTCGTATATGGCGCTCCCTCTGCTGTTCGCAATGGTGCTCCATGAATACGCACACGGATGGATGGCAGTGAAATGCGGTGATTCGACCGCGAAAAATGAGGGTCGACTCACCATCAACCCCCTGGCTCACATCGATCCCTTCGGGACCGTCATTCTGCCCTTGATCTGTTTGGTGTTACCCGGAAGCTTTCTGCTGGGCTGGGCAAAGCCGGTTCCGATCGACCCTCGAAATATGCATCAGCCTCGGCGGGATATGGCGCTTGTCGCCGCGGCAGGCCCGGGGATGAATCTGTTGCTGGCAGTCGCGAGTGCGTTGCTGCTGGCCTTGCTCCTGACCGTCGAGCCAACCTTATCTCTCAGAAATGCCTCTGAGACTGCTGCGTCATCGGGCCTCCTCGCCACCATGATCTTGCGTCCGATTGCCGTCATGGCGCTGTATTCCGTGTTGATCAACGTCTTTCTCGCATTGTTCAACCTGCTTCCGATTCCGCCGCTCGACGGTGGCCGGATTTTGACGGCGCTGCTTCCGCCAAAACCGGCCATGGCATTGGCACGATTGGAACCCTATGGGATGCTCATCTTGGTGGGCCTGATCGTATTTGACAAGGAATTGCACGTCATCCATACGATTACCGGCACCTTCGCCTCAGGTGTGTCCGGGACGATCCTGTCGACCGCGCTCGGCCTCCGCCCAGGAGGTGCGGAATGACGGCGCCGCAGAGCCGCGTACTCAGCGGCATGCAGCCCAGCGGCCTCATGCATCTTGGGAATTACCTGGGAGCGTTGGAGAACTGGAAGGCGTTGCAGGCACAATACGACTGTTATTTTTTTGTCGCCGATTGGCACGCCCTGTCGACCAACTATGCGGACACAAGCCGCATTCGCACGTTCGTTCGGGAAATGTTGATCGATTGGCTGGCCGGGGGTATCGACCCGGAACGGTCCACGATCTTTATCCAGTCGCGTATTCCCGAACATGCCATCTTGCACCTCCTGCTCTCGATGTTGACTCCGATCTCATGGCTCGAACGCAATCCGACCTATAAAGAGAAGCAGGACGAGATCAAAGAGAAAGATCTCACCACCTACGGCTTTCTCGGATACCCGGTCCTGCAGGCTGCCGATATTCTCTTGTATAAACCGGATTTTGTGCCGGTGGGGAAAGATCAACTTCCCCATCTCGAATTGACAAGGGAGATCGCTCGGCGATTCAACGACATTTACAAAGCACCGGTGTTTCCAGAACCGAAGGAACATCTGACCAAGTTCCCCAAAGTGATCGGCACCGATGGCCGAAAAATGAGCAAGAGTTACCACAATACGATCAACCTCTCGGACGCGGAACCGGTTGTCCGGCAAAAGCTCAAGACCATGGTGACCGATCCCGCCCGCGTAAGACGCACCGATCCCGGCAATCCCGACCTCTGTCCTGTTTATGAATTCCACAATATTTATTCTTCACAGGCGGTCAAAGACCAGGTGAACCGAGAATGCCGGACCGCCGCGATCGGCTGCATCGACTGCAAGAAACTCGTGGCGGACCGTATGGTGGAACAGTTGACCCCGATTTGGGACGCCCGCGCCAAGCTGACCCAGCATCCGTCCCGCGTTGACGAGATCGTCGAAGCCGGCAGCACGCGGGCTTCCGCGGTCGCCCAGGCGACTTTACGCGAAGTGAACGAGTCTATGAAGATCTAGCCTAGTCTTTCTCGTCTCGAACCTCCTCCTGCAAGATTTGCGAATCCACTAGAAGAACACCCGAGACAGTGAAAAAATGCCTCGCAGGACATCTATCAGCGGGAGAAATCGCTATGGCGCGCAGGACGATTGAAGTCAGAATCATAAAGAGTGCACTGCTTGTGGGACTGGTCTCGCTCACCGGGTGCGGCTCCTGGTGGCACGGCGACCGTCAGTCCGTCACCATTTTCACGACACCGCTGGACGCAGAGGTTGTCGTCGATGACCGCGTCCACTTGCTCGCACCGGGAACCGTGTCACTGAGCCGAAAAGGCGATCATCAGGCCGTCATCACCAAAGAGGGGTACGAGCCGAAGACCATTGCTCTCACGAGAACCTGGTCGTGGTGGGTTCTTGGCGACATCTTCGGCTGCGCCATCATCTTCTCCCCTTCGTGTATTTCATCCGACAAAGACAACGGCGGGTACTACATCTTCGCCGACAAGGTTTACGTCACGTTGGAGCCGAAATCGGCCGCGGCACTGTCGTCTAATCAATGAAACGGCACTGCCCATCGCTACGGTACCCGCTCTTGAAACCTTAGTCTGCCAGAGCTTCAGCCCCGCGCTCTCATCGCAATCACATTGAGCCATCTTCCCTTGCGTTCTTGATTGTCCACAACCCGTAACGAGAGTACCGTCCATCCCGCTCGACAGAGCATCCTGGCGAACTCGTCTTTTCTCCAGCGAGCAACATACCGGCCCGGCATCCAACCTGTTCGTTTAGTGCCGCTCAGGCTTCCATATGTCAGCGTTGCGGCAAGAACGCCCTTGGGTTTCACGAGATGACGAAGCGCAGCCAATACACCCGTCATGTGTCTCTTTGGGCAGTGAATCAATGAGGCTGCCGCCCAAATTCCGTCAATGCTGTCGGCTCGGATGGGAAGCGCTCTGATGTCCGCGAGGACAAGCGGCACGAACGGGGATTGCCTTGTCGCAAACTGCAACAAGGGCATGGTTCGATCCAGACCGACGACTCGGTGCCCTCGCCTCGTGAGATACCGGGCGTCTTGACCGGCACCGCAACCCAGGTCGAGGAACACACCTCGTCTAGGAAGGAATGTTAACCACTCAGTCAACAGCAGCGGCCGCTTGTACCTCCGCTTTCCCCAATGTTTGAGGAAAAGCTCGGCATCCTTCTCATACGTCTGAAGAGTCTGCGAGATTTCAGAACTTGTGGTATGGTGCTGCGGCCGACGGACGGACATTCCGATGGAGAAACGAATGATTCACTCGTGGCGATACTGGTCGGTTCTGATCATCAACCTGGCCGTTCTACCTTCGATTTCTTCTGCCGCCGATCCACCCTGCGACAAGTACCCGCCGGCCAAACAGCTACGCTGTGCCGAAATCTGGAAAGAGCTCAACAAAGAAGACGGACCGATCATCGCGCAGTTCGGACTCGACCAACAAAAGCGGCGCGACGAAGGAAAGATCACCGCCCAGCAACACCTCGCCGAGAATATGATCTTCATCAAACAATCCACTGACAAGCGGCTTGAGCGACTCAAGGAACGTCTCGCCAAAGAATAGCGCGGCCATTGGAAAATCCCGCCTGCGTTGTTCTCACATCGCTTAGAGGGCTCACCGTACAGCCCAAAGTACGATTCGCCTCTTCGCTGGCTGCAGCCTAACAGGACGACCTTTTTGAATGGCCGCGGATCTTACAACAATCTGAGACATCACAGCTCCGTCTCTTTTTCTTTTTCCGGAACCTTCCCGGCTGATTCCAGCAGATCCCGCTCGACGAGAATCGGCGCATTGAAATGTATCGCCAGTGCGATTGAGTCGGATGACCGGCTGTCGAACACTTTCACCTGATCGTTGAGCGAGACAGTTAATGCTCCAAAGTACGTCCCGTTTTTCAGCGTGATGACCGTCTGCGTCACCTTCCCACCGTAGGCCTCCAGAATCGCGCGCATCAGATCGTGCGACATCGGACGGGGCAATTGGTCCCCGTTCATCGCACTTTGAATGGAGAGAGCCACCGTGGCATCGACAAAAATGGGAATCGTGCGGCCTTCGGCCTGCAGCAACACGACCGGACCATGATCCGAGACACGGACTTTGACCTCGGTAATCGTGATTGGATCAGGACGAGCGTTCGGTGGCTCATCCGTCAGGGCAACCGCGTGAACCGGCACGAGGCAGAGCAGTGTAACAAGTACCAGCAGCTTGAATGGAGCCATGGTCCCTCCCCGGTCCTGTCATGCACGGACAAACTGATTCGTCTCCTTTTCGACGCCGATTTCAGTTTCCGGCCCGTGTCCGGTCACCACAATTGTAGCCTCGTCGAGCGTATAGAGTCGCTCGCGAATCGATTCCTCGATGGCCTCAAAGTTGCCGCCCCATAAATCGGTCCGGCCGATACTTCCCCGAAAGAGCGTATCGCCGGCCAGCACGAGTTGTTCATTCGGCACATGAAAACTCATCGACCCTGGCGTATGGCCCGGCGTGTGAATCGCCACGATCGGGTTCTGCCCCAGCATCACCTGTTCTTCATCCTGAAGCCAGTGGTCCGGAGGCAGCGCCGGGACATACGAAACCCCGAACACGCGACATTGCAATTCCAGATTTTTCCACAGATCAAGATCACCCTGGTGCAGGCAAATCGCCGCGCCGGTCGCCTTCTTGATTTCGCTGGACGCTAAAAAGTGGTCGAGATGGGCGTGCGTATGGAGGATGTGCCTGACGGTGAAACCCAGTTTCTGCACCTCATGGAGAATTCGCTCCGGCGCCCCACCGGGATCGATGACAACGGCTTGCTTCGTGATCGGATCGCCGATGATCGAACAGTTACAGCCAAGCGGAGGGACGGAGAAGGTTTTCCGAAGCAGTGAAGGCATCACTGAGGCATGCTACAGCTGGACGGTACTGCGGCGCAAGCTAGGGACTTCGTAGCGCTGCCACAGCTCTCACGCGACAGATCATACGGGGTTAATTGCCTCACATCCACGTGGACAAGTCGGGCCAAAGCGTGGATAATCCCCGCACTTTGTTCGGAGGACACTCGCGTGAGAGACGACATGTCTGTGACCCAGTGGTCATTGCGGATCGGATCCATATTGGTCTTGGCCGTCTCGGGATGCGCCCCGGACGATAGTCCCTTTCGCGCCGAGAACGACGCCCTCAAGAAGCAAATCACCAAACAAGAATCCCTTCTCGGCTCTTTGCAGGACGGGAATAAGGTGATGCAGCAGCAAATCGACCTGCTCAATCAGGAACTCCGTGACGCGAGGCACACGACCGAGAGCGCCAAGACCGAAACCAAACAGCTTACCGAGCAACTCGAACTGCAACTGGCGCACACCAAACGCATGAGCGCGGAAGTCCAACGCACGGCGGCGGCCCAAGCCGCTCAATCCCTCAATATCGATGAGAAGGGGGCACAAGTCGATACCTTACCCCGACCCATGATGACCGTTGCAAAGGCCATTGAGGAAACGCTCACGCGGAACGGTTATCAACTCAAGGTCAGCGCCAAGACCGATCAACGGACGGCCTATGTCACGGCACGCAAGGTGTCGAACCCAACCTCCCTGGAAGTGGCCGGCTTTCGGAATCAGTATGTCATCTCGCTCCAGGCTCTTCCCGCTAATGTCACCAAACTCAGCGTGAAAGCGGAATTTGAAAAGCTCGCGCAAGGCGGGCGTATCCTGACCGTCAGTGCCGAGGAAACCAGTGAAATCGAGCGCCGTCTGATCGGTGAAATCAACAGAGCGCTGGCCAGTCCGGGCAAGATTTGATCCGCACAAGCTGACTCCTGCGAACATTCATTAGGCCACGTCGGCAGTCTTGTCGCCGGGGAAGGGATGAGCTGATCCGGTTGTCTAGTCCCGAGATCAACCCATCTCGAAGCGTGGCAGATAGTGATTAAGGCGTCGTAAACTTCGTAATCTTGCAGCTGGGCGAATCGGGCAGTGGCGCTGACTCTCCGCGGAACTGGTCCGCGCATTGCTTGATTGCTTGTGCGGCATCAGCCGTCGCCTGCTGAAACGTATCCTGCCCAGGCATCATCCATATCGGCGATGTCGCTGAATGCGGGTTCTTACTGACCTGTGAACCAGCGGTGGCCTTGAGACCCAAGTCAACCGCCGTGCCGTTGTTCGGAACGCTGCCGGTGTTACTCAGATTGTTGACACCCATGCGATGACAACCGTTACATTGATTGTCCTGTACCTCAACCTTGTAGGCTTTCCACGAAGCGAAATCGATGCCGACAAACGAATATGGCTGGCCATCGCTGTTAAAGGTGACGTCGCCCGAACCGGGCAGCTGGTTGGGGCCTGTTATCTGCGCAAGATAAGGTGATCGAACGATGGGACCGTTGTCGTGACAACTGGCGCAGGGGAATTTGCTGCCGGCAATCTGCGCCGGTGTCATCCAGAACGTTGGATTGCCCACTCCTTTGGAAGGTGCCTTGACGTTGCCATTGTGGCTCAAGTGAAAGTCTTCGAGCGCCCCTTGGTAGAAGCACGTGGCGCCATTCATCTTATTATGCTGTATGACGGCGACGTCGCCGTACTGCCCTTGAGACAGACCCATCTTTCGGGCATGCGCCACCACATACGCATTGTCCGTATTGATCAGCACCCGAAAACGGCTGCCGTGATCGCAGACTCCATTGAGCACGTTGGGGCGATCGCATGTGCCGCTTGGATAGATGGCGTTGGCCGGTGTGAGATGATCGGTCGGAACTGTCGTCCCCAAAGGGCTGTCGACGTCGAAATCGGGAACAGAGACGCCGATGGCATCGTCGCACTGCTTGGCATAGACCGCCAGCGAGTCCTCTGCGAATAAGCCCGGCCAATTCCCGGCAACTGGCGCAGGATACCCCTGTCCTCCTCCGCTTTGATCGTCGGCGCGATCGGCATCCACGTCATAACGCATATACTGATCGCCCTTAAAGAAATAGACGACCGACTTGCCTTCTATTGGTGTTGGCCACGCCACAGCGCCGTCGATCCCACTTGGAAACTTGAAGTTCGGCCAATTGCCGCCAATAGGCTTCGGGTAACCTGGATCTGCCCGATGCCTTTTCACATCGAACCGAATATACTGATCGTCTCGGAAAAAATACGCGACGGTTCTGCCGTCCCTCGGCACCGGCCACACGACGACAGCATCCACTCGGTCAGTCCAGATTCCAGGCCACTTGAGGGAGATGGGCTGGGGATAGGGCCGACCTGCACCATCCGCCGAATCGGCGCGGTCGGCATCAACGTCATACCGCATAAACTGATTACCTTTGAAAAAGTAAGCGACCGTCTTGATTTCAGCTCCTCCCGGAGGTGGTGCCGGCCAAAACACCGCGGCATCAATGTTCTCATTGAAGAGTCCGGGCCAGCTGTTCTGAATGGGGCGAGGGTAGGCATTGCCATTGCCATCGTCACCGTCGGCCATATCCTGGGCGATGTCGTATCTGGCATATTCACTTCCTTGGAAGAAATACGTCTTGCCGTTATTCCATACCAGCGGCACCAATTTTCCAGACCCAGTCAATTGAGCCCACACATCCTCTGTTGCAACGGGGCAAGTCAGGATCAACATTCCGCAGAGGGTTGTTCCCAAAATACTGAATGGCGTTCTCATGATCTGCTCCTTTTCGCACTCGACGATCTATCGCGCACATTCCGCTCGACTTCTCTCTCACCGGGAGAATCGGCGTTACTCATGCGCATAGGCAAAACCTATTCCCTCTCGCAAACACGAGGTTCGGCTGAACAACTCGGCTAGGAATAGATGGCTCGATCCTGCACGTCTCTTTGCATCATGGTTGATATTCTGCACACTTTTCGAAACGTGTCGGACGTATCAAAGCCGATACAAGTCGTATCGAATAGGATACGTATTCTCACGTGTGTGACCACTCGTGCGCTTCGATGACGGACACCTAGTTCATCTACGTATTTCAGTTTTCCTCTCACGACTTCATGTCGGAACTGAGACCGGCCTCTGCGCATGCGCTCAGTCTTCGCGCTCCCGCTTGAACTCCACATCGACTCGGGCCTCTTTTGATTTTTATAGGTGTGCCTTTCTCTCTCGAATCTCCGATAGACCACACAGCCTCGGCATGATGTTTGCGGACGGGCGCGGCATGAACTAGTGAAGCCAGAATTCGCTGGCTCTTCATTCACCAACTTACAGGGAGGAACATCATGGGAGACGTATTGCCGAGCCAACTCGCTAATTCCATCATGGGGAAACTGTATGACGTGTTAACCAATGGAGATGAGACCGTCCCCAAATCGGAGGACAACTTCTTCACCTGGTGCACGCCAGGAATCCCTTTCGAGTCGGGCGATTTTGAGTTTCTGTCCCAGGGTCTGACCGGAGTCGTGAAAAAAGAGGCCTTAGCGGAGCTTGCGACTCCGGGAGTGACGGCACAGCCGGGCGGTGAAGGGCAACCTGCGCCGGCTTCCCCGACGCTGACCCCTGAATTGATGGACAAACTGCTGGCTCAAGATGTCGGGAAGCTCTACATGCAGGCCGAGAATTTCGCACGGCTCGTGGATTTTGTACCGGATGTGTCGGGAATCGACGATCGCTTCGCGAAACTGAATGTCATGAACAACGAAGGATCTCTTTCAGATCGTTACGAGTACGCTCTTCGGATGAGCCAGGTGATGCAAACCGAACTGCCCGAGGAAACGAAGAAGAAGATCGAGAAATTCAGAGCGCTCTTGAGCGAGAAGAAAATCAAGAAGAATCTCATTGATGACAGCGAAACGGAGGTACTCGAGCCGAGTGCATTGGTGGTGCTGTATAACGAGAAGCTCAAAGCGTATGAAGATGCCGCACTGGAATACAACGCCCGCCGGATCGACGCGCTTGCAGGCGACAATCCGAAGTCGGTTCACTATTGGGCCATTAACGCTAGCACGCTTCGCAATAGAGTGCGCGCCGCCATGAACGACTGGGTCGCCAACGGTTATAAGAACGACTATGAAGCGATCGCGGCCTTTATCGATCAGGTCATGCAGCGTGACATGACGTTGCTGAAGGCGGAATACCGAGATACGTTGGAAAGGGCAAAATTGACCGGTTTAGCCTCGGGCTCGGATTTCTATTACACGTCGGTGGTGCCGGGTAACTTCGTGAAGGCTTCGGGGTGGACGCAGTTTTCCTTCGGTTCTACGGATATTTCCCGGTATTCACAATCGTCCCACAGCAAGTGGTCGGCCGGTGGCGGCTTCAACATCGGGCTGTTCTCGATCGGCGGCAGTGCGGGAGGCAGCAAGAGTCACTATCAGGGCGGCTTCGACAACTCAAGTTTCCGATTGTCATTTTCCATCACTCAGGTGCCGATCGTTCGTCCATGGCTCAAGTCCGCATTTCTCTCGAGCAAAGCTTGGCGCTTCGATCAGAACAATCTTGAAGCGAAAGGTCAGGTGATCAGCGACGGTGGTAAGCCTCCGACGGGAATGATCCCTGCCTACCCGACGACGATGATCTGTGTCAAAGATTTGGAGCTCAGCATGAGCAATTCCAGCGGAATGAGCGAATTTACCAAGAGCAGCATCGGGGGGGGTGGGTTCGTCGGATATGGACCGTTCGCCATCGGGGGCAGCTACCAGAAAGGTAAAAGTAGCAGCCACTCCAATTATCACTGGGACGGGCAAACGATGAAAGTCGATGGGATGCAAGTCATCGGCTTCAAGTGTCACATTCTCCCGAAATGTCCGGATCCGCTTCCCACGATAACTCAATGGGTCTAGGGGCAGATCCGAATTCTTTCGTGCGCATAAACCTATGAAAGGAGTCCACCCCTCCCTGTTGGAGGGGTGGACTCCAACGGAGGGATATATGGACCCGGTCGTATCGCTTGCCTTGATGAACAAGGCCAAACTGATGTTCGAGACGGAAGACACCTATCTTGCCTTCCCCAGTTCCAGCCTCTCCTACAAGAAAGATGAATTGAGTTTCATGACAGGCATGTTGACGGCCGAGCGCTTGATCAAGCTTGCCGAGTTTTCCCGCATCATGGACTGTCTTCCCACTTCCTCCATGCTGGACCTGACACGGTCTGTAACCCTGTCCACCACCTATCAGGATGTGCTCCGTGGCAACGCCGATGGAGTCAAATTAGCCCTGGGCACGAGGGCTCGTACCGCTGACGAGGAAGCCACCTATCAAAAAGCCTTTCAATTTCTCTATCAGGTGGTTCCGGACGGTTCCTGGTCCGATTCCCTTGCAACGGTCGCCTACAAGCAATATCGCGACGCGTGGTTTACCGCGCAAGAAGCTTACAAGAACAAGGAGATCGAAGCCACATACACAACCGATGCGGCGGCGATTCAACGCTGGAAGGAGATTGAAGAGCCCGCGCTACGAAGAAAGGTTGCAGACCTCGAGAACGAATGGGCCGTAAAGGGATACCGCAATCAGTACGAAAGCGCGAGACACACGTATGAACAATACGTCGGCAGTTCTCCGTCTGTCATCTGGGATGAATGGGCCAGACAGTGCATGCCCGGCTTGGATAAGCTCACTGACGCGTCGTCGGCTCAAGAGTTTTTCCCCTGTGGATTCGCTCCGTCGAATGTTCTGGACTCTCCGGCATGGACCACATTGACGCTGAGCGAAAATGAAGTGGAAGGGCTCGCGCAAGCCGCGCCCCCTGAAATCCGCAAACTTCTCGCAACCGACCATATCGATCTGGACATTGAATCACTCTCTCTCGAAATCAGCTCGGCGGTCATTACTCGAGCCTGGTTTGCCCCCGAAGTATTCAGGGCACGGTTCTGGAAATTCTACGATTCCGGCAAAATCCTTTCGAACGGCCAAACGCCCGCCTCCGGCGACTGTTCTGCCTATACGGTCGCGGTTGTGTTCGCGCGGAATCTTGCGATCACACTCAAGCCACAATCACCGAAAAACCAGCACGCCATGACCTTACTGAAAACCTCTCCGGCTGTGTCCTTTGCAACCTTCAGACTCGCAGCATCGCCAGCCGTCTCTCCATCTGGGCAAGCCTTCATGCTGAAGAGCGCAGTGCAAACTTCTCCTCCCATCATGATGATGACGCCGGCAGCCGCTCCCATGGCTGTGAGGACAGCACGAATAGCAGCTGCATCGAGACCGGCCCGGTTGGGAAGGGTTGATATGGACGCTGAACCTACCCAGCTTCCACCTGGCAGCTCCGTGCACAGTGGTGTCGCCTTTCAAAGGATGCAAGGACACGGTTTCACGATATTACCGGCTCCGGCGGTCACCCTCCCGCCGCCACCACCTCAGGTTCAGATGCCGTTTGAGAAAGACGAAGTGTGGATTTTGGGGATCGTGTGCAAGCGTCTCCCGCTGTGCCCGAATCCCGATCCGACGCTGCAATGGGAATAGACCCAATTCACCGGTTTCCTTGGCTCGGCCGATACCTCGTGCTAGCATTTCCACGCCATGGCTTTGTCGACCAGCGTGCACGATCTTCGTACCTTGATCCGTTCCTCCCACCCCCTTGTCGTCATCGAAACGGTGGAGGAGGAACGGGTTCTGGCCTTGCTCCAATCAGTCACGGCACAAGAGCGCATGCCGCTCTTCGAGTGGTCCATCACGAGAGGGCTCACCCGTGCCGATGAGGCCCCGACTCTCAGCAAGCTGACCGCCACTCCGTTGGCGGTCCTTCAACATCTCCACGGCCTCACCGTGGAGGCGGTGTTCTGGCTGAAGGATCTCGCGCCGCACCTCCAAGACGCCGCCGTGTGCCGCCAGCTTCGGGAGGTCGCGGCGGCATACAGCCGATCTCGTGCAACCTGTGTGCTCACCGGCCAACCGATTTCGCTGCCGTTGGATCTTGAAAAACTTGCCGTGAGGCTCGATCTGAAGCTGCCTGATCGAGAGGAACTGCGGTCGATGCTGCGCGGTCTCCTTCAATCCCTGGGCCCTCGAACCCTTCCCCGCGCCCGTTCAACGACTCTCGCACAAAGCATCCTCAGTTCGATCAGCGAAGCCAAGGCAGCCGACAAGGGACCTACAACCCAGGAGGCTGACGCGATCCTCCGTGCCTTACAGGGCTTGACCCTCCATCAAGCGCGGCAAGTCATCGCGCAATGCATCGTCGAGCGTGGGACCCTTTCTGCCGAGGATGTACAGACCATCCTCAAGCGTAAGGTTCAGGCAATCAAGGATGGCGGCTTATTGGAATATTATCCTTTGGAGGACAATCGGTTTGAGTTGGGAGGATTCACCAATCTGAAGTCCTGGTTGGAACGCGCCCGAGTCGGATTTTCCGCCGAAGCCAAATCGCTCAACCTCACACCCCCTCGCGGCATCATGCTGGTCGGCGTGCCGGGCTGCGGCAAGTCGCTTGCCGCGAAGGCGATCGCACGGGAATGGAAGCTCCCGCTCCTGAAACTCGACGCAGGTCGGCTGTTCGACAAGTTCGTCGGCGAATCGGAAAAGAATTTCCACAAGGCGATTGAGATGGCGGAATCCTTGTCACCGATCGTCCTGTGGATCGATGAAATCGAGAAGGCCATGGTGGCCGGTGGAGGCAGCGGCGAAGCCGACGCGGGCTTGAGCCGCCGACTCTTCGGCGCCTTCCTCACCTGGCTGCAGGAAAAGAAGCAAGATGTGTTCGTCGTCGCCACGGCCAATGACCTATCCTCGCTGCCGCCCGAACTCCTTCGCAAGGGCCGGTTCGATGAAATCTTTTTCGTCGACTTGCCGGACGATGCAGAGCGCGAGGCCATCTGGACAATCCACCTCGGCCTGCGCAAGCAAGACAGTAAGATGTTCGACCTCGGCAAGATTGTCAGCGCCAGCGATGGTTTCAGCGGTTCGGAAATCGAGCAGGCAGTGGTGGCGGCTCTCTATCGGGCTCTCCATCAGAAAACGCCGCTCACAACCGACCTGCTGGTCGAAGAATTGACCCACACCATCCCGCTCTCCGTCACCAGGCGTGAAGACATCGATGCGCTCCGACAGACGGCCAAAGACCGATTCGTAAACGTGCGGTAACCGTAAATGCGATTCCTGTTCATCATGACCACAATCGCGATAGCCACCCTGATGGGATGCACCAAGCCGGCCCAGAGGCCGGACCGGAACGCCTTTGAGCCATCGACACCGGCGGATAGGGTTGCGCTGCCGGAATCACCCGTATTGGCTCAAACTCCGGTCGTGCAGGCCCCGGAGCCGGAGCATCACCTCCCTCTTCTAAGAGCGTCGCTTCCCAGCCGATCCGCCATCGTTCAGTCCGCTGCAAGACTGGTCGGCGCACGAACCATCACAAGCCAAGGCAGGCGCATCGCCTATGACTGCGCCGGAGTCGCACGCGCGATCTTCCTGGAACATGGCATCGATCTGTATCGTGGACCTATCGATGATCCCAAAGGGAATGGCGTCCGGCTTATCTACAATCACGTGCGTCAATATGGTGTTGTGCATCAAGGATCGGACGTCCACCCGGGCGACCTCGTATTCTTCGATAACACATGGGATTTCAATGGGGACGGTAGGTTGAACGATCCGCTGACCCATGTAGGCGTCGTCGAACACTTGGACCACGACGGCACCGTGGTCTTCATCAGTCGAGTCGCCGACGCGATCGCGCGCTACCGAATGAATCTGAGTCAACCTCATATTCACAAGACCGCCGACGGACGCGTATTGAACGACTACATACGGCGGAAACACCCAACCGACGCCGACAATACGGCTCGACTGACCGGCGAGCTTTTTTCATTCTATGGAAGCCTCTTAGATCCTCAGCGAAACATATCCTTGGACGACACCTTCACCCGGAATCAGAGCAGGCAGCGGGCTTCTGTCTCGGCTGCATCCGAACGATGACGCCAATCGCCTGACCGTGTTATGACAACCAAACTCCACGGAAAAGGCCAGGATTTGCCAGCCGATGAGAAACAGCACGATGGTCTGTCTCACCACTACAGAACAAGCGCCTGGTATCCGATAAGGGACATATCGAGACGTCAACCATATGAGGACCGGCACTGAGTCCCATTTCTTCCATTGACCTGGTAAGATTATTCTATGGCTACCTCATCGAAACAAACACATGTCCGAGAAACTAACCCGCTCCGTCGAACTCTCACGGATGTTCGGCATGGTCTGCTGGGCCTGCATAAGGCGTTGATCGTAGCGGAGCAGCTGACCTATGAGCGGATCTATGGGCGCGTGGACTCCACGGGCCAACTCCTACAACTGGTGATGAACGATCCGTGGTTTACGTGGCTGCATCCGCTTTCCAACATGGTCGTTCGCATCGACGAGTTGCTGGATGGAGGCGAGCGGCTGACGGTGGACGATGTCGCCATGCTGTTGACCGAGGTGCGCGCGTTGATTCGCCCATCGGAAATGGGCGACGGGTACGAGCGGAGCTATTATGAAGCGCTGCAGCGCGCCCCCGACGTCGTTCTCGCTCACTGCGAAATGAAGAAGTTGCTCACGCTGCCATCGCTGTAGACCCCATCACCACTCCAAGTCACGAAAATGAGGGCGGCCGGCTCATCAGGGCCGCCCTGGTACACTGAGCAAGTCGCCTTTCCTGTTGTCGCGTTCACCCTGCCGGCACTGAGCCACGTTGTTCCCCCTCTCTCAATTCTCTGATAAAGCGATGGAGCAAAATTGCTACAATCTGGCAAAAGCGCCTCCTCCATTCGATCGACTTCCCGGAGGGATAGGTAGGTCTGCCCCTTACCTGATAAGGAGCATGAGCACAGCACACTCAATAAGAAAGAAGATGACGTTCCTCACACCCCGACCGATGCTTGCTCTAGCGCTTGTTCTTCTTCTCTCCCCTCATTCGGCTTTCGCCGAAGGTCGGTCTGTCGACGTCCTCGTCACCATCATAAAAGACAGAATCGTTGCCTTGCCGGGGGGAGGAAGTCCTGTTGAGGAAGCCTTGGGAGTCAACGAAACAATCGTTGCGACCGCGGCCCGAGGACCAGCAGGCTTTGCACAGACGTCCCGCAGACTCTTGGGCTTTTCTTCAGGATTACGCCGATGGACCGAGGTGCAGTTGGGTGTCGAGGAACAGGTCGAGCGGCATCATGTGCTGCCGCGCCTGCTCGTCGTTCAGACCAGCCGGCAAGTTCATGGGTTTCAGGAAAGCCGAGGTCATTGGTTCAGCGAGGCGCTGGGACCGAACGAACTCGTGAAGCAAGTGCAGGGTCGAGGCCATGTGGTTATCGTGATTACCTCCGAGCGAGCCCTGGCTTTTTCCGCTTTCACGGGAGGATTCTTCACTGTGCGTTGGACGGCGAACGAACAGGTGCAAGCGATCGACCAGACCAACGACGCCGCGATGGTTCGCACCTCAGCTCGACACTTGACGTTTCGTTCGCAAACGGGCGGATGGGTGGAGATGAGGTAAAGACTCGTCTATTCCCTCGGTCATGACGAATGTTCTCCACCTCACAAGCGCTCTTCATCAAGTTCGATAACCTCAGCCCACGTGGTAATAGGTGGAAGGGATTCAACCGGCACACCACGCTTGGTCGCAATATCCTTCAAGCGGCCTTCAAGTCGCCGACGAGCCGCCTCATCCTTCGGACAGGAAGCCAGCAGCTCTTCAGACCATTGCGCAATTTCCTGATGGGAGCGCTTGCGGCCGTTGGCCTGGACCCAGGCGAGCAACTCATCATCCGTCCCACCGGCTAACACCTGCTGCTCAAATACTTTCGCGTCGATGCCCAGAAAATCGGTCAAATATTTATCGAACCCAACCGTGATGTAGTTGTAATCCTGAATTTGCCCGGCGTTGCGTAGACGAATCTTGTCGATAAATCGCCCCAAGTGGGCGATGCCGCCGAGAAGAGCTTTCGGGCTGCGGGGATACGTTTCATGGGGCATCGATCAGTTCTCCGATTTGACGATTGCAGCACCATACAAATAGGAAACCCGTAAAGTCTAGTCAGATTGCCCCTCCCCTTGACGCTTCCTGTGTCTTGCCGAAGTCCATTGACCTGATATTCGTAACGGCATACCTTACCGGAGTCTCAATCTTCCGATCCACCCCGCTGAAAGGGTCGTGAGAACCACATGAATCCAGCTGATCTACAAAAACTCCCCTTGTTCGCCGGCCTTACCCCAGAGGAGACTACCTGTCTCGAACAAGGCGAGGGGCTACAGGTACCGGCGGGTGAGATCATCGCCAGGGAGGGGGACTCCGCAACCGCTTTTTATGTCATTCTCGAAGGAGAGATTCGCGTCAGTAAGACCTATGGCAGCCAAGAAGTGGTGATGGCGGTCCATACGCCCGGAAAGTTTTTCGGTGAAGTATCGTTACTGTTGGATATCCCCTACTTCGTCGACGCCCAGACGCGAACCCCATGCCGGCTCTTGCGATATTCAAAGGAGCAGTTCTGGTCATTGATGCGCCTGTGCCCCTCGGTCGCGAAGGAAATCTTACGAACCATGGCAGCACGGGTCAGAGGACTGGAAGGATTTTCACAGCAACGGGAAAAGCTCGTCTCGCTTGGGACCATGGCGGCCGGCCTCGCCCATGAACTGAACAATCCGGCCGCCGCCGCACACCGGGCCGCCGCCGACTTGCTCACCGTCGCGGGCGGATTCCCGGCTCTCGCCTGTCGTCTGAACCAACGGCAACTCTCAACGGCACAGTCCGAAACGGTCGCGCAAATTCAGCGCGACATCGCGTCACATCCTCATCCCACGACGCCGTTGGATCCCCTCACCCGGAACGATCGAGAGGAGGAGGTCCTGACGTGGCTTGAACGGCACCGCATCGCCGATGCCTGGAAACTCGCCAGCACATTGGTCGGCGCCGGACTTGATCGCTCCTGGCTCGAGGGGATCAGCAAGCAGTTTCCCGAGGAAGCGATCGGCGACGTATTGAGATGGGTCACAGGAACCTTGTCGCTACAGGAATTGACTCAACAGGTCGAACGGAGCACAAGCCGCATCGCGGAATTGGTGAACGCGGTGAAGGCCTATTCGTACGAAGGCCGCGCCCCCCTGCAGAATATCGATATCCACGAAGGGCTCGAGAGCACGCTGACCATGCTGACCCATAAGCTGAAAGGCGTCACGCTGGAGCGCGAGTACGACCGCTCGCTTCCCCCCATTCCCGCGTACGGAAACGAGCTGAATCAAGTGTGGACGAATCTCATCGACAACGCGACCGACGCAGTGAGCGGACGAGGGAACGTGAAGATCCGCACGCGGCGGGAGGATCATCAACTGCTTGTGGAGATCCACGATAATGGACCAGGCATCCCGGAGGATGTTCGGCCTCACCTCTTTGAGCCGTTCTTCACGACGAAAGGCGTTGGGAAAGGGACCGGCCTCGGGTTGATCATCAGCTATCGCATCGTGGCGGACCGCCATGGAGGAGAGATCGAATTCGAATCGAAGCCGGGACAGACGGTATTCCTCGTCCGCTTGCCGATGACACGCAAACCGTCTGCATCCCCCTCGGGGCCGTACGAGCCGCCCAGAGAAAAGGCCTGACCATGAAACCCGTCCTTATCACGGTGGATGATGATCCCGAAGTCTCGCGTGCGGTCGAGCGCGACCTCCGGCGCAACTATGGCGAGCAGTACCGCGTCCTCCGAGCTGAGTCCGGGGCAGAGGCGCTCGCTTCCCTGGAACGGCTCAAGCTCCGGAATGAGACCGTCGCTCTCTTCTTGGTGGATCAGCGAATGCCCCAGATGACCGGCGTCGAGTTTCTCGCGCAAGCCCTCCCGCTCTATCCCAACGCGAAGCGGGCCTTGTTGACCGCCTATGCCGATACGGATGCCGCCATTCGAGCCATTAATGACGCACAAGTCGATTACTATTTACTGAAGCCATGGCATCCTCCGGAGGAACGCTTGTATCCGGTCCTCGACGACCTCTTGGACGACTGGCATGGATCGTTCAAGGCCCCGTTCCAAGGAATCCGGGTGCTGGGACACCGCTGGTCGCCTCACACCCATCAGATCAAGGAATTCCTGGCGAGAAATCAGGTCCCTTATCAATGGCTGGATGTCGAGAAAGAGGCAGAAGCGGAGCCTTTGCTTCAGTCCGTCCACGCCGGCCATGATCAACTCCCGGTAGTCCTGTTCGCAGACGGATCGTTCATGATTCAACCGACCACGTTTCAGGTGGCAGAAAAAGTCGGCTTTCGGATGAAAGCTGAACAACCGTTATACGACCTCATCGTCATTGGAGCCGGACCGGCCGGGTTAGCTGCTGCCGTCTACGGTGGATCCGAAGGACTCAAGACAGTGCTCATCGAACGTGAAGCGCCGGGTGGACAGGCCGGCATGAGCTCCCGAATTGAGAACTACCTGGGCTTCCCAGCCGGTCTCAGCGGCCAAGATCTCTCGCGACGCGCCTTGACGCAAGCACAGCGATTCGGCGTCGAATTACTGAATCCGCAGGAAGCTGTCAGTGTGCGTGTGGCCGGCCCTGCGCGGATCGTCACGCTTGCCGATGGCAGCGAGCTGAGCGGAAAAACCGTGCTGATTACGACGGGTGTTTCCTATCGGACGCTGAACGTACCGGGAATGGCTCAACTGACCGGTGCAGGGATCTATTATGGTGCCGGGATGACAGAAGCGTTCGCCTCAAAGGGGGAAGATGTCTATATCATCGGCGGCGCGAATTCGGCCGGCCAGGCGGCCGTCTACTTTGCGCGCCATGCCCGTCAGGTAACGATGCTGGTCCGTGGCGACTCACTGACCGCCACAATGTCTTATTACTTGATCGAGCGCCTCAAGGAAACGCCGAACATCCTCGTCGAAACCAGCGTGGAGGTGACCGAGGTACAAGGCACGTCCCGGCTTGAGTCGCTGGTTCTCCGACATGCCAAAACCAAAGACTGCCGTACGGTGCCGGCGCAGTCTCTGTTCATTCTCATCGGCGCCCAACCGCATACCGACTGGCTGGGAGAAAGCATCCTCCGCGATGAACACGGGTTTATCTTATCCGGTCCGGATTTAGTGCGGGACGGCTGTTTGCCCCCGACCTGGCCGCTCGACCGAACGCCATACCTATTCGAATCCAGCGTGCCGGGAATCTTCGTGGCAGGCGATGCGCGACATGGCTCGATCAAGCGGGTCGCATCCGGTGTCGGTGAAGGCACGATCGCAGAAAAGATGATCGAGCGCTATCTGGATGAAGTTTAGAGGGGGCGCCATGGCCAAGGACCGTGTGCATGCTCCGGCCTTCGTCATCACAGAACACGATCATGTGGAGGGAGATAGTGCGGCTCGGGTCACGCTCGTGGAATACGGCGACTTCGAATGCCCCTATAGCCGGCAAGCGATCACGACGATTCAGGCACTGCAGCGTGAGTTCGGTCACGATCTCCAATTCGTGTTCCGGCACTTTCCGCTGGCACACAAGCATCCTCATGCCGTACAGGCCGCCGAGGCCGCGGAAGCAGCCGCCGCACAAGGGAAGTTTTGGCCGATGTATGCCATGTTGTTTGCTCACCAATGGGAACTTGAATACAGCGATCTGATGAGGTACGCGGGTCAGCTTGAACTCGATAGAACTCGATTCGGCGAAGCCCTACGGCAACATCGCTATCTCGACCGCGTGCGCACGGACGCGGCCTCGGGTCATCAGCACGAAGTGACGGGAACGCCGACGTTTTTTGTCAACGGCCATCGGCAGGATGGAGCGGACGACGTGCAGGCGTTGTCGGTCGCCATCCGCGAAGCGCTCGGTGCGTCGGCCTAACGCCATGGAACAGGCGCTCGAATTTCTGCTTTCTCACATCGAGCTCGTGGTGTTCCTGACCGTCCTCGCCGAGCAGATCGGTTTTCCAATCCCCGCCATCCCGGTTTTGCTCGCCGCCGGAGCCGTCGCAGCGGACGGGCAAGCGCATCTCGCCGTGCTGACCGGCCTGTCGGTCGCCGCGTGCCTGCTGGGCGATATGGTCTGGTTCGAACTGGGCCTCCATCGGGGGCGGCAAACCCTCAGCCTGTTGTGCCGAATTGCGCTTGAGCCTGACGCCTGTGTCAGACGCACGGAGAATCTCTTTGTCAGGCACGGGATCCGCGCGCTGATCGTGGCCAAGTTCATCCCGGGGTTGAGCACTCTCGCGCCCGCACTGGCCGGCCTCTTCAAAGTTTCGATCGGACGATTTTTGCTCTTTAACGGAGCCGGATCGCTGCTCTGGAGCTTTCTCTTTCTTTCTCTCGGTTATGCCCTCAGCGAACAGATCACCTACGTGGCCGAGCAGGTGATGCGGCTCGGGGAAACAGCGGGACTCCTGCTGGCTATAAGCCTCGGCGGATATGTGCTCTATAAATATCTCCACCGGCAAAAACTGCTGCGGGAACTGCGAGTGGCTCGCATCAGCCCAGCCGAGCTCAAGCAACTCATGGACGATGGCCATCCGTTATCCGTCGTGGATTTGCGAGGCATCGAGGACCATGTAGCCGACCCCTATACCATCCCGGGCGCCTTGCGCATCTCCGCCGAAGAGCTCGAGCAACGCCATGACGACATCCCACGGGACCGGGACGTCA
Organism: Nitrospira sp.; assembly: GCA_024760525.1. Lineage (NCBI taxonomy): Bacteria > Pseudomonadati > Nitrospirota > Nitrospiria > Nitrospirales > Nitrospiraceae > Nitrospira > Nitrospira sp. The sequence goes on from CP060499.1 coordinate 2,852,505, forward strand.
TTTTGTTCTGCGCCTGTCCAAACGAAGCGACGTCCGCGAGGATGGCATTGATGCTGAGACGAAAAGGGGTGACCCGTGTCCGGCCGCTCGTGGGCGGCATCGACGCCTGGCGTGAGTTGGCCTATCCACTCGAGATGGACAATTCCAGAGTCGGCATCGTGGTGACTGCGGAAATACAAACCTGATCAGATTGTTCCGCCAATGGTTTTGCCTCATCGCTGTAACGTCCGCGTCCCGTCACCCGCGAGGCTCTTCCTTATCGGACTCTCACCTCACTTCTCCTGGATCACGGATTCATCGATAACCTCAATGCGCGCTCACCTTTTGTCACGCCCCTGTAACATCGGCGTAATTCGCGTTTAACGCCAGAATGTCATTGTGGCGCCTTCACAAGGAGGTCACACCATGACGTTGTCGGAAGACGATGGACGGCCAATTTATCCTGCCGATCTTCCTGTGACTCAGGCCCTTCGCGCGACACGTCGCTCTCCAAGCTGGAAGTTGTTTGACGGGTGGCGCCCACGACGTAAGAATCGGCAGGCCGGCTTGCTCGGCAGCGGAACGAGGAGAGGACAAGCGTTGTTAAAGAGATTGGCGCAACGAGAGGGCACCGAACTGGCGAGAAAACGTTAGCCGGCGCGTTCGGCTCTCAGCCTTGCACTGCGTTCCATTGAGGCAGTGTGTGTTCCAATGAGGCAACGCATGAGTAAAAACGCGTTGCCTCACTTGGAGAACACAGGATAAAGGCCTCTCCTGCTCCACCTACCGGCAGTCTTGTAACGAAATGCCAAAAGGGCTGAAGCTGAGTTAGGCAATCGGTCTTGGCTCTTCCCTTCCGGAATGTAACTGCGCCGCTCGGGTAAGCAGTTGCTTCTGCAGCGCCTCGATATCGGCTTTGGCTCCCAGCGCCAGTTCTTCAACCTTCCGTTCACTTTCCGGGCCCGGCACATGGGAGAATTCATGGCTGTCTTCGTACGCCTGTTCCGTCGTGCCGGTCGCTCTGATCAATGCGCCGGTAATGAACCCTCCGATCAACGCAATGACAAGGGTAAGCGCAATACCGGTCAGTTGTACACCGGCGACGCCGGGAACAACGAAGATCGCCGTGAGTCCACCCAGGAGCCCCGGCATCCCATGTAGATTGTGCACGCCGCAAGTGTCCACAAGCTTGATCTTCGATTCCAGCATGGGCTGAATGAACACATACCCGATGACCGACAGGGTACCGGCGCAGACACCGATGGTGAACGCCCCTCCGGCGCCTACGAGATTGCAGGTCGAGCCGATGGACACCCCGCCCGCCAACGCGGCGTTGGCCATATCCACCATCGAGGTTTTCCCTTTATGGAAATAGGTGCTCAGAAAATACGTGGCAAGCGTCGCCCCGCTCAGGGCCAGGATCGTATTCACGATGGTTTGCGGCATTTGCTCGAACGGGACGATCGCCGTCGCAAAACTCGGCCAGAACAACCACAGCACCATTGACCCGAGCATGCCAAAACGATCGGACGTGGGATCGGACTCGATCGGCTGGCTCCGCTGTTGGGCGGTCGTGATGACCAGAGAGGCAGCTAATCCGAAGTACGCACCGAACGCGTGGATGACGATCGATCCCGCGGAATCTTGAAACCCTTTCGTAAGCCCCGAGCCATTGTCCAACACCAGGTACTCATTCAGCGCATAGATGGGCACCAGGAGCAGCGCGAGTATCGCATACTGAAACACACGCAGTCTTCCCAGCACAGCCCCCATTGCAATCAGAGCGGTCGCTACGGAAAATTCGGCCAGCATCAGCGTTTCCACTGAATGCGCCTTCAACCCATGCCCGACTAGACCGTTGGCCCGTAGAAACATATACAGCGGCAATCCGGTCGCCACGACCAGATAGGTGCCCGTTGTCGCCCCGAATCCATACCTCCGGACGAACACCATGAGAAATCCGAATCCGACCACCAACATGGCCAGGATATGGATGGAGTAGTTGTACTGTGCGACCAGACGCGCTTCATTGATTCCGCCCGCGGGCTCTTCGGCGCCGACCCAGCCGGTGAGACACAAGAGAAACAGACTTGCTGCGCTCAGCACCTTCAAACAGAAGCTGTTCTGCATTGAGTCCTCCTTGGACAATGGAGTAATAGGGGGCTATTGGGGTGGCAGTGTACCCCACTTGCAAGCGCCCTTGTCAAACCCAACCAAAGGTTTGTTCGACCGGCTCCTTCATCCGAACAATCGTATCAATCAGTGGGAAGAGGCGACGAAGTGACTGATAAATCAAAGGAGAAGCCCATTCCAGCGGGGAGCGGCGGCGTGCGATAAAAGGTCACTCGCTGGTGTGTGAACCCATGTTCGTGAGGTCCAGGTCTTGCGCTTCGCTCTCTCCCGATGCGCCCTGGTGGCAGCTCTGCGCCGTGCCGCTGGTCCTCGGCGGCATTCTGGGAGTTACGACCCGCTATGGGCTGATGGGAAAATCCGAGGGACGACGCCGCCGGATTCGTGCTGCTAAGAATAAGAGTGGACTGGGCATCACGACGCTGAAAAGATCGTCGTTTGACGGTCGGCTCTCGATCGTATACTCTATCGTCACCCATCTGAAGGAGAGTCTCATGAAATTCATTACGGTTCGAGATTTGCGCGGGCGTTCCGGACAAGTCTGGATCAAGCTCGCTCAGGAGCGAGAAGTCGTTTTGACATCGAATGGAAAACCCATCGCTATTCTCTCGGCAGTATCGGAGGACACCTTGGAAGAATCCCTGACAGCCGTTAGGCGCGCGAGAGCGGTGGCTGCGGTGGAAAAGATGCAGCGGCAGTCGGTCCAAGCCGGTACAAATAGCCTTTCCCCCAGGGAGATCGCCTCTGAGATCAAAGCAGTACGGAAAGCCCGTCACCGGTGAAGGTGGTGGTGGACACGAACGTTTTGGTCGCAGGGCTCCTCTCTCCGTTTGGTCCGCCCGGCGAGATTGTCCGGATGATCGCCTCGGGCACCTTGCAGTTATGTTTCGACGCGAGAATCCTCACGGAATATGGCGAGGTCCTCGCCAGACCGAAGTTTCGGTTCAGCGCCGGACACGCTCATGCTTTGCTGGAACAAATCGTACTGGAGGGATTCAGCGTTGCAGGCGATCCCTTGCCGACCAGACTGCCGGATCCGAGCGATGAACCCTTCTTAGAATCAGCCGTGGCCGGCAAAGCCGACTGTCTGATCACGGGAAACACAAAGCACTTTCCTCCGGCGCGACGCCAGGGGATGACCGTACGCTCGCCACGCGAATTCCTCGACTATTACCGGAAGCGATCGACGCATCGGACACGCGAAAGATAAAAATGCAGAAGCACGGCACACGCTGTTCTGCGGATGGCTTGGGAATCGTCACCGACGAGTGTGAACTGCGCCGCCGAACTCAGTCGTCAAAGATCAATCGCGGGACTCGATAACGAGAATGCGGCAGTTCGCGCGAGATCCGCCATCTCTATTGCTTACCGTTTTTTTCTCGCTGCCAGGTGTCCGGAACGCACCTGACAGGCCAAGACGTCGCAGATCACCCGCGTGGCCATGAGACTCGTGATCTCAGCGGCGTCGTAGGGTGGTGAACATTCCACGATCTCCATCCCGGCCAGCGGCTTCGCGTCCGCGATAATTTGGAGGAACCTCAACACTTCGCGAGGCAAAAATCCCCCCGGCTCCGGCCAGCCTGTTCCGGGGACAAAGGCCGCATCCAAGCAATCCACGTCGAAACTGAGCCAGACGGCATCGACCCCATCCCATGCCACCTCAAGCGCCTGTTTGGCGGCGTTCTCGATGCCCATCTCCACGCAATCCGTGACGGTCATAATGCTCGTTTGGCGTTCACGGCCACTCTTCACGCCAGGCCTCGGCGACTGCCAGCCGCCGATCCCGATCTGGACGAGATTCTTTGCCGGCACGTTGGGGATATTCGTCGCGTGAAACCAAGGCGTCGTATGCATGCGCTCATCGAGATCGGTATCCTGCGTGTCCACATGCCGGTCGAAATGGATGATGCCGAGCTTCTTGCCGTTCAGATGCTGGGCCACTCCCCTCACCGTCGCGAAGCCCAACGAATGGTCCCCTCCCAACACCACGGGAAACGCACCGCTGGCATAGACATGGCCGACCCCTTTGCTGACTTGGTCGAATGTCTTTTCGATGTTGGCGGGGATAGTGAAGACGTCGCCGAGATCGCACATGGACATCGATTCCCGCAGATCCACGCCGAGTTCGAAGCTATAGGTACCGTACAACGCCGAGATCTTGCGGATACCCTGAGGGCCGAACCGGGTGCCGGAGCGGTAGGTCGTGCCGCCGTCGAACGGCGCGCCGAGAATGGCGACATCGTACTCGCCGCACTTCCGAACATCTTCCACATATGGCGACTTCACGAACGTGTTGATTCCGGCAAAATGCGGAAGCTCACCACGGCTGAAGGTGGGAATCCGTCGATCGACGATCGAATCGGCGGCGGGGAGACCCAATTGAAGGCCGCGCGCTATTTCCTCTTCGTGTTTGGTGGTCGGAAGCAGTGCTTCCGCCTCGACGGCATACTTTGCCTCAGGACCATATCGATCATGAAGGGGAACTTCGCCGCGATACTTTCGCTCCTTCGCCATGAAGATACCTCCTTGCTGAGATGTTCCACACAAACAGAATGGACAGAATACCGATTTACACGGTGGAAATCAGCAACGAATTGCGCGTCCCCAGCGTGAGGACCATTCATCGCATGACGAGGATGACGTCTCATCCAGCGGACCATCATCACGGCCTCCCGTCGATAGACCTCCCGCGCTGCTTTCAACCAGCGAGGCGATGACACACCGCTTTTTACAGCCCGCTAGACAGCAGTGCTGTCCCGAGTATAATGACAACAGTTCATGTGTATGATCAGACTCCCGGCGTTGCTCCTCAGCCTCATGTTGTCATCCCTCTATCCAACTTCCTCATGGGCTGAAGCGGGTTATGAGGAGAGCCTCAAACAGTTGGCGGAAGGGGTGACGGAAAAAGCCGCCAAAGCCAAAAAGCAGCGGCTCGCAATTCTCGACTTTACCGATTCTGCCGGAGAGCCCTCTCCGATAGGGCGGTTCATTGCCGAGGAGCTCGGGACACAGATCATGGTGGGCGGGGAGTTGACGGTGGTTGACCGCACGCTCACATACTCGACATTGAAAAAGCAGAACGTGGATCATTTCGACTCGGCTGATGCGAAAGGCGTACGGCGCGCAGCCAAAGCGATACGCGCCGACGTGTTCGTCAAAGGTGTGGCGATCGAGACTCCCCACGGCCTGCAGGTCTCCGTGAAGCTCATCAATCCGTCGAACGCCCAGCCGGTCGGCGCTGCACGCGGAACAATGCCGAAATCCGGCCCTCTGAGTACGTTCTTCAAGAAGGACGAACCGGCACCACAACCGGTCGTGATCATCGAAAGTCCGAAAGAACCGGCGCCGCCGGTCGGTCTGGGAACGCACCGGAACGAGCACTACGAGTTGGTCGTGACGTCGATCGAGAAACAGGATGGACGAACGAAGGTGGACTTCACTATAGAAAACCATTCCCCGCGCGATCTGAAACTGCTCTGTCACTTGCAGGACACACTGTTGAAAGACGATCATGGAACGGCCTGGCATCAGGGCGTCGAGGAGAATCGGGAAGGGCTCTGTACACGGGGTCTCGAACTCTTTTCTCGCCGAAAAGAACGGGCCGTGCTCACGTTCACCGGCTCTCCGCATGTTTCGGTCGCTCGGTTCACGTTGCACTTCCACGAGAAGTTGCCGAGACGGGACGCTTCCTTCGTGATCGATGGGCTAAAAGTCGGATCATCGCCGGAGCCGGCGCAAGCTGTACCGTAGAGGGTGTATGTCGAACACGTTGAAACAAGTGCTGACCATTGCCGGTTCGGACTCCGGCGGAGGAGCGGGAATCCAGGCCGACATCAAGGCCATGTCCGCCAACGGCGTCTTCGCCATGTCGGTGATTACGGCCATCACGGCTCAGAACACCGAAGAAGTGACGGACGTCTTCGAGCTGCCGTCCGCGATCATCGCGGCTCAGATCGACGCGATCTTCGACGATTTCGAGGTCGCCGCCGTGAAGACCGGGATGTTGTCTTCTGCTGCCGTCGTCGACGTCATCGTGAAAATGCTGACACCCCAACACGTGACCAATCTGGTCGTGGATCCGGTGATGATTTCCAAGAGCGGCCATCCTCTGTTGCGACCGGATGCGGTCGAGGCCGTCAAAACGACACTGCTTCCGCTCGCCTTGGTCGTGACCCCGAATGTCCATGAGGCGCAACAACTGTCTGGGATCGAGATTACCTCCTTGGCGGACGCCCGGCGAGCGGCCAAGGTGATTCATGGCTTCGGGTGCAAGCATGTGCTGATCAAAGGCGGTCATCTCCTCAACGAACGGGCTACCGATCTGCTCTATGACGGGAGATTTTTCAACGTCCTGAAGGGGGAGTTCATTGAGACCCGGCATACACATGGCACAGGGTGTACGTTCGCCTCCGCATTGGCCGCTCATCTTGCCCAAGGGCGGTCCGTCTTAGATGCAGCGCAGGCCGCGAAGTCGTACGTCACCGAGGCGATCCGGCATGGATTAGCGATCGGCCACGGTCAGGGCCCGACCGATCATTTCTATTTCCTGGAGCGATAAGTTCAGGACGATGTTCGCACGAAGCTATCATCCCCTTACGTTTTGCTTCATCGGTTTTGGCTGGCTGGTGCTTGCTTCGATCCTCGGCCTGGCGATGCTGGTCGGGCTGGTGGGAGGCACTCCCCTGCCGCAATGGGTGCGGGCGCTCCACGTCCACGCAGTGCTGGTGGGCGGGGTGGCCCAGATCATGCTCGGCGGGTTTCTCTTGCTCATCCCGCCGCCACACTCAGTCGATCGAAGAGAGTCGGCCTTCCGCCCCTTTACCCTCTGGGCCATGAACGGCGGTGTAATCGGAATGCTCGTCGGTTTCTGGCTGCGTCAAGACATCGTCGTGGGCGGCGCAGGATTCGTCGTCATCGCCGCATTCCTGTCCGTCATACACACGATCTGGGGCCGGGTGCGCGATTCGTGGACTGCTTCATTCGGAGACTCATGGTACTACACACTCTCCCTCCTCGCCCTCGTCGGTGGATCGGCTTTCGGGGAAATCGCCGCGTATGGGCTCATGCCGGAATCCTACGGTTATGTGCGGCTCGCGCATATTCATCTTGCTGTGCTCGGCTTTGTGGTCTTGGCCATTGTCGGGATGATGCACCGCATCCTATCGACGGTGTGGAATACTCCGTTCGTGAGACCCGGACTCGCACAGCCGGTCATGGTCACGATGGCGATCGGTGTGACTGTTTTGATCGGCGGATTTCTGAACTCGTCCGTCTTTGTTGAAATGGCCGGCGGCGGCATCCTTTTCATAGGAGGAGCGCTTCTCATCGGTGACTTGTTCAGTGCATGGCGGTCTTCAACCCATACGAGCAACGCCGCATCGGACCATCTTTTGATCAGTGGGTTTTTTCTCCTGTTCACCATCATGCTGGGTGTGCTTGTCGGAGCCAATAACCTATCCAGCCCCCAGACGTTGCCCTACGGCAAACTGCACTTGGTCGCCTATACACATATGACATTCGTCGGCTTCGTCGTGAACGCCGTCATGGGCGCCTTCTCTTACCTCGTTCCCGCTACCTTGGCGGCCCATCGCGTCTCTAACAGCAAAAAACGCGGCCCTTATTTTGACCGCCTTACCGCCATTATGAACCGATGGAGAACCGTTCAAATCGCCGCGCTTTCTTTAGGAACCATGGGGCTCGGCATCCTGGCGGCGCTTGCCTGGAACGTGCCTCTGACCTCCGTCTACATTCGAACTGCGCTTTGGACTTGTCTCGGCCTCATCTTGACCAGCATCCTGATCTTCTCGGTTAAACTGACCGCGGCCGTGGCCAAACAACCAGAGGCTCTCGTCACCCCGCACATTTCTCCCGAGGAACTCAAACTCACAGCCTAACCATTCAGATCCGCCGACCTTCCCCCTGACCATTCAAGCCGACTCTGATACAATCGCCCCGTGGAAGAACGATTTTCATTTCCCGGTCCTCACGGACATCGGGTCGCGTCCATCTTGACCGAGTTGAGCGGCGGGACCGATAGAATCGCCATCTTGTGTCACGGATTCTTGTCGTCGAAGTCCAGCTCGACAAATAACGCGCTGACCCGACTGCTCATCGGCCAGGGTATCGCCACCCTCCGCTTTGACTTTTTCGGTCAAGCGGAAAGCGAGGGCTCATTCGATCAGATCACCGTCACCCTGGCGGTCCAACAAGCGCACGCAGCCGTGGACCTCATGAGACAGAGGGGATATCACCGCATCGCCCTGATGGGATCCAGCTTCGGCGGCCTTGTCTCGATTCTGGCGGCTTCACAGCGGACAGACTTGGCTTGCCTTGCCCTCAAATGTCCTGTCGTCGATTTTGCGGAAGAGCTACGGCTGGAGTTCGGAGAGGAAGGAATGGCGCAATGGAAGACGACCGACACGATCCCCAACATTATGGGAGGTCCTGATGCGATCAAGCTTCGCTACGACTTTTATGAAGACTGCCTCCGGCAGATAGCCTACGATCCCGCGCAATCCATCACCGCTCCGACCGTCATCGTGCAGGGTGACCACGATGAACATGTCCCCCTGCACCAAAGCCGCCGGCTCTATGAGGCGCTCCGGGTCAAAAAGCACCTTGAGATGCTGCCGGGAGCGGACCATCAGTTTACGAAAGGCGAAGACTTCAAACGGATGACGAATGTAATAGCTGACTGGTTGAACAGCTATCTCACCGGATAGGAGATCGGGATGCTGAAGCCAGCCGACTGGAGTACAAATCTTCCGTGAGATCATACCGTGATGATCTGACCTTCCTCTAGAAACGCCACCCGCTGGATACCCAGCCGGCTAATTTGCTCTTCAATCTGGCTACGAAATTCGGGCTTCATGTGATAGGCATAGATGGGCAGGTCGGGACGCTCAAGTTTTTGAAACTCTTTCAGGAACAGCGAGGGAGTGAGGTGTTTGGATTTTTTTGCTAATTCCCCCAGTTCGTCAGGGAAAGATGATTCAAGGAAGGCGGCCTTGAGTTCGGGGATCATTCTGCCCAAGCTCCAAATCTCCTCCGTCTGATAGGTATCACCGCTATAGAGCAGGGCAGCTCCCCGGTCCTTCACGACATATCCCACGGTGGGAACTGTATGGTTGACCGGAACGGGAGTGACTTCGAGATGGTCCAGCATGACCGGTTTTCCGGGGTGGAGAACTTGTGCTTGCAAGACCGGATGTTCTCGACGTGGCAGCTTGAAAAAATTCGGATAGACCTGGTCGTTAAACACATGGTCGATCAGCCCTTGAATCACCGGCTCTGTGGCCATCACGATGACAGGAGCGACGAACTCTTCGGCTAGATTGTCGACCAGTAGCGGAAGGCCCTTGATATGATCAAAATGAAGGTGGCTGAGGAGCACGAACCGGATACGTCGCTGTTCCTCCAACGTGAGCCGCGTTCCGATCGTTCCGGCATCCAGGAGCACGGAATCATCGATAAGAAACCCGCAACTCTCCTGGCGAACCGGCCCCTCTAGTGCGTCCACGAAACAATCCGCCCCGTGGCAACCCAACACACGTATCTTCATATAATACCCCGATTATTTGAAGGGGGGTGCTCCACCCTAAAGCCGCACCATACCATGGTGAGCTTCTCTCCGTCAGTTACCGGTCGATTCTCTTGAAACCATGCCGGCGAGCGTCCCTACCTACCAACTTCGGTAGCTCTATGTTAGTGGTTGCAAATGTATCTAAATGGGTCTAATGTCCGCCACTCTAGGGCCATAATTCCCAGGCCATTCTGCCTCCCTTACAGTATTTTTCTCATGCTGGTTGACGACCTGATTCGCGGAGTTGTTCTTCCAATGGACCAAGCAGCATCTGAAGATCAAGCGGTGCTTTGACGCCTGAAAGGTTAGGCCGCAGGCGTAAGAAAGAGAATCGTTTTCCGCGAAACGAGTTTTCTAACCTGGGAGGGCCCTATGAAGTATCTCCGGTGGGTTGGGTTGATGACGAGCCTGCTGATCGTCGGAGCCATTGGAGAACTGATGACGCCCCTGCCTTCGGAAGCACTGACAGTGACGATCGATGGGACGACTGTTCAAATTACTACAACATCAGCGGCTTGTACCTCGGGCTATAACCTCTGTTCGTTTATTCCTCCCGGTCGATACGGTAACTGGACCGTGGGGGACGTCTCTTCCACGAACAAGGCCAGAATAATGATCGGCGACAACAGCGCCGCGAACAGTCTCGACCTGCTGAAATTGACCGGAATCACCTTCACGCCGGTGGTAACGGCAGGCACGAAGACCACCACGGTCGTCGTCACGCATACGTACAATGCCGGTGGAGGGAACCCACAGGGCGACTATTCTTGGGGCTACGGGATGGCCGGGTATTTCGATCCCCCTTCAACTGAGAGTATGGTGGGCAATAGGCTGCAACAAACCGGTCGGGGAAACTTCGCCGGCACGAATGTTACTCTGGGGTTGGGGCTTGATACCGGTGTGTTGGCAACCCCCTCAACCAACAATCTTAATGGCAGTGTCACGAGAACTCGGGCGGCAACCGTGGTCCGGGCAAATTGCAATACGGGCAGCGGCAGGTGCGCTCCGACGATCACGCAGACGTTCACCATCACCGTTGCAGGAGCAGACAAGTTGGTTTTGACCGACAGTGTGATTGGAGCGGGTGGAACCTGCCGGCCAGTTGATCAGGTGATACCAATTCCACCGCACCTGTATAAACTGATGCTCAAGCTGGACCCTCATGCGCCGAACGATATCAATCAGCTGAGCGCGTGGCTGGCCAAGATGGGCCAAAAGTATCTCAAAAATAAGCAAGCCAAGGCTTTGTTGGCCTACCTGATAGCTGAACTGGACAAGTGGTTGGCCAAGACCGTTCCAGGGACCTGTCCTGAGATTCAGGAGGAGCTTAACGCGGTCATAGAAGACGACGTGGAGGCGGAATTGGCGGCTGCAGAAGCAGCCGGTGCCGTGCCCGCGGAGCCTGGCGGCACGATCACGATCACGAAGAATACGGGCCAAGAGACGAGCGATACCTTTACGTTCGCTATCAGCGGACCTTCTTCATCGACCCAGACAATCTCCATGGACGATTCAAGTTCGCAGGCAATCGTCGTCACGGTAGAACCAGGAACCTACACCATCACTGAAAACCCGCTGTCCGGATGGACTTTGACCAGCTCTTCGTGCGGGGAAGAGGGACCCACAACGGGTGTTGTGGTCGAGGTGGGTGGCAATGTAGATTGCACCTTCGATAACAATGCCGGGGCGATATACAACGGTCATGAGTATCGTGTGATCAACCAAACTGGCGTGACTTGGAATGAGGCACGGGCGCAAGCCCAAGGCCTGGGTATTGGCTGGAATTTGGCCACAATCACTTCGCAAGGGGAACAGGAGTTCATCCAAAGCCTGTTACCACCTAACCCTAGAGACATTCCTGGCACGCTTGATTACTGGATCGCAGGGGAACAACCAAGCGGGTCGCAGGAGCCCGGCGGCACCTGGCGGTGGACCACTAACAGCTTCGTCTTTTATAACAACGGCGTCACATCTGGAGGGTATGCGAATTGGGGAACTGCCTCCACAGGTCCGGACAATGAGCCGAACAACCTCGGCGGTAACGAGAACCATGTGACCATGGATAATCGCTACGGGTGGGGCTGGAATGACCTCAACGGAGACGGAGGAACTCACGGCTTTGTGGCTAAAAGACCGATTTCGCCGTGAGATCTTCATGACTCATATTCACTTCATGCACTCTTTCAAGTAAGAAGTATCAGACGGTTTCTCTCTGTATCGGGGAGCAGTGGACGCTGCTCCCCACATCGCATGAACGAGAGGGAATATGGATGCACGCAAGACGCCCTGGCGCCATCCATCGTCCAGGAGACATCCTGCTCAGTGGGCGTGCCTCCTCATACTTGCCGTGATTCCGATGTCACCGTCGGTTGGTGACGCGCAGATCCCTACGGACATTACCTCCTCCGGTCTAAACACACAGGTCAATCAGGCCGGCAATTCGTATAACATCACTGGAGGCACCAGACCAGGCAATGGTCCCAATCTCTTTCACAGCTTTGACAACTTCAGTGTGGGTGGCGGAGATCTCGCCAACTTTCTCAACAACACAGGCCTCCCGACCTCGAACATCCTGGGCCGTGTGACGGGCGGCAACATCTCGAACATCGATGGCACGATTCAAACCACCGGTTTTGGCAGTGCGAATCTGTTCTTGATGAATCAATCCGGCATCGCCTTGGGGCCAGGGGCTTCGCTCAACGTCGGCGGATCGGTCAGTTTCACGACCGCGCAGTACCTCAGGCTGTTCGACGGGGTCGGCAATGCACATTTTTACGCCGATCCCGCCAACGATGGGTTGGCCAACAGCCTTCTCACAATCAATGCTTCCGCCTTTGAATTTCTCTCCGGTTCCCCAGCTGGGTACGGTGTTCTTACAGCGCCCGATCCGAATGCCACAATCACAATCCAGGGCAGTGCCCTTTCCGTGCCATCAGGGCAAGCGATCTCGCTGGTCGGCGGGAAAGTCGTGATCGAAGGGGGCGCGCAACTCTCTGCGCCGAACGGCACCATCAATCTTGCCAGCGCTGTTTCTCCGGGGGAATTCGACGTCACGGCGCTTGGTTCACTTCCCAATCTGGACGGGACTTCGTTTACCTCGAGCGGGTCGGGTTCCCTTGCTTCGGGCACGAGCATCGATGTCCATGGCACCGGCACAGTCTTCATCAAAGGCGGACAGCTTGTGCTTTCCGTGAATGAGGCCACCCTCTCCACATCTGATGCCCCCGCGCCACCGGATACCATAGTGCTCAGTCCCGGTAGTTCCATCGTAACGGCAAATTCCGGAACAGAGCCGGGTGCCGATGTGCAAATGACGGTTGGGAGCTTCAGGATGGATGGGTCCAGCATCGCAACGGTCACCTCGGGACTAGGGAACGGGGGAGCAGTGCAGCTTCAGGCCGACAGCCTCACCATGGAGAATGGCGCGTCGATCGTGACGGCAACGGTTGATGGGGATGGCGTTGGAGGAAGCGTAGTTCTGAGTGTGAGGGCGGTACAGCTCATGGGTGGGTCTTCAATCCAAAGCCAGAGTCAGAACTTCACCCCTGGGTTAGGCCAGGGTGGCAATGTGACGATCCAAGGGCCATCGGGCACGGAATTCGGCGCGGCAGAGTCGGTTTCCCTCTCTGGTGACAGCAGCCTGTCGACTCAGACGTTTGGAAGCGGTGAGGGAGGACAAGTGACCATCCTGTCCAAAGCATTGACGATGGATGGAGCTGCCACCACCGTCAACGCGGAAGCGACTGACGTGGGTCGCGGAGGAGATATCGTCGTAAGCATCCAGCATGCCACACTTTCCAGTGGGGCGACCATTAAGACTTCCACGGGCAGCGCCGATCCTAATGCTCCAGCGGCTGCCACAGTCAAGGTGCACGGGCTGTCGGGAGCGGGGAGCATGGCGGATTCTATCGACCTTTCAGGGTCGGATTCCGGCATCGTCTCAGATACAATCGGCGCAGCTCGTTCCGGGGACGTGGCGGTGCATGCGAGGACGGTCATGCTGAAGGAGGGGGCCGCGATCCAAACCGGCACTTCGATCAACACAGGGGCTGGAGGAAATGTGACCATCGATGCGGACACGCTTGCTATTTCCGGCGAGGCTCGCATCACGAGCTTGTCGGCCGCTGGGAACGCGGGACAGGTGGCAATCACGGCAAATCAGTTAATCATGAATAATGTTTCCATCGAGAGCAGCACGAGCAGTAGCGGCCGAGGAGGAGACGTGGTGCTGAACGTGGGGACCGTGAGCCTTTCGAACGGGGCCAAGATCAACAGTAGCACGTCTGAGTCCGGCCGGGCCGGCGACATTACGATGAACGTCGGCACATTAAGCCTTGCCAATGGCAGCAGCATCAGCAGTGCCAGCACCGGGACGGAGGTCATCACCCACCCCGACGGAACGACCCAGGCGCCCGGCACGGCGGGAAATGTGAGCATTACGGCTGCGGGCCGTTTTACAAGTGACGCGAGCACAATCGCCACATCGGCGGAGGCGAATCATGGTGGAGATGTCTCCATTACCGCTCGGAGCGTGCAACTTTCCAACGGTACCTTGATTACGGCGAACAGCAATGGGCCGCTGCAGGTGAAGGAGACTGTGCTGATTAACGGCCAACCGGTCGAGCAAGTAGTCGGAGATGGCAATGCCGGCAACATCAGAATCGAGAGCGGCTCGACGTTTCTCATGGAGCAGAGCGCTGTGACGACGGAAGCCAGCCATGCCAGCGGTGGCCAGATTACCATCAACGCGCCGGATATGATCCGGTTGATCGAGAGCCCGATTAGTACCTCCGTCGCCGGCGCGGCTGGAGACAGTAATGGGGGCAATATCCGGATCGATCCGCAGTTCGTGATTCTCCAGAAAAGTGAGATTCTGGCCCAGGCGTTTGCCGGATCCGGAGGAGCCATCGACGTGACCGCCGGTCTCTTTCTTGCCGATCCTTCCAGCATCGTGGACGCAACTTCCACGCTTGGGGTCAGCGGCACGGTGCAAATCAACGCCGCGATCAACAACCTATCCAGCGTGGTCGCGCAACTGCCGGAGTCCTTGTTGGCGGTTCAGACGCTGCTGCGGGCCGCCTGCGCGGCGAGGCTGGCGCAGGGAGCAACCAGCAGCTTCGTCGAACGCGGACGTGACGGCATCCCTGCCGGACCCGATGGATTACTCGCGAGTCCCTACCTGCCCGTGACCTCCGACCATTCCGAGCTGCGACATACCCGGCCGTCGACCGGAATATCAGGGATCCGATTGCGTCGACTGTTCGGGAAGGAGATGCCTTCGTCAGTCACGCTCTTCGCAGATACGGCCGCCTGTCCGTCATGAGCAGGAAACTCCACCACGCAATGGAGCGAGGCTCCGTGCGTGTGAGTCGACGGCGGTTGCCGTGGGTTGCGGTGATCGTCATGATCGTCTGCCTTGTGGCACAATCCGCGTCGGCACAAGTGTTTCTCCCTCCAATCGTCGATCCAGGCGGGCGATCACGCGAAATTCCATCGCTTAAAGACGAGCCGCCCTCCCCGAAGCTCGCGCCGATGGAACCGGCCGCTCCAATGCCTCCCACCGAGACGCAAGAACGCCTCCCACCTGTGAGAGTCTTCGTGCGGGAATTCCAATTCGAAGGTCATACGGTCTTAACCGCGCAAGAACTGCACGCTGTGGCGGCACCGTATACGAAGCGCGAGGTCACGACCGAGGACCTGGAAAGCTTGCGGTCCGCAGTGACGCTGCTCTACGTCCAGCGAGGCTACGTCACGTCCGGAGCGGTGATTCCCGACCAGGCCGTGACCGATGGTCTTATCAAAATCCAAATCATCGAAGGCACGCTGGCGGAGATTCACGTCGAAGGCGCACGGTGGTTGTGGCCCGGCTATTATCGTCGCCGCCTTGCACTCGGTGCCGGGCCGCCGGTCAATATCTACACGCTGCAAGAGCGATTGCAGCTTCTCCAGCAAGATCCACGTATACAACGCATCAATTCCGAGCTCCGTCGTGGGGTCGCGCGAGGTCAAAGTGAACTGAATGTGCGCGTGTCGGAGTCTCGGCCGTTCAAAGCATGGCTGGAGTTCAACAATTTTCAATCTCCGGCGGTCAGAGCGGAACGCTTGCTTGCGACTCTCGCTCACGAGAGTTTGACCGGGAACGGAGACCGGCTGCAGTTTACCTATGGGCAATCGATTCCCATGAACAACACGACCGGCGTCTTGCCGTTGATCAACGTTTCGTACGTTCTCCCGATCACTGCCTACGATACCAGCCTGGCTATCGCCTACCGTCGCTCCGATTTCGAAGTGGTCACCGAGCCCTTTAAGGCGCTGGACATCGAAGGCCATACTGAGATCTTCAGTGTCGCGCTGCAACAACCGGTGTATCGCACGCTCAATCATCAGCTGAATCTCGGCGTGCAGGGCGACTATCTGTACAATAAGAATCTGCTGCTGGGCCAGCCGTTCGACTTCTTCGCCGGTTATCAGAACGGCGTCGCGAACGTAGCCGCGTTGCGGTTTCTCCAAGACTGGACCTATCGGACGCAGGACTCCATCGTCGGGGTGCGCTCGCGTTTCTCCGTGGGGTTGGACGTGCTGGATGCGACGATCAATTCCGGCCCGGTTGCCGATGGCCGCTACTTTTCCTGGGTTGGGCAACTTCAAGGATTGCACCGATTTGACCAGTATGCGGGCACGCAGCTGCTGGGCCGCATGGACTTACAGTTGACCAACGATCGATTGTTCCCTCTCGAACAGATGCCGATCGGCGGGCGCTACAGTGTGCGAGGCTATCGCGAGATCAGCCTGCTGCGGGATAATGCGTTTCTCTTCTCGATCGAGCCTCGATTTCCCATAGCCCGATGGGTATTCGGAGCCAGGGAGGATTTGATACAAGTCGCCCCGTTCTTCGATTATGCAAAGGCCTGGGCCGCCAAGGGCTCAAACGAAGACCCCAGGAGTCTGATGAGCGTGGGTGTGGGGCTGCGGACCGCCTTCCTCCCCAAAAATCAAGGCTACTTTGAAATCTATTGGGGGTATCGGTTGAGAGGTTCGGGAGCCAATGATCCTCCGTATATCACGACAGGCAACTTGCAGGATCATGGCATACATCTGCAGCTGGTCCTGCAGCCCTTCTAACGGGATGGAGGAGATGACCATGAACGACCCCTTCTCGCCCCAATACGCCTGCACACAAACCCGTGCGGGCATGCTCCGCCGTCATGGATGGTGCGCCCCGGTCACAATGATCGGTATCGCCGTCGTTACATTGTGCCTCCCGTTGCTGGTCTCCTCCTCCGCACCGGCTCACGAGATAGAAACCGAACCTTCTTTTCCGCATGGATCCCTCCTGCACGAAGGGTACGATGCCTACAGGCGTGGGGCCTTCGAGCAGGCGGCCGAGATCTGGCAACAGGCGGTCCGGGCGTCTCACGACGCCGGGCGTGTTGTAGAGGAGAGCGACGCCCGTGTTGCGCTGGCACGAGCCTATCTATCGCTGGGGTTCCATAACCTTGCCGCACAGAATCTCGATGTCGTGGTCGTTCTCACCCAGGGGAACGATCGTTCTCGTCAGGCTGCGGCGATGGAACTGCTTGGTCAGGCCTATCTGGCGGGAGGACGTCCGGATGCCGCGTTGGACACGCTGCAGACTGCCCGACAGCTGGCAAGCGCAGCAGGGGATCAGATTCGAGTGGCCTCGATTGTCCATTCGCTTGGTGCCGTCCAGAGCGCGCTCCGACAGGACAACGACGCATTGGCCTCCTATTCGGAAGCGCGGCGCCTAGCAGCATCGGCGCATGCAGAAACACTATTGACGGCGGCGACGATCAACGGCGGTAAAGTGGCAGTCCGGATGAGAGAGTGGGAAGAGGCGCGGAAGTTGTTCGACGAAGCGCTATCGCAGGTGCATCGCTTTCCGGATTCACACGACAAGGCCTATGATCTGATTTCAGTCGGGTTGGGGTTCGAGAACCTCCACGCCCAGCTCCCGGATTCCGGCGGGCGTTTGCGTCTGCAAGCGGCCGCGGCCCTCGAAGAAGCCGGCGAGGTCGCCAAGTCGGTCGGCGACGTGCGCGCCGCCTCTTATGCCCTTGGGCATCGGGGCCACCTGTATGAGCTCGACCGACGCTACGACGAAACACTGCTGCTCACACGACTTGCCGTCGGCTATGCTCAACAGGTGCATGCCCCGGAGTCTCTGTATCAGTGGGAATGGCAGTTGGGCCGTGTCTTGAGGGCTCAGGACAAGATCGATCAGGCGATCGTATCGTACCAGCGCGCCGCCGACCTCGTTCAAACGTTGCGTCCCGAAATGGCTGCCGGCACCGCGCTGTCGACGGCATCCTTCAGGGAAGCCGGTGGTCGGCTGTACTTCGAACTAGCGGACCTGCTGCTCCGACGTTCCAGCACGACAACGACTCGAGAAGATGCACAACCCTATCTCATCAAGGCGCGCGAGGCCATCGAGCTGTTCAAAACGGCCGAGCTGCGCGACTACTTTGCCGATGAGTGCGTCGATGCGTTTCAAACCCGCCAGACAAAGCTGGAAGATGTCTCGCGCCAGGCGGCGATTTTCTACCCTATCATCTTACCGGATCGAACGGAACTGCTGGTCAGCCTGCCCGACGGGATGCATCGCATCACGGTGGCTATCGAGCAAGAGGAGCTCAAGGCGGAAGCCGTGGCCTTCCGCCGACTACTACAAAAGGAAACGACCCGCGAATACCTTCGCAAAGGGCAGCGTCTGTACGATCTCTTACTACGGCCGCTCGAACCGGAGTTCGCGAAATTCGACATCAACACGCTGGTCGTCGTGCCGGACGGGCCACTCCGCATGATTCCATTCGCGGCACTGCACGATGGGAAGCAGTTCCTCATCGCCAAGTATGCAGTGGCGACGACTCCCGGCCTGAATCTGACCGATCCAAAGCCGCTCGGCCGGGAGGGGATCGAAGTACTCTCCGCCGGTCTCACAGAAGGCGTTCAAGGATTCCCGCCGCTCCCGAACGCGGCGGAAGAGTTGGAGGCGATCGGCGGGCTCTACAAGACGCACCGCCTCCTGAACCAGGATTTCCGAGTGCCTCAGCTGGAACGAGCGATGAAGGAGAACCCGTTTACCATCGTGCACATTGCGTCTCACGGGAAATTCGAGCGCGACGCGAAGAACAGTTTCCTGCTGACGTTCGATGAGAAACTCACGATGGACCGATTGAGCCAGGTCATAGGCTTTTTCAGGTTTCGGGATCAACCGCTCGAACTGTTGAGCCTCAGCGCCTGCCAGACTGCCGCTGGAGACGACCGCGCGGCGCTCGGCTTGGCGGGGATTGCGATCAAAGCAGGAGCCCGCAGCGCACTCGCCACGCTTTGGTTCGTGAGCGACGAGGCTTCGTCGGCGTTGGTCGTGGAATTCTATCGCCACATGAAAGATCCGGGCAATTCAAAAGCCGTGGCCCTTCGGAAGGCACAGCTGAAATTGATGGAGAATCCTGATTTCCAGCATCCGATCTATTGGTCACCCTTTCTTCTGCTGAACAACTGGCTCTAAATAGGATAAAGTACGGGCGTCCTGGTGCTTTTGCCGTCCTGGTGCTTTTGCGATGACCAGGCTTGCCGGATTCGCACT
This sequence comes from Nitrospira sp., assembly GCA_024760525.1. Taxonomy (NCBI): domain Bacteria; kingdom Pseudomonadati; phylum Nitrospirota; class Nitrospiria; order Nitrospirales; family Nitrospiraceae; genus Nitrospira; species Nitrospira sp. Next base: position 2,871,803 of record CP060499.1, read on the forward strand.
CGTGTGTTTTCTCCATGCAAAGCGTGCTGAAAACCGTCTACCTACCGTTTGCCATGGCCCTTGTGACCGGCTTTCTTTGTGGCCTGGTCATCCTCGGAGTGCGCAGCACCGGCCTTCTCCAACATCTGGAGCTCAGCGCGTATGACTGGCTTCTCCGATCGAGACCGGCAACAACCGACAGCGATTCACGAATTACGTACATCGCCATTTCCGAGGAGGATATTCGTCGGCAGGGACGGTGGCCGATCACAGATGAGACCCTTGCACACACGCTCCGCATCCTTGTCGACTACCAGCCACGGGCAATCGGAGTGGACCTGTACCGCGACATCGAAGTTCCCCCCGGACATGACGAACTAGCCGCGCTGCTACCCAAGCATCCCCAAATCATCATGATTTCGCAACTCGGCGGCGGCACAGTGGCCCGCATCCCTCCACCACGAGCATTGGAAGGAAGCCAGCAAGTAGGATTCAACGATATCCTGGTCGATCATGACGGACTCATACGCCGGGCATTGCTCTTCCAAGACGACGGCGATGATGTCGCCTATGCCTACGCCCTCAGGCTTGCCATGTTGTATCTGGCCCACGACGGCATTGTGCCGGAACAAGACCCGGCAGTGCCGGAATGGATTCGCTTGGGGAAAACCACACTGAAGCCGTTCGCGTCTTCGGATGGGGGGTATGTGAATGCGGATGATGCCGGATACCAGATCCTGTTGGATTTCGGCGGAGCGGCCAAGCCGCTACACACCTTTTCGCTGACCGATCTGCTTGCCGGACGGGTTGAGGCCCGTTATCTCACAGAGCGGATCGTCATGATCGGCGTCACGGCTGAGAGCGTGCCGGATGTGTTCCACATCCCGGTTCGCTACGGATTGCGGGGTAGTGACCAGTTCCCCGGTGTTCTCATGCATGGGATCATTACGGAGCAATTACTCGCCGCCGCGATTGACGGCCGCAGACCGATCCATGCGATGAGCGAAACTGCTGAGATCGCCTGGACGCTGGTATGGGGGATGCTCGGAGGAGCCTTCGGGAGTTTGGCACGATCCGCCTGGCGCTTTTCGGTCATCACTCTCGGAGGGCTTGTACTCATGACCGTGTCGGTCATCACACTATTCTGGTATGGATGGTGGGCGCCTGAGATCCCTGCCAGCTTTACCTGGTTTCTGGCGATCGCGATGGTCGTGGCCTCGACCCTGGCTCGAGAACGGAAGGATCGGACCATGTTGATGCAACTGTTTTCACGGCACGTCTCGCGCGAGGTCGCCGACAAGATATGGCAGGACAGAGACCAACTGTTCGAGGGTGGACGCCCACGGCCGCAGGATCTCTTCGCCACCGTATTGTTTTCAGACTTCAAAGGGTACACGGCCGTTTCGGAAACGATGTCCCCGCAGGCCTTAATGGATTGGATCAATTCCTACTTGGATACCATGACGAAAATCATTATGGACCATGGAGGGGTGATCGACGACTACGCAGGCGATTCAATTAAGGCTAACTTTGGTGTCCCGCTGAAGCGAGATTCCAAGGAAGAAGTGGCCACCGATGCGGTCAACGCAGTGACCTGTGCGCTGGCGATGGAACAGCAAATGCTCAGACTCAACGAGGAACATGAACGGAACGGTCTCCCAACGGTGGGCATGCGCCTCGGAATCCATACCGGTCCCCTGCTGGCCGGATGTGTGGGGAGCGCTCAGCGCATGAAATATACCACCATCGGCGACACGGTCAATACCGCAGCGCACTTAGAAACTTTCAGCAGGGAGGCTATTGCAGAACCGCTGGGGCGTCGCCCGTGTCGGATCTTGATCAGCGAAAGCACCGCTCAGCTGCTCGGCAACCGTTTTCAATTAGAATGTATCGGAGAGGTGCGCCTCAAAGGAAAAGCGGAGTCTTTGCTGGCCTACCGTATCGTCACCACGGCGTGTGGGAAGGAGCCGAGAGAGTAATCCGTACATCGAACAGACTCGGAGCGAACCTCAAGACCAACATTCCAACAGGGGAACAAAAAAGCTTCCTTCTCGCGTGGCCTACCCGCTCCTCCCGGCAGTGCTTACTGGGGCTGAGATGTGCGCATACCTTGTATGCTCGCGGCCACCTCTCCCAATCCACCTTGCTCAAGCAGCGACGCACGCTGCTGACGCAATTCCATGTCAGCCGGATTGGATTGCATTAGATCAGAAATAGCCATGAGAGCATCGTACCAAACTCCCGCTTCAGCATAGCGCTTCGGTGCATCCGCCTTGCTCACATCACTCGTCAGCGGCTGTTCCAGCTTGTCGCGATCCACACGCGCGATCGCTCCCTTCGCCACGACATTGGCGGAAGGCTCATCGGGGTCCATCACCAGCGCTACCGACCATTGATAACGCTCTCCAGGCACTAATTTCGCGTTATAGTCTGCAAGTCTGATCTGCTGAACTCCAGGTCGGGCGGGGCTTGGAAGTTTCGCTTCCACGGCAGGAGCCTCGGCACTGTCGGCGATGAGTGTGAATTCATAGGACAGGTTGTGTTTGGTCGGGGTGAACCAAAACAGCACTGGTTGCTCATGAATCGTTAATCCCACATGGTCAGGAGCCAACAGGCTGATCACCGGGAGACTCTTATTCGTGCCGCGTGTTCCTCCTCCCCTTCTGAGTCCAGGCGCCGGAGCCCCCTTTCGGGGTGGAACATACAGCAACGGTTTGATGGTCGACTCGGACTTAGGTTGGGATGCGATAGTTTGGGGTGCTGTTCCTTGCCTCTCTTCTGCCAGGGAGAGCCACGGTAGTGGTAATGCGAGACCGGCGGCGATGCTTACGATAATGAAGAGTCTCATAATGCTCCCTCCTTTGTTTGACACTTCAAATCCAGGCGAGAGATGATTTGCTCATATCATACCGACTACCCTCTCGAAAAGAAGCGCCTCAACACAGCTGCTATTCTTAGCCGCATAAAAACACTGCTGTTTCTTGCCTTCAGAACGCTACAGCCATTCCCGAGTTTGATGGGGGCAGTAATATACGCCTACATTCCAATGTAAATCCATCTCCTCATGGGGATCACTCATCGATCCAGGCCGCTTGGCCAATCTCACATCGCAGCGAATATCCGTGACAATCACTCCCCATCTCCATTGGCTGCAAGCCGACTTGGATCTGCAACAAACCCGCTCTGGCGCGCCGCCATCGTCGAGTTCCCCTTCGAGGTCAAGCAGACCATGCATAGGTGCGGTTCTCAAACGCCTTGGTGGATTACACTGTGCCGATTTGGTTATCATACGCATCGCCGAATCGGGCAAGCTCGTTCATTCACCTTCTCCTTCTCCATTTTCACTCGAACTGGTGCTGGAGGAAATCACAGTCCATGCACTTCGACATCGTTACCATCATCGGCCTATTGGGATGCGTGTTCTATCTTGCCAGTCACTCGCAGAAAGAGATGATTTCTCTGCGCGTGCTGGCCGTGGCCAGCAACGTCGTCTTTATCATCTTCAGTGTGCTGCATGCGCACTTGGACATCTCACAGTTGGTTGGCATGCCGGAATTTCTTTTGAATTTCATCCTATTGCCGATCAACACCAAACGCCTGTTAGAAATCATCCGGCTGACAAAGCAAATTGAACAGGCCACCGTGGAATCACCCGTGTCGGAATGGCTTTTGCCACATATGCATTTAAAGAAGCACCGCGCCGGAGAAGTACTTTTCCGAAAGGGTGACAAGGCCCACGAAATTGTTTACGTGGCCGATGGGCGCCTCAAACTTCAAGAGATCGACCACTACATCGGCCCCGGCGAGTTGATCGGAGAGATAGGGCTCTTCTCAGGTGAAAAGGTACGCACGATGACTGTGATATGTGACACCGACTGCGAGCTATACAAGATGACTGACGAGATGATTTACCGCCTGTACTACCAGAATCCGAAGTTGGGGTTCTTCTTTATGCGGCTGATCGTCCAACGGCTGCTGGCCGACGTGCGGCGCGGCGCCATCGAGCCAGGAACCGTGTAATTGAATGATCCTCGTGAAGCGATCGACACTACAACCCTGGCCCTATGAAACGGCTCAGGGGTGCTGGATTTCCTGGAGCGTGAACTGCTTCGGAAGCAGAACCGGCAAGATCACACCGATGGGATCACCACGCTTGATGGTGGTGGGCTTGTGCAACTGCAGAAGGAAGTTGGCTGTAAACGCTTCGTAGTCGGGTAACCAGTCATACTGATTCGGCGTACGCTTGTACTCCTGCGTCTTGATACCTTCCCAGACGGTGAATGTCCGTTCCGGGTGGTGATAGAAGTGGTTGGGCACATCCTTCATCATCAATCCGACATGCTTGGGATAGTATAATCGGATTCCGCAGCAGAGCTTGGGGTAGCCGCTGTTCAGGATCAAATCAACATACATGCCGGAGAACGTCTTGTACCCCAGCAGTCGCTCTTCCGGCAGAATCGGAGGTGATTGCCACTTGATGCCCTCAGCCGTGCGGCGCACCTTCACATCGGCCGGGCAGCGGATGAGCCAGCCGTAGTTGCCCGCCGTGCGAACCGGCCCACAGTCGTCGGGCAGCACCTTATATCCGCCGGCAGCCAGTGCCCGCTGTTCATCCAGCGTCATCTGGTTCAACATCGGCCGGTGCGGATGAAAGTCCAGCTTGAGCCGCTCCGGTGGAAACGCAGTCGAATATTCCCGTTCCCAATAGATGACAATCTTGTCACTTTCCTCATCCGATGCCGGAGAAGCTGTCGTTTCTTCTTCCATGGAAAGAGACAGTAATCGAAGGTGAGGGGCCGGCACAAGAGGCTAGGCAAGGCTAAGAGGTTACTTATCGGAATTGAATGCCCCTGTGAAATTGGTCTCCGGCTCCTCCAAAGCTGAAAAGGAATTTGTCTGGAGGTTGAAAAAGAGAGTCGGAATAGTTTTTTATCACGCCTCTCACCGGGACACGACTTTGAAGGTATCACCGGCGATGATGAGCCCTTCGGTGCCGTCGGTTAGCTTGACCTGGAAGGCGTCAAAATCTTTGCCGTGATACACGCCTATGGCCCGTGCCGTCTCACTGGCTTTCAGAATCGCAATGACTTTCCCTGGCTGAGGCCCCGCACTTGCGGACTCAGTCGAAGGCGCTGTCTGTTCTATGCTGTGAACCTCCGTTGGTTTTTCGATCATGAGGATCGTTTCGCGATTGTCGCATCCAACAAGAATTACTGCACTGAGAGCACTTAAAGCGACGACGGTGAGATAGTCGTGGATTCCTTTCATAACAGTGTTCAACCCCATTCGCTTTCCGACCTCACTCCCACTCGTCGTCAACTGGAAGCGTGAATATACCAGTTACGTAGCGCTCATTCATTAGTGACGGTGAAGCGCTTCAAGGATGCAGACCAACCGTGCGCTGGACGCGCCGGACACGGATACCCTCTCCCCCCTTGCGGGGCTCCGCCTATGACTCTTCCAGTTGAATCGTCTCGACACGGACCAGGGCGACTCCTTTGTCGACAAACCCAAGCTGTTCGGCGGCTCCTTCGCTCAAGTCGATGATCCTCTTTCCGGAATCAGGATTGTGCTGACTGGGAAAGGGACCGCGGTCATTCACTCTCACAACGATCGACCTCCCATTTTCAAGGTTCGTCACCTGCACATGGGTGGGAAGCGGCAGATACTTATGGGCTGCCGTCAATCCTCGTGGGTTAAACAGTTCGCCGTTGGCCGTCATGGATCCACTGTTCTGACGCACTGTTTCTTCCCCATACCAAGATGCCATGCCTGTCTCTCCATACGTCTGCGCACTGGAGACGCTCATCGGCACATAATACCGGCCCTTGACGGTATAGGGAGCATTTTTCACGCGCCCAAGGCGAATCGCCTCCTTGACCGGGAGTCCATCGATGGTCTGAACGTCGTCCCTCACCAAGGGATACTCCAACGGAGCACGGACGACTTCAAAGGTAAACTTGCCGATGTGGTACACGAGTTTGGTCGTCTCTTTCGTAAATTGATAAGTTCCTCGCACAACCCATACGGTCCCTTTCACGGTTCCCTTAATGACACGATAACCCGTCTTGATTGTTGAGAAGGTCGCGTCGATCACCGAACAGGAGGCAAGATTTAGGAGAGCGAGAAGGAGAAGCAGTGAGAGAAACGTACCTTGTCGAAGGTTTTCACAAACACGCCGTACGGGCAGAACATACAATTTCATTGCCCAATACGTGACACCGCCACAGCTCGTTCCCTGCCAGCGAATCGCTACCTCGCATCGGCCAGCTATGTTTATGCAAATCCCATAAATGGTTTTGGTCAATAAATGATGCCGCCGACCACCCAGTGGCGGTCGTCGGGGATGTCGATCAGCAATCGTGTGAGATTCATGCGCGCCAGCTGTGAACCGATCTCATCCTCCGTAAAAGCCGCGAGCAGCGAGTTGTAGAAATCGCGGCGTAAGATATCCGGTTCATTGGCGGCGTACTGGTCCACAATGGCTTGCGCAGCTTCCGGCGATTCCGGGCGGAGCAGATCCATCACGAGTACCGGGGAGCCCGGCTTCACGAGTTGCCGAAGTTTTTGCCAAAACTGCAGGGGGTTGGGCAGATGGTGCAGCAAGCTATTGGAGATCGCTGCATCGGCAATATTGGCTCCAGCTACGGCATCGAGTCGTTCGCAACGCAGCGTAATGCGATCGGTCAAGTCAACTTGCTTCACTGCCTGTTCGCCTAACTGGATCATCGGCGCCGAGGCATCAACCCCGATGATCCGGCAGGCCGGATACAGTCTAGCAAACCGGATCGGGATGTCGGCAGGGCCGCAGCCGAGATCCAAAACACGGCCTTGCGAAAACTCCGGGAAGTATTCCTTGAATCGATCGACGAATCCTTGATTCTCTTCGGCAAAGTCGGCACGCGCATAGGCTTCCGCCTGCTTGGGATCGTCCATTACTTCCGGTTCGAGTATTCGATTCATCATCCTCATCCCCCGTCATCCGTAAAGCATGTTCGCAAGAAATCTTACGAACTCCCCGTCACTTCATGATTCCACGGTCACTGCATCTCCCGGTCGGACAATCCCTCCTTGCAACACCCTCGCATAGACACGACTCCAGCCAGGGTTTAACTTCTGCGAAATGCGCGAGAAATCCTCGTCCCTAAACCACAGCCGATTGTGACTGCAGGGAGTCGTATAGCTCGTGACTTCGAGTTGAATCTCGGGACCGATCGTCAATCGCACACCCGGCCGTACCAGCTCCCAATCCAGGCCGGACAGCGTCAGGTTTTCGCCGGACGATCCGGGGTCGATCGGATGACCTTCTTCTTGAAGCTGTTCGATAAGCTCCAGCGAAAATAGACAGACGGCCCGGTCGGGTCCGCCGTGAACCTTGAGATTCCGCTGCCGATCGCCATCCAACCCGTGTTCGCCCACTTTTGCTTCCCAAACGGGAAGCTTCGGAACTCCTCCGTCGGAGACATTGATCTGATGGACATGTGGATACGGCGGCCTGGTCGCCATCAGGCCTCTCCGTCGCAGGATTCAGGTCTGAGAAATTTCATCGCCACCCACCCCTCTTCCTGGCGCCGTTCCGAGCACGCCAAGCCAAGATTGGCGAATCGATCGACGATCTCATCCTGCTGCTCGACGAGAATACCGGAGACCAGTATGCGTGCTCCTTCCGACGCCGAGCTTACCACATCGCCGGCGAGATCCAAGATCGTTTGCCGGTCGAGATTAGCAAGCACCAGATCGGCAATCCGTCGCTTCTCCTCCGGCAGATCGTCCATCGTGCCCGTCATGATGTCGATCCGATCGTCCACATGATTCAACCCGAGATACTCCCTTGCACACTCCACCGCAACCGCATCATGTTCAACCCCGATGGCCGATGCGGCACCGAGCTTGACCGCCGCCATGGCTAAGATAGCGCTGCCGGCGCCCACATCCAAAACCCGCTCTCCGCCATGTATCTCCTTCTGCAACCATTCGAGCAACATCCGAGTGGTCGCATGGTGGCCGGTGCCGAACGCCTGCTTCGGATCGAGCACGATGTCGATATCGTTCGCCATCAATACGACTGGCTCCCAGCTCGGACGAATGACCAGTCGGCCGATGTGAAGTGGCCTCACTGAGCGAGCCCATACCTCGTTCCAATCCTGAGCCGGCACCTGTCGCACAGAGAGCGGAATATCCCCGATCGATGGTGCAAGGTCGGCAAGTACCAGACGAATCGAAGCGAGCCGATCCTCGTTCCACTGGTCTTCCGGCCAATAGAGATGGACCGCCCCCTCATCCTCCCATGCGCCTCGGAGGCTCGGATCATCGAGTCGACTGAGCAGCTCCCCCGCGTCGACGCACTCGTGGATACAAACGTCAATCCAATCGTTGGGCATGGCCATTTCGTGGTTGATGAAACCTGATAGATCGTCCTTCCAACGCAAGCCTACAAGATCCTGAGATTCACATTGGTATTTGACGTCCCCGACCCGTTCCCAGTAAGGTCGCTGTCATGGCTCACTCGCGTATCGCCCAGATCGAGACGATGGTCCGGTTGGCCGACCGGCGCATTGCTCGAGGAACCAGAACCAGCGCCACCTTCACGCGATGGCGGCTGGCCATTTTCCTCATCGGCCTAGTCGTCACGATCACCCTCTATAAGCTCGATTGGTATCACAGCGGCAACCTGGCCCTTGGAGTGTTCCTGGCCATCTTCGTCACCGTCGCCGCGTATCATAACAAGGTGGAAACCCGGATTCACCGGCTTCGTCAATGGAAACAGATCAAGCTGACGCATGTGGCGCGGATGGCGCTGGACTGGGCCGCAATTCCTCCTAGGCCGGGCGAAACTCCAAAGGCTCACCCGTATGCTGCCGACCTGGATCTCTTCGGCGCCCACTCTCTGACGCATCTCCTCGACACGACCGTCTCGGACCATGGCAGAGAGCGCCTGCATCATTGGCTGTTGGATCAACCTCCCATTCCATCACAGTGGCACACGCGGCAGTCGTTGGTGCGAGAACTGGCGTCACGCTCCTTGTTTCGTGACCGTCTGGCGCTCGAGGCCAAACTGACCGGAGACCAAGAAATCAACGGCAGGCGGTTGGCCGCGGTGCTTGAACATCCGGTCGGCTTGCCCCACTTGAACACATTTCTTGCCGTCCAAAGCCTGCTCGCCCTGACAACCATAGGTTTCGCCTTCGCCACAATGTTCGGCCGGCTCCCCGGCTATTGGATGTTTTCGTTCGCGGCCTATGTGCTGATCTACTTCATGACCGATCAAGGGGAAGAGTTGCTGGAGCATGCCGTCGGACTTCATCATGAAACCGAGCGGCTGGCCACGGTTCTCGGCTACATCGAGCGCCATGCAAAACGGCGGGACACGGCCCTCGCTTCAACGTGGACGACTACGATCGATGCGGCCAGTCCCACCCAGCACCTCAACCGCGCGGCTCGCACGCTCCATGCGATCAGCATCAAGGCTCACCCCCTTGTTCATCTGGCGGTCAACGCCCTGTGTCCGTGGGATCTGTGGTTCACCCGGCAACTGATTCAGGTCCAGCACGAGATCAAGGATGCCCTTCCTCATTGGCTTGACTGTTTAGCTGAAGTCGAAGCCGCGTCGGCATTAGCAACGTTCGCCCATCTTCATTCCGACTATGCATGGCCCACCCCGCTTGTCACAACCGCCGAACTGAACGGCACGCCTCCGGCTCTCCATGCAAACCAGCTCGGACACCCGCTTCTCCCCGCCAAAACCCGCGTGGCAAACGACGTTCATCTGACGGAGCTCGGCTCGATCCACTTGATCACGGGCTCAAACATGTCCGGCAAGAGCACCTTCCTGCGAACGATCGGTATCAACCTTTGTCTGGCGCAAGCCGGAGGTCCAGTCTGCGCACACTCGTTTGAATGGACCTGGAGCCGCTTGGCCTGTTGCATCCGCGTCGATGACTCGCTCGATGCCGGTCTGTCGTTCTTTTATGCCGAGGTCAAACGCCTGAAAACGATCCTCGATGCCACCAAAGAAATACCCGCGCCACCTGTGCTGTTCTTGATTGATGAAATATTCAAAGGCACCAACAACCGGGAACGGCTCATCGGCAGCCAGGCCTATATCACCGAACTGTCACAAGGGAATGGCTTCGGCCTCGTGAGCACCCATGATCTCGAGTTGGCGGAATTGGAGCCTGTGGTGCCGAGACTCATCAATGCACACTTCCAGGAAACCGTGTCGGCCGGCGCACTCGAGTTCGATTATCGGCTCCGACCGGGTCCTTGCCCCACCACGAATGCGCTGCGCATCATGGAACTGGAAGGGCTCCCTATTTCCCCAAACATCAACAATCGGGCAAAATAGACTGCACGGATGACCACCTCGGCCGGTTCTGACACTCAATCTCTTTCACATCCCCTTCGGGGTCTCCTGATCGCCCAATTCTGCGGGGCCTTCAACGATAACGCGTGGAAACTCATGGTTGCCTTGCTCGCCATTCGCCAAGCCACGGCCGGCATGGCGCAAGGGCCTGAACTGGAAACCGTCGCACAGACGCAGACCGCAATGGCATTTGTCATTTTCACCCTGCCGTTGGTGCTCCTCTCACTTGTCGGAGGCACACTGGCCGATCGCGTGAGCAAGCGGACGGTCATCATCGCTATCAAAATCGTCGAGGTGCTCCTCATGGCTGCCGGCACAGTCGCACTCTGGCTGAATCCCGCCGGAGGCGTCCTGCCGTTGGTCGTCTTATGCGGTATGGGGGTACACAGTGCCCTGTTTAGTCCTTCTAAATACGGGATCCTTCCCGAATTGATCCCGCATGAGCGGCTGGCTGTCGGCAACGGCCTCCTGGAGATGTGGACTTTCACGGCCATTTTGACGGGGACCGCGGCCGGAGGATTCCTACTCCACGTCGCCGGGGATCACACTTGGCTGGCTCCGCTGGCTTTGACCGGTCTCTCGGTCATCGGCCTTGCAACCGCCTTTTCGATTCCACACGTGCCGCCTGCCCGCGCAGCCGGAGGCATAGGGGTCACGATCCGAGGTGCATGGGCCGCGATTCAATCGGAACGTATGCTGCGCATGGCCATTCCGATGGAAATCATGTTCTGGACGATTGCGAGCCTATTCGGACAGAACGTGATCGTCTACGCCAAAGCCGTCTTGCATCTGTCCGATGCGATGGCGGGCCTTCCCCTCACTATCTTGTCGGTGGGTATCGGGGTCGGCGCAATGTTGGTTGGACGAGTTTCCCGTAACCGAGTCGAATACGGACTGATCCCTTTGGGCGCCATCGGCGTGTTCGTCACACTACTGTCGCTTGGCATCCTGGCGCCTGCGTTGACAGGCATGTTCCTCTTGATGGCAGCGCTGGGAGTTGCCAGTTCATTCATCTTCGTTCCGTTGAACGCGATCCTTCAATGGAAGTCCCCATCCGATCGGCGCGGGGCGGTCATTTCGTTCTCCAACACGTGCGTCTTCACCGGCATTCTGTTGGGATCACTGGCAGGCGGTTCCATGGCCAACGCCGGCCTTTCGACAACCGGCATTTTCTTGGCCGCCGCCGCAATGACCTTGGGTGGGATCGGGTGGGCGCTCTGGTTCTTGCCTGACACGTTCATTCGGCTGGTACTGGTCATTCTCACGAACACCCTCTATCGGCTTCGCATCATCGGTCAGTCTCATGTTCCTCAATCCGGCGGGGCGCTTCTCGTTCCGAATCACGTCTCCTTTATCGACGGGATGCTGCTGATCGCCAGTCTGGATCGCCCTGTGCGTTTCGTCGTTGATTCGCAATACGCCGAACAGCCGATCTTCAAACCGTTCATGAAGTCGCTCGGCGTCATTCCGATTTCCTCGCACGGGGGGTTGCGTGTGATTCTGCGGGCGCTCCGCGAAGCCGGTACTGCGGTGGACAATGGATCTCTCGTCTGCATTTTTCCCGAGGGCCAGATCACGCGCACCGGAACGCTCTTGCCGTTTCGACGGGGATTCGAACGAATCATGAAGGGCCGAACCGTTCCCATCATTCCCGTTCATTTGGACCGCGTGTGGGGCAGCATCTTCAGCTTCAATCACGGCCGCTTTCTCTGGAAAATGCCGGAACAGATTCCGTACCCCCTCACCGTTTCGTTCGGCGCACCACTGCCGCCGGATACCTCGGCGCAAGCACTCCGCGACAAGATTCGTGAACTCGGCGAAGCCGCCTGGCAGCTTAGGAAACCCAGCCGGCGGCCCCTGCACCGCGAATTTATCCGCTCGATGCGTCGTTATCCTTTCCGCCTGGCCATGGCCGACCACAATCGCCCCCATGTTTCATCCTTACAAGCACTTATCGGATCAATCGTGCTTGCGCGGACGCTGCGGCCGTATTGGAGGGACCAACAGCGGGTGGGTGTCCTGCTGCCACCCACGGTCGCCGCAGCGCTGGTGAATGTCGCCGCGCCCCTCTGCGGCAAGACCATCGTGAACCTGAACTACACGGTCGGGAAATCCGGTCTAGAGGCTGCCGTGGAACTTGCGGGTCTGCGCACTCTCGTCACGAGCCGCATCTTCGTTGAAAAAGCCAAACTCGAACTGCCGGACGGCCCGTCGGTGATCTGGCTGGAAGACCTGGCTAAGACGATCGGAGCCGGCCAGAAAGCGCTGGCTGCCCTGCTGGCTCTGTTCGCGCCATGCCGTCTCATTGAACGCGCCTGCGGGCAGACAACCCCACTCACCCCCGGCAGCATGGCCACGATCATCTTCAGCAGCGGCAGCACCGGAGAGCCGAAAGGGGTCATGCTGTCGCACTTCAACATCGATGCCAACAGTCAAGGCGCCACGCAGGTGCTCCATTTCTATCAGGGCGAACGGGTCCTCGGTATCCTTCCGTTCTTCCATTCATTCGGATATATGGTGTTCTGGTTCGTGATGTCCAACAATGCTGCAATGATCTTTCACCCTTCGCCCCTCGACGTAGCGGCAATCGGTGAGATCATTCGACGGCATCGGATCACGTTCATCGTCACCACGCCCACGTTCCTGCAACTCTACTCCCGCCGCTGCACGCCGGAACAGTTCAGCTCGGTGCGCGTCATCCTCACCGGGGCGGAAAAACTGTCGGCTCGGCTCGCCGAAGCCGTCGAAGACAGGTTCGGCATCGGCCCGATCGAAGGCTATGGCGTCACAGAGTGTGCTCCCGTCATTGCCGTCAATTGCCCGGACTTCCGCGCCGCCGGTTACTATCAACCGGCGTCTCGCCGCGGCACCGTCGGCCAGCCGCTCCCCGGTGTGTCCCTCCAAATCGTCGATCCAGACACCTACGCTCCGTTGCCGACCGGAGCTCCCGGTATGTTGCTCGTAAAAGGCCCCAACGTGATGAGCGGCTATCTCGGGCGAGAAGACCTCACGACCCAGGCGATGCGGGACGGATGGTACATCACCGGGGATATCGCTTCTTTGGATGAAGATGGATTTTTGACAATCACCGACCGGCTTTCGCGTTTCTCAAAAATCGGAGGTGAGATGGTCCCGCATGGAAAGGTCGAAGAGGCTTTGCACCAGGCAGCCGGAGCAGACACCCAGGTCTTCGCCGTGACCGGTCTTCCAGACGAGAAAAAGGGGGAACGGCTGGCCGTGCTTCACACGCTTGACGATGATCGGATTCCTGGCATTCTTGCAAAAGCATCGGCGAGCGGCCTTCCCAATCTGTTCATCCCCTCTCGGAGCCAGTTCGTCAAAGTCGACGCTCTGCCGGTGCTCGGCACCGGCAAGCTGGATCTGCGGGGCGTGAAGCGCATCGCGACGGAACGACTCCAAGGGCAGGGCGCATGAGTCGTATTTCGCGAAAGGTTTCGTGCAGACTACGAACCCAGCGATAGGATAGCTCGGCGAACTGATGCCTCTCTCCGAACCAGACTCCACGCACGACGCCTCACCAGATACGGTTCAGAAATCACTCATCGATTGCCATGTCCATCTTGCGGCATTGCCGGATGGCGACAACGGCTGTTTCATCTCGCCGAAGCTGCTTCGCAGCCCGCTCTTTCGATTTCTCTTGTGGAAACACGACCTCTCTCCCGCCCACCCACGGGCGGCCAATCAGCAATACCTCGATCACCTTCTCTCGGAATTACGCGCTTCACGGCATGTCTCAAAGGCGGTCCTGCTCGGCATGGACGGATTCTACGATCACACCGGATTGCTCAATCGCCAGCACACCGACTTTCTCGTCAACAACGATTACGTGTTCAAGGTAGTGCAGACCTACCCCGATGTCTTTTTGGCCGGCCCGTCGATCAACCCGCAAAGGGAAGACGCGATCGACGAAGTCCATCGCTGCGCCGATGCCGGCGCCGTCCTGATCAAAGTCCTACCGAATGCCCAGCACTTCGACCCGGCTGACGAGCGATATAAACCTTTTTATCGGGCACTGGCGCAACGCCGCTTACCCTTCTTGAGCCATGTCGGCTACGAATTCAGCTTGATCGGCAAGGACCAATCACTCGGAGATCCCTCTCGGCTCCGCCTGGCCCTGGACGAAGGCGTGACCGTCATTGCCGCTCATGCCTGCAGTTACGGCCTCATGTTTTATGAAAAATTCGTTCCGGCCTTACGAGAATTGTGCGGGCGTTATCCACATTTCTATGCCGACATTTCAGCCCTCACCCAACCCCATCGCTTGAAAATGCTTCTACACCTCAGGCACCACCCGGAGATTCAAGCTCGGTTGCTCTTTGGAACAGACTACCCGCTGTCGGTTTTCCACCTGCCCGCCTGGGGCCGGGTCGGATTCCAGACGCTTAGCCGAATGATCCGCACGAAGAACCGCTTCGACCGCCAGGTGGAGGTTTGCACAGGTTTGAACCTGAATTTTCGATCCTTCGGCGACCTTGTTTCGGGCCGGAGCTTGACGAGTTGACGACACTGAACTGGGAAGCGCGTACAGTCTTTCCAAACAAAAAGGCCGTTCTCCGCGAGGAGAACGGCCTTTTCCATGTCCGTGGAATCTATCGCGCGATCTATGGATTAACCGAGATTCGATCCTTGATCAAGTCGAAGGTTTCTTTGGGGACGACATTCTTCGCCACCAATTCGCCCTTCACGCGATAGGGACGATTGTTCACGATTCGATCGGCTTCGTCTTGTTTCAGTCCCAAGAAGAGAATCATGTCGCTCGCTGACACCTTATTGATGTTCATCGCCGCGGAAGCGACTGGAGCGGCTGGAACCGTTGCAGGAGCGGTTCCAGATGGTGCCTGGCTTGGGGTCAGCGTTGCTGTCTGTCCCGACGATCCCGACTGAGAGCGGTCTTTGAGCTCTTTCTGATAGCGAGCCACCAACGACTTCAGCGTATCGTTATGACGCTTCACGTCCTGATACTCCTGCCGTACATTTCTATTCTGCGCCGATAACGCCTTGACCTTGTCTTCCAGCTCCTTCGTCCTTCCTTCGACCGTGCCTCGCTCCGTGTCACGCCCATGCTCAATGCGCTGGAGTTCGTCCCGAGCCGCCTGGGCTTCATTGCCGAACTTTACATTCATTTCTTTGAGCGTTCGAACTTGTTGCTCCATGGCATTTTTCTGTTGGCGAGCCTTCTCCAGCTCCATTTTGGCATTGTCCGATTCGGCCAACGCCTCTTGGTATTTCTTGTTGGATACGCAACCCGTGGTTAACACCGCTCCAACCAACAATATCGCCGTCCACTCGCGTCTCATGCGATCCTCCCTCCATCAAATCCTACGACTTGACTGCGCTTCATCTGGATCTTCACTTCCATCCGAATGTGAAAGTCGTTTTTTTCGTTTACCTTCTCTGTGTGTATGCCAACACCCGGACGTTGTCAACATAATTGCTTTTGTGCGAAGCCCTCCCGCCGATTCACAGATGAGAACAAACCATCCGGCGCTTGACGGATCAGCGTCGCTCTGTGATTATCGCTCACATTCTAGCAGACACAGCTATGGGGATTGAAACCTCCGCCCTACTATTCCAGGAGTGGTGTACGCATGAACGAATGGGGTCCGGCGCTTGCAGTGATTCTTGGAGTCGTCGAAGGACTGACTGAGTTTCTTCCCGTTTCATCAACCGGACATCTTATTCTGGTCGGCCATGCCCTCGGTTTCACCGGCGACGTGGCCGCAAACGCGGAGATCTCCATCCAGTTGGGCGCGATTCTGGCCGTCATCGTATTCGAACGGGAAAAAATCGGACGGCTTCTCACGGGCGCTTGGGAGGAACAGAAAACATTGCGATCGTTCTCTCAAAACCAGCCGGCTGTCGCGTTGACCCACCGCCTCAAGATTTCGATGCAAAGTCATCCAAACTTATGGTTCCTGCTCGGATTAGGCATCGCCTTCCTGCCCGCTGCCATACTCGGTCTGATGGCTCACGGATGGATCAAATCCTATTTGTTCACCCCTCTGACGGTGGCGTTGACATCGATTCTCGGTGGCATCATCATTCTCATCGTTGAAGCCACGACACGAACCACCCGCGCGAAGAGTCTGGATCAGGTGTCGGCAGTCCACGCATTCTGGATCGGTCTGGCACAATGCGCCTCCCTGATTCCCGGGATGTCTCGGTCCGGCTCAACCATCATCGGAGGCCTGCTCGCTGGGTTGGATCGTAAAGTTGCCACGGAGTATTCCTTTTTTCTCGCCCTTCCAACCATCATCGCAGCGACGGTCTACGAAACGTGGAAGGCACGAGGTACATTCACCGAGCAGGATTTTCTGGCGCTCGGCCTCGGCATGGTTATCTCATTTCTGGTGGCTTGGGCGGTCATCGCCGCGTTTTTGACCTATGTCCAACGCCATACCTTGCGCGTCTTTGCCTACTATCGTATTATCCTCGGAGTTGTAGTTTTATTGGTCGTCCGCTGAAAGGAGTTGTTCATGTCTTCGGATACGATTCATGTCTACGATACGTGGGTCAACGGCAAGAGCGGTCGCATTCACTTCGATGTGATGACGACCGATGAAGCCACCGCCCTCAAGCTCGCTCAGGAATACCTCATCAGCATCGGAGAACCGAGTGCGACGGTGACCACGAGAGAATGCCAATTCTGTCACAGCGAACCACTGTTCATGTTCTCAGCGGAGCAGCAGAAACAAGCCAAAGAAAAAGGCGGATTTATCGTCCGCATGCCGGCCTAGCGAGTATCGCACTCACGGGTGGTCGTTCGAATCGGGTATTTCGTTGAAAGGGGCAAACGCTTCACGTGTTAGGGAACGGACGAGGTCTCCGACGCTGTAGGAGGATCGGCTCGTTTCTCAAAGGCGAAGTGAATGATGAGGACGATCACCCCGATGGTAATCGCAGAATCCGCCACATTGAACGCAGGCCAGTGGTAGTTGTCGATATAGACATCCAGAAAGTCGATCACTTCTCCAAAACGCAGCCGGTCGATCAGGTTCCCGATCGCGCCGCCGAGAATTCCTGCAACACTGACACGCCCCATCCAATCCTCTTCCGGCATCCGCAGCAGAATCGTGCCCAGCAGGCCAAGGGCAAAAATCGACGTCAACCCAAAGAAGACCATCCGAAACGCGTTGCTGCTCCCGGCCAGCAAACCGAATGCCGCACCGGGATTTCGAATATACGTCAAACTGAAGAGATTGGGGATGATGGGGATCGATTCATGTAGCCGCATGGTTTTCATGATCTGCTGTTTCGTCAGTTGATCCAGGAAAATGATGCTGCCGGTCACCGACGCCAAGGCCAGATTCCGCAAGATAAGGCCGCTCAACGGATTGCCTCCAGACACCGGTCACAGAGGGTAGGATGGTCGGGGAAGGTCCCGACTGCGGGCCGGTAATTCCAGCAGCGCTCGCATTTGCCATGCGTCGACTTGGTTACGGAGACGGCGAGATCGGACGTGGCATCGGGCCGTTGATCGACGGTCACCTGCGAGACGATAAACAAAGCGCCCAAATCCTCTGGCGAGATATCCAGCCACTGACCGGTCGGCACATCGGTGGTGAGATGAACATGCGCTTCGAGCGAAGAGCCAATGACTTTCTCGCGCCGCCGTTCCTCCAAAACTCCTTGGACCTGCGCACGATATTTCAGCAGTCGCTCCCACCGTTCCGCCAGCCTCGCATCGGCCCAAGCCGGATCCGGCTCGGGAAACCAGGCGAGATGCACGCTCGTGGTTTCCATCCCTCCGGGCACCTGCGCGGCCAGCGTCCGCCAGATTTCTTCCGCCGTGAAACTCAATACCGGCGCCATGAGTTTTGACAGCGTCACCGCGACTTCAAACAGGACGGTCTGTGACCCTCGCCTCAAAGGTGAGTCGGCGCGGAAGGTATAGAGTCGATCCTTGAGAATGTCGAGATACACGGCACTGAGGTCGACCGCGCAAAAATTGTTCAGGGCATGGAAGATCGTGTGGAACTCGAAATTTTCATACGCTTGCCGTACCTTGGTAATCAGTCCACCAAGACGCAGCAGTGCCCAACGGTCCAACTCGGGTAACTGGCCGTAGGGAACACGATGCGCAGCCGGATCGAAATCGTACAGATTGCTCAGTAAGAATCGGGACGTGTTGCGGATCTTCCGATAGGCCTCGATCAGATGATTCAGAATCTCCTGCGAAATGCGGAGATCCTCACGATAGTCTTGAGCCGCCACCCACAAGCGGAGGATTTCTGCGCCCGACTGTTTGATGACGTCCTGGGGCGCGACGACATTGCCGGCCGACTTGGACATCTTCTTGCCCTGCCCGTCCACGACGAAGCCATGGGTCAATACCGCCTGATAGGGCGCCCGATGATCGGTTGTGATTCCAGCCAGCAGGGCGCTATGAAACCACCCGCGATGTTGGTCGGAACCTTCAAGATACAAATCAGCCGGCCACCATCTCTTCGGTTTCGCCACCGCAGCATAGCTGACCCCTGACTCAAACCACACATCGAGAATATCGCGTTCTTTTTCAAACTTGGCTCCCCCGCACTTCGGACACGTCGTTCCGGCGGGTAACAAATCAAGCGCGGATCGTTCGAACCAGACATCCGCACCCTTCGATTCCACCAACGCTGCCACATGCTCAATCACAACAGGGTCGGCAAGGACATGATGACAGGTATGACACGTAAACCCTGGAATCGGCACACCCCACACGCGCTGGCGCGAAAGACACCAGTCCGGACGGTTTTCGATCATGCCGAAGATCCGGTCGCGACCATAACTCGGGATCCACCGGACCCGTTCGATCTCCGCCAGTGTCTCCCTTCGCAAATCATTCGTCTCCATGGAGACGAACCACTGCTCGGTCGCACGAAAGATCACCGGATTCTTGCACCGCCAACAGTGCGGATAGGAGTGGTTCAACGAGCCATGACCGAGCAAACGCCCATTCGCCTGGAGGTATTCGACAATCTTTGGATTCGCCTTCAAGACATGCTGTCCGGCGAATTCCTTCACGACCGGCGTGAATCGCCCGCCATTGTCGACCGGCGCCAGAATTTCGAGTCGTTCACCTGGTGACGCCTTGGCGTTGTGTTCCAGCACGAGAAGATAGTCCTCCATGCCATGTCCAGGCGCGATGTGTACGCAGCCGGTTCCCTGCTCGAGGGTTACAAAGTCTCCGAGTAGGATGGGTGATAAGCCGGTGGAAAGTGGACGTTGCGTCTCCAACCCCTCAAATCCTTCTCCGCCTTTCTTTACCCCCACCACGCGATAATCAGTGAGCCCACAGGACTTGGCAACGCTCTCCAGAAGTTTCTCCGCCACAATCAACAGCTCCTCACCGACTTGGACGAAGGCATAGTCGAAATCGCGGTGGAGGCAGACCGCTTGATTGGCCGGTAAGGTCCAGGGTGTTGTCGTCCAGATGACGACGGAGACCAGCTTCATTCCTTCCGGAAAGGAGATCCCGGGAAAGGCCTGTGCCAAAACGAGGGGCGAGGTGACGACCGGAAATTTCACATAGATCGACGGCGAGGTGTGGTCATCATACTCGACTTCCGCTTCCGCCAGCGCCGTTTGATCGTGGGTGCACCAGAGTACGGGCTTGAGGCCCTTATACACCCCTCCGTGCTCGACAAATTTCCCGAACTCGCGAATGATCGTCGCTTCATAGCCAGGGGTCATGGTGAGGTACGGGCGATCCCATTCTCCCAGCACCCCGAGTCGCTTGAACTCCTCTCGCTGGATGTTGACGTATCGTTCGGCATACTCACGGCAGAGTCGACGAATCGCCGACACATCTAAGTCCTTTTTCTTGTCACCCAATTCCTTCATGACTTGATGCTCAATCGGCAATCCGTGGCAGTCCCATCCCGGCACATAGGGCGCATGGAAGCCTGCCATTGTCTTCGACTTCACGATGATATCTTTCAGAATTTTGTTGAGAGCATGTCCGATATGAATTCTGCCGTTCGCATACGGAGGACCGTCGTGGAGTACGTACCGAGGCCGTCCCGTGCCTATCGCTTGGATCCGGTCATAGAGCTTCTGTTGCTCCCACCAGGCCAGCATCTCAGGTTCCCGCTGCGGCAAGTTGGCCTTCATCGGGAAATCGGTTTTGGGAAGGTTGAGTGTCGACTTATAGTCCATAGACGATGGGATCCAAATCACTCATCAGGTAATCATACAGAATTGAGGGAATATACCGGAACGGAGGGGGGAGGCACCAGTCTTAACTGACGGCCATCATGCGGTCCAGCGCGACCTTCGCCCAGCGCTTGTCATCCTCCGCCACCACGATGTGGTTGACAACCTGCCCTTCCGCCAGATTCTCCATGGCCCAGCAGAGATGTGCCGCATCGATCCGGAACATGGTGGCGCA
This sequence comes from Nitrospira sp., assembly GCA_024760525.1. Taxonomy (NCBI): domain Bacteria; kingdom Pseudomonadati; phylum Nitrospirota; class Nitrospiria; order Nitrospirales; family Nitrospiraceae; genus Nitrospira; species Nitrospira sp. The sequence goes on from CP060499.1 coordinate 2,892,538, forward strand.
TTGGCAGACCGTGGATGAGAGGAAGAACACTTTTTTGTCGGTGAGTTCGTGCTTCAATCGATTCACAAGATTCAGTTCCGTACCGACCGCCCACGTTGTGCCGGCTGGTGCGGCGGTAACCGTGCGAATGATGAACTCGGTGGATCCGATGAGATCCGCCTTGTTCACAACATTTTCATGGCACTCAGGGTGAACGATGACCTTGCCGTCCGGAAACTGTTTGCGAAAGTGATCCACGTGGACGGGTTGGAACATCTGGTGAACGCTGCAATGGCCCTTCCAGAGAATCAATTTGGCTCGCTTGATGGCGTCCTTGGTATTCCCGCCGTTCGGCTGGTAAGGGTCCCATACGATCATTTGGTCTCGAGGAATGCCCATCTTATTCGCCGTATTGCGGCCCAAGTGTTCATCGGGAAAGAAAAGTATTTTTTCTCGCCTGGCCCAACACCATTCGATCACGGCTTTGGCATTGGAAGACGTGCACGTGATCCCTCCATGTTCGCCGCAAAATGCTTTGAGCACCGCCGCAGAGTTCACATACACCGCCGGCATCACGGTCTCTTCCACAGGAACCACGCGTCCCAACGCTTCCCAGCACTGGTCCACCTGCTCGATCGCCGCCATATCGGCCATCGAACAACCGGCGGCCATATCAGGCAGAATCACCGTTTGTTGAGAACGGCTGAGGATGTCCGCCGTCTCGGCCATAAAATGCACGCCGCAAAAGACGATGTAGGGTCGCTCGGACCGTTCGGCGGCCAGCTTGGCGAGCAAGAGCGAATCACCGCGGAAATCAGCATGCTGAATCACTTCATCCCGCTGGTAATTATGGCCTAAGATCATGACCCGTTCACCGAGCACCTGCTTGGCCGCCACTGTTCGGCGGTACAATTCTTCCGTCGATAGCGCTTGGTATTCGATGATTGGTCTGGGTAATGTCGCAGTAGCTGTCACACCTTCCTCCGAATGAAAAGGAATGTCATTCTACGATAGGCTCCCCGTACAATCAACGAAGGGGTCCAACGAGGAAAAGTCCTAGTCAGCCGCCCCAAAGGATAGTAGACGGAATGGGGCTAATAGCCGATTGACTTCGCTCATCTCCGAGGACTACGATCAGCACCAGTAGTTAGAGCTAGGGGTGCCTGGAGGCTGAGAGTCCGAACGAATCGGACGACCCTCACAACCTGACCTGGGTAATACCAGCGTAGGGAAGCCGGACGACAGCGGATCTTGTGAGGATTCAGCCGCGTTCCCTACTCCCGGGAAAGCGGCTTTTTTTATTGGCGGCAGGTGCTGCAAGCATTTGGCCTCACAGATTCGGCCACTTACGAAAGGATCTCACTATGAGCATCCCTACCGATACGAACGGATCCGTCAACGGGACTGAGACGACCATTCCGTCTTCTCCCTTGACCACGACGCCCTTCCCTGCATCGCGAAAAGTCCATGTGGACGGCGCTCAGCGCGGCGTCCGTGTACCGATGCGAGAAATCTCCCTCACTCCCACCAAAGGACCGGACGGAACGAAATCTTCTAACGCCTCCGTGATCGTGTACGACACCTCAGGTCCCTATACCGATCCCTCCATGGCGATCGATGTTCGTCAGGGCCTCACCCCGTTACGGCGAACCTGGGTGCTGAGCCGGCAGGACGTTGAGGAACTTCCTGAGGTGAGTTCGACCTACGGCCGCATGCGCGCGACCGACCCAAAGCTGGCCGAACTCCGGTTTCAACATATCCGCAAGCCCTTGAGGGCAAAACCGGGTATGAACGTCACGCAGTTGCATTATGCCCGGAAAGGCATCGTGACTCCGGAGATGGAATTTATCGCCATCCGCGAGAACCAATCTCGCCAAGCGGCATTCGAGACGGCGTCGCAACACGGTCATGGTGGTGGCGTGACACAACACCCGGGCTTCTCTTGGGGCGCCAACATTCCTCGGGTCATTACGCCGGAGTTTGTGCGTGATGAGGTCGCCCGCGGCCGCGCGATCATCCCGTCCAACATCAATCATCCCGAAAGCGAGCCGATGATCATCGGCCGCAACTTTCTGGTGAAGATCAACTCGAACATCGGCAATTCCGCCGTTGCCTCCTCCATCGAGGAGGAAGTCGAGAAGATGATTTGGTCCACCCGATGGGGCGCTGATACCGTCATGGATTTGTCGACGGGCAAGAACATTCACGAAACACGGGAATGGATCATCCGCAATTCACCCGTGCCGATCGGAACGGTGCCGATCTATCAGGCGCTCGAAAAGGTGAACGGCAAGGCAGAAGACCTGACGTGGGAAATGTTCCGTGACACGCTGATCGAACAGGCCGAACAGGGCGTCGATTACTTCACGATTCACGCCGGCGTACGCCTGGCCTATGTGCCCCTAACCGCCAAACGAACGACCGGCATTGTGTCGCGCGGCGGATCGATCCACGCGAAATGGTGCCTGGCCCATCATCAGGAGAACTTCGCCTACACCCACTTCGAAGAGATCTGCGAGATCATGAAGGCCTACGATGTCGCCTTCAGTTTAGGCGACGGGCTCCGGCCGGGATCGATCGCCGACGCCAACGACGACGCGCAGTTCGCCGAACTCGATACATTGGGCGAACTGACCAAGATTGCGTGGAGGCACGATGTGCAGGTCATGATCGAAGGCCCCGGTCACGTTCCCATGCACATGATTCAGGCCAACATGGAAAAGCAGCTTGCGGCCTGCCATGAGGCGCCGTTTTACACACTGGGGCCGCTGACGACCGATATCGCGCCCGGCTACGACCACATCACGTCCGGCATCGGGGCCGCCATGATCGGATGGTACGGCTGCGCTATGCTCTGCTACGTGACCCCCAAGGAACATTTGGGCTTACCGACCCGGGAAGACGTCAAGACCGGCGTCATCACGTATAAAATTGCCGCGCACGCGGCCGACTTGGCCAAAGGCCATCCCGGCGCCCAAGCGCGGGACAACGCCCTGTCGAAAGCACGTTTCGAGTTCCGCTGGGAAGATCAGTTCAATCTTTCCCTTGATCCGGAGACCGCGCAGCAATTCCACGATGAAACGCTCCCGGACAACGCCGCCAAGGTTTCGCATTTCTGTTCGATGTGCGGCCCACACTTCTGCTCCATGAAGATCACTCAAGACGTCCGCGACTATGCCGCACAATTGCAAATCGACGAACAACAGGCGATTCAAATCGGCATGAAGGAGAAAGCCGAGGAATTTAAGAAGACTGGTTCTGAGATTTATCGTTAGCATGAATACAGAAGACGGATGCTGAAGGAGTGCCCCATGGCCAAACCACGACCAGCCCCCTTGCGTGAACGGGACATCACCCGGCAGATCGCCCGGGAATACTATAAAGAGTTCGATCAGCTGATCGAGAGCGACGTGATCATCGTCGGCGCAGGCCCATCCGGGCTTATCTGCGCGCATGACCTGGCGAAAATGGGATTTCGAACGCTGGTTGTCGAGCAAAGCCTGGCTCTGGGTGGTGGATTCTGGTCAGGCGGGTATCTCATGAACAAGGCCACCATCTGTGACCCGGCCAATGAAATCCTCGAAGAGATCGGCGTGCCCTGCAAGAAGATCAAAGAATGCGAAGGGATGTACATGGTTGATCCTCCGCATGCCACCGGTGCCCTGATCGCTGCAGCATACAATGCCGGCGCCAAGCTGATGAACCTGACGAGAGTGGTGGACCTGATCCTCCGCAACGACGGCTCGTTGGAAGGGGTCGTCGTCAACAGCACCACCGTCGAGATGGCTGGTCATGACATCATCCATGTGGATCCCATCGCCCTTGAGAGCAAGATTGTGGTCGATGCAACCGGCCATGATGCTGTCGTGGTCGAGCTCTTGCACAAGCGGAACCTCTACAACAAGGTTCCGGGAAACGGTGCCATGTGGGTTGCACGATCTGAAGAAGAAGTCATGGACCGAACTGGAGAGGTGTATCCAAATTGCTTTGTCATCGGCTTAGCCGTCGCCGCCGTGTACGGCACACCGAGAATGGGGCCCGCCTTCGGCTCGATGCTCTTATCCGGCAGGTACGGCGCGGAATTGATTAAGAAGAAGCTGAAACAGGAGTAACGAATCTAGTCACCCCACGCGGCCGGCAGTCTGATCACAAGGATCATCCGGCAACGAGCACGACCCTGGTAACTTTTTTCAATAGCCTGACCATGGACATGCAAGATTTTTTATTACAGGGTGAAGGTCGCGAGGAGGATAAGCGCCAGGCCTGGGATCTGTTTCAACAGGCCTTTGAGCGGCAAATGAAGGGTGACCTCGAAGAGGCAGTCAATCTTTATAGGAAGTCGATCGCCTCCCATCCCACTGCCGAGGCCTACACGTTCTTGGGGTGGACGTACAGCTTCATGGGACGACTTGATGACGCCATTGAAGAATGCCACAAAGCCATCGCGCAGGATCCTGACTTCGGCAACCCCTACAATGACATCGGCGCCTATCTGATCGAGAAGGGCGAATTCGACGAGGCCATTACATGGTTCCAGAAAGCGATGCAGGCCAAGCGTTACGAAAGCCCGGCCTATCCGCACCTCAATCTCGGACGCGTGTACGAGCGCAAGGGAAACTGGACGGAGGCCATCGATTCGTATAAAAAAGCCCTCACCTTGGACCCCAACTATGCGCTCGCCAGGAAGGCGCTGGGACGGTTGATCAGCTCACTAAACTGAAATCACACCTCCATGCCAACAACCATTCTTGTCGCCATCACCGACCTTTTCTTCTATACCAAAGTCCGGGACGCACTACGGCAGACCGATTATCACATTGAGAAGGCCCGCGTGCAGCAAGATATCGTCGACAAAGCTGTTTCCGTCGACCCAGGCATGGTCATCTTCAATATGAACGACCTGGCCCTCGATGCCTTTCAGGCGTTGGAACGGCTGAAAGCCGATCCTCGGTTGGAAACCATCCCGACGCTGGCCTTTGCCAATCATGAAGAAGTTGAGACCTGGCACCGTGCCAAGGCGCTTGGAGTCACAAAGATCGTCTCCCGCAATGAATTTTCTGCTCGAACCAAAGACCTCGTGGACGAAGTCCTTGCCGCCGCCTCACGGTAACCAGTGTCGGACGGAAAGTCGAAGGAGTAATCGATGAAACGATCCCGGCTTTACACACAACATATTCAACTCGGGGCAACCTTCCAGGAACTCACTGGCTGGGAAGTGCCCGCCCATTATGGCGATGCCACTGCCGAGCACCGCGCCGTCCGTCAGGCCGTGGGGCTGGCTGATCTTTCCCATCGTGGCAAAATCAGAGTAACGGGCGAGGATCGCGTGAAGTGGCTGCAGAGCGTCATCAGCAATGACATTCTCCCGCTTCAACCAGGCCAGGGTCGCTATTCCAGCCTGTTAACCCACAAGGGCAAGATGCTCACGTACTTCCGCCTGTATCTGCAGACCGAAGCGGTCATGCTGGAAGACGTTGGTGAGATCGGAGACACGACATTTCAGGCTCTGCGCAAATTCCTGCTCTACGGCACCAAGGCCAAGATTGAAAACTGCGCCGAAAGTTGGGGACTGTTGCTGATCAGTGGGCCGAAAACCGCTCACGTGGTGCAATCAGCCTTCGGCGTCGAAGTCTCAGACTTAAAACCGGTTGATTTTGTTACCGCGCAGATCGGAGGGCATCACGCCCTCGTGTTGCGTACGGAAGAGACGGGAGAAACGGATGTCGAAGTGCTGCTCCCCATAGACGGCGTGTCGACTGCATGGACCAATGCCATGCAGGCCGGAGCGAAATTTGGAATCAAAGCCATTGGAAGTCAGGCACGGGAAGCCCTGCGCCTGGAGGCCGGCATTCCCAAGGCCGGACCCGATTTGAATGAAGAGATTGTCCCGCCTGAGGCCAACCTCGAAGGCAAAGCCTTCAGCCTGAATAAAGGGTGCTATCCAGGACAAGAAGTTGTCGCGCGTATGGATACATACGGCAACGTCCGCCGTAAACTCGTCGGACTGGTGCTCAAGGACTCCCTCGTACCGCCGCATGGGGCTAAACTCCATAGCGGCGATCGTGAGGTGGGCTGGATCAGTAGTGCCGCTCACTCCCCTCAGCTCAATAAAGTCATTGCGCTCGGATTTCCTCTGCGTGACTTCAGCAAACCCGACACTGTCCTCTCGGTCGAGATCGACGGGGTACCGCACGAGGCCATCGTTCACACCTTACCCATCTATACCAAACCGTAACATCTATATCCCGCGAATATTTATGCCACCTCATGAGCAGGAAGATGACGTCCGTACGACCCCCTACCAGGAGGCCGGAAAACTGGCGGGGATAACCCGATTAGTTGATGCATTTTACATGAATATGGATACACTGCCGGAAGCCGAAACCATCAGAAACATGCACCCGCCTGACCTCTCAGAGTCGCGCAAAAAATTGACCTATTTCCTGTGTGGCTGGCTTGGAGGCCCCAAGCTCTTTCAACAACACTATGGCCCAATCAGCATTCCGGGGTTCCACAAACAGTTCGCGATTGGATATGCAGAGCGTGATGCGTGGCTCTACTGTATGCAACGAGCGCTCGCCGTCCAGCCATACAACGACCAATTTAAGGATTACCTCTTGGCCGCCCTCAGTATACCGGCAGAACGAGTCAGAGAAGTCAACGCGGGAGAGTATTAGGAGGGGACGCACCTTCTTGAGCCTCCGATGTTCACGTTGAGATACAGAGCTGGATCTTTCCAGATACAGAGCTCGGATCTGCATCAAGATGTGAACCCCATATTCTCTTTCAAAATCACCGCGATGAACAGACAGCTCTAGCTCCACAGACACAATCTTCTCGTGGCATCCTCCTTGCTGTTGTAGCGAGAGAGTCGAAGCAAGGTCCCGGACAGAGCGTCCTCGATCAGGTTTAAGCGAGTCCTCCAGAATCACTAACACAGCGTAGGCCTACGAGTGAGGTATAGGTTGCAAGCAGTGTGGTGTTGTAAGCTGGGAATCGTAAATAGATCATTTCGGGGTAGTCGCGCTACGGCATACTAGGGAGACGACGTCACCGTGATCTTCTCATCCAATTCTTCCCACCGGGGGCAAACCCCTCCGATTCATGCAGAACAGAATTCGATGGGATGTGAGGCCTGGATAGACGTAAGCCGGTTTTATGCCAGAGACACGCCCTTGTACCAGACCACCGGCGATGCCAAGCACTCTGGAGCCCCCTCACGTTCAACTGCTTCTCATGGTTCTCTGACAAAGTCGTTCGCTCTCCTGCGTAAACGGCTTCGTCGCAATTCCTCCGAGAACCAAGACTAAACCTCAGATCGAGAACCTCTTTTTCTGCATTCATCAGTCCACGGCTCTGGTTGACGAACCCACCGCAATGTCGCCTTTGACTGAACCGAAACAACCGCTCTCCATATCTCCTCGCAGTTCCACACCTTGCACAGAGGTAACTTGACAATGTTTCGTGAAGTGCCGATAGTGCCGAAGGTTTTGTTCCACCGTCGATGATACTCTGTTGAGAACTCAACTCTCAGAATGCAACTTCGCTCTATATTTCAGCATTCAACGTAGAGTTCGCCACGAGAAGGACGGCTCAGCTATAGACAATGTGTTGGCACGATAACACCCTGACCGGCTGATCAGAAAGGAGTTGCGATGAAGACACCACCCAGCAGAGAACAAATCGGCGAACGGGATGTGATGACCGCCATCCAATCCTTGCAGGTCGCATCATTCAACTCACGATTCATCCGGACCGGCTGCAACGCTGCCGATCCAAAATGGAAATTGCCCAACGGCCAATCAATTCCAAAATATGTTCGCAATCAAATGAATGGGTTTCGAAAAGATGTGCTTCCCGTTCGTGGTCAACGCTTACACGGGGGTGTCTTCCACAAAGTCAATTCCTCGACGATACTGACGATCGCACATCACAATTTATTCAAGCCGGTTATCCCAACCGCGCGGGATTTATTCCATATTTACGGGCCTGACCGTAACAACACCAAGGATTGGACACGGTATTATCGTTACGCCTGGAAGCAACCAGGACCGCACGCAATTATTTATTCGAAGGATTCGCAAATCATCCAGGAGGGAAAACTTTCGTGCAACTCTTATTCGTACTCCGGCCAGAGCTCTTACGCCATTGTCGGCGCCGGCCTGTTCTTCCTGCCTGAATTTGGCGATGCGCAAGTCAGCATCCGGCCCTATGTGCAATGGCTGACAAGCGCCAGCTTTACGGGCACCGAGAGCGCACCAGCCTCGGCTACCGCTTATCTTGGCATTTATGTCGAGAGTTGGGCGCGAAGCGGCGGTATGCACTATGTCGATCGTGACCACTGGATTCCGGTCTGGTCACAGAACACGCAGAGCTATGTGACAAACCTGACGGCGGGAGGTGCTGCCACTGTCGGCGACGGGTTAGCCACCAACATTCTCGCTGTCAGTCAGCGAAAATACGCGATTTTCGTGTATGCATATCTCGAGACGAGTGCGGGACCTCAGCAGCAAAAGAATGAACAGCGTTTTGTTACGATTGATATCGACGCCACTGTTCCCTATGTTGTGGTGGAAGAAACGCCGTAGCGAGCCGGCTCCAAGTGTCTCTTGATCTCATCTTGGCGCTGAGGGTGCCACCGACGTTTCTTGGCGCATTGTCCGAGACGTGTGCTGGGAAAGGCGCATGAGACTACCGCGCGCTGGATTTACGAAACACCACGGTTATTGATAATGCTGGGCTTGGGTCAGAAAGAGGCCGGCGTACAGTCCTTGCCGTCGCATCAGTTCATCGTGAGTCCCTTGTTCCACGATTTGCCCCTCATCGACAACAAAGATCCGATCCGCCATTTTCACTGTGGACAGCCGGTGACTGATCAAAATGGCAATGCGACCTTGGGCCAGCTCGTGAAACCGCTCGAACAGCTCTGCCTCTGCTTTGGCGTCCATCGCACTGGTGGGTTCGTCGAGGACGAGAATTGGCGAGTCTCGCAGTAACGCTCTAGCCAGCGCCACTTTCTGCCATTCCCCGATGCTCAGTTCAGACCCACCATCAAACAGCTTACCGAGCAATGCGTCATATCCCTGCGGCAAGCGTTCGATGACCTCATGGACCCCGGCTTGCTTGGCCGCGTGGATGACGGCAGAATCGTCAACTTCGGAAGATCTCACGCCCATGACGATGTTCTCTTTTGCCGATAGCTGAAACTTCACAAAATCCTGGAAAATACCGCTGACCATACCTCGAACATCAGTGACGGAGTAGTCCCTTAGATCCGTCCCATCGATTGTGATGTGCCCGCCCGATGGATCGTACAGACGACACAACAGCTTCACCAATGTCGTCTTTCCGGCACCGTTAGCTCCGACAAACGCCACATGCTCGCCGGGACCGATTGAAAAAGTGAAGTCTCGGATCGCCACACGTTCTTCATGCGGATATTGGAATGACACATGATCGAACACAATGCCCTGCGTGATTGGGTGAGGGAGCGGTTTGGGATGTGTTGCCTTCGGCAAACGAGACTGAATACTCAAGAACTCATCCAATGTGGCGAGAAACAAATTGCTCTCATAGAGGTTTGCCACACTCTGCCCAAATCCCTCCAGAAACCCGGATGCCCGTTGCACGGCCTGAAAACAAATGACCAGGTCACCCATAGTGAGCAGCCCATGGAATGTTCGGACTGCTACAAAGCTGCAGATTCCGAATACACCGGCTACACCAATAATCTGCGCGACAAGAGTTTTAACCGCCCAACGTTGCTCTAGGGCAATGAATTCCCGGCGTAGCACCGATCGGGCCTCTTGGAACCATTCTCGCAACCTAGGCCCAAGGTCAAACAGCCGGATTTCCTTTGCTGCCGTAGCCTGCGTCAACAGCGTGTTGACGTACCAGGCCCTACGCTCGAGCGGGATGCGTTCACGCTCCCAAGCATAAAGCAGGTTGGATTGCTGCACCCTCAATAAGAGGTAGGGAATCGCCGTCAGTATTAAGATCGGAATTATCCCCCAATGCAGCCACCACAGTATGACTACCATTGAGAGCAATGAGATGGTGTTTTGCCCCAATTGAAGCAAGGCGTTGAGAATGGCAATCGGTCGATAGGGAGCCTCTTGTTGTGCATGATGCAACGTATCTTGATACTGAGCATTTTCATAGTATTCAAGATCGACCTCGATCGACTTTGCCTGAAGGAGTCCGTACATGTGATCGGTAACGGTTTGAGCTTGTATCTTGGAAATCAGACCTGCGGCCACATTCAGCATGGCACTAGCCCCCGCAACGCCTGCTAACCCCGCAAGGATCATGATGATGCGAGTCAAGGAAGATTCGTCCGAAGGAGTCTTCAGCCCTTCGGTCACAGCATCGATCAACAGTTTCGTGAGATACAGCATCGCCAGCGGGAAAAGTCCCTGGATGACGCGCAGCACGATGCTGCTGATAGCTAACGTTGGACTGCTCTGCCATACAAATGAGAGCGCGCGGCGGACCGTGATTAGAAAAGGAGCTATGCGATTCATCATGATACTCATGGGCAACGGAACCGCGGAGCAAAAGTCTTCAAGACTTCATGTTCTGACTTGTGGACCGTGACTGGCAGCCACCCGGCTCACGCCCGATACTGAATCGGAAGGATACGAAAAAGTTACGGTGAAGTATCGCCACTGCTTTCCCGGCTCGTAGAATGCCTCGGAACCCAATGTGAGCCATGCATGGCCGTCAAGATTCGACGCTTCTTTCCTGACTCCACAGTGAAAACGAACCGGGTATCCCCGTTGCCGAGCAAGTCGATAGAGCGCCAATGCCCGCGGAAAGCAGTTTCCCCTTTCGTTATAGGGAAACAGTTGGAGCCAACGATCCACATAGTAGATGAGCCTCCTCATTGCAGCATCGTCAGACCTTACGGCCCGTGAGCACAAACTTAAACGCTCCAGCACCAGCGGCAGACTGTTGAATCGCAACAAGAGACGAACCCATCCTACGATCAGACCTACTCGAAGCACAGTCCAGTACTTTTTAACGAGCAGGCTCATAAATGATGCAATCTAACCACCGTGTGCGACCCAACGATTGATCGCTCCGCGAATTGCAGGTGAAAGAAGCCGCTTGATCGTTCGATGAAGGGGAACGATCAAGCGAGAGAGACAAGAAAGGGCAGTGCCCCAGCGAACCCACCGAGGAGGAGTTGCCGCCACAGGGCTATGAACACGACACAGGAGTAACCCAAATCGCCAGCGCTCCCACCATGAATCTTTTAAGGAGAAATAGAGTGCCGCCGCCTGTTCTTCCCAGACTCCATCATACCCATCCGACAGTAAAGAGGCGGGCATTCGGTGGGCAAGTGCTTGTACATCTGTATCAGTCTTGAGCCTCGCAAGGACTCCCTCAGGCAGTGGCGCATCTAACATTAGACGTGCAAGCGACAACCCCATATAAACCAGGCGTCGGCAGCGCCAGTCCGACGCAACCCGCACAATCCGCTCCCAGTCGAGACCGGGCTGGGCACGAAGGAGTTCGGCCACGTCACAGACCCATTTGAGATGTTCCCAGGCATGCTTCGACCCATGAACACACAGCACAATCAGTAGATCTTCCGGTGCCAATCCTAAGACCGTACGGTTCTCGAACACCACAGAGATCCGCCGCTCCCAGCATTCCGGGCGATCCAATCGAAAGACGAAGTGTTGATGGACCATCTGCCACTGTAGATCCACACGATACAGCGTCCGAGGCTTCACGAACACATGATGCGGCCCGTCATCATGATGCGGATCACCCAACTCGGCCTCAGCCCTTCTTCGTTCATAGCCAAGTATCGATAGGATAGCCTGTGCCTCCTTGATTGAGCCTTCAGGAACAAGGAGATCAAGGTCGGTAAAATCGCGAAGAGCCACATCGCCGTATGCCAACGCCGCAAGCGTGGCTCCCTTGATCGGAATCACGGGGACTCCGCGCGCGTTGAATGTTTCACATAGGGTGATGAGTTCTTGGGCGAGTGCCCTATTCAGTAGTGCTCCGACCTGGGTTTTGTGTCGCAACCGGCTTAATGATTCGGCAGGCACGAGGTTGGACGCGACTGTGGACAGATTCCTATACAATAACGGTATCACGCCATGATATTCGGCCATCTCACCGAGGACCGCCCAGTCCAGCGGTTCTTGCACTCTTTGCCTGATACGTGTCTTGAGATCATCGGTCAAAACCGTACGGGCACACCAGACCAAGAGTTCGGATTCTGATGACAGGGGAAACCGTCGGTCAATGGGCCGTTCCATCATCATCTGGCCTGCTCAAGAAGTGGGGTGATTAGTTTCGGGAGGTCGAGGATATCTCGTCCAAAATGCAACCGGTAACAATCCACCTGCTGAACGAGTTTCGCCAAAACCCGGAATTCTCTCCTCGCGACCTCAGAATCATAGACCAACAAGGCCTGGGGAAGGAGCAGTTCCATTGCGCGGCTCTTGGGAATGAGCTCCACGTGGCTCTGAGTGGAATCGACGACATGGGGGAACAGCATGATGGCCGGATGACAACACTCACCAACCGAGGTCTGGTAAAGTTCCTCCGCGTAAAACCCTCGCTTGGGAAAACCAGGGCGCAGTATGTGATCAGGGGCATTTCTCAGCTCTGGGAAAAACTCGATTGTTTCTTCGGTCACGTTGATCTTGATTGGAAAAGGCAGAATATCGACATGTGTGCCGGCGTCTCTGATCAACGGATGATCGTCGGAAATATAGCGATAGCCTGATCGCAGCAGCGAGATAAATGAAGTCGTCTTACCGCGTCCGCTATTCCCTGGAATCAAGACCGCCCGGCCGTATTTCTCCAGCGCAGTTGCATGAACCGTATAGAGCCCCTCGTATCGCAGGAGTTCGATCAAGGCGAGGTGAAACAAGTATTCAATCAGACCTTCGTGAATAGTCTCGGGATTGATCAAGTAGCCATCGGCTTTCTGTTGCTTGGCATCAATCACCAGCACTCCAACATCGGAAAAGTCCACTATTAGGCGTCCGTCATCATGAAATACCTGGTACGGCAACCCTGTCGGTCGTTTATCTCCGAGCTCTTCGCCGGTTCCTGAATATAGTCGACGCGCCAACGGCGACATGATCAGAGGAATATGAGCTCGGTTCTTAGCAGCCTGGAACCACAGAGTCAGCGGAACGGATTCTTCGAGGGAGTTTCGCCGAAAGTGTCTCAGCAATTCATTCACTGGCGCAGCAAGGAAGGGACACGTCGTGACATAGCGCACCGACCTTCCATAGAGAGAGAATAGATACTCGGTCATGGGCTGATTGACTACACAACTCGTCATGTTTCTCCTCAGGTCGAAATCTGTACTCACTTGCTCGACAAGGGCTGAAAGGTAGACTGGCTGTTTCTCGCGAAACAGCCAGCTCCCGGCCCATCAAACTTTAGTGACGGCCACCCCGATGCCCAAAATTTCCAAAATTTCCCCAATTACCCCAATTCCCATACTTATGTCCATTGCCATAGCCAGAACGGGTTGCGGTGATATCCCGCAATAGTTCATGCTTGACAAGAATTGGTTGGGCATATGACTCTTTCTGTTGTGCCTTCATGCTGTTTCACCTCCTTTCCTGTTGAAGTAGCCCTTCCCCGATCATCTGGCTGACCAGGGTGACGAGATCGTCAAGGGCTCGTTCTGGAGCGACATCAAAACGGTCACAAAGGACCGCATGAATGTCGCCGATTGTGTTGTCGCCAGTACAATGCTCCCAAATGACGCTGCCTAACCGGTTTAACGTGTAGTACCGGCCGGTACTCAGATCCAACAGCACTGTCTCCCCGTCCATGTTCGTACTCTGCACATCGCTGCCGGGTCGGAGAATGATTCGATCAAGCATCTCCTGACTGACGAGGTGATCGGGCACGATAGGAAGTGCGGGCGCCTGTGAGACATCTGACATGGTGACTCCCTCCTTAGTCCGCTGTACCTACGACGATCTCGTCGATGTCAGAATATGACATTCGGTCTGGACGGAAACGGCTGATCTCCTCCGCGTTGGATTCAAAAATACCTCATTTTTGATGATCCAAATATGCTGCTTTTGGAGGGGCAGTAAGGTCCGCACACCGCACACTTTTGAACGTTCTAAGCATTCAAGATGGCTTCGTCAGGTGGGTAGGGCTAGTAAACTGTTTTGCTGAAGAAGCGGAAATGCCCGTGCAAGCGGCCATCGCTACAATGAGAAAGTGACGCGAGCCAAGTCGACAACCGGTTCGGCAGAAAGGGGAGTTCCCTGGGAAGGATGGATTCAGCTTCAAACACCCAGCCCAAACTTTTAATGAGAAGTTGCTGGTGGATGGACTCTCTTAGGCAAGGTCAGCAGGCAATCAGCCTCACAACCAGGCTTGCTGACTTTTCCCTTGCGAACGGAGCAGATTGATCGCAACATTGCCCGACGGGGAGACAAGGAGATCTACAAATCGGTGACTGTGGTGATGGCCTCCATCGCGAACCACAAATGACGGATCCTAGCCAGCCCAGTTCCAACAGCGTGCACCAACAAGAACAATTCGATCATGACAATCGGAAGAGCATCCTAAACAATCCCAAGTATGTTGCGGTCAGCTTGGTCACTCTCCTCGCAGTCGTCCTGATGACGGTTTCTCTGATCCTGCTGATGAGGAACACAACGCATCCTGCTGATGAGCGTGCGTGGGTGAAGGTGCAGGGGGCGACCATTGTCGGCCCTCTCGTCCAACATAACGTCCCACAAGCAACAGTGTTCTTTAACAATACCGGCTCCTCCCCTGCACTGAAGACCAAGATTCGTCTGGTGATGACGGTCTGGCCTTCGAACAAGCTTCCTGACTGGGAGATGCCGTTGAAGTTGGCAACTGATAGTGAAAGCATCGGTGAAATTGATCCGGGCTCTATCGTGTCTCGAACTGTTTCCTTGCTGGCTCCACTGACCGACGAACAGGGTATGTATCTAGAGCGCAAAGACTGGTTCATTGTGACGCTGGGCGTCGTCTCATACATGGATACATTTGGCAACCGTCATGAAACCAAGCTGTGCCTGATCTGGCGAGATAGCTCCATCGAGGGTCTGAGTCCCTGCGAGAAATGGAACAACGCCGATTAATGCAGGAGTTTCTCGACGAATGCATTGAATCTTGTGTGACGAAACGATGGGCGGCGACCGACCGAAACACGGCACCCGACGTTTTCTACCATTGAGGGAATTGTGACTACCGTGGAGGTATCGAAGCGTTCCTCGCTGAATACCACCTATTCAGCGAGACCTGACCTAACCAGAAACGACCGACCACACGATTACAGAGTTACCGTTCCGGATTTCGTGCTGCCGTCACAGCCGATGCAAACCTCAGGAGGATCGCACGCTCGTCGTCGTCCAAGGCCAGCAGAAGATGCGCTTCATCCCCGTGCATGAGGCGCAAACTCAAAAAAGGCTCTTCCCGGCGTTTTTCCTTGTTGTCCCACATCGCATCGATCAGCTGCACTTTATCCAATTGCCCGACTGACACAACATCGTAGCGGAAGTAGGTATCCCCAATAACGATGTCGAACAAGACATTGCCGGCCGTCAACAGCACCAGATTGAACCGACCTTGATCTTCGTACCCTTCCGGCAGAAATCTATTGACATGGCAGAGCGCAACTTTGCGGTCGCCCAACGCTTTGCGAAATTTCTCCCTCAGTGCGTCATAGTCGATCTGCAGAGCTTTTTCATCAGGTCCGGTTGCCGCTACAGCCGCCGCTTCTGCTTTGTTAAAGATCTCATCGGCGGACATCATTCCTGACATAACATTCTCCCCTTCTTGTCGTTGGAGTAGATTTGACCAATGCCCTTGGGAGCCGTACGGTACCCGGCCATCTGTAGCA
Source organism: Nitrospira sp. (assembly GCA_024760525.1). NCBI lineage: Bacteria > Pseudomonadati > Nitrospirota > Nitrospiria > Nitrospirales > Nitrospiraceae > Nitrospira > Nitrospira sp. The sequence continues at coordinate 2,908,394 of CP060499.1, forward strand.
ATTGCAAGAGGGCTGGACGGTCGCAGACCTACGGCCGAGCCTCCACGACGTGAAAAAATCGCTTCACGGCTGCCTCGTCCACCACCGTCACTTCGAACGCGTTCTTTGTAACACGGATCACGCCGAAGTTCTGATATCCCGATTCGTTGATCAAGCGCCTCGGATGCAGCGTCTCGCTGGCCGCAGTGAGCCTTCCAGGCCTGGCCGAGAGAGGTCCAACCATATACTCGTGAAAATCAATGATACCGTTCTGATCAGGATCATAGGCGTTGGCCTGAACCCAATGCACATCCCCCGCAAGGAACACTACGTTCTTGATCTTGTGTTCGAGAATTGCGTCGACAATCACCTGCCGTTCGCGCGCAAAGCCGGTGCCGTTCGGTTCACCTCCCCATCCATCGTTGCCCACACCACCTTTGACGATCGACAGCGGAACAGAGGTCACGATGACTTTCCAAGTTGCTGTGGACGCGCGGAATCCGTCGAGCAGCCATCGCAATTGCGTAGTCCCGAGCATGGTTTTAGTAGAACTGTCTTGATCCTCATTCCGGCTCCGATACTGCCGCGTGTCCAGAATGAAGAGCTCAAGATCCGCTCCGTAGCGAATGCTCCGATACATCCGATTGGGATCATCTTCGGGAGAAGCGATCGGCCAGTATTCCCTGAGCGCCTGCCGGCCGGCCGGCATTTGCTCATCAAACGGGCCTGAAAAATTGTCGCGAACCTCATGGTCATCCCAGACCACATAAACAGGCACCGTCCTCAAAAATCGCTGGAGCGCCGCGGCGCCGCGTTGATAGCGATGGCGCACTCGATAGGTCTGCAGCGTCGTAGCTTTGAAGTCGGCTCCAGGCTCGTTTGGGGGCGAGGGGCAAGGACTATCGCCATAGACTGTATCACCGAGGAACAAAAAGAAGTCGATCTCCTGTCGCTGGATGACGTCAAAGATAGGATAGCCGCCTGCTCCTTGGCGGCATCGTCCTTGGCCACCAAGGTCTCCGCTCCAGGCAAACGTCACAGGTGCGGAGGTTTTCTCATCCGGCAGAGTGAGAAATTCTCCCTTTGCTGCAAGCTTCCCCGCCAGCTGCTTTCCGGTCTGGTCGGCGGAACTGTTCAGAATATGATAACGATAGCGCGTCGAAGGGCTGAGACCATCAAGAGGGATGGTCAACGTGTAATCCGCCTCCGCGGTCGTCGTCACGTATGCCGTTCTCGATGCGGGGGCCGCTACCGACGCCAGTTTCGAAGCCCGTTCCCACATGGAGACTGGTGCCCACTCAACCTGAACCGATGCCGGCCCATCAGTACGCAGCCAGAGCAACGCCCCGTGTGAGCTGACATCACCAACAGCCAGACCTTGGGGCAAGAGATCCGATGCTAGGAAGGATTTCTCCTCAAATGAGCTACTCGACCGAATCGTCTCCCTGGAAAAGGCAGCACAGCCGACGGACAGAGCGACAAGGGCAAAAAAACAACCCGACAGCAAGAACCTGTGCATCGGGCAGTCGTACCCTATGCTGATGAAGAAGGTCAAGCAGGAGACCAGCATTGGGCTTGAAAATCCACGGATCCGAACGGCATACTGGGCAGAGTCGAACGAGGATCATGTGCAAGACATAAACTGTTGTGTGCCAGACTGCCTAGCGAAACCCTATGCCCCGGCCGGCACTCGATCCGTCTGCAAAGACCATTTCCTCAACTTTCTCACGTGGCGACGCCGCCGCGGGCCTCAGATGTTCCACACCTATGCAGGCATGGCAATGGAAGAACGAGACACCATTGCCACCGAATGGATGAAGACCATCCGCATGGACGAAGTACCCATCGCTGCTCCAAAGCTTTGACCATCATGGTCCTGGGCTACAGCGATAGGCCGTACTGATAGAATCTGTCCCGCTGCCACCCTAATGCTTCATAGAGCCGTTGCGCTGAAATACTTGTGATGGCTGTCGCCAGTTCCACACGAACCGCTCCAGCAGCACGAGCAGTATCGACAGCTGATTTGAGCAACAAAGTCCCGATGCCTCTTCGCCGTACATGAGATGCAACGAACATGTCGCTGAGCAGATACATCCGGGCTGCGAGGATCGATGAAAAGGTCGGGTAGAGCTGGACAAAGCCGACCGCACTCCCAGCGATGTCCTCGGCTATGAGGACTACCGATTCATCGCGAACAAGACGATTACTCAAAAATTCGTGGGCGAGCATGATATCCGACTGCTGCCCGTAGAACTGACGGTAGGCGTCAAATAGCGGAACGAGTTGGTCAAGTTCGTGAAGAGTGCATCGGCGAATTGTATGGGTCACGAGCACGTTGCGATAGAATCGTCGCCTCGTTTTGCGACACCGACCTGTTTCTTTCTCTCCCTTTTTCTTCAGCGGGCGGCCAAGTGGTTTCCTAACTGCGCGCATCCAACGAGGGCCTTCTGAGGCCGCGCGTTGGGCGAGCACAGGAAACGACTAGGCTGCCCGCATTCCCTCTCACCCCATCACGGGCGACCCGTGATGATGGATCATCAGCCACTCATCGCCGATGAGCTCGTAGAGGTTCGTGGCTAGCACTTTGGCTTGTTGCGGTTCGTCAGACTGTTGCGTTGTGAGATTCTCGACACAGATAACCCACGCCATATCGCCTGCCACTTGGACCATGACATCGGTGAGTTCAAACTTCATCGAAAAGGTATTGTTGAAGATCAGCACCCAGGAATCACGCACGGCGGGCCACCCGGAACGAATGGTCCAGCCTGGGTGAATACAGGTGACGTATTCTTGATGCGCCCAAATCTCGTCCATCATCGCAATGTCGAGACTCTCAAAGGCTTCGTAGAATTTCTGGTTGGCTTTTGTGACGTCTTCGATGCGCTGTTTCAACACAGAATGCCTCTCAGTCAGCGGAGTCGTATCATACTGCAACCAGGTGGAGCACGGCGAGGACATTTCTCACAGGCAGCCATGCGACTGCGACCGGAAAAATGATGAACAATGCGAACCGCATCGGCAGACGTAGCAACAGTGCGGGGTGTGCGCTGCCGTCTGGCCAAATCGGTACTGATGGACTGACAGAAATTTCCATGGGAAAGCAGCACTGCCGTAACCACCTCGGTTGTCAAGGCAGGGGATACGGAAGGTTAGGCTAGGTTGGGTGGATCAGATTCAGACTTTCAGGCTTGGTACTGCTTTACTTATGGTCCGGCCATCGCTCAGGTCGCCTCTCTCAACCGATATGGCATGGCTCAGGCAAAATGGCTCCGGCATCGCCCGTCAAGTCGTACGAAAGATATCCCATGGATAGATCGGATTATAGACATGAAATCCGTGCGGTGACCGCCGGACTTGTTCATCGGACCATCCAATCGTTAAAAACCCTTCTTCGCCATCGTTCCCACAATTTCACTGATCCGGCTCAATGGAGTTCTCTTCCTCAATTCCCAAACAGGTGTCACAGGCGCCGCATAGGAAGAAACGACATCTATGTTCGATTGGTCTTGGGAGACTTATAAACAAGTCATGAAGTGTGGTCAGCACTCCGCCAACCATTCTTCGAAGCTCCGGTTCTGTATACCGCAGCGGAACCAGGCGCCGCCGCTGCCAACCCCTGAGAATAAAGGTCTTCCCCGGTTCCGCATAGGGCTGTTGACACACCATCACGAGCTCTCTCCCTTGATCATCTTCAATGATAAATCCTTTTACGTTCATATTTGTGCCACCTTCCTTGTTCAGAGACCTAGCTGTCGGCACTTAAGGATGCTGAGCAGCCGGCTGCTTCCTCAGCCACCTACCGGAACGGAGAACGGCTCACGTTCGCTCATTTGCTTTTGCTCCCTCCTAATCAATGCTCAAAGCAATGTACCTAGTAATCGGAGTGTAGCCTGTCAGAAGACAGCGAGAAGGCCTATCGGGGAAACCCTTAGAGAGAGGTGAAATGCCTCCTCAGAAACCCTAGCAAGTTCACGGAACGATCGTGGGAATGTGGAGGACCTGAGATGAGGATTAAGAGTAGGGCTGGATGAGCCCGACACGGATAGCAAAACGGACGAGCCCCGGCACATCGTGAATTTCGAGCCGCTCCATCAGCTGCGATCGATGGGTTTCGACCGTTTTGACGCTTAAATTGAGATAGCTGGCGATTTCTTTTGTCGTGCGGCCCTCCGCAATGAGTTGCAGGATTTCGCGCTGACGCATGCTGAGCTTGGCCAGCGGACCGGACGGCCCTTCGGACTTTCCTCGATACGCTTCAATCGCATACTTTGCAACCGCCGGAGTGAGGTATCTTTCGCCCTTGCCCACTGTCCTGATGGCCAACTCCAGTTCAGCCAGTTCCGCACCTTTCAATAAATAACCGGACGCACCCACCTGCAAAGCCTGCTGAAGGTATTCTTCGTTGGCATGCATCGACAGCAGAATCACCCGCGTGTTCGGGGATTCCTTGACGATCCTCGATGTGGCATCAAGCCCGTTTAATCCCGGCATCGCAATATCCATGAGCACGAGATCGGGAGCATCCGTTTGCACAGATTTGACAGCTTCCCATCCATCTCCCACATCCGAGATGACTTCGAGGCCGTTGATTTTTTGCAGGAGAGCCCGCATCCCGGCTCTCACCAACGCATGATCTTCCACCAGAAGCACCCGGAGGCAACTCATGGTGACATCACCTCAACCTGTCCATGCTGATTAGCCTGATCGTGTTGGGCGAGCGGGAAACAGAGTTGAAGTCTGGTCCCATGATCGGGCGTTGACGAAATCGCCAAGGTGCCACCCGCCAATCGCACACGCTCTTCCATGCCGAGCAACCCCATGCTTTCTCCTCCACGAGCACGTTGCCGTGCCAACATCACGTCAAATCCTACCCCGTCGTCTTGGATAATGAGGATGACTTCTTGATCTTGCCGACGCAGCGTCAGGTCGATGGTCCTGGCTCTCGCATACTTCGAGATGTTGGTCATCGCCTCCTGCACGACTCGAAAACAGGCGACTTCCAGGGGAACCGGGACCCGCCCGACCATTCCCTCAACGGAGAAAGCAAGGACCCATCCATTGCGCTCTGCCTGCCGGTTCGCATACCATCGCAACGCAGGAACCAAACCCAAATCATCGAGGAGTGACGGTCGTAGATCCAGCGCCAAGGTCCGCACTTGAGTCAGCAGCCGGTCCAGCAACTGAAGACTATCCGTGAGGGAACCGGAACGGACCTCTCCGGGCCCACGACTCTGGATTTCCTGCAGATCGATTTTCAGGGCAGTGAGCAACTGTCCGATTTCGTCATGCAGATCACGTGCGAGCCGGCTTCGCTCCTCCTCCTGCACCTGCATTAGCCGGCTGGAAAGTTCCCGCAGGGAATGGTTGGCATTGCTCAATTCGAAGGTTCGCTCATGAACTCGTATCTCCATTGAGGCATGCGCTTGTTGGAGGAGTGTCTCCGCCCGCTTCCGCTCGCTGATATCCCGAATGACTTTCGACACACCCACAAACTGACCGACTGTGTCCTTGAGCGGCGATAATGTCACCGACACATCGATACGGCGGCCATCCTTCGTCAACCGGACTGCATCATAGGTATGAATATTCTGCGCTCCCCGCACTGAGGCCAGCAACCGGACTTTGTCCTGATGAAGATCGGCTGGAACAAGTGTCAGAATCGAACGACCGATCATCTCGCTGGCGGTATAGCCGAAGATACCCTCGGCACCTGCATTCCATGTGGTCACAAATCCATCGGGTGTGACACTGAGAATGGCATCACTGCTGCTCTCCACGATAGCGCCCAGTCGTCTGGTTGCATCGTCGAGTTTCGCCCTTCTCGCTCGCGCCACAAGCGCCGCCGTAATCCAGAGGAGGGCCATGCCCAACACTCGATTGAAAGTCGCGATGTCCTGCGGAATGCCCGGAGGAGACAGCGTGTACCCTACTTGAAGGAGGACGGTCCCGACGGCCGCAACAATGTACGGAGCACTCGGCCACTCGATCCAGAGCGCCAACAGCACAGCGAACGCATCACCAACAACCCACGCCGCATACCCCCATGGCATGAACATGTCGACAAGGAAGGTCCCGACGAGGATCAGCGGAATCAGGACTCGGGCGTAGTTAGTGCTCATCACCGTCCGTGACGTGAAGAAACACGACCATCTCCCATTCGACGACTATTGGACACGAAGCAACAGAAGATCCAGCGTCGCCAGGAACCGTATCATACCCTAATTGATGGACCAGGATCGAGACCGAGAGTGATGAGATCAATGTAAGGGTTTTAGCTGTTTATCTCGGCTGTTTGACGATTGACGACATAAACACCGGCCAGGATGAGGCCAATACCGATAAATTCAATCAAACCCACTGATTCTTTTAAGATTAGCGCGGACAGCCCCACGGCCGCGACGGGGGTCAGATTGCCCAGAACCGAGGCGCGAGAGGGACCGATACCCTTAACGCCGAACAGCCAGGCCTGCTGCGCCACAGCCGTGGCAAAGACGATAAGATACCCCAGCGCGAGCCAGTCGGACGTCGTCACCGAACCGAGACCGGCCGTCATCATTTTTTGATCGGCCCACAGCAGTGGGATCTGCAAGACTGTCGCGACCATCAACGTGGTCCAATTCACCGTCAACGCCGAAATCCGTTCCATGATCGTGCGGCTGCCGATACTATAGAGCGCCCAGCTCACGACCCCAAGAAAGACCAACGTACTCCCGAGTAGCGGTCGCTCACCGGCCGCTTGGAAGCCTGCCACGGAAACCAATCCGACACCCGCGAAGGAGAGCAGTGCACCGGCCCAGACCGCCCGCAACGGTACATCCCGAATCAACATAGCCGAGAGCAGAGCGGTGACGACCGGGCTCGACCCGATGATCACACCACCGACCGCGCCACTGACATAGTTCAACCCCATGAGAATGAGCAAATGATTTCCCAACACGCCAAGGCCTAAAAGGCCGAGCAAGCCGATGTCGCCGCGGCTTATCTTGATCGCGCCGCCTTCTTTCGCCCACCACGTTGCCAGCAGAATGGCCAATCCTCCGATATCGCGTAGAACCGAGGCTTCAACCGCCGAAAACGACCCCAAAGCCATCTTCTGCGCCACGATCGAACCGCCCCACAGAACCGCCGCGAGCACAACGGACCCATAGGCCATGGAGGTGGATGGCTGACTCATGGCCTCTGGGATACCGTCGTTCCCGCTCGCCGTCAAGGAGTATTCTTCGTTCGAGAGATTTTCTTGACGGCGTTTACGATTCTGCGTAGCCTTCGTCCACCACATAAGGCCGGTTACACAAGGAGGTATTTCATGATCCGGAAACAGGCTCTTTGCGGATGTTTGGCAATAGCAGCAAGCGCATCCCTCCTCTTTGCAGGCTGCACGACAGCTCTTGTCCATGATGACGTCAAATACCCGCAAACCGGCGCTCATTGTTCAGGCTCTCAGGGTGTCGACGACTCTTCCATCGCCGTGTTGCCCGTCCCTCTGGTCGCATTTTTTGTTCCTCACGCCAACCTTCATGAGATCAAGGCCGATGATTACCTGAAGCGCTGTGGAGACCCGACCAAGTTGATCAACCGCAAGGTAGAGGTCAACCGCACAGCTTGCATCCCGGCGGGATTGACGCGCATTATCACCCTCGGTATCTGGCAATGGTGTCCGGCCAATGTGTCGTGGGGAGCGGATGTAAAGGCTTCGTGAACGAAGAGGCGTACCGCCGTTTCCACAGCGGTACGCCCTTAACACCGAATTCGAACCTGCATACTCTCCGTCTATCTCTCCCGCTCAAGACGAGTTATCGTAGACCTTCTGTCGATGGAGAGACTATTGGGTCTACGGCGAGTGCCTTGTCGATATCTTGTTGCTTCAACGACTATCAGGTAAGCGGTCATTCCACCATTGCTAACCATCATGAGGAGCCTCCTATGAAATACCTCTGTCTCGTCTACGTTGAAGAGAAGATCCTCAACGCCCTGCCGAAGCCCGAACGGCAAGCCCTCTCGGACGAATCGATCGCCTATTGTGGGGAATTGCAGAAGCTCGGCCGGTTTATCGCCGCCTCCCCACTCCATCCGGTAGAAACGGCGACAACGATCCGAGTCCGCGAGGGAAAGACCTCGACCACGGATGGACCATTTGCCGAAACCAAGGAGCAGCTGGGCGGGTTCTTCATGATCGACGTGAAGGATCTGAACGATGCCATCCGCGTCGCCTCGAAAATCCCGGCCGCCCGCATCGGCAGCATCGAAGTGCGGCCGATGCGCGAGTTGGAACACGGCTGCGCCGACTGAAATCGCCATGAGTGACGATCGTAGCAAGCAGGCGCGGGCGAAGGTCGATGAAGTGTATCGATCTGACTCCCGCCAGGTCCTGGCCACTTTGATCCGTTTGCTGGGCGACTTCGACGCAGCGGAGGAGGCGCTCCATGAAGCCTTTGCCGCGGCGATGGAACAATGGCCGCGTGACGGGGTGCCGGCTAATCCCCGCGCCTGGCTTGTCTCCACCGGCCGCTTCAGGGCGATCGACGGCATGCGACGGCGCGCCCGTTACGACGCATCTCTGAATGAAATGGCCAAACAGATCGAGACCGCGACCGGCGATCCGTTGGAGCAGGAAGACGAACATATCGAAGACGACCGTCTCCGGCTGATCTTCACCTGCTGCCACCCTGCTCTCAAACCGGAAGCACAAATGGCGTTGACGCTCCGCGAGGTCTGCGGCCTCACGACGGAAGAAATCGCGCGGGCGTTTCTCTCTACCCCGTCCACCCTGGCCCAGCGGATCGTCCGCGCCAAGGCGAAGATCCGCGACGCGCGCATCCCTTATGAAGTGCCGCCACCGTCCGATTTGCCTGGCCGGCTGGATATGGTGCTGCACGTGGTCTACCTCGTCTTCAACGAAGGATACTCAGCTTCGTTCGGTGCCTCACTGACCAGGGCCGACCTCTCCGGTGAAGCGATTCGTCTTGGCCGGCTCCTTTTACAGCTGTTACCTGAGCCGGAAGTCATGGGCCTCCTGGCGCTGATGTTGTTGCACGAATCGCGACGCACCGCACGCACATCGGCCACGGGAGATCTCGTGCTGCTGGAGCAACAGGATCGGTCATTATGGAATCGTGGTCACATTCAAGAAGGTGTCACACTGATCGAACGAGCGCTGGTCTCACGGCGCTTTGGGCCATATACGCTGCAGGCAGCGATTGCCGCAGTCCATGCCGAGGCACCGGGCACCATTGAAACGGATTGGGCTCAGATCGTCGCGCTCTACGACCTCTTGTTGAGAGTGGAGCCGTCGCCGATCGTCGAGCTCAATCGAGCCGTGGCGGTCGCTATGCGTGATGGGCCGGAGAAAGGCTTGGAGTTGGTCGATGAACTCCTGGCCCGCGGCGAGTTGGCGAACTATCACCTGGCACACGCTGCACGGGCCGATCTCTGCCGACGACTGGGAAAGAACGCGGAGTCCCGCGCCTCATACAAAAAGGCTCTCGCTCTCACCAAACAGGAACCGGAACGACGGTTCTTGGAGAAGCGATTGGCCGAGCTATAGCGCAACCTATGGCATTCCCTCTCTGATCTACGGGAACCACAAACAAGGGGGTCTTTCAGTTGCCGACAAGGGATTTCACCAATTACGGTGCGAGTCGGGGGTCGATTGTCTTTATAGACAATGGCTTGTACAGTACATATGCAGATGTTGACTACCCATCATCGGGGACTCTCGTGGCCATACCTAACCGTCTCCTGATGACATTGATACTTTGGTACATGGCGCTGTCCATATGGACGGCCTATGAACCAGCAGATCGGCAATTTTGGCTCTTGTCCAGTCTCCTTCCCAGCCTGTTGGTATTGGTCCTCGCCGGTACACACCGATACCTAACCCTGTCACCTGCTTCCTATGTGCTGATTATGCTGTTTCTTACCATGCACATGATCGGTGTCCATTACACGTATGCCCAGACACCTATGGGAACTTGGTTGGATGACATCCTTCACATGGGACGGAACCACTATGATCGAGTCGTGCATTTTAGTTTCGGCCTGTTGCTCACGTACCCCATCGAGGAACTGTTTCGTCTCACGGGATCCCTTCGCGGCTGGCTCCTGTATTACCTACCGGTGATGACGGTCCTCGGTCTCAGCGGCCTCTGGGAAATCATCGAGTCGTGGGTGACCCAAGCCATCCATCCCGAACTAGGGCTCACCTATCTCGGCGCGCAGGGAGACATCTGGGACGCCCAGAAGGACATGACTGCCGCCCTCTATGGCTCCTTACTCTGTATGGGATTCCTACTCATCTGGCGTCTCAGCAGGAGAGGCCCAAGAACCGTGAGTCAAGCGCTCTCGCCGATGCCTTCCATTGAATGACATCGGAGACTCAGGCAGTGAACCGGACGACCGTGCTGCGAGGACTGGTGGGCTGGTACATAGGGCTGTGGTGCATGCTGGCGATTGCTCCCTACGATCGTCAGGATTGGCTGCTGGAAAACCTGCTCGCCGTGACAGTCATCGCCGTCCTTTTCTTGACCTTCCGACTATTTCAGTTTTCGACCCTCTCGTATGTGCTCATCACCGTGTTTTTGACCCTTCATGCCATCGGTGCTCACTACACATATGCCGAAGTGCCGTTCGGCTTTTGGCTGCAGCAAATGCTTGCTTTGGATCGCAATCCGTTTGACCGCATCGTTCATTTTGCTTATGGATTCCTGCTCGTCTATCCCCTGCGAGAGATTCTTGTACGATTGGCCGGCGTCACGGGATTTTGGTCTTATTATCTACCGATCAGCGGGACCGTTGCTCAGAGTGGATTCTTCGAACTCATCGAAGCACTGGTCGCCATATTGGTCAATCCCGAACTGGGAACGGCCTACCTGGGCACACAAGGTGATGAGTGGGACGCACAGAAAGATATGGCGGCTGCCTTAGTCGGTGCCATCATCACAATGTCCTTGCTGCTCTTCTCTGTCCGGCACAGCCCATCTCATGAGGCTCTGATCTCCTTTGATAGAAGAAGGGAAGCAGATTGTAGAGATGGGCGTTAACAGGGAATATCAATCACTGGATCACAGAAGAGGGGACCGACCGTTGGGGGTCGCGCGAATTGAGTCGCTGGATCACGCATGCCCGATGCAACTCCTCCGCTTCTGCCACGAATAATGTTCGAACGGCTGCGCGACTCTGAACTTGCCGAGCGGTTGTTAGTCGATCGGATAATGAGTTTTGACGAAACACCGCTTGTCGGTGCGACGAGCGGTTGGAGTTGGGAAATCACGGCCGGGGTCTGCCGCTGAACAGAAGGGGTGGTGGAATCAATCTGGGCGAATCCAGTCGACCATCCGCTCGACACGCTGAGAGCGCTTGCGACAATCCGCACCGTCAACAGCTGCGTCATCGGCAGACCTCGCCGAAGATTGTTAGGAGTCTATTTATATCTAAGCACAGACATCCATTGTGCGATACCTGGTTAATCTCCTAGACTCACCATAGATCCGTTCAGTCTTCAATCAGCTTCCATCGTCCCAGACTAGAGGCCAGAGAGAATCAGGCGCCAGGATCCCTGCAAATCTGGTAACATCATCGGACCCGCCCACGATCAATAAACTAGAGAACGTTATTTGGGGGAGGCTTTTAGCGATTTATCGTGAATAAGAGCAATTGGATCGGATCAGTTCTCCTTGTCACCGTGGTGATCCTCGTCGGGGTCGGTCTAGCAGCCTGGAAGTACGAATCGTTCCAGAGCGAGCAAGCCGGCTCGGCCAATCAGCCTGAGCCAATGGAGGCGGTGACCGTCGCTGTGGCCCGCGCCATCGACCACCGTCAGGCCACCACGTCGATTGGAACGGTCCTCGCATTGCGCTCAATCACGCTGAAGAACGAATTGGCCGGAACGGTTCGGGAAGTTCGACTGACTCCCGGGCAGATCGTCGAAGCGGGCACACTGTTGGTCGCACTGGATGTCTCGGTCGAGGAGGCTGAACTTCGGGCGCAAGAGGCCCAAGCCGCGCTCACGAGGACGGTCCTCGCTCGCAGGCAAAACCTCAGTCATGAACTCGCCACGACTCAAGAAGAAGTAGATCGCGCGCGCGCCGACTTGGATATCGCACAGGCCCAGATCGCCCGCACCAAGGCGATCATCGCCCGCAAGACCATCCGTGCCCCATTCCGGGCCCGTGTCGGTATGGCGGATGTCCATCCCGGTCAATACCTGGATGAAGGAACACTTCTGACAACCCTTCAGGGAGTTGGTGAGGCGGTGCACGTCGACTTCACGGTTGCGCAACAGGTGGCAACGGGTTTACGCGTCGGCGAAACCGTTGAAGTATTCGCGGCCGGTGACTCCCCGGTCATCCCGGCCAAGATCGTCGCCCTCGACTCACGAGTTGATCCAACGACTCGAAACGCAATGGTGCGCGCCAGGATTGAGGGGGCCCGAAACATCCCCGCGCCCGGAGCTTCGGTACGCGTTCGAATCCCGGTCGGCCCCGCGCGGACCCTCGTGGCCATCCCGGTCAGTGCGCTCCGCAAGGGGCCGGGAGGGGACCAGGTGTTCGTCATTGCACCGGATAAAGATGGCCGGGCAAGAGTCCATGCTCGTCAGGTCGAAAGCGGGACCATGATCGGCGACGAGATTGTCATCTATACCGGTCTGACTCCAGGCGAGCAGGTCGCCGCCCTGGGCTCCTTCAAGCTCCGCGACGGTATCCTGATCGCGATCGCGGACACCGCTGCGAATCCGTCCCAAGAGCATCGCGAGACAGAGAAACCGTAAACGGATCACGATGCAATAGGACACAACCAGGGCATTGTTTACCGGCCTATTTATCAGAGACCCTATGGCGGCGATCGTCGAATGAACATCTGCCTTCATGCAGTACGGGCGACAGTCGATGCTGAGAATAATTCCAGGAAAGGAAAATGACATGAACCAAATGGTTCCTCATAAACAATTTGGAGTATTGTTGCTCGCTGTTCTGTGTCTGGCCGGTTGCGCCGAGTCAACCTATCAGCGCCTGAATGATCCCTCCCGGGACGTATGGCAAAAGCCGCAAGGAGTGGTTGAAAAACTGTCGATCGCCCCCGGATCACGTGTCGCAGACTTAGGCGCCGGTGGAGGCTATTTCACTTGGCATCTGGCCAAAGCAGTCGGCTCACGAGGAACCGTGTATGCCGTTGAGGTCAACGAGACGGCACTGAACATGATCTTCAAGGAAATGGTCGCTCGAGGGACTCCAAACGTGCGGCCGGTCCGAGCCGAACCCCACGATCCCAGACTTCCCGAGCCTGTCGACCTGGTATTCAGTTGCGATACGTACCATCAGATGGAAGATCGAGTGGCCTATTTTCGTTCCCTGGGATCGTCGCTGAGGCCCGGGGGGCGAGTGGCGATTCTCGACTTTCATCCTCGTGGACTCGTCGCCGGTCTGTTCGGCCAGAGAACCGCAAAGGAAGATGTTCGACTCGAAATGGAAGCGGCCGGCTACCGGCTCGTGAACGACTACAACCTACTGGAGCAGCAGCATTTCCAAGTGTTCACGAAGCATGAGGGGTGAGTGAACGCCCTCTCAGCTGACCTTTCTCCGATAGATCGTCCCGGAATTGCCGTCCAGATCAGCCACAACCGCCATGTGGCCGACCGGGGTTTCCAGTGGTTGTAGACTGACCGCATTGCGGTTGCCTTTAACTGTGCGATAGCTGCATCGAAGTCTTGCACTTCGAGCCCCACACATCCACCGCTGAAAGCCGGCTTCCAATCCGGCGTTCCATTGCTGATCGCAAGCGTACTGGCTCGATGTCATACTCGATGTGGTCTTGCTCCTCCGTTGTGAAGCTCCGTAGCTGCCTCAGTCGTCATAGGCCTTCATAGAACTGCCGAGCCCACCGCAGGTCTGTGACCGGACAGTATGTGAAGGCAATCTGCTGACAATCGCCGCCCTTTGAAGACGAACCGGCGGCAAGAAAAGAAGTCCAAGACCCTTGAGACGCATCATGTGGAAAGCGACGCAAGGGCAGACAATAGGGTAGGATGTAGAAACAACGCATGATTCACTGAAGGCGCGCATGAGCGACGACGACCGCATAGTCCGACCCCAAGTCGACACCGATCCGCAGGAAACTCGCGAGTGGCTGGACTCCCTGAACTACGTGCTCGAGCAGCAGGGCGTCGAGCGGGCGACGTATCTCTTCGAACGACTCCGTGATCGGCTGGGCGAACGGGGCGCGCAGGTTTCCGCAGCGGTCAACACGCCCTACATCAATACGATCCCCGCATCGCAGGAGCCGCCCTACCCGGGCAAGCTCGAACTCGAACGCCGCCTCCGCAGCGTGATTCGCTGGAATGCGATGGCCATGGTCGTGAAGGCCAATAAGGAGCGACCGGGGATCGGCGGACATATTTCCACGTATGCGTCGGCCGCCACCCTGTACGAAGTCGCCTTCCATCATTTTCTGCACGGCAAAGATGCGCCCCAGGGTGGAGACATCGTCTACTTCCAAGGCCACGCCGCGCCCGGCATCTACGCGCGCAGCTTCGTCGAGGGCCGCCTCTCCGAGGAAGCACTGCTCCGCTTCCGGACCGAAGTGACCGCAGGGGGACGAGGCTTATCGTCCTATCCGCATCCCTGGCTCATGCCGGACTACTGGGAAATTCCAACCGTGTCGATGGGCTTGGCGCCGATCATGTCGATCTACCAAGCGCGTTTCAACCGCTACCTGCAGGACCGCGGCCTGAAGGACACGAGCCGGAAGCGTGTGTGGGCCTTCATTGGTGACGGTGAAACCGACGAACCGGAAAGTCTCGGTGCCCTCACGCTTGCCTCACGCGAGCGGCTCGACAATCTCATTTGGGTGGTGAACTGTAATCTCCAACGCCTCGACGGCCCGGTGCGCGGGAACGGCAAGATCATTCAAGAGTTGGAAGCGATTTTCCGCGGCGCGGGCTGGCACGTGATCAAGGTCATCTGGGGCAGCAGCTGGGATCCGTTGTTGGCGCAGGATGATGAAGGCCTCCTGGTGAAGCGGATGGGAGAAGTCGTGGACGGGTGGTACCAAAAATACACCGTCGAAGGCGGGGCTTTTGCGCGCAAGCATTTTTTCGGCGCAGACCCTCGACTGCTGAAGATGGTGGAGAGTTATTCTGACGAACAAATCCACAAGATGCTACGGGGCGGCCACGATCCGCGGAAACTCTACGCGGCCTATAGGGCCGCAGTGGAGCATCGCGGCCAGCCGACAGTCATCCTGGCCAAGACGATCAAGGGCTATGGGCTGGGCGAAGCGGGTGAAGGCCGCAACATCACCCATCAACAAAAGAAGATGAACGAGCGGGAACTCCGCGAGTTCCGAACGAGGTTCAGCGTCCCGGTTCCCGACGAGCAGCTGGCTGCGATGCCGTTTTACCGGCCTCCGGCCGGGAGTCCCGAGGCCGCCTATCTCGTCGAACGCATCAAGGCGATGGGTGGTTCCATTCCTGAGCGGAGAGTGAAGGTCGAGTCCCTCGACACACCAGAACTCGATCAGTTCAAGGAATTTCTCGAAGGATCCGGCGAACGTCCGGTCTCCACCACGATGGGGTTCGCCCGCATGCTGGGCCGCCTGCTCGGGATCAAGGGCTTCGGGAAACATCTCGTGCCGATCATTCCCGATGAGGCGCGCACGTTCGGACTCGAAGCGCTCTTCAGACAATACGGCATTTATTCACACATCGGACAACTCTATGAGCCGGTCGACAAGAGTTCGCTCCTCTATTACTTCGAGGCGACCAACGGGCAAATACTCGAAGAGGGCATCACCGAAGCGGGCGCGATGTCCTCCTACATCGCCGCCGGTACTGCCTACGCGACGCATGGAGTGAACACGATTCCCTTCTACATTTTCTATTCGATGTTCGGCTTTCAACGGGTCGGCGATCTGATATGGGCCGCCTCCGACATGCGCGCCCGCGGCTTTCTGCTGGGTGCCACGGCGGGCCGTACGACATTGGAGGGCGAAGGTCTGCAACATCAAGACGGGCACAGCCATCTGTTCGCCGGCGCCTATCCGACGATCGCTTCATATGACCCGGCCTTTATGTTTGAGCTTGCGGTCATTCTCCAAGATGGAATAAGGCGCATGTACCGAGACCGGGAGGAGCGCTCCTACTACATCACTCTCTATAACGAATCCTATAAGATGCCTGCCATGCCGGAAGGCGCAGAGGAAGGGATTCGCGAAGGCATGTACCGCTTTCGTCCGTCACCTGAGCGAGCGAAACACCGGGCACATTTGTTGGCCAGCGGCGCGCTGGTCAACGAAACGTCACGGGCGCAAGATCTTCTACTGCGATACGGAGTGGCCGCCGATCTGTGGAGCGTGACGAGTTACAACACGTTGCGCACGCACGCAATGGAGGCTGAGCGCTGGAACATGCTGCATCCGGAAGAGACACCGCGTATGAGTTATCTCCACAAGACGGCGCAGGCGCTCGACGGCCCTTGTGTGGCCGTGAGCGACTATGTTCGCCTGGTCCCTCAACAAATCGCACCCTGGATTCCGGGCGGCGTGCTTACATTGGGCACAGACGGGCTTGGCCGAAGCGACAGCCGTAAAGCATTACGCAGGTTCTTTGAAATCGACGCCGAGCATGTGACCGTAGCGACACTCTATGCCTTGTTTCGACGGAAAATCATCGAGGCTCGCCTGGTCACGCAGGCGGCGCGGGATCTTGGAGTCTCGTCTGATGAAGGAGCTCCCTGGCGCCGGTAACCAGACCGACGCTCATACTGTGAAGGATATGCCATGAACGTTGAACTACCGTTTCTAGCGGAAGGCGTCGAAGGCGGTGACGTCGTCCAGCTGTTGGTGCACGAGGGCGATCAAGTGACCGAAGGACAAGCGTTGATCGAGCTCGAGACCGAAAAAGCGACGGTGCCGGTGCCGGCACCGGCAGCCGGAAAAGTAGTCCGCCTGCTTGTACGGCAGGGTGATCATGTGAAGGTTGGACAAGCGCTGGTCGAACTCGACGGTGCAGATCACACAGCGAAACCGGCCGAGAATCAGAAGCCGGAGGGATCGGCTGTCCCCCCTATTTCACACCCGCCGCCGGCCGTCGAGCAACAGAAAGAGCCGAACGCCTCGCCGTCCGAAGTGCCGGTGGACACGGAGCAATCGGCGACAATGCAGGCTCCGTCTGCACCCCCCGCGGCGGCCTCATCATCCGGCGGGTCCGCAGTTCCGGCATCCCCGTCAGTGCGCCGGCTCGCACGCGAATTGGGAGTGGATCTCGCACAGGTAAAAGGTTCCGAAAGCGGAGGCCGGATCACCGCCGAAGACGTCAAATTGTTCGTACGGCAACGAAGCGGCCGCGGCGGCGCCCCGACTGAAAAAGACCGCACCTTCATGACGATGTACGGACACGAGCACCGGGAGGCACTGCCGTCAATCCGGCGTACGATTGCGGCCAATATGACACAAGCTTGGACGACGATCCCGCATGTCCACCAATTTCAGGATGCCGACATCACGGACCTGATGACGCTCCATAAACGATACGCGCCGGAATTCAAGAAAAAAGGCGCCACGCTCACACTGACCAGCCTCGTCCTCAAAGCGGTGGTCCATGCGCTCAAGCAATATCCGCAATTGAATGCGTCGCTCGACCTCACGAATGGTGAAGTGATTTTCAAGGATTACTACAATATCGGCGTGGCAGTGGATACACCCGCGGGGTTGATCGTCCCGGTGATACACCACGCGGATCAGAAAGATCTTCTGCAACTCTCTCTGGAACTCGCCGATCTTGCGGAACGCACCCGCAAACGTGAAGTGAAACTGGAAGAGCTGCGCGGCTCGACATTTACGGTGAGCAACATGGGCGGGATCGGCGCCGGTCCGTTCACGCCCATCATCTATCCACCGCAGGTCGGCATCTTGGGCCTGGGCCGGGCTCGCATGATGCCAGTGTATCGTGACGGCCAATTCGTGCCACGCCGGGTTCTGCAGCTATGCGTGGCCTACGATCATCGGCTGGTGGATGGGACCGTCGGCGCGCGATTCACCAACGAGATCGTCAAAGTGCTGGAAGACTTTCAAGCGATGTTCCTCGGGCTGTAGTGCGTGAAGGGTATCTCGTGAAACGTCGTTCGCGTACATTGGGATCCAGCGAGAGACGATCGACAAGATACATCGGAGGGATCGATGGCAGAATCCAACTATGACGTTGCCGTGATCGGCGCAGGGCCCGGCGGCTATGCGGCGGCCTTTCAAGCATCTGATCTCGGATTACGCACGGCATTGATCGATCAGGACCCGCAGTTGGGCGGCACCTGTCTGTTGCGGGGATGTATTCCGTCGAAAGCGTTGCTGCACGCTGCCCGTCTCCTCACCGATGCGGAGGACGCGGACGCGTGGGGCATCCACTTCGAGAAGCCGCGCCTGGACCTCGCCGCGTTACGCGGACGTTTGCAGTCGATCGTCGGCAAACTCAGCAAAGGGGTGCAGACCTTGGCAAGCACTCGCAAAGTCGATGTCATTCAAGGCAAGGCTTCGTTCAAAGACTCAAAGACACTGCTGCTGTCCGCCCCGGATGGGACACGCGATCTGTCGTTCGCCCATGCCATTCTCGCCACCGGATCGCAGCCGGCTATGCCCCCCTCTCTGAAGCTCGACGATCCGCGTGTGATGGATTCCACCGGCATGCTCGGCGTGCCGGATGTCCCCGCCCATCTGCTGGTCGTCGGAGGCGGCTACATCGGGTTAGAGTTGGGAACCTTCTACCAAGCGCTCGGATCGGCCGTGACGATCGTCGAAACGCTGCCGCGTCTTTTGGCCGGCACCGATCCGGATCTCGTGCGGCCGCTGCAACAACGTATGCAGCGCCGTTTCAAAGCCATCAGGCTGAACACCACGGTCGAGAAGTTGGAGACGCGGGATGAGGGAGTGGCTGCGACCTTGACGGGCGCCGAGGGAACGAGCACCGAGATCTTCGACCGCGTGCTCGTCGCCGTGGGGCGGAAACCCAATACCGAACAGCTTGGGCTCGAACGGACAAGAATCGAGGTCTCACCGAAGGGCTTCGTGCAGGTCGATCGGCAGATGCGCACAGCCGAGCCGACCATCTTCGCGATCGGCGACGTGGCGGGAGAACCGATGCTCGCCCACAAAGCGACGCATGAAGGGCTGATCGCCGCCAGAGTGATTGCCGGCCGTCAGGCAGCGTTTGACGCCGCCGCGATTCCGGCCGTCGTCTTCACCGATCCTGAAATCGCCTGGTGCGGGCTCACAGAAGAAGGGGCGAAGGCGGCCGGGCAAGCGGTGAAGATCGCGCGGTTTCCCTGGGCGGCCAGCGGCCGCGCCGCGACGCTGAACAGGACCGAAGGACTCACGAAGCTCATCCTCGACCCCGATTCAGGCCGCGTGCTCGGGGTTGGGCTCTGCGGTGTCGGCGCGGGAGAACTCATCTCAGAAGGAGTCTTGGCCATCGAGATGGGTGCGCTTGCCGAGGATCTCGCTGCCTCGATTCATCCGCATCCGACTTTGAGCGAGACAGTCATGGAGGCGGCTGAATCGTTCCACGGATCGCCGACACATCTCTTCGTTCCCAAGCGGTCATGACATGCGTGCGCTCCGTTTGCTCGATCTGACCCTCCCCTTTCCCGTTGAAAATCTTGCGCTCGATGAAGCCTTACTGGATGAACTGGATGAGCAGGGCGGAGATCCCGTGCTCCGGTTTTGGGAGGGCGACCGTCACTTCGTTGTGCTGGGTCGCACCTCTCGATTGATCGACGACGTCCATCTTGCCGCTTGCGAAGGAGACGGCATTCCTATCCTGCGACGCGCAAGCGGCGGCGGGACCGTCTTACAGGGGCCAGGATGCCTCTCGTATGCCTTCGTGCTACCGCTCGACCTGCATCCTGAGCTCGGGACTATCCGCGCGACAAATCGATTCATCCTGGAACGGATTGCCGCCGTTCTTCGTCGATGGGAGCCTGCCACGACTTTCCAGGGAATCAGCGACCTCGCAATCGGCGAGATGAAAATTTCCGGCAATGCGCAACGACGAACGAGGAAGACACTGCTCTTTCACGGCACCATCCTACATGGCATGGAGCCGAATCTGATCGCACGGTACCTGAAACACCCTGCACGACAACCACCCTACCGCTCGAACCGACCCCACAGCACGTTCCTTCGGACGATCAACGTTCCGTCGAACACCATCAAGCAGGCCATTGCCGCCGCATGGGACGCGGAGTCGACGGACGACATGTGGCCCACAGCCCGTATGCCGCACACCGTTGCGGCTGTCCTCGCGCGAAGTCCGTAAGAATCATAACGCGGTCTGACAATACGCGAAACAGTCGAGACAACCATTTCCGTCACCGGAGGTATCCCATGAAATATCTGCTGCTGGTTCACCACAATGAAACCATGTTCAACAAGATCCCGGAAGGCACACGGAAGGACATGCTCGCGGAATCGATCCGGCTCTGCCACCAACTCCACGACAAGGAGCAATATGTCCATGCCTCGCCATTACAACCGGAAGCCACCGCAGCGGTTGTGCAGGTGCGCGACGGCAAACAGATGGTGACCGACGGGCCATTCATGGAAACGAAAGAGCAGCTCGCCGGTTATTTTCTCATCACGGCTAACGACTTGGATTCGGCCGTTCGCATCGCCACGCAAATACCCGGAGCGCGTATCGGGACGGTCGAGGTGCGACCGGTCAGAGAGATCTCGGGTCTGCCGAATGAATAGCCACACAATAGAGACTATTGATAGGGCACGGCTCGCAACCAATCTTGAGCCGAGATGATCAATCGGTCATACTCACTCGATGCATGTACTGATCGGCCTGCTGCAATTCCCATCTTGGCTCTCCGAATCTATGCAAATGCTTCTATCCAGTTCCAGGCGGTCTCTTGCAACGCTCCGACCGGATCGGGGTGCGTGCCCATTTGAACGTTGAGATTAGGAGGTACATCATGGCTCGGATGCAAGCGGTACAAGCGAGTAAGCCCGGCGGTGAGTGGGAAGTCGTCGAGCGCGAGGTTCCGGAGCCCGGTCCAGGGCAGGTGCGAATCAAGGTTGAGGCGTGCGGAATCTGCCATAGCGACATGTTTGTAAAAGAAGGCTACTGGCCGGGACTTCAATACCCCCGCATTCCCGGCCATGAGGTCGCGGGAAGGATCGATAAGGCCGGACCGAACGTCACGGGGTGGAAACAAGGGCAACGGGTCGGAGTCGGATGGCATGGCGGGCATTGCGGCCGTTGCGAATCATGCCGCCGCGGCGATTTCATTCTCTGCCGCTCCGGGCAGGTCTGTGGCATCAGCTACGACGGTGGATGGGCCGACTACCTCGTCGTGCCGGTGGAAGCAGTGGCGCTCTTGCCGGACGAGCTGGCGGCGGAGGAGGCGGCCCCACTGCTCTGCGCCGGCATTACCACGTATAACAGCCTCCGGAACAGTGGAGCGCGAGCCGGTGACCTCGTCGCCGTGCAGGGAATCGGAGGAATGGGACACTTGGGAGTTCAGTATGCAGCCAAGATGGGGTTTATCACTGTCGCCATCGGCCGAGGAAAGGACAAGGAATCATTGGCGAAAAGACTCGGGGCCGGCCATTACATCGACGCAGCATCGGTGAATCCAGCCGAAGCACTGCAACAACTAGGCGGAGCAAGGGTCATCCTGGCCACAGCCCCTGACGGCAAAGGAATCTCGGCACTACTGGAGGGGCTGAGTCCCAACGGCACGTTGCTGCTCGTCGCAGCCCCAGGCGACCCCATTACGGTCAACGCCGCCACGCTGATCCTGAAACGCACCTCCATCCAGGGTTGGCCCTCCGGCACGGCCAAAGATTCCGAGGATACCTTGCGCTTCAGCACACACGCTGGAGTGCGCCCCATGATCGAACGCTATCCACTGGCCCGGGCAAGCGAGGCCTATCGGCAGATGATGAGAAGCGAGGTGCGGTTCCGCGCTGTCCTCACAATGAATGCGTGACGATCGAGGGAGGTCCATAGGAAGCGGAGCCCATCAGCCGGATACTTGCTTCCACGGTTGCGAAACATCACAGGTTCGCCATCGGCTCACTCGGGAGATCTGTGATCAACTCCCCATTGGTGCATGGCCTCCACGACAGGCTTGAGGCTCAGACCCATGGGCGTGACCGAGTACTCGACTTTGGGAGGAACTTGGGCGTAGACGGTCCGTGTTACGATGCCATCCCGCTCCATGTCCCTGAGCTGTTGCGTCAATACCTTTTGCGTGATTCCGGTGAGCGCCCGTTGCAGCTCGGAAAAGCGTTTGACGCCCCGGAAGAGGTACCACAGAATGACGATCTTCCACCGGCCGCCGATGAGTTCGACCGTCGATTCCGCCGGGCATGTCCGTTTCTTGGCCATCGGCTCTCCATTACACCGCTCGGTATCCAGTTGGTGCCTGCCGCACCGAATGGTGCCGTCTTGTTTTGGTCGCGATCCGTCTTATACAGAATCGGGTGTGGCGAACCAAGATCAAAGTGGCGATGCAGGGATCGCCGGAAAGGAGCGGCGCCATGATCAGGGATACGCAGGCGACGAAAACCGCGGTGGAAATCCGTCGCAGAGAGGATCGGTTCCATACTCAAGCAGGCTGGTTGGATTCTCGGCACAGCTTTAGTTTCTCGCATCATTACGATCCGACCAACACGCACCATGGCTTGTTGTTGGTGCACAACGATGATGTGGTCAAGCCGAACACCGGGTTCCGTACTCATCCCCATCGAGACATGGAGATCGTGACCTGGGTTCTGGACGGAGAACTGGAGCACAAGGATTCGGAAGGTCACAGCGGGATCATCTATCCGGGGTTGGCCCAGCGGATGAGCGCCGGAACCGGAATTTGGCACTCCGAGATGAATCCGCAAGGCGAGAAGGACGTTCACTTCATCCAAATGTGGGTGCCGCCTGATCAGGAGAGTATAAAGCCTGGCTATGAGCAGCTCGACATCAACGGACAGTTGAACAAAGGAGGGCTCGTTCCAATCGCCTCCGGACGAGGGCACCAAGCCGCCATTTCGATCAGACAGAAAGGAGCCGTACTGTGGGGCGGAAAGCTTAGGCCGGGAGAGGCAGCGCAGGTTCCCGATGCCCCGTACATTCATCTATTTGTGGCAAAGGGCTCTGCGGAATTGGAAGGCGCAGGGCATTTGGAAGCCGGCGATGAAGCGCGGCTCACCGCAGCCGGAGCCAGACGGCTGACAGCCGGGAAGACTCATGGAGCGGAAATCTTGATCTGGGAGACTGATCGGGCGCTAGAGGTGTGACCACAGAACTCTCGAATGAGGGCTGCGGCGGTTGCACTGACTATGTATGCCCAAGGCACTATGCCGGAGACGGGAACGCAGGCTGCTGTCTTTAAGGAGCACCGCGATGGGAGGGTTGCATCAAATAGAGACTATCATTCTCCTCCTGACGGCGGTCCTAGCGTTCACGACTGCCGCGCATAAGCTCCTGATTCCGTACCCGATTCTCCTTGTCATCGGCGGCTTGATACTGGGTCTGATACCGGGTCTTCCGGCGGTCCACCTGGATCCTGATCTTGTATTCTTGGTCTTCCTGCCGCCAATCCTCTGGGCGGCCGCCTATTTTACGTCCCTTCGTGAATTTCGAAACAATATCCGCCCGATCTCAATGCTTGCGGTCGGCTTGGTGTTGGCGACGACGGCGGCAGTCGCCGCCGTGGCTCACGTCGCGTTGCCGGGAATAGGCTGGGCGGAAGCTATCGCCCTGGGCGCCATCGTTTCGCCGCCGGATGCGGTGTCGGCAACGGCCATCGCCAAACGGTTGGGCATCCCCAACCGTCTCGTGACGATTTTGGAAGGCGAAAGCCTGGTGAATGATGCAACCGCGCTGGTCCTCTACCGGACCGCCGTTGCAGCAGCGGCAAGCGGGACATTCATCCTTCGCGACACACTCCTTCAGTTCGTGTTGGCCGGACTCGGTGGCTTTCTCGTCGGTTTGGCGGTCGGTCTGATGACGCGATTGGTCCTTAGACAATTGACGACCGACAGTCTGACTGAAATTGCCGTCACGCTGTTGGCCCCCTACGTGGCTTGGGTGCTGACCGAACAAGTACATTCCTCCGCTGTATTGGCCTGCGTCGCGGGTGGGCAGTATCTGCGGCAGCATTTCAGCGCTGACGTGACGCCGATCACCCGCATTCAAGGACGGGCCGTCTGGGAACTGCTGGTGTTCGTCTTGAACGGCGTGATTTTTATTCTCATCGGGCTTCAACTGAGAACGCTGCGCGAGGCAGTCCCCGTTGACCAATTCGCATCCCTCGTTTTTACCGGTGTGCTGATCAGCGTCACCGTGATCGTGGTTCGTCTCCTCTGGGTCCCCTTAGGAGCGATCGTGCCTCGACTCGTCAGCCCGTCGCTTCGCCGCCGCGATCCCATGCCGCCATGGCCCCATCTGCTGATCGTAGGATGGACCGGGATGCGTGGAATCGTTACGTTGGCGGCCGCTCTTGCCTTGCCCGTGACCACAACCGCCGGAACTTCCTTCCCGTTCCGAGCGGAAATCATCTTGCTGAGCTTCTCGGTGATTCTTGCCACGCTCGTGCTGCAAGGTCTCTCACTTGCCCCCCTGATCCGCGCCTTGAAACTGGAAGAAGACCGGAGTCTCGAACACGAGGAAATGGGGGCGCGCGCGCACGCCGCCAAAGCCGCATTGACTCGTTTGGAGACATTCGCCGATGATGATCGAGTCATGCCGGATCACCTTGACCGGTTGCACACACATTATCAGCAACGGCTTCAACGGTATGAGCCGACCGGTCCGGTTGATTCCGATTGCACAAACGAAGCGGCCGAGGCATTTCGGCAGCTCCGGCATGAAACCATAAGCGCCGAACGACTCGCGTTGATCAAGCTGCGCAATGACGGCACCATCAGCGACGAGGTGCTGCACCGATTGGAACATGAGCTCGATGTAGAATCGGTCCGCCTCGGCTTGGGAGACCGGCGCTTCGCCGGCTGAAGCCAAATACCCATAGAATCTAATGGAATTCAGCTGCACGCCCTAGTGAGCACGTTACTCGGCTGACAAAGAACAGGGAAAGGAGAACAATGATGACGACCGATCTTGAGAAGGTAAAGGCGCTGGCCAAAGATCTTCGCAAAGACTATCCTCGCAGCCCGCGCGAAAAGCTCGGCGGCTATGTGATCGCGGCCCGTTCCGTCGACAAGTGCCGGGCGTTCTTGCTGGGCATGAACGGCGACTACAACTATTGGCCCTGCTCATTGGCCGGACAGTGGTTCGCGTTCACCGGCATCACGCCGGACCAGTTCAAAGACGTCGTGGCGACAGGAGCCGCAGATAGCGAACTGGCCGACTGGATCGGCAAGCACTCCAAAGTGCAGAATCCCGATGACGTTCTGAAATGGAACAACAGGATGCGCGACATGCGGCTCAGCGAGATGACGCTCCAGGCGCAGGAGTATTTGGAAAACTACATTCCCAAGTTTGTCCCCAGCCATCGCCCTGTCTATGTCTGGTTCGATGTATATGACTTGGAAGAAAAGCGGATGTAAACGAATGATGGCCGCGGGTTGGCGATCAACAACCTACCGGCGCGCTGTCCGGAGTTGACCTGGAGCCAGGTCTTCCTTACCATACCGGCGGCTATTTTGAGTATGCCGGTAAGGCTGTACCGCCTGCGCCTCAACGTTCCGAACAGGCAACCATGTCGTCGCCATGAGTGAGCGATTACCAGGGGCCATCATCGGATCTGAGTCGGCTCAGTATCGCGCCCTCCTCGAAGTTACAGAGTCCATCGCGGTACACCACGACTTGGCCGGGCTGTTCCGCGATCTTGTTCAACGCCTGCCTCGAATCATCACTTGCTCATCCATTTCCATGGCGTTGCATAACCCTGATCGTAATACCCTGCAGATGCATATCCTTGAGCACGTGGGACCAGGCCCGCTCGCTCCGGGAATGGAACAACCCGTCGAGGATGTTCCAGGTGGATGGGTCTTGCAACATCAGGAACCTCTTGTCTGCACGAACGTCGACCAAGAAACTCGATTTCCCAAAGTGATGCCGATGGTTCGGCTGGCTGGCATCAAATCGTTCTGCGTGGTTCCGCTCACAACCGCACGCCGACGGCTAGGCGCGATGGGAGTTGGGAGCAAGGAGGAACATCACTATGAAGGAGCGGAGCTCGACTTCCTGCAACAGGTCGCCAAGCAAGTCGCCGTTGCGGTTGAAAACACTCTGAACTTCGAGCGTGCGCACCAGGCAGAGGAGGACGCGAGACGCAGGTTCGAGCGTGAGCGGTTGATGTTGGAAATCAATAACGCTGTCGTCTCGCAACTCGATTTGCGAGAACTGGTACGGGTCATTTCTTCTTCCCTGTGCGAAGCTTTAGACATCAATGCCGTAGGCCTCTCGCTTTATGAGCCAGAGTCGGCGTGTTTTCGAGTCTATTATTACGACTTGCCGGATACGATACCGCCGATGGAAGCAGGCGCGACGATTCCGGCCGAAGGCAGCATCGGCGGCCTGGCTCTCACTTCGGGCCGACCCATCCTCATCAATCGCGCTAGTGAGGCAGAGGCCTTCCCTGAATCCAAACGACGTTTTTATGATCACGGGTTCAATGCCGGCGGCTGTGTGCCGCTGATCATGCAGGGCCGCAAACTCGGCGTGCTGGGTCTTCTCAGTTTTCGGGAGGACGCGTTCCCTGAAGAAAGTCAGCAGTTGCTCTGTCAGATCGCCGACCAGATTGCCATTGCGACGGAAAATGCGCTGAACTTCGAACGTGCACGCCAGGCAGAGGAGGAGGCACAACGCCGATTTGAGCGTGAGCGGCTGATGCTGGAAATAAACAACGCTGTGGTCTCGCAACTCGATTTGGGAGAACTTCTCAAGTCGATCTCAGCGTGCCTCCATCGCGTCATCCCTCACGATCTCGCAGCATTTTGTATTTATGATGTCGCCACCAGCCAGCTGCGAGGCCATTCATTGGACTTCCCAAGCAATCAAGAGTTTGGTGGGATCGGCGATCCTATTCCGCTGGAAGGAACCCCGGAAGGGATGGCATTCACTTCTCAAAAGCCGGTTCTTATCAAGAAATTGAGCCTTGTAGAGTTTTCTGCGGAGGTCGTCAAACGGGGTGCAGCGGCAGGATTACAATCCGGCTGTGCGGTGCCCCTCCTTGCGCACGGGCGAGCATTGGGTACGCTCAGCGTGGTGAGTCTGAGCGAGAATGCCTTCAGCGAGCAAGATGCGGAGCTACTCGGCAATATCGGGACGCAGGTCGCGATCGCGGTTGAGAACACGTTGAATTTCGAGAGCGCACAGGCTGCAAAACGGCAATTCATGAAAGAACGCGATCGGTTGCGGTTGCTCATCGACGTGGCGAACAATTTGACGTCCAACTTGGAACTTCGCGATCTCCTTCAAGCGACCGTGACCGGTGTCCGCCGAGTCATGCAATGCGATCTCGTGACAGTTCATCTGCCTAATGCGGAACGGACTCAGCTTCAGACGTACGTCATGGATTTTTTCGACAGTCGCTGGACCCTACCGGACAACCAGTGGCAACCCGTGCAGGGGACACTCGAGGGCAAAGTGTTTCAGTCGGGGACACCGATGGTCGCTGCCCGGCTTGACTCAAGTGAGTTTCCGAGGGAGGCGAAAATTCTGCAGGACCTGGGGATCGTCGGCGGCTGTATCGTGCCTCTGCTCCACCGTGGGCAAGTCCTCGGGAATATGGGATTGGGCAGAAAGGAGGAGATCGCCTACACGGCAGAGGAGGTCGATTTCTTGATGCAGTTCGGCACGCAAGTGGCCATCGCGATTGAAAATGCCGTCGCGTATGGCCAGATTGCCGACTTGAAGGATAAGCTTGCACAGGAGAAGCTTTATCTCGAAGATGAGATTCGAAGCGATTTTGAAGAGATCGTCGGCGAGAGCGTTCCAATCAAGCAGGTACTAAAGCAGGTGGGAATTGTGGCGCCCACCGATTCCACGGTCCTGATTCTGGGCGAGACCGGTACAGGAAAGGAATTGCTCGCCCGTGCCATCCATGATCGGAGCAAGCGGCGGGAAGGAACCTTCGTCAAGCTGAACTGCGCGGCAATTCCCACGGGATTGCTCGAAAGTGAGTTATTCGGTCACGAGAAAGGCGCCTTTACCGGAGCAATTGCCACGAAAGTCGGGCGATTCGAACTCGCGGACGGTGGAACCCTATTTCTCGATGAAGTGGGAGACATTCCCCTTGAGCTGCAGTCGAAGCTGCTTCGCGTCCTGCAGGAACAGGAATTCGAGCGGCTCGGCAGCACGAGAACCATCAAAGTCAAGGTCCGGCTGCTTGCAGCCACCAACCGCGATCTTCTGGAGATGGTGGAGCAGAAGCAGTTTCGCAGCGATCTCTATTACCGCCTGAATGTGTTTCCTATCGTGAGTCCTGCGCTTCGTGAGCGAGCCGGAGATATTCCACTCCTCGTCCGCTACTTTACGCAACGGCTCTCACGCCAAATGGAAAAGCGCGTCGAACGGATTCCCTCCGATACGATGGATGCCCTCTGTCGGTATCGTTGGCCAGGCAACGTTCGTGAACTGGAAAATCTCATCGAGCGTGCCGTGATTCTCTCCCAAGGCAACGAGTTGACCGTCCCGCTTGGTGAACTCAAGATTGCAGCACGCGAGAGTCCGTCAGCGGTTGCGACGCTGCATGAGGCGGAACGCGATCATATTCTGCGTGCGCTCCAAAAATCCAATTGGGTTATAGCCGGTCCATCCGGTGCAGCGACCCTGCTCGGCATGAAGCGATCCACTCTCCAATCGAAGATGATCAAGCTCGGAATCTCTCGCCGGCCCTAGTACCGACATTTCGGTAATTACCGATATTTCGGCACTTCGGCTTTCGGCACCGCGACTTCTTCAGTCCATCCAATCTCCTAAATACTCACATATTCAGTCATGCTTTCAATCATTTATGAATGAGTCTGGTACGCGCCGCCTTACTGGAATGCCTCCTGCTATGACCCTCCACCGAAGACAACAGCGACGTCGGCATTCAACATTCGAACTCATAGAAAGGACAGATCATGGTTCCCACACAGATGATGCTCTTCGGTGCGTTGGCGGTACTCACGACAGGTTGTGTCTCCACCATGCATGCGCGCGACGTTCAACAACACGGTCCAGTCTCTGAACATCAGGCGCTGCTTACCGATGTGAAGGATGATCGTGCCGCACTCAAGGGATACCGCAACCCGGTGGCCAACTGGCGCGCATACGACAAGATTCTCATTGAGCCGGTCGTGATCAGTGACGACTTCGTGTCGACACTCAACGCCGAACAACGCGACGATCTCAAGAAATTAACAGAGAGTTTTTACGCCAAACTCCGAGAGAATCTGTCGAAGCAATATCAAATAACCGACACGCCTACCGCCGGCACCATGCGATATCGTGTGTCGATTACGCACGCCGAGCAATCTTGGATGACGCTGGCCGTTCTCACCAAAGCCGTCTGGCAACTCCAAGCAGCGAATACCTTGTGGGCGGTGACACGGGGGAAACCTGCATTCGCAGGAGAAGTCACGGCCGAGTTCACAATCACCGACGCCGTCACGGGAGAATTACTCGAAGTGGGAGTGGACCGGCGAGTCGGCGGGCAAAACCTGCTCGATAGAGAAGTGTTCAATTCATGGGGCGATGTAAAAAACAGCCTAAATTATTGGGCTGACTCCTCCGCCTATCGGCTCTGCGGCACCCGTGGTGACGCGAACTGTGCGGAGCCAAAGGCCGGCTGGATGGACATCCTTCATTTCTGAAACCAAACAACCCAACGCGATCGATGATCGCGATCAAGGAGATCACAATGGAACTGAAAATGCCGAATCATGAACAAGCGTACTGGGGTTTGCGCGCCATGAAAACGATTGCCATGGCGGACGGAGTGCTGAATGAATCCGAGCGACACATGCTGTCATCAGTCCAGCAGGTCATCGGCACGACCTATGACATCGAGGGATTGACTCCCATTACACCCCGGGAACTGGCCCAGGCGCTTCCCGATCCCCAACTGAGAAAGCAACTGGTGCAGGGATTGATCGTGGTGTCCCTGATCGATGGAAAGCCGGATGAGGCGGAGGTCAATCTGGTCGAGCAATTTGCGCAGGAACTGGAGGTCAGCGCTCTCGAGATCAAAAACCTTCGGCATGTCCTGAACCGAGAGATTGTTCAATTGCGCCTCGATCTGGTGCGCCGGTTCTGGTTGCGGCCAAAGATCAATGAGCTCTGGAACAAGGAGGGGATCAAGGGCCTCTACAAGTTCGTCCGCGGGATGATGGGAACGTATGAGAACAAGGAACTGGCTGCCCGATACCAGGCGCTGGAACACTATCCCACCGGTTCCCTGGGACGTCTGTACTATGAGTATTGCCGGACGAACGGTTTCCCCTTACCAGGGGAAAAGGGCGGCTCACCTGAACAGATCCTCTTTCATGACTGCGCCCATATCTTGTCCGGTTATGGAACGGCTCCGGAAGAAGAAGTCCAGGTCGCCTGCTTCAGCGCGGGTTTTCAACGGCGGGAGCCCTGGCTATTCGTCTTCTTTGTCTTGCTGCAATTTCATGTCGGCATCCGCATGACGCCCATCACCACGGCACGAACAGGAATGTTCGATCCGCTGAAGGCTATGATCGCCATCCGCCGGGGGGCAGCGATGAATATCGACCTCAATAACGGCTGGGATTACTGGCCCGTGATGGGTGAACAGGTCGAAGAGCTTCGCCGACGATATAACATTCTGCCGATTGAAGCGTTCATGCCGGCCAAGCAACAGATGGTCGGGAGCGCGGCGTAGTCGATAGGGCGTGATGCAGGGCCGGCTGCTTTCGCGCAAACAAGTCAGGGAACACAAGCTAGAGGAGACTGATCTGTATGCTGAAGGTTACGGCACAGACAACTGATGGAACGACAGCCTTGCATCTCGAAGGAAAACTGACGAACCCATGGACGGATGAATTGAACCGGTACTGGCGAGACGTCCCGGGATCACAGAGGAAACAGGTTCTTGTTGATCTCACGGGAGTGACCTTCATCGATTCCGACGGGAAAGCGCTTCTGACTGAGATGTGGGAACAAGGGGCGACGTTTCGCTCAGCGGGATGCCTCAACACTTCGATCGTGGAAGAGATTACAGGACGGGCCGATTCGTCAGGCCCGGCTGCAACCAAATAGTGAAACCGACAAGACGACTGATGGAGTAGGAGCTGTGATGACGCCCTCACATATTCGACAACTGACGTTCGGTGTTTTGATTGGTACGGGGCTGGCGGGCTTCGTCGGCTGCAAAGAGGCGGTGGAACCCGTCGCCCCGCCGCCGCTTGAAGTCCAGGTACAGAAGGTCGAACAGGAGGATGTTCCGATCTTTTTCGAATGGATCGGGACAACAGATGGACTCGTGAACGCAAAAATCCGGGCACAGGTCACCGGATACCTTCTCAAGCAGCATTACCGGGAGGGCGCCACGGTTAAGAAGGGCGATCTCCTCTTCGAGATCGATCCGCGCAAGTTTCAGGCTGCGCTCAAGCAGGCGGCTGGTGAACTCGATCGGGCACAGGCACAGCGCATCAAGGCCGAATATGATGTGGTTCGCAACGAGCCGCTGGCCCAGGAAGGCGCCATCAGCCAGAAGGAGTTTCAAGACTCCGTCCAGACGAGCCGGGCCGCAATCGCTTCGGTAGAGTCCGCCGCAGCCTCGCTGGATCAGGCGAAACTCAATCTCGAATGGACGAAAGTCGTCGCGCCCATCGATGGTGTCGTCGGAGTGGCCAAGGCGCAGATCGGCGACTTGGTGAATTCCAGCGACGAGCTGACGTCCATGTCCCAACTCGATCCGATCCGGGTGTATTTCCCCGTCAGCGAGCAGGAATATCTCAGATTTTCTTCGCTCGTGCAGGAACGATATCGTGCAAAAGAGGATCCGAGGCAAATACGGGACGACGGCCGCATTGAAATGGTCCTGAGCAACGGGGAGGTCTACCCGCACAAAGGATGGTTTTTCCTCGCGGACCGTCAAGTCGATGCCAAGACCGGCACTATCCGCATAGCGGCTCTCTTCCCGAACAGCGAAAACGTATTGCGGCCCGGCCTGTACGCCAAGGTTCGTACCGCACTCGCGGTGCGCAAAGGCGCCCTTCTGGTCTCTCAACGCGCAGTCAGCGAAACACAGGGGCGCTACCAGGTCGCGGTCGTCACGCCGGAGAACAACGTTGAGATTCGCTCAGTCACTGTCGGTGAACGCGTGGGGTCACAGTGGATCATCGCACAGGGACTTGCACCGGGCGAGCAGGTGATCGTCGACGGGCTACAGAAACTGAAGCCCGGAGTACCTGTCCACCCTGTCCCATTTTCCGACAGCTCATCCGTTGCTAATCTACAGTCCCTCCCGAGGAGCAAATGATGGCCAGATTTTTTATCAATCGTCCGATCGTCGCCATGGTCATCTCAATTCTGATGACACTCATCGGCGTTGTCGCCATGGTCCAGCTTCCCATCGCCCAGTTCCCGAACATCGCGCCGCCTGAAATCCAGCTGCAGGCGACCTATCCGGGAGCGGACGCCGTCACGCTCGAGCAGTCGGTGGCCACGCCGATCGAACAGCAGATGAACGGTGTCGACAACATGCTCTACATGTATTCGGTCAACGCCGGCAATGGACAGACGACACTCCGTGTGAATTTCGATGTGGCGACGAAGGCGAACGACGATCAAATTCTGGCACAGATGCGCTACTCGCAGGCCGAATCTCAGTTACCCCAAGAAGTGCGGAACTACGGCGTCACCGTGAAGAAAGCGACCACCAGCCCACTGGCTCTCTTTTCCCTCTATTCTCCCAACGAAACCTACGACAACATCTGGCTGGCCAACTATGCGTTCATCAACATCAACGATCCGATGTCGCGTGTGCCGGGCATCGGGCAAGTCACGATCTTCGGCGCCGGACAGTATGCGATGCGGTTCTGGGTAAGGCCTGACGTCCTGGCCAAGTTGGGGATCACGGTGCCCGAAATTCTGGATGCCGTGAAGAAACAGAACACCGTCAATCCCGCCGGACAGGTGGGGGCCGAGCCGATTCCGGCCGGCCAGGAATTCACCTACAGTGTGCGTGCGCAGGGGCGCTTGAGCACGCAAGAGGAATTCGAGTCCATCGTCGTGCGGGCCAACAACGATGGCTCCTTGGTACGGCTGAAGGATGTCGCCCGGGTCGAATTGGGAGCGCAGTCCTACAACACCATCGGTCGCATGAACGGCAAGCCCGCGGCCATCGTGGCTATCTACCAGCTGCCGGGCTCGAATGCCATTCAGACCATGGATCAAGCCAAACAACTGATGGAAACGCTGAAAAAGCGGTTCCCGGGGGATTTGGACTATGTCATCTCCTTGGACACGACGCTCTCGGTGCGGGAAGGCATCAAGGAGATCGTCGATACGCTGTGGGAGGCGCTGCTGCTGGTCATCATCGTGGTATTCATTTTTCTCCAGGGTTGGCGCGCGACGTTGATCCCGCTGTTGGCTGTTCCCGTCTCGCTCGTCGGCACCTTCATGCTGTTTCCACTGTTGGGATTCTCGATCAACACGCTCTCGCTCTTCGGGCTCGTGCTGGCCATCGGTTTGGTCGTGGACGACGCAATCGTGGTCGTGGAAGCGGTCGAGCATCATATCGAGCAAGGCCTCTCTCCCAAGGAGGCGACTCTCAAAGCCATGCAACAGGTTTCGGGGCCGGTCATGGCCATCGCGCTCATCTTGGTAGCCGTATTCGTGCCAACGGCATTCATCCCCGGCATTACCGGCCGGCTGTACCAGCAGTTTGCGATCACCATCGCGGTGTCGGTGATCATCTCCGCGTTCAACGCCCTCACACTGAGCCCGGCCCTCTCCGCGCTGCTCCTTCGGAGAAAGACCCAGAGCCGAGGCCCATTGGGATGGTTTTTCGGGTGGTTCAATCGCGTCTTCGGCCGTGCAACCGATTGGTACGTGCGCGTCTGTGGCGGACTCATACGCAAGGCAGCCTTCTCGATGCTCTTCCTGGTGCTGGTGGCTGTGGCGTCAGGTTGGTTCGGGTCGAAACTGCCCAGCGGGTTCCTGCCGATGGAGGACCAGGGTTACCTGTTCTTGAACGTCCAATTGCCGACGGCGGCATCGCTGCAGCGTACCGATGCGGTCTGCGAGAAGATTCAGGCCATCCTGAAGGAAACGCCAGGCGTTCAGTACGCCACGTCCGTGGTCGGGTTCAGTCTGTTGAGCACCGTCAGCACGACCTACAACGCATTCTTCTTTGTCACACTCGCCCCATGGGAGGAACGGCATCAGCCGGAGGAGAAGCTGCTTGGGATCTATCAACACATTAAGGGCAAATTGGACGGACTTTCAGAGGCGCAGGCCTTTGCGTTTCCACCGCCCGCCATTCCAGGGATCGGCACCTCCGGCGGTGTCTCGTTCATCCTTGAGGATCGAGCCGGAAAAGATGTTGCGTTTCTCGCTCAACAGACGGAGGCCTTCATGGACGCGGCACGCACGCGTCCGGAAATCGAAAGAATCAATACCACCTTCATTCCCAACGCTCCGCAGCTCTTCGCGAAAGTAGATCGCGAGAAAGCGTTGAAACAGGACGTCAACCTCGGCGATGTCTACCAAACCGTGCAAGCATTTATGGGCGGTGTGATGATCAACTACTTCAACCGATTCGGTCGCGTCTGGCAAGTCTACGTGCAAGCCGATGGCGAGTTCAGGACCCGCTCCGAAAACGTCGGCCAGTTTTACGTGAGGAACGCCTCCGGTGACGCGGTGCCCCTTTCCACCCTCGTGTCAATGGAGTCGGTGGACGGACCGGAGTTCACGATGCGCTACAACGGGTACCGCAGCGCCCAGCTCTTCGTCGGCGCAGCGCCCGGCTACAGTTCAGGCCAGGTGATGCAGGCGCTGGAATCGGTGTTCAAGGAGACGATGCCCGGCGAGATGGGCTACGACTATATCGGCATGTCGTTCCAGGAGAAGGTCGCGGCGGCAGGCGTGTCGGCCAGTGTCATCTTCGGCTTTTCACTCCTATTCGTGTTTCTGATTCTTGCGGCGCAGTACGAAAGCTGGACGCTTCCCTTCAGCGTCTTGTTGGTGACACCGGTCGCCGTTTTCGGGGCATTGGGAATCTTGTGGCTGCTCAAGCTGATCGCGCCTCAAGCCAGTGAGAACGACGTATTCGTCCAGATCGGCCTCGTGATGCTGATCGGCCTCTCCGCGAAGAATGCGATTCTCATCGTGGAGTTTGCAAAGGCGCAACTGGAACAAGGCAAGACGGTCATGGAGGCTGCGCTGGCCGCCGCCCGCCTGCGCCTCCGGCCGATCCTCATGACGGCGTTCGCCTTCATTCTCGGGGTGGTGCCGCTGATTCTCTCATCGGGTGCCGGCGCTCACGCCCGCATCCTCCTCGGCCTTACCGTATTCGGCGGTATGACGGCCGCGAGCCTGATTGGTATCTTTCTCATTCCAGTATCATTCTATGTCGTGGAATCGCTCACTCGACGAAAGACGTCTCCGCTCCGACCCGCACGGCAAGAGTATGAACCTCTGGAACTTGGTCCCCAACCGGACATGCATCACACATCGGTGGCGACGGTTCACAGTCGCAAAGAAGGAGGATCCTGACATGACAAGACTGCTGATCGCCGCGTTATTCATGGTCTCGCTGTCCGGTTGTCTGATGGGACCGGATTACAAGCGACCGGACACGCCTCAAGCCGAATCCTGGCGCATGACGGAAGCATCATCCGGTTCGATTGCGAACTTGCCCTGGTGGGAGTTGCTCAAGGACCAATCGCTGCAGCAATTGATCCGCACGGCATTACAGGAAAACCTGGATCTTCAGATGGCGGCCGCAAACATCGATGAGTACCAAGCTCAACTGACCATCTCCCAATACGACTTGATTCCATCCCTTTCCGCCTCGGGCACTGCGTTCGGATACCGGAACACGAACAACAACGTCCTACCGATTCCGGGCGCCGGCGCCGTTCCCATCTCGTCGGCACGTGACGGCACCACGCTGTCCCAGTTTTCGGGTGTCGTCGGTCTCAAGTGGGAAGTGGATCTCTGGGGCCGCATCCGCCGTTCGGTCGAAGCAGCCAGGGCGCAACTGCTGTCGAAACAGGAGAATCAGCGAGTCGTGGTACTCAGCTTGGTCGGGAACCTGGCGGAGAGCTATTTCGATCTCCGCGCCCTGGATTTCCAAGTGGACATCACCAAACGGACACTCAAAGCCTGGGACGATTCTGTTCGGCTTTCACGGCTCCGTTATCAAAAAGGGGACATTCCCAAGCTTGACCTCGACCGATTCGTGGCGGAACGAGAAGGTACAGCGGCACAATTGGCCGATCTGGAACGGCAGGTCGTTCAGCGAGAGAATCAGATTAGCGTGCTGCTGGGTCACAAACCCTCCGCAATTTCCCGGGGACGGGTGCTTACTGAACAACCCATCCCTCCGGAAGTTCCGCCGGGTCTGCCCTCCGAACTGCTCCAGCGGCGACCGGATATCATCCAAGCCGAACAGGAGCTGGTTGCGACGACAGCCAACATCGGCGTGGCCCAAGCCATGCGCTTTCCACAGTTGGCGCTCACCGGGCAGGCTGGAGGCGCGCAGGTCAACATATCCGACATGTCCTTCAACCCCTACGCCACATTTGTGGGAGCTGCTGCCTTAACCGCCCCCCTGTACAATGCAAGCGCACTCGGATATCACGTGAAAGTCGCAGAAGCTCGAGGGAACCAAGCCATTGCGCACTATCGAAAAGCGGTTCTTCAAGCGTTTCAGGAGGTGGAGGATGCGTTGATCTCGGTTCAGAAAACCCGAGAACAGCGCGACGCA
The DNA here is from genome assembly GCA_024760525.1 of Nitrospira sp. Lineage (NCBI taxonomy): Bacteria > Pseudomonadati > Nitrospirota > Nitrospiria > Nitrospirales > Nitrospiraceae > Nitrospira > Nitrospira sp. Next base: position 2,945,272 of record CP060499.1, read on the forward strand.
CAGGAGCTGCAAGTCCAGGCCTTGGAGTCGTCTTTACGGCTGGCTGAGCTCCGCTATCAAGGAGGGCGAGCCAGTTATCTCGATCTTCTGACGGTTCAGCGCTCGCTGTTTGATGCGGAATTAGCGCTGGCAAAGACGCGGCGCAATCAGCTCGTCTCGGTCGTCAAGCTCTACAAGGCTCTGGGAGGCGGCTGGTCTCCGAGCGGCGCGGGAGAAAGCAATTCCTCTTCAACGACACAGGAACCAGGATAGGCGTCGTTCAAAGCTACGGTTTAGTTTGGAGGTCGTTATGGCAAAGTACCGTATCGTCATCCTCATGGTAGTTCTGGCAGGCTGGCCTTCGTTTTCCATGGCCGAGAGCCCGAAGTCGCTTCGGGACGTGTTCAGACAAGTGGATCCATCGGTTGTCGTGGTCGAAACCAACAACCGTCATGTTGTGACGGGACCGAAGATGCAGTTAGCCACCCTACCGGGCCTGGGCTCAGGTGTGCTCATCTCGTCTGACGGAAAAATCCTGACTGCCGCGCACGTCGTACAGACCGCTGATGAAATCAAGGTTCAGTTTCTCAATGGAGCCGAGTCACCCGCCACCGTACTCGCATCGGATCCAGCAGCGGATATCGCGCTGCTGCAACTCAAGGAGGTCCCAGCAGGCGTCACAGCGGTCAAACTCGGCAATTCAGAGGAGACGGAGGTCGGTGACGAAATCTTCGTCGTCGGCGCCCCACTCGGTATGAGTCATTCATTGACCGTCGGCCATATCAGCGCCAGACGGAAACCCCGTACGATGTTCGGGGACATGTCCAGAGCGGAATTCTTTCAGACCGATGCGGCCATCAACCAGGGTAATTCAGGCGGGCCCATGTTCAACATGGCAGGGGAAGTGGTCGGCGTCGTCAGCCATATCATATCCAAATCGGGCGCTTCCGAGGGATTGGGATTCGTCGTCACGTCGAACCTGGCGCGCCGACTCCTTCTTGATCAGCATCGATTCTGGAGCGGCGCCGAGAGCTACATGCTCTCCGGCGATCTGGCGAAGGTCTTCTATCTCCCGCAAAGCGCAGGAATGCTGGTCCAGCGAGTTGCCTCGAACTCCCCTGCCGCTCAGATAGGCCTGAAGGCCGGAACCATGATGGCCGTGATCGAGGGGGAACAGATGCTCGTCGGTGGAGACATTATTCTCGAAGTCCAAGGGATCCCGGTTACCAGTGACGGTGCAGGATACCTGGTCATCAGAGACCGATTGAGCAGCCTCCGTTCGGGCGACACGATCACGGTCATCGTTTGGCGAAACGGTCGTAAAGAAACACTGACGGCAAAGCATCCCTGATCGAAGTAGGGAAAACAACCCGGGTCATGTGATCATCCCATGAAACGAGTCTGTAATCTGTACCCCCCTTGAGCCGTAACATCCGTTGCGCCATACTGAGAGACTATGAATTCGGCGGCCGTTCGGTTGTATGAAACGATGGAAGATCGGTACCGCACCTTGTTGGAAGTGGCGGAAGCGATTTCCGCGCATCGCGATTTGCACGAGCTTTTTCGAGATCTCGCCCAGCGACTACCCCGCGTCGTACACGTCAATTTCGTCGGCCTGTCTTTATACGACCCTGTGCGTCATACGATGCGATTGCACACCATTCAGGCTAACGTGCCGGCCGACCTTGTGGGCGGGCATGAAGGACCGGTCAGCGAGAGCCCTGCCGGATCGGTGTGGCTGACGCAGCAGTCGATCCTGGTGTCCGATCTTGCCGAGGAACATCGCTGGCCAGCCGTCACCGAGTGCATGAAAGAAGACGGAACGAATTCGTTTTGCTTCGTTCCTCTCACCACCGCCGTGCGACGCTTGGGAGCCATGGGGTTCTCGAGTCTGCAGAAAGCGGCCTACGATGAAGGAGATCTGGAATTTCTCCAGCAAGTCGGTCAATTGGTCGCCGTCGCGGTGGACAATGTGCTGCATCACCAAGACCTCACGCTTGACCGGGAGCGCCTACGGCTCTTGCTCGAGGTGTCAGAATCGATCGCGTCACACCGCGATCTGGCCAAACTGTTCCAGGATCTCGCTCGACGACTCCCCCACGTGGTTCCGTTCGACTTCATCAATGCGGTGTTGCATGAACCGGCACGCGATGTCATGCGCTTGTGGCTCTTGGTCTCCTCGGAGCCCTGCACGATTCAAACCGGTCTGGAATTGCCGGTCGATGAATCTCCCGGGGGATTGGTGTGGAAGACGCAGCAACCGATGACCGTCGATGACGTCATGGAGGAGAGCCGCTTCCCCAAGTTGATGACTTTATTGCGGGAGAATGACGTGCGATCCTTCTGCGTGGTACCGCTCACCACGGCACAACGCCGTCTCGGCGCCATGGGATTCGGGAGCCTGCAGCGTAGGGCATATCAGGACCGGGAAATCCAGTTCATGCAACAGGTGGCCAAGCAGGTGGCCGTGGCCATCGACAATACGCTGAATTCCAAGACCGCCCTCGACTATCAGGCACAGCTCACTCGTGAACGCGACCGGCAGCAGCTCCTGCTGGACGTGAACAATGCCGTGGTCTCCCATCTGGATCTGGATGCGCTCTTCACCGCCGTCAGCACCTGCTTGCGGAAGATTATCCAGCATGACGGCTCCAGCCTCCTGCTCTACAACGGCGAGACCGGCCAGTGGCGCATTCATGTCTTGGACTTCGAACGAAATGAAAGTTTCGTTGAGGAAGGAGAAGCCGAGGAAGGTGCCGACTCCCCGTCATGTCGCGCAATCTCATCGGGTACGGTCGCATTGTTCAGGGAATCGGACTTGAAAGAAATGGCGAGTTCCTCACCCTGCGCGCAAGACCTCCTCAATCGTGGCGTCAAGTCCTTCTGTTCCTTTCCACTCCTTGCTCATAAACGCATGCTGGGCGCGCTGAACGTCGGCCGTCGACAGGATGATGGTTTTGCGCCGGAAGACGTCGAGCTGCTCAGCCAAGTCGCGCAGCAAGTCTCGATCGCCGTCGAGAACGCCATAGCCTACCGGGAAATCGCCGCGTTGAAGGATAAACTGACGAAGGAAAAAGTGTATCTCGAGGAAGAAATCCAGACGAAGTACAACTTCGAGGAAATCATCGGTGATAGCCGATCGCTCAAACAGGTTCTCAAGGAAGTTCAAACGGTCGCCGCGACCGACTCCACCGTGCTGATCCTCGGGGAAACGGGAACCGGGAAAGAACTGATCGCGCGGGCTCTTCACAATCACAGCGATCGTCGAGACCGAACATTCGTGAAGCTCAATTGTGCGGCCATTCCGACAGGTCTGCTCGAGAGCGAGTTGTTCGGACACGAGAAGGGGGCCTTCACCGGGGCCATCGCCACAAAAATGGGCCGATTCGAACTGGCCGACTGCGGGACGCTCTTTCTTGACGAGGTCGGCGAAATCCCATTGGAACTCCAGGTCAAGCTCCTGCGGGTTCTCCAGGAGCAAGAATTCGAACGGCTCGGCAGTACACGCACGATTCGCGTCAACGTGCGGGTCATTGCGGCCACCAACCGGGATCTCAGTCAGATGGTAGAAGAACACGAATTCCGGAGCGATCTGTATTACCGGCTCAAGGTCTTCCCGATGACCGTCCCACCGTTGCGCGAACGGCCGGAGGACATCGCGCTGTTGGTGCGACACTTCGCTCAGAAATTCGGGATGCGGATGAAGAAACGCATCCAAACGGTTCCTGCCCAGGCGATGCAAGCCATGCAGGCCTACGCTTGGCCGGGGAATGTGCGGGAGCTGGAAAACTTCATCGAGCGGGCGGTCATCCTGTCGAAGGGCCCTGACCTTGTCGTCGCACTGTCTGAGCTCAAGTCGGCATCCACGGCACCGGCTGAATCGGCTGTGACGCTTGAAGCGGCGGAGCGCGAGCACATTCTGAAAGTTCTGCGGGACTCGAAGTGGATCCTCAGCGGCTCTGCGGGTGCCGCAGTCAAGCTGGGGATGAAACGGACAACCCTCCATTCCAAGATGCGAAAGCTCGGGATCGTTCGTCCATCCTAGCGGGAACTTCCCGTCCGGCGTTCCAGACCATCCTCTGTCGATATTTCGTCATCTGACGAGTGAACGACTTCGTCACGTCAATGAACCCCTTTGGGTCTTCAATGCCTGCTCTGCGACAATTCATCATTACATCAAATAGTTAAGTGGCCTTATTGAATTCCAACCTGACTGGAACGGTCATTGCTGTCACCCTCGGAGCAAATGCGATTGCAAAGATTCGGCATGATGTTTGGTCTAGGGAATTTGGAGGGCAGCTCTCATGAATCGCCGTAATTGGATCGGAACAATTCTACTCCTCGCATCGGTGTTGCTGACGGGCATCGGGCTGGTTGCATGGAAATATGAATCCATTCAAGATTCCAGCGCAGCCTCCGCAAACCAACCTGAGCCGATGGAGTCCGTCACCGTCACCGTTGCACGCGAGATAGATCATCGCCAGACCACCACATCAATCGGCACGGTTTTGGCCTTACGGTCGGTCATGCTGAAGAACGAGCTAGCCGGGACTGTCCGTGAAGTCCGTCTCACGCCGGGTCAGATCGTGGAAGCCGGTACCATGCTGGTCGCGCTCGACGTGTCCGTCGAAGAAGCCGAATTGAAGGCACAGGAGGCCCAGGCCGCGCTTACCAAAACGGTACTCAATCGCCGGCAGAATCTCAGTCAGGAACTGGCGACCACTCAGGAGGAAGTCGACCGGGCTCGTGCCGACCTGGATATTGCCCAAGCTCAGATGGCCCGCACCAGAGCGATCATCGCCAAGAAGACCATCCGTGCGCCGTTCCGGGCGCGCGTCGGCATCGCCGATGTTCACCCCGGCCAATACTTGGACGAAGGAACTTTGCTTACGACGCTGCAAGGCGTCGCCGAAGCGGTCCATGTGGATTTCACGGTGCCCCAGCAAGTCGCGGCCGGCTTACGAGACGGCGAGACGGTCGAAGTGTTCGCCGCCGGCGATGCATCCGTCATCAAGGCCAACATCGTTGCACTCGATGCGCGCGTCGATCCGACGACTCGGAATGCCATGGTCCGGGCACGGATTGACGGCACACGCCATGCTCCTGCTCCCGGCGCATCGGTTCGAGTTCGGGTTCCCGTTGGTCCCTCACGCAAGGCTGTCGCCGTCCCGGTGAGCGCGTTGCGTAAAGGCCCCGGCGGTGATCAGGTATTCGTCATCACACCGGACCAGGATCACAAGAGTCGGGCTCACGTGCGGCAAGTGGAGAGTGGGACGATGGTCGGCGATCAGGTCGTGATACATGCCGGACTCGACGCGGGCGAGACCATTGCCGCTTCAGGATCGTTCAAGTTGCGTGAAGGTGTGCTTGTCGCCACCCAGGATGACACCTCAGAAAAACAGGTCCGAGCACAAACCGTCAGCAAAGATTAAGCCGATTACTCCGAAGCACGAACAAGGACATACCCATGCGTTCATTCACCGATATCTTCATCAAACACCCGGTGCTGGCGGTCGTCGTCAATCTTGTGATCGTACTGGCAGGCTGGAGGGCACTGATGACCCTGCCAGTGCAGCAATACCCGAAAATCGAAAGCTCCTCGGTCATCATCACCACCGTCTATTACGGCGCAAGCGCCGAGACGGTGCGCGGCTTTCTCAGCACGCCGATCGAACGAGTGGTCTCCGCGATCAGCGGCGTCGATTATGTGGAGTCGACGAGCCGAGCCGGTGTCAGCACCGTGACCGTCCATTTGAAGTTGAACCACAGCAGCACGGCGGCCTTGGCCGAAGTCACTGCGCGACTCCAACAAGTCCGGTCTGAACTGCCGTCTCAGGCCGAACCCCCGGTGATCGAAATACAGCGGGCCGATCGGCCGTATGCATCGTTCTACCTCAGCTTCACCTCCACGGATCGCACAGTCCCGGCCCTCACTGATTGGCTCTTGCGTACATTGCAGCCGCAATTCTCAACGCTGTCCGGTGTTCAGAAGGTGACTATTGAGGGAGGCCGTCAGATCGCCATGCGGATATGGATCGATCCAGATCGTCTCGCCTCATTCAATCTTTCACCCGGTGATGTGCAAGGTGCACTGCTTCGTAACAACTACCTGGCTGCGGTGGGACGGACGAAGGGCAACTTCGCTCAGATCAACCTGCTCGCAAATACCGATCTTCGTTCGGCACAGGAATTCGAAGAACTCATCGTCGCCGATCGGGGTGGTGCCATCGTTCGCCTGAAGGACGTCGCGAAGGTCGAGCGTGAAGCTGAAGAAGCGGACATGGTGGCAAAGTACAACGAGGCACAAGGCGTGTATCTTGGGATCTGGCCGGTACCGGGCACGAACGAGATTGACGTCGCGCATCGGCTCCGCGACGAGATGGATCGCGTCCGGCCGACTCTGCCAAAGGATATCGACATGAAACTCGTGTGGGACGGCACGATGTTCATGCGAAACGCATTGGCTGAAATCACCAAGACGTTGTCGGAGACGATTCTCATTGTTGCGGTGGTGGTGTTTCTCTTCATGGGGTCGGTGCGCACGGCGCTCGTGCCGCTCGTTGCCATGCCCGTTTCGCTGGTTGGGGCGGCGATTTTCATGTTTGCGTTCGGCTTCAGTCTCAATCTGTTGACACTGCTCGCGATCGTCCTCTCGGTCGGGCTGGTGGTGGACGATGCGATCGTCGTCGTCGAGAACGTCGAGCGGCATGTCCGTCTGGGGCAATCACGGATTGAGGCGGCGTTGGCCGGCGCGCGCGAGCTCGTCGGTCCGATCATTGCGATGACGATCACGCTGGCCACGGTTTATACACCGATTGCCTTTCAGGGCGGCCTCACGGGATCCCTGTTCCTCGAATTTGCCATCACGCTGGCGGTCGCCGTGGTCTTGTCCGGTGTCGTGGCGATCACGCTCTCACCGGTCATGAGTTCGCGATTCGTGCACCCACAGGGCAAGGAAGGTCGGTTGACTGCCTTTGTCAATCGACGCTTCGACGAGGTACGCCGTCTCTATGCCCGGCTGCTCGACGGCGCATTGACAATGCGCTGGGGCATCGTGGCGGCGGCGCTCTTAATCATGGTCGCCGCCTGGCCGCTGTACCTTTTTTCACGGCAGGAGCTCGCCCCTGTGGAAGATCAGAGCCACATCAGCCTCTTCTTCGAAGCTTCGCCTGACTCCACATTGGCTGCCACAAATCGTGAACATCTGCAGATCGTACGAGCGATCACGGCATTTCCCGAAACCGAATTCACATGGGGGCTTACCACCACATGGGGTGGATTCGGCGGGCTGGTCGCAAAGGACTGGCACGCTCGAACCCGCTCGACCGAGCAGATGTACGGCCAAGTCTATGGCGCCGTGTCGCAGGTACCGGGATTGCGCGTGTTTCCGCGATTGGATCCGCCGCTGCCCACCCCCGGCCAATACGATGTCGAGCTGGTATTGGAAAGCGACCTGCCGGCCGAGCAGCTGCTCAACACGGTCGGCGCCGTGCTCGGCGCCGGCTGGCAAAGCGGCAAGTTCATGTACGTGGACACCGACCTCAAGATCGATCTTCCTGAGGCCCGCGTCGTCCTCGATCGTGAACGTCTGGCCGACTTAGGATTTGATTTGGCAGGCGTCGGTCGTGAACTTGGCACGATGCTCGGTGGGGCTTATGTCAACCGGTTCAACTATTTTGACCGCAGTTATAAAGTCATCCCACAACTCGGGGATAGTGACCGTGCGACGGTCGGTCCCCTGCTCGACTTGAAGATCAAGACACCGGGTGGTCAGCTGGTGCCGGTATCAACGTTCACCCACATTGAGACGAGCACCGCCCCGCGCACCTTGAACCGGTTCCAGCAGCGAAACGCCGTCCGGATCTTCGGCGGCGTGAAACCGGGTGTCACGAAGGAAGAAGGATTGCGTGTGCTGGAAACCGCGGCGGCAACAGGTGGGTCTCGCATCACCCTCGACTACGCCGGCGAATCGCGGCAACTTCGCCAGGAAGGGGCCGCTCTCACTGTCACGCTGGGCTTTGCGGTGGTCCTGATCTATCTGGTGTTGGCCGCCCAATTCAAGAGTTTCCGCGATCCGTTGATCGTTCTGTTGGGGTCCGTGCCGCTGGCCATCTCCGGTGCTCTGGTGTTCAGCTTCCTGGACCTGACGACGATCAATATCTATTCACAAGTAGGATTGATCACATTGGTCGGGCTGATTGCGAAGAACGGCATTCTTATCGTGGAGTTTGCGAATCAGTTACAGACCCGCGGGCTCACGAAGGCACTGGCGATACGCGAAGCCACGTTGACCCGGTTGCGGCCGGTGCTCATGACTTCTGCCGCCACGGTCTTCGGCCATCTCCCTCTGGTCCTGGCCTCGGGCCCTGGTGCCGCCGCCCGCAACAGTATCGGCATGGTTTTGGTCACGGGGATGACGGTCGGCACACTCTTCACGCTGTTCGTCGTCCCTGTGTTCTACTCGTTGATCGCGGCGCAACACCAGCCGGATCTGGAGCCTGAAGCGATTGCGCTCGATGCCGAGGATGAGGCGCTGCTTGCAGCGGGAGCTCACAACTGAAGGAGAGTTCGACGGATACTGACCATGCTGAAGATTACCTCAGAGAACCATCGCAATTCGATCCGACTCAGACTGGAGGGCAGCCTGACCGGACCATGGGTCGGTGAGCTTGAGCATGAGTGGCGAACCATCCGATCGGCTGGGGCAGCTCCTCTCGTCGTGGATCTCACGGGCGTGACCTTTGTCGGAGAGGACGGCAAGGTTTTATTGAAGCAGCTGTGGCGAGAGGGCGCTCAATTGATCGCAACAGGCTGCTGCATCGGTCATCTTGTCGAGGAAATTGCCGCATCAGAATCTGACGCGTCCAGCATCCGATACGGGACGAAATGAGAGGAAACATCATGCGCACAGTGAGTCTATTTATCGGGGCCATCTTCCTGGCCGCCTGCGCCGTTGGACCGGACTATTCCCGGCCCGACCTGTCATCACCGGCATCCTTCAGGTCGGCTGCTGACCAGGCGGAAGCCGAATCCTTCGCGAACTTGCCATGGTGGGACCTGCTCCAAGACCCAGCGCTTCAAACGCTGATTCAGACAGCTCTTAAGGAGAATAAGGATCTCAAACGCGCGGCCGCCTCCGTCGAAGAATTCCAAGCCCGTCTTTTGGTCGCCAAGATGGACTTTGCCCCGAAGGCCGACATCACCGGCAGCGCCCCGCTCATGGGACGGAAAGCGCAATTTCTGTTTCCCGGCTTTCCGAACGCGTTCAACTATTATCTCCAAGGGAATCTCGCATGGGAACTCGACATCTGGGGCCGCATCCGGCGGTCCAATGAAGCGGCGCGCGGCGATCTCCTGGCACGCGAGGAAGCCAGGCGTGCTGTGGTCTTACAGCTCGTCAGCGGCGTCGCCGAATCATATTTCGAGCTGTTGCAGTTCGATCGACAACTGGAGATCGCCAGACGCACGCTTCAATCATGGCAAGAATCGGTGAGGATTGCGCAGGCACGTTTGCGGGAAGGGGTCATCGCCAAGCTCGATCTGGATCAATTCACGTCGGAGCGGGCCAACGCACTGGCGCGTGTCGCCGAGTTGGAACGGCAGATGGTGCAGAAGGAAAATCAGCTGGCCGTGCTGCTGGGGCGAGACCCGGGACCCATCGCGCGCGGAAGGTCGTTGACGGATCAAGTCCTGCCGCCTGCAATCCCTGCCGGGCTTCCGTCTGAACTCTTGCAACGGAGACCCGACCTCGTGCAGGCCGAACAGGAGCTGGCGGCGGTGACAGCGAGAATCGGTGCAGCCAAGGCAGACCGGTTTCCAAAGCTCACCATCACCGGCATTCTGGGCGTCGCCAGTCCTCAGTTTTCTCGGCTCATTGCAAACGAAACGGCATTTGGCGTTGCCGGTCCCAGCATCGCCGGCCCGTTGCTCAATGCACAAGCCCTCGGGTTTCAACAGAAAGCCGTCGAGGCGCAGGCGAGACAAGCGCTCGCCCAGTATGAACAGTCGGTTCTTGTCGCGTTTAGAGAGGTTGACAACGCGTTAGTCGCCGTGCGGACTACCCAAGAACAACGGAATGCCCAGGCCGAGCAGGTCGAGTCGCTCCAGTCCGCCTTTCGCCAAGCGACGCTCCGCTACAAAAGCGGCCTCGCCAATTATCTCGACGTCTTGATCGCCCAACGCAATCTATTCGAGGCCGAACTGTCGTTGATGAGCACGCACCGTCTCCATCTCGTCTCGGTTGTGCAACTGTACAAAGCCCTAGGCGGCGGCTGGTCGCCGTTGGACCCAGCACAACAGATGCCGACGACCAAAGTCGCAGAAGTACGTAAAGGTTGAGGAGTCATAAGAGCTAAACAAGCTGAACAGCTCTCCATTCGCTTGACCACATAAAGAAGAGGATCTCGCATGAAACCTCACGACGGTCTGCTTTCCTCGGTTCGTGTCGGGCCTTATACCTTACACAATCGGTTGGTCATGGCGCCGATGACGCGCAATCGCTCAAGCCGCGCCACCGTACCGCAGCCGATGAACACGTTGTATTATACTCAACGTGCCTCGGCCGGTCTCATCGTGACCGAAGGAACGCAGGTGTCTCCGCAAGGTGCGGGCTATCCTTACACCCCCGGCATTCACAATGTGGAGCAGGTGCAAGGCTGGCGGTCAATCACAGAAGAAGTGCATCGAAACGGCGGCCGTATCTTTCTGCAACTGTGGCACGTCGGCCGGATCTCACATCCCTCCTTGCAACCGAATGGCGCATTACCGGTGGCCCCTTCCGCCATAAAACCGGAAGGTGAGGCCCATACCTATGAGGGCCGAAAGCCTTTCGTCACGCCACGAGCCCTTGACCTGGAAGAAATTCCAGCAGTCATCGCACAATTTCAGAATGGGGCCATCCATGCACTCGACGCCGGTTTTGACGGGGTGGAGATTCATGCAGCCAACGGTTATCTGATCGATCAATTCCTTCGCGCCGGCACGAATCGGCGCACTGACGCCTATGGCGGATCGGTAGCCAACCGCGCTCGCTTCCTCATGGAAGTCGTCGAAGCGGTTGCCCAGGTTTGGGGAGCCAACCGGGTCGGCGTACGGCTGTCGCCGGTCAATCCCTTCAACAGTATGTACGATTCGGATCCTCAAACGACGTTCGAGCATGCGGCCGAACAGTTGAGCCCTGTCGGACTCGCGTACCTGCACGTCGTCGAAGCTGACGAACACGGAGATACCACACATCCGGCGGTCAATTTGCGCCGAATCCGAGATGCATTCAAAGGGACCTATATCGCCAATGGAAGCTTTGACCACGAGAAGGCGAGTGCATATCTCGCTCAGGGACACGCCGATCTGATTTCTTTCGGACGGCTGTTTTTGGCCAACCCCGACTTACCGGAACGTTTCGCTCAAAGCGCCCCATTGAACGTGCCGAATCCTGCGACGTTTTATGGAGGTGATGAGCGGGGATATACAGACTACCCCTCGTTAGAAACAACATCCGCTTGTTGCCATGGCTAAGCGTAAACGAATCGGGGATCGACACCTTCGGCAGGTACGCATTCTACTCATGTGATGCAGCGAGATCTCTCGTGACGATCGAACTCAATCACACCATCGTGCCGGCGCGGGACAAAGTTGAGTCGGCGAAGTTCTTTACGACGACGCTTGGACTGCTCTTCAACACAAGCGCAGTCGGGTATTTCGCGCCGGTACGGGTGAATGAAACCCTCACGTTGGATTTCGATGACGACGTTGATCAGTTCGATATCCATCACTATGCGTTCAAGGTCAGTGAAGAGGAATTCGACGAGATCTTCGGACGCATTCGCGAGGAAGGTATTCCATACGGAAGCAAACCTCATTCGCCGGACGATGGGAAGATCAATCATCGCGGTGGCGGGCGCGGCGTGTACTTTCACGACCCGAACGGTCACATCCTTGAACTGCTCACCGTGAATAGTTGAGAGAGCTCTGATGCGACGTAGAGAACGTTGCCGTTGAGCCATCAATGCCTCGCGCGAATACACCAGATGCTTAGGAGGACACGGCCATGAGACTCGAACAGAAAACAGCGATTGTGACCGGTGGAGGAACTGGTATCGGCGAAGCGATTGCGAAAGTGTTGGCCCGGGAAGGCGCGAAGGTCGCGATCACGGGCCGCCGAAAGGACGAGTTGGAGCGCGTCGTCGAGAACATTGAGCGAAAAGGCGGACGGGCCTTGGCACTTCCCGGCAGCGTGACCAACGAACACGACGTGCAGGAAGCGGTAGCCACGACGGTTCGAAGATTCGGCCGGCTCGATATCCTGGTCAACAACGCGGGCAACTTGTTTCATGCGGCGCGACTTCACGAAACCACTGATCAGATTTGGGATGAGACCTTTGATGTGTTCATGAAAGGGACATTTCGATTCATTCGCGCGGCACTTCCTCAGATGCTGCAGCAGGGCGGCGGCTCGATCCTGAACATCTCCACAGTCGGCGGCCTCAAGGCCATTCTCGGCTTTGAGGCTCATGCCTATCAAGCGGCCAAGGCAGGAGTCATCATGCTCACCAAGACGGTGGCGGTGCACTACGCGAAGCAGAACATCCGATGCAACTGCATCTGCCCAGCCGGGGTTATTACCCCACCCGTCGCGGACATGCTGAAGGATCCACAGACCAAAGCCTGGTTCGAAGGCGTACATCCCATGGGTCGTCTCGGGCAACCGGAAGAGGTTGCCGAAGCTACGGTCTATTTTGCGTCCGATGAGTCACGCTGGACGACTGGGAGCATCTTGTCGGTGGACGGTGGCGTGATGGCCAAGTGAGCGAACGGAAGATCAGTGAGGTGAGGGATGGTGGGATTCAAGTTTAAACCGTACGCGTCAGTTCCATTAGACTGGAAGCCGACGGACGACGACATCCCGAACGACCACAGGACGTTCTGAAGTCCCGGAGTTCCAAACCAAGGGAAATCGATGATGACTGATTTACTCCTTTCCGCCTTCCATTTTCTGTTGGTCTTCTTTCTCGTTGCCATCCTTGCCGCCCAGAATGCTCTCATCAGGCCGGGACTATCCGTGTCGAGCCTGCGTCTGACCACCAGCTTGGACCGTGCTTACGGCTCGGGTGCTGTGCTGTTGCTCGGCGCAGGCTTTGCTCGCGTCTTTTTTGGGGCAAAAGGTTCGTCATTCTATCTGTCGAATCCTCTCTTCTGGATCAAGATCGCACTCTTCACGACGGTGGCCATTCTGTCTATCCCACCCACTGTGCAATTGATCCGATGGACCAAGCAAGCGGCACAGGAAGCAAGATTTCTACCGGCGAATGAGCAAATCAAACGCATGCAGTGGTGGTTGCGTGCCGAAGGGGTCGTCCTCCTCGCGATTCCGTTTTTTGCCGCGGCCATGGCCCGCGGGTTTGGACTTTCGTAACCAACCCTGGCAAGTGAATGTCAGACATGGCTTTTTCAGTGAGTCAAAAACACTTATGAATCGTTGTCGATTGATGGCCCACCTGTTCGACTACTAGGTAGGCACCGGTAACAGCAATAAGGAGTCCATCATGCAACAACTCACATCCTGCTTGTGGTTCGATGATCAAGCCGAAGAAGCCGCAAAGTTCTATGTGTCCATTTTCAAGAATTCCCAGTTAGGACCGATCACCCGCTACGGGGAGGCGGGTGCCAGGACCTCGGGAAGACCGAAAGGGTCTGTCATGACCGTGACATTTATACTTAATGGCCAGGAGTTCGTGGCGTTGAACGGCGGACCGATCTTCAAATTTACGGAAGCGGTCTCATTCATGGTGAAGTGTCATTCTCAGACAGAGATCGACGAGATGTGGGACAAGTTGTCGGAAGGTGGGGAACCGGGGCCGTGCGGCTGGCTGAAGGACAAATACGGACTATCCTGGCAAATCGTGTCCCCCGAATGGGACAAGATGTTGCAGGATCAGGATACCAAGAGGTCCGAACGAGTGATGGAGGCGATTCTTCAAATGACTAAACCCGATCTCGAAGCGATTCAACGAGCGTACGCAGGATAAACAGCGACAATGCGGTAACCCAAAGGAGGTTCGTCATGCGGTTCATGGTGATCGTGAAAGCCACTAAAGAGTCGGAGGCCGGTGTGATGCCGAGCACGCAACTCTTGACTGATATGGGAAAGTTTAATGAAGTCCTCGTGAACGCCGGCGTGCTCCTCGCCGGCGACGGGCTGCATCCCAGTTCCAAGGGCGCGCGCGTAAGGTTCTCTGGCACTAAGCGTACGGTGATCGACGGCCCTTTTGCTGAAACCAAGGAGCTCATTGCCGGCTACTGGCTCTGGCAGTGTAAATCGAAGGAAGAAGCGATCGAATGGGTCAAGCGCTGTCCGAATCCCCACAACGAAGACAGCGAGATTGAAATTCGTCAGGTCTTCGACGCCGAGGACTTCGGAGCCGAGTTCACGCCAGAATTGAGAGAACAAGAAGACCGGATTCGAGCCGAGATAGCCACAAAGAAGTAGAGGGGAACATGGTGGACATCATTCACAGAATTGGAATCAAGGCGCCGATATCGAAGGTGTACGCCGCGTTATCGACGGTCGAGGGCATCGCGGGTTGGTGGACGAAGGAAACCTCTGGGTCATCCAAGGTTGGGTGCACGATCGGGGTCCGGTTCCTTTCTGTGAATGGGAAAGAAATCGGACGCATGAGCATGGAAGTCATTGCACTCGATTCCAACAAGAAGGTGCATTGGCGTTTTAGCGCAGGGCCTGAGGAATGGATAGGAACGGACGCGGTATTCCATTTGTCTCAGGAAGGCGGTTACACCATCATACTCTTTGGTCATAAAAACTGGCGAGAGGCGAGTGAGTTCACCGCTCATTGCAGTACGAAATGGGCCACGTTCCTCTTGAGCCTTAAAGATCTCGCCGAGACCGGTAACGGCAAGCCCTCACCCAATGACATCAAAGTGGACAACTGGAATTAGGCATCGAACGAAGGAGAAGGAGACGGCAATGATCAGCAAAATCTTCGTCAATCTTCCCGTGAAAGATCTGGATAAATCGATGGCATTTTTCAAAGCGGTCGGCTTCTCGTTCAATCCTCAGTTCACAGACAAGACCGCAGCCTGTATGGTCATGGGCAATGATATCTATGCCATGCTGCTCACCCACGACAAAGTAAGGGAGTTTACGAAAAAACCCATTGCCGATGCCCACTTGACCACAGAGCTGTTGACCGCCCTCGCCGTTGAGAGCAAGGCGAAGGTGAACGAGCTCGCAGACAAGGCGATCAAGGCCGGAGGGAACGAAGCCTATTCTCCAAAAGACTACGGCTTCATGTTTACTCGAAGCTTTGAAGATCCGGACGGCCATATCTGGGAAGTATTCTGGATGGACGAGGCACAGGTGCAGAAGGGGCAAGCATGATCAGCTGTGCGAACACCGATCGCTAAAGACAATGAGAGGAGAAGAGCTGAATGTTCACCGACCGGGAATGTCGATTTCGCAACCGCCGAACGACTATCGTATGACAGTCCACAGCCGAACCAGAAATCAAGGCTTGATACCTTACAAGGAGGCCACTATGCGTTTCATATCTCTTACCGTTACTACGTTGTGCATCACCTTACTGGGCTTGCCAGTTCTGGCTAAAGAGAAAAAACACGCCGCGCCTATGGATGAAAAGGCCATGATGGAGATGTGGCAAAAACTGGCCACGCCGGGGGACCCGCACAAGCAATTGGAAAACCTGGCCGGAAGCTGGACGACACAAACCAAGGAATGGATGGAGCCCGGCAAACCGCCGATGGAATCAAGCGGCACCGTCGAGATGAAGGCCATCTTAGGCGGGCGGTTTCTCCAACAGGAATACACCGGCAGCATGATGGGCCAGCCGTACTCGGGTGTCGGGACGACCGGTTATGACAATCTGCGCAAGAAGTATGTGTCGACCTGGATCGATTCGATGGGCACGGGAATTTTCTTGATGGAAGGTACGGCAAGCGCGGACGGTAAGACGATCACGCTCAAGGGAGGACATGACGAACCGGGTGGCGGGCACATGACCCATCGCGCAGTGTGGAAGCTCGTCGATCAGAACACCCAGATCTTCGAGATGTATGGGGCCCACAAGGGCGAGAAAGAAATGAAGGGGATGGAAATCACCTACACGCGGAAACAGTAATCGGTCGACGAGCGGACAAAGCGGCTGGTAGCCGGCCGCTAAAACCCGGGGATAGCAAGAAAGGAGTCATACATGAGCAACGTGCGACTGCTGGTCGGCACCAGAAAAGGGGCGTTCATTCTGACGTCGGACGGCACACGGAAACGGTGGGACGTGCAAGGGCCGCACTTCGGCGGATGGGAGCTCTACCACGTCAAGGGCTCGGCGATCGAACCAGATCGGTTGTATGCCTCGCAAACCAGCAGTTGGTTCGGGCAAGTCATTCAACGTTCGGATGATGGCGGAAAAACCTGGAACGCCCCCGGTACCAAACCCGAGGATCTGATGGGGTCCGACGGCATGCCGAAGGGTGAGAGCAACATGTTTCTCTACGACTCGTCCACGGAGACAGGGAAACCCCTCACCACGCACCAACATTATGACGGCTCGCAGCGTCCATGGGAATTCAAGCGGGTATGGCATCTCGAACCGTCATTGACTGATCCCGATACGGTCTACGCCGGCGTCGAGGACGCGGCTTTATTCCGTTCAATCGACGGCGGACGGACATGGCACGAACTTGCCGGGCTGCGCGATGTGAAGGGAAATCTGTGGCAGCCGGGTGCCGGAGGGATGTGCTTACATACGGTCATGTTGGACCGGACAAATCCTCAGCGCATATATATTGCTATCTCCGCGGCCGGTGCATTCCGGACGGATGATGGTGGCCGGACATGGCGGGCGATCAACCGCGGTTTGAAATCACAATATGAGTTACCAGACGCGGACGCAGATGTCGGCCACTGCGTGCACAATATCGCCATGCATCCGTCTCGCCCGAACGTGCTCTTCATGCAGAAGCACTGGGATGTGTTGCGGAGCGACGATGCTGGAGAGTCCTGGCACGAGATCAGCGGCAACTTGCCGAGTGATTTTGGGTTCCCGATCACCGTCCATGCCCATGAACCGAACACGGTCTATGTCGTGCCGATCAAGAGCGACTCCGAACACTATCCTCCGGAAGGCAAGCTGCGCGTGTATCGCAGCCGCACGGGCGGCGACGAATGGGAGGCGCTGACGAAGGGCCTGCCGCAAGAGAATTGCTACGTCAATATTCTGCGGGACGCGATGACCGTCGATCAGCTCGATCCCTGCGGCATTTATTTTGGAACGACCGGTGGCCAAGTGTATGGCTCGGCCGATGGCGGCGACAGTTGGGCGCCCATCGTCCGGGACCTGCCGGCGGTCTTGTCAGTCGAGGTGCAGACACTGACTTAACAGTACGTGAAGCGTATCTCGTGAAGCGTATTTCGTAGGAGACCGCGGTCGTCTGAAACGACATACGAACGACGCTTCACGAACGACGGAGAAGAGATGGTACGTGTCATTCTGCCGCAACATCTGCGAACCTTGGCGCGTGTCAGCGGGGAAGTGACCCTTGAGGTCAACGGTCCGGTGACACAACGCGCGGTCCTCGACGCGCTTGAAACCTGCTATCCGGTGTTGCGCGGGACGGTGCGCGATCACGTGACGCATAAGCGCCGGGCGTTCGTGCGCTTCTTCGCCTGCGAGCAGGATCTCTCTCACGAATCGCCCGATACTCCCCTGCCCGACGCCGTCGTGACGGGAAACGAGCCGTTCCTGATCGTGGGGGCGATGGCCGGCGGATAGCCGAGATTTGATGCACGTCGGTGGTCTCCCGATTGAACCCGGACAGTCAGTTCAGTGAATAGGCTGTCGCGCGTTGCCGCGACGCTGGGGCCTAGAAAAAGTCAGCCGAACCGTTTCAACCGAAAGGAGAACGTGATGAACAAGCCGGTCAAGCCGATTCCGGATGGGATGCATACGGTTACTCCGCACTTGGTGTGCGCCGGAGCCGCCGATGCGATTGCATTCTACAAGAAGGCCTTCAATGCTGTGGAATTGGGCAAAGTACCAGGACCAGAAGGAAAACTCCTCCATGCCTTGATTCGCATCGGCGATTCTCCTGTCATGCTCGTCGATGAATTTCCCAGTCATAACTCATTCGGGCCAAAGTCACTCAAAGGTTCGCCCGTCACCATCCATCTCTATGTTCAGGACGTAGAGGCGGTCTTCAACCAAGCGGTTGCAGCCGGCGCGAAAATCACGATGCCCGTCGCCGACATGTTCTGGGGAGATCGGTACGGCCTGCTCGAAGATCCGTTCGGACACCACTGGTCTATCGCCACGCATGTTCGCGACGTGAATCCGGAAGAATTGCAAAAGGAAGCGGGGAAGGTGTGCGGCTAGCAATCAATTGTACGGAAGCGGATATACATCTCGCTCCGAGGCCAGGCCGACGGCGAGTCCGCCAATGTAGGCAATGTCCAGAAGGAACACATGTCACGCGGAATCAAAGGAGGTTCGCATGGCCCGCTATGTCGATGGATTTGTCTTGCCCGTTCCGAAGAAGAAATTGAACGCTTACCGCCGCCTGGCACAGAAGGCGGGGCAAATTTGGCGCGAACATGGCGCGCTCGACTATAAAGAGTGCGTCGGCGACGATCTCAACATCAAGATGGGAGTTCCTTTCCCGCGGCAGATGAGGAGCAAGCCCGGTGAGACGATCGTGTTCGCCTATATTCTCTATAAATCGCGCGCGCATCGGGATCGCGTCAACGCCAAGGTCATGAAGGACCCACGTGTTGCCAACATGTGCGACCCAAAGGATATGCCGTTCGACTGTGAGCGCATGGTCTATGGAGGCTTCAAGGTTCTGGTGGACGCCTAACGCACGGTATTCCAGCAACATCTCACCTGCTGGACGGAGAGGATGCACACTCCGATCGTCACCGCTGATCTTTGCCCATGTTTTGCTCGTTCCGTATCGCAGTTGTACAGCTAGTAACTTGCCGAGTGTCACCACGCCAATACGCGTGGTAGCGTAACAACATCCAAACAACCTAGTCTGGAACCGATCGCTCGGCTCGCGCATTCGTCCTGCGACCCTTTCCAGGCTATATACGAGCCACTTCTCACAGGAGGTCAGCCTATGAGACATCCATGTCTATTGTTTCAGGCGCTGTGCGGTTGGTGCGCGGTTCTATTGCTCTCGGCTGTTTTTGCTTCGGCGGGAGAATCTAAGAAAGGAGCATACGCAATGACTGTTTCACACGGTAAGCAAGTCACTTTGGAGTATACGCTCAAGCTGGACGATCAATCGATCGTGGATACGAACGTGGGTGGGGAGCCGTTGAAGGTGACACAGGGCAGCCATCAACTCATTCCGGGTGTCGAAAAGGCGATCGAGGGCATGGCGTCCGGAGAGAAAAAGAAGTTCACGGTCGCCCCCACCGAGGGCTATGGCACTGTCGATCCCAATGCGTTTCAGGAGGTGGACAAGAAGATGGTGCCGGCTGACTCCCGGAAAGTGGGGACACAGCTGGAAGGGAAAACCGCCGATGGACAAAAGGTATTTCCGCGTGTCTCGGAAATAAAAAGCGATACCGTCGTGCTCGACTTCAACCATCCGCTCGCCGGCAAGACGCTCTATCTCGACATCAAAGTCCTGGACGTCGCCATGGCACCGTTATCAAAGTGATGTTCCTCTCGTGCGGGGTGGCCATGTGCCCCGCACGATCGATCCCAGTCACGGTTGTGGTGACGGTAGCAATTTCAAACAATTCATCCGGCATCGCCACTTCGCCCAAGCTTCCGCTCCACATGTCCACGAGACTACGAGGCGCTTGTGCCGTTCTTCTTCGACAGGGCGATCAGTTTCGCGGTGGCTTGGCCGTAGTGCTGATAGGCCCCCCATGTCGACCCACTCATGAGGATTGCTGCTCTGGCCTTCGATAGAGAGATCCCAAGATCATTGCCGCACAGCGCTTCCGTATAGAAGACCTTCGCAAACTCCAATGCCGCTGCGTCATCCACAGGCCAGCCGGTTCCAATGTAGTTCTGGACGCCTCGCTCAAAAAAGGCTTGGGCCAACCCCGCGAGGCTTCGATTCGATTCCTGCAGCGTAAAGGGCTTTCCGGATCGAACGACGCCGGAAAAGCAAGCATTGGCAAAAATCAGGCGCGGCACGTGCCGCGCTCGAAAGACATCCCTTGCAGACAGCACGTTCTCTTTACCGAAGATCCATCCGCTCTTGGAAGGATTTTTCTCATCGAAGTCGCCGTGCCCCGAGTAGTGAATCAGATCGAACTCCTCGCTCAGGATCAGCGCAAGCAGTTCAACCGGATCACATTCATTCGCCCCGATTCGTTGCTCGATCGAGATATTCAGCCCCTGTTTCTCCTTCATGCTTTGCAGAACTTTCACCACAGCACGACCTTCCTCCCGCGCTCCCGGCAACTGCAGGTCCACCTCCGGAGCCGGGTCAGCGATGACCAGCACGCGCAGGCTGTCGGCAGTCGGTGGCGCAATCAGTCCCGGCGGGCCCGACAAGGTGGTGCGAAATTGCCGCGTCAGTTGCCGCCCCGGTCCATAAAAAATAGGCTTTCCGTGTTGCTCGAATGCAGCCATCTCCCACGGGAATGCCGCCGTGGATCGGTCAACCATGAGGGTGAGCGGGGTGATATCCACCATGTCCTGGAAGTCCTCCGGCATGAGGTAGCTGTGCAAGAGCTTCCCATATTTCTGCTGATCCTCCAAACTTCGAGACTCCTTCAGGAGCTCGGCCGCTCCTTCTGCATATGAGGACTGAATCGTGATTTCTCGGACTGGAATAACCGCCTGTTCCCTGATGGCTGAGAATCGGAACACGTCATGGTCCCGTTCGATCGTAATCCGACTCCCCTTCATCGTATCCTGGTTGGCAGGCTTCAGTTGTTGTTTGCGATGCGCACGCTTCGGAAGCTGCCGCTCCGTCACGTGCAATTTCAAGCCATCGTTCTGGTTCTGTGAGATTCTCTTCAACAGTTCCTTGATCACCTTCAAGCGATTACTGTCGTACTCCACGATACGCAGGGTCTCGAGATGTCCTTGGTCCTTGAGTTGTCTGAGCGCTGACCCCACGCCTTGCAGCATGCCTTCGATCGCCTGCTCTAAGGACAAATTGCCTTCTCCCGAACCGACGACGACCGTAGCAAATTCGCGCCATCCGAGCGCAGTGACGCCGTAAGTAACATTGGCGAAGAGGAGATCCAGATCCTCCCGATTGAAACGACCGTATTCGCCCATACCGGCGAGGATCACGGCATTGGCGGCAAGAGATTTACGCACATTGGGGATGAGAAACACTTCGCCGAGCCCGCCACCGATAATGCCGCGTTTGACGGCCTTGGAAATCCAGAACTCCAGCGCTTGGTCCAGCGCTCCAACCGCCCGCACCGGCGGCACTCCTCGGTAGTGGCCGACAACCACCGCCGGTGTCTTGATATCCCGAATGTCACCCTGAACGACTTCAACGTTCAGGGAGATGGGCTCTTCTCTTTGAGTTTTCTTTTTCCGAATTGCGTGGGTTTCGGCCAGCGCTGAGTCCGTCACCGCCCGGACCTTTGAAGAGGCCTGCGCCATGACAGCTTGTCTGAGCAATTGCTCCGCCCGACGGCGCTCTGCGGCACTGCTTTGGTTGGCATTCGTCGCTTCCGCGATTTGGCGAATCTCCTCGGCATCCTGCCGATCTTGCACGGCACGAACTCGCGGGGACGGCACGGAGCGGACTGCGCGGGCGGCGACTGGTTCCGTTGGCAATGCGCCGGTCCTACCGGTTCGCAGGATCTCATCAATGGCCTCGAGCACCTGTTCATTCTTCTGGAGATCACCATGGATCTCGTCGACATAGTATGTCGCCACACCGGGGAGTAGCCCCAGTGCGTACGTGACGCGACCATCGCCTTTTAAGGTACTGTCGAACTCGAACATGCCGGGCGCATCGATCTTCACCCCGCACACCGTTTCCTGATTGCAGCCGGCGATATAGGTCATCCGCTCTGGATCGGTCGTTGCCGGCACATCGAGGTCCGTGTGGAACTTGCGCGCCCTATTGAGATGGGAAGCCAGGATGGGATATCGGCCCCAAGTACCTCGATCGTAGAGACTTTGTTCTGGGACAGACAGCTTCGCATGTGCAGGGAGTAACTGATAACTCCCCACGAATCCATTCAGGACGCCCAGTACCTCGTCCAAGTCGTGTCGCAGATCTGCCGCTGCCAACCACTTCACGAGCTTGTCTTTCGCCACCATCGCTTGCGCAATGGCATACGAACCATAGTTCGGCGTTCCCAGCATAATGAGGCGACCACCCTGAACTTTTTTCGGCTCGGACATGCCTTTCCACGTCTTGGGATACAGCCGAATAAAATTCCGGGACACGAGACCTCCCATGGAATGGGCGACCAGGTGGACCGGTTGGTCTTTGAACTTCGTTTCCACGAGACATTTCAAGCCTTCCGCCGCTTTGTCCAAATCTTTCCGCCAGTCGTAGGCAAAGGGTTCAACATTCCAGTATGCTTTCAGCCACAAAATCGCCTCTGCATAGCTATCTTTGTCGAGTCCGCTGGGATTGACGCGCAAGGTTGAATCGGCCTCTCGCGAACCGTCCGGAGCGAGTTGTAGCTTTTTAATTCCCCCTCTTATGAGCCGCAAGAAACTGACCCACACGGTGTCATCATCGCCATCTTCCGTGACGGCCAACTCGGACCCCATGATGCCGGGGATGAAGATGATATTGCCTCGCAACGGCTCGCGCTTCTGGCGAGCTGACCTCGCACGATCGGCCAGGCGTTGCAGCCGTTCGAGCTTCTGGGGTCCGAAGTGGTCTTTCAACGCCTCATCCAATACGGTTCTGGATTTGTTTCGGCGCGCGGAACCGGAGAGCTGAGTTTCAAACTGTTCCCAATCCATGTCATGGATCCGACGATCCGGCTCGCTCTGCATGATCTGCTTCTGTTTTGTGCTCATCGGCGCATCCTTCCTTACAGAGAGCCGTCACCACAGTCCATTCGTGGTGAGCCCTTCGACTGGCTCAGGACAGGTCTATCGAACCCTGCGGTGAGCCCCGTCAAGCCACAAGAACGTCATTGCACAAAATGCACTTCGACCTCTGGGCAAACGGATTGTCACCGGAATTTAAAGAACACAACCGTCGATCCATGACAGCCTACTTGAATGTCCTCCGCACCTGATTCATTGCGCTACGTGAGCACCAGGCAGCAACTTCAGCATTTCATCCAGCATCACAGCTTCGCCGAACGCACCTTCGCGCAACGCTTACACGAACTTAGCAAAGTGCTGGCGCTGCACCTGCTTGGCCACCGCCTTTCCGACTTGCTGTAACTCACCGATGTACTTGGTGGAATCCAATCGCTGCACCTGTTCGGGTTCGACACCCGACAAGCCTAGATTTGCCAAGCCTTTTTCGGTCAGCTCCGCGTTGTAGCGCATGTAGGTAAAGAGCTTCGGTGAAACCGGTCCCTTCTTGCCGATCAGTGTGTCGATCTCGCGATCGAGCGGGTCGCCCGCCAAACACTTCCCAAACGTACGGCACAGCAGGTCTTGCTCATTGAGCGCAGCAAACATCAGCGCTGAAGGGATCGAGGTGGCGTTATAAAGCAAGTTGCATTCTTCCGGTTCTAGGTCTTTGTTCGCATCAGGACTTGTCCCCGTTCCAACCGAGACGATGAGCAGATCATTCTCGCCGGCAGGCCAGTTCAGATTGTACGGTTCGACGGTGGCCATGATGAACGCTTGAAAGGCAGGATTGTTGTACATGGTGATCCCACCGTCCACGAAGATGAACTTGTGTGTACCGATATCGATGACTTCGGGTGGGAAAAAGGTTGGGGCAGCTGTACTCGCGCGGACTAGCTGCCAGAGGGGAATCTTAAGGTTACAATCCGAACGACCGGGAGCATTGTATTTAGCAAGGGGATTATTCCAAATGGGCCAGGGAGAATCCGTGCTCACGTTGCGCATGACCATCATCAGGAGCGACCGCAGCTTCGCATCACCGAGCGTCGTCTTCTCTCCAAACTCTTGCTTCAGCTTACAGGCAAGATTCTCATCCGTGTACTTGTAGCGGAACTGCTTGAACAAGGATGCTTTATCAAACATATCCTTGCCGCTGCCCTCATAAAACTTTCGGATCTTGCTCACTGGCATGCCCAGCGAAATACAGGCAGCCAGAATAGCGCCAGTGCTGGTCCCGGCGACAAAATCAAAATAATCGGCCAGGACGAACGAGCCACGTTCTTCCTGAGGCCGTGTCTCTCGGAGCAACTCCTCGATGGCCGCTAGAATTTCGATCGTGATCATCCCGCGAATGCCGCCGCCATCAAGCGCTAAGATCTTCTTTGGCCCGGTCGCTTTGATACGCGCTTTCAGCTGCTCACTCATGGTATGACTCCTCGCTCACCGTCGGCCGCCTCTTTAGCTGAGAAAGAAACGATCGAACGACGTGCGTTGCCCTTCAAGCTGGGGAACTTGATCGAAATCGTTCTCCTTCAGTTTCGCGACGGTACGTTGATGCAGCTCTCGATAGGTCAGCTTGCCCGCGGCTTCTTTGATCGACTCGACGAGGTAATAGGTCAAAGCCCCGTTATACGAGCCGCCGATATGGGCATCGGCGGATGTTTGAGTATCCCGGCACCCGGTGATGAGCAGCTCTTGGATATCGGCATGGACGACATCGCTCTTTCGCTTACGCCCGCGAGGCGCCTTTCCCAGTTGCCCGCGAAGCGTCCCCCGCAGTTTCCGTCCGGATTCTGTCGCCATGAGATCCAATGGGCAGGGAAGGAATCGTTGCTTGCGGGCAAAGTCCTGTGGGTTCATGACACGAGTGATGGTACCTGAATGACAACAGTCCATGATGACCGTGAGATGTACTCCCGATCGAAGTTTCCCCAATGTCTTCCGAAGCCAGTCGTCGCGGAACGGATCTTTCCAATCCAAATCGGTTGGACACAAGATCTCGTCGCGCTTATCCGCTTCATCTCCATTATCATCCGGCACGTTCGACCCATGTCCTGAGTAATGGAGGAGCAGGACGTCACCTTTCTTGCCGCTCCTGATCAGCTTTTTGATGGCCGCTTGCATGGCCTTCTTCGTCGCCTTCAGATCAATGAGTGTCGTCATGTCCTTGGCAGTAAAGCCATAGTAGCTCTTGAGCACCTCACTTAAATTCTTCACGTCATTGACACACCCGCTGAGATCCGCACCGGGGATTTGGTATTTGTTGATCCCGATCAGTACCGCTCGCTTTGCCATAACAACTCCTTTCTGTGGTGGCGTTGACTCATCAGGCCATGGCCGCAAACGTGCCCACCAGTTTCGTTGCCTTGGCCTCTTTATCTGCCCGCAATACGTGCAACAGATACGGGCAAAGCCCGAGAGACGTGTTGACAATGAGCTGAGCAAACATCTTGCCACTCAGGATTTTGATGTCTGCACGGCACGATGTCATGGCTAGGGCGTATTCCGGCAGGGAGAATACAGTATTTTCATGCTTCCGGATAGATCGGATGAGTCCGCGGAGGGTTATATGCGCGCTTGATGAAAATCGATGGGGAATCTAAACCGATACAGCACTGTATCGAAATAGGTCTGGGGCGGTGCTCGTCTGAGCTACAGAGTCCGGCTATCGATCCAGGTTACCTGACCGGTCCGACGGTTCACTTCCTGATACATATGCGCGGTGCCACCTCGGCCATCACCTCCACCACCGTCCCAAAGACAGACAAACTGAACCTTGTCTATGCCATAGGAAAGGGCGGTATAGAGGAGCCAGAGATTACAGCGTTCGTAAGGATCAGCATCTTTCGGAGGAGGGCCAAGACTTTCCGGAGTTGAGCGAACAGCCGCCGTGAGCGTGGCTTTGGCCTTGTAATATCGCTCGCGCCACGATTCGTCGTGGCAGACCACCGACTTCTGGACAAAAGTCGGTTCGTCGAACGGCTGGAGCCACTGAACCTTGACCCCTCGCTGCTGGCACACCTCGGTAAACAACAAATCTCCGCCGCAGGCGCCCTGCGTGAGAGCAAGATCTTCGGGACCGGCTCCGAGTCTCTGCAAAACCTCAGCAATCTTCTGAGCCGCAACCGGTTCTTTGGAGGCAGGAAATCGAGGCGGTTGCCGTCCCGGCTTATCGATCATGTGTCCGCTGAAGAGAAACACCTGTCGGGGCACAAACGGCGGAGTCGCGCGCCGAATCTCGATATCGACGATTGCCAGCGCTGCCGCCGTCTCCTCGGGCCTGAACTCGAGATCGCGCAATAGTTCAAGCGTCTGCCGCGATGAGTCAAGCGCGAACCAGTCGCGGTTGGCTGCGGCCACCGCGGTACGATACTCACGGACCACTGCATCCTTGGGATTAACCAGCACGCACAGTTCGGCGTAGCTGGCACGCGCCCAATAATCCTTCGCGTCTCGTTCTTGAGCCGTAAGGCTTGCCCACAGCACGCCGCCAATCAGATTGTCGATCACCGTTCGGTTCGGTTGTCCGCCGAGATGCTCGAGCAGCAGATGCAGCGTCAGCGAATTGATCCCCGAGTAAAAGTGGGAGGGATCGGCAATGAACGCTTTGTGATACGGCTCGATGGCTTGTTCGAGGCTCGCCTGCTCGGCAGCCGCCGCGGCACGCATCTGTGCGGGAGTGCTGTCGGGCCTACGCCAACGCTGGACCCAGTTGTCCTTCTCCACTCGCCCCGCCAACGCCCAAACTTCGGAATCAGAGGGGTAATTCTCCCTGAGTTGACGCGTGCACTCCCGTGCCTCTTCATAGCGACCGAGTCGTCCCAGGCACACGGCTTTCTTCTCGCGGCTTGGCTTGTCCTCGGCATCGAGCTTCAGCGCCGACTCGAACTGCTCCAGCGCGAAATCGAACTGCCGTAGTTTGACCAGGCTGTTTCCGGCAGCGCGGCGTGATTCTATCCACAGCGCCTGCGTCGGCGTTTCGTCGGCAAGCACCAGGATGTCGCCGACGTGGTTTCTCTGACGCGCCACTTCCATCCGGCTCTTCCACGCCTCATAGGCCACGCTGAACTCGTTGCGCTTGGCGAGCAGGAGATCTCGCCACTGAGGCTCTTGCAAGTGATCAAGCAGGGAATACACCGGGCTGACTTTGCGTCCCTGCCACGATTCCATCGTGGCCCTTACCATATTGGCCAATTTCGCTCTCTCTAACTCCAGGGCTGCCGGGTCCGGTCCACGGTCCTTGACGGAGTAGCGCAGTTTGCGATCGGTATACAGGTCAAATGCCGTCGGCACTTGTCCGCCGCTGATCAGCACGACACCGCGTGCCCGCAGCGCATGCCTCACACCGAGCTCGTACCAGACATTGGGATTGTCGATCGTCAGATCAGCAACAACGAGGTCCGCAATGAGTAACTCCTGGAACATATCGGGCAAAATCCCTCCGGCGCGCTGCTCTTCATCTGCCCGGAACACCTCCAGACCCGCCGACTCCAGCGCCGGCTTGATCAGTTCGGCATAGACGCGATTGAAATCAATGTCGTTGCCTTGGCTGTCCTTCTTCACACTGAACGGCATCGCGACAAATGCATGAGGTTTCATACACGTTCCTCTTCTGATCAATCCGTCTTACTGCGTCCCACCACGGAAGGGCCACTCTCGTCCTTCTCTTTTCTTTCTTTCACCACCCGCGTCAGATAAGTCTCGACCTCCTCACGACTGAGCTCCTCGACTCGCGCGGCGAATCCCGGATAGGCCTGAACATGGCTCAGGTTCACGTAGGGTCCACTGAGCTGGAAGAACTGCCAGCCTTCGCTCTTGAGCGATTCCACCGTGCGCCGATAGTGGCGCCAGCGTTCACCGTAGTGAAAGAACTCCTCCACGGCGGCACTCAGCGCCACGACCAAACTGACCGCGAACGTGATCATTTTGATGGCACCATCGGCACCATTGCTGATATTCAGACTGACCAGCGCCGGTACGATGACGCCTCCGATAATCGTCGTGAGCCGCAACGCGTAATACGACCGGACGGAATCCCACGCCTTGTCCTCCATCCAAATGACTTGTTCCAGCCACCGCGCTCGAAGGAACTGTTTGTTCAGGTCCGGCAACTCCAGCGCCTCAATGAGCTTGTTCATCTCGGCCCGCATGTGCTCATGGTCTTCCGGCTTCTTGAGCATGATTACCTCACGGCAAAGAGTTCAGGCGCTGAACGCGGCGGTTTGAACTCTATACCTAGCGAATGGAATGATCAACGCGTTTGGACAGAAGGGATAATCTCGTTCCGAGCCCGTCTCACCATCAGAATTCCGTCCCGAATCGTGACCAGTACCGCGCTCACACGCGGATCCGCCGAGACCGTACGGTTCAGCTCCTGAATCGCGGCCGTGGACTCATCCGGCGGCGCCTGCTTCAACACCTCTCCGCTCCACAGCACGTTGTCGATCAAGATGACGCCGTGTGGAGCAAGCAGCTCAAGCGAGCGCCGGTAGTAATTGAGGTAATTGGCCTTGTCCGCATCGATGAAGATCACGTCGAACGGGCCGGTCAGTGTACTCATCGTATCAAGGGCCGGGCCCATTCGAATGTTGATCTTGCTTCCAAACGGAGCGTTTGCAATATGGCGCCGGGCCAATGCCGCGGACTTTTCGTCGATCTCGCACGTAAGAACAGCTCCATCAGGCGGGAGGGCTTCCGCAAAACACAACGCGCTGTAGCCCGTGAACATCCCGATCTCGAGTATCTGTTTTGCGCCTACCAGCTGCGTCATGATTTTCAGAAATGCCCCTTCCAGCGGGCCGACCAGCATCTGGGGATACGCCATCGTTCGATGGGTTTCTTCACGGAGGGCCCGACAAACAGAAGACTCCGGAATGGAATGCGCTTCGGCATACGCTTCGATCTCGGACGGAACAAGTTTGTTCATCAGAATGCCTTTCGATCGTTTGAAAAAGATTGCTGTGCTGCGTACACTGCGAAGGTCCGCGCCAGCGGATTCGGATATTAACATAGTGAAACGAGAAGGAGGCCGGATTGAAGACCCTCGCCACGCTAGAACCTCTCACGACCAGACTCCTGGAAATTCAGCGTATCAACAGCGCTGCGTCGGTCCTTTCATGGGATCAGGAAACGTACATGCCTGCCGGTGGAGGCGAAGCGAGGGCTGAGCAGATCGCGGTGCTTCAGGGTTTGGCCCATCAGAAGCTCGTCTCCTCGGAGGTTCAGGACCTCCTGTCACAATGGGTGGATCCTGCGACCGGCCAGGCAGCCGACCAGGCCGGTGAAATCTGGGATGAGCCGTCGCGGTCGCTGTTGCGGGAGATATGGCGGGATTTTAGCCGTGCGAAGAAACTGCCGTCTGATTTCGTCGTGACACTGAGCCGCGAATGTTCCCTCGCGCAGCAAGTATGGGTCGAGGCGAAAGAACAAAACAAATTTTCTCTGTTCCTCCGGAATCTCCGGACCGTGCTCCAGCTCAAACGCGAAGAAGCGCACTATCTGGGCTATCAGGAGTCACCCTATGACGCGCTCTTGGACGTCTATGAACCGGGTGCGACCATTGCCGGCCTCCGGCCGGTGTTTGCTGCGCTCAAATCCCGTCTGGTGCCGTTGCTGAAACAAATCACTCAGAGCCGGGTTCACATTGATGACAATATCCTGAATCACTCCTACGATCAGGATCGGCAGCTGGAGTTCGGCCGATTGGTCCTGATCGCGATGGGGTATGACTTCAAGCGGGGTCGATTGGATCTCTCGGCACATCCCTTCACCACCTCATTCCATCCGACCGACGTACGTGTGACGACCCGCGTGCATGAACATGAATTGCAATCCTGCCTTTTCAGTTGTATCCACGAGGGTGGCCACGGGCTATACGATCAGGGCCTGGATCAACAGTACTTCGGCACGCCGCTGGGCGATTCGGTTTCCCTCGGCATCCATGAGAGCCAATCCCGTCTCTGGGAAAATTGCGTGGGGCGCTCCCGCCCCTTCTGGCGCTTTTTTTATCCGATTCTGCAGCAAACCTTTCACCAGCAGCTGCGCGGCATCGATGTCGACCGGTTCTATGCCGCGATCAATCGTGTGAAGCCGTCGTTGATTCGTGTGGAAGCCGATGAGCTGACCTACAATCTGCACATCATGCTGCGGTTCGAGATCGAGAAAGACCTCGTGGAAGACAAGACTCAACCGGACGATTTACCGGATATCTGGAACGACAAGATGAAAGAATACCTGGGCATCGTCCCGCCTTCCGAGGCCGAAGGGGTGTTGCAAGATGTGCACTGGTCGTTCGGCGCCTTCGGGTATTTTCCGACCTATACCCTCGGGAACCTCTATGCCGTACAGTTCTTTGATCAGGCCAAGCTGGAAATGCCCCATTTGGAGGATGAGATTGCGGCGGGGCGATTGATGATGTTGCGCCGATGGCTCGAGCAGAAGATCCACCGTTGGGGCCGCATGTTCACGCCGGAACATCTTGCCGAACGGGTGACCGGTTCCACGGTGAGTCCTGAGCCTTTCCTGAAGTATGTGGAACAGAAGTACGGCGAACTCTACCAACTGTGAGTGTCTACCGCCGGCCGGCTATCGTATCCCAGCGCAACATTCAGCTTGGACAGGCTCGCCAGGGTCAAGGTAAATTCAGCCTGCACGTCGATCCGATGGGGTACCAGCAGAGTCGTATGGAAGACAATGTCTCGAATGGGGATCTTGAATTCCGGGTCCTGCGGCGTGCTGAGCTGGACCAACTCCACGGAGTTCGTCATCGTGCTGCTATCTTGAGGGCCATATGTGGCCACAACAGCATCGATAATTTCTTTCGCCTTCTCGTTGGCCTCTATCCCTTCGATCCCCTTCAACAGCAAGGGAATCGCCTCTTCTTTGGCTTGATCCGACACGATGAAGTTTTCGACCCTTCCTTTCCTACGAAGGGAAGTCAGGTCGTTATCGAGATCTTTGCTGAAGGCTCCATAGGCAAACCGAAAGAATTCAAAGTGGAATGCACGCACGCCCTTGGCAAAGGTTTGGAGCTCGCAGAGAAAGCAGAGTTGCTGCAACTTCACATCACTCAGCTGGCCATGAGGCTCCGCTAGCCGCAGGACGTACAGCAACAGCGCCCGGTCGACGGTAATCTGATTGGGTGTTCTCAACGTCGCTCCACCAATGAGTTTGACGGCTTTACTATAGACAGCCGGAGAGCAGCCGTCAAAGGCAGCTGAACTCCTGGATAGATTCGTATGAAACACTCTTGACCGGCTGCTCCATTTCGTCTTTAATCCCGGTCTAGGAGGCGGAGTCTCATGGCGATGTCCAAACATACCAAAGAAATGGGAGTACTGAAGGACCATCTGGGGAAACACCAACTCAAGTTTACTCGGCAGCGTGAACTGATCCTGGATGCGTTTCTCAAGCAGGAGCACATCACGGCCGAGGAGATGTACCACCAGCTGGCACGAAAAGATCCGCACCTGGGTTTGGCAACGATTTACCGCACACTCAACCTGTTTTGCGAGGCCGGTCTGGCCCAGGCCCGGCACTTTGGCACCCAGACTCAGTACGACAATATCTCTCATAAGGGCCACCACGACCATCTCATATGCACCGGCTGCGGCAAGATCGTGGAATTCGAGAACTGCGACATTGAGCGCTTACAGGAAGAGGTGGCATCGCGTAACGGCTTTACCATCCAAACTCACCGCCTGGAACTCTATGGTCTCTGTTCCCGCTGCCGTCATTGATCCCCACCTCTTTTTTCTGGTATTTGTTTGAGGCGGCTTATTCATTTCAACCTGCCTCCCTCTGGAAATAAGGATCATTCATGTCTCGATGGCCCAGACAATGCTCTCGTACGATCGGCGTTCCTGTACGCCTCGACTTTGCCGGTCTGGTTGCGGCATGCCTTCTGGCGGTCTTATGGCTTCCAATTCCCCCTAACGTCTCCGCCGCCGATAAGCTGATCGTCTATTCCGGACGATCGGAACGCTTGATCAAGCCGGTCCTGGATGCATTCACGGCCAAGACCGGCATTCAGGTCGACTTGCTGTCATCCGGCACGACCGAGTTGGTGAATCGGTTAAAGGCGGAAGGCGGCCGGAGTCCAGCCGATGTGTTTATCAGTAATGATGCCGGGAGTCTGGAGATGGCACGCACCGCCGGACTCCTTCGTCCCCTGAGCATGCCGGAGGTCGAACAGGCGATTCCCCCTCAATTTCGCGCGGCGGACAACAGCTGGATCGGCTTGTCGGGTCGGTTTTGGATCATCGTGTGCAACACCACGATGGTGACGCCTGACCAAATCACATCATTGCTGGACTTGGCCGATCCTCGGTGGAAGGACAAAATTGCCATTCCGAACGCCGGCAGCGAATACTTGCAAGCAGGCGTCTCGGTCATACGCGCCAGTTTGGGCGACGATCAAACTAAGAAGTTTCTCGAGGGGCTCCGGAATAATGCCGGAACTCACGTCTACCAGAAGAGCTCGCAAATCGTCGAGGCGGTTGCGAAAGGTCAGGTCTCGGTGGGCGTGGTGAACCATTACTATGTCTATCGACATCTCGCCGTTCAACCGACTGCACCACTTGGTGTGATGATGCCCGATCAACAAGCAGGCGGGATGGGGGCCATCATGAACGTGGCAGGGATCGGCATCCTCAAACACACTTCCCGCTTCGACACCGCCAAGCTGCTGGTGGAGTTTCTTGTCGCGGAGGTTGGTCAAAAGATGTTCGCCGATCTCGACAAAGAATACCCGCTCCATCCTGAGGTCAAGGCCGATTCGTCGCTGGTCGAACGGAAAAGCTTCCGGACGGCCTCGGTGCCGTTGACTAAACTCGCCGAACTGCGGGAGCCTACGCTTCTACTCATCGAGCAAGTGGGGATGCGGTAGATCGCCGCGTAGATTTGTGACTGCCGTACGCCGATCATCTGTCTCACCTCTGCAACTCGCAGTACTGGCGAGTACCGCGCTGATTCTTTTACCGTTGGGCTATGTCACCGCCCTGGCCTTGTCGGCCGACTCGACGGTCTGGCACCGTCTCTGGACAACTCGTGTCCCCGAACTGCTGCTCAATACGGTCTCCCTGGCGGGCGCCGTGGCCTTGCTCGCGCTCGTGCTCGGCGTATCGACCGCCTGGATGGTCACACGATTCGAGTTCCCAGGCCGGCGTCTCTGGGAAGTCGCCCTCGTGCTTCCTCTGGCGATGCCGACCTATGTCCTGGCCTATGTGTACAACTACCTCTTGGGTTACGGCGGTCCCGTGGAACATCTCTGGCAAATGGTCACAGGTCCGCAATCGAGAATCCTCTCTCCTCAAAGTTTTTGGGGAGTCACCATCGTCATGACGCTCGATACGTTTCCATTCGTCTACCTGCTCACACGCAGCGCGCTCTTGAGCTTCAACGTCTCGTTTGAAGAAGTGGCTCGGACGTGCGGCGCATCCCAGCTGCGCACCATGCTCCATGTGACCCTGCCGTTGTTACGCCCCTCGATTGTGGCCGGCGTCGCACTCGTCGTACTCTATGTCGTTTCGGACTTCGGCGCCGTCTCCCTGCTGCGCTATCAAACATTGACCTACGCCGTCTTCCAGCAAATGACCGGGCGTTCGGACAATCAAGCGGCGAGCATCCTGAGCATCTTGCTGGTCGTGCTAGCGCTGCTGTTTTTGTTGACCGAACGCTGGTTTCGCCGTCGGAGTCGGTTTTACCAGACAACAGGGCGGTATCGAGCGCCTCAACGAATCCAGTGTGAATGGTGGCACGCGACGGCGCTGACGGCCTGTCTTGCGACCGTCACCGGTTTGGCCTTTGGGATCCCTGCCTATCTGTTGATGATGTGGAGTCTGTCCTCGGAAGCCCAGGCGATGCTCGATGCTCGTTTCTTCGGCTTTATTTGGAACAGCGCTCTGCTGTCCAGTCTAGCCGCGGCGGCTGCCGTGCTGGTTGGACTGCCGCTCGCGTATCTCGCCAGCCGGAAACCGACCTGGCTCAATCTCGGTTGTTTGCAGGCGGCCTATGCCGGCTATGTTCTGCCTGGACCAGTCGCGGCGCTTGCAGTACTGGTGCTGTTTTTAAACGTCATGCCGTTCTTGTATGGTACCGTGATCGTGTTGATCGTCGCGTATGTGCTGCATTTCTTGCCTGTCGGCCTCCAATCGCTCGAGCCGTCGATCCAACAGATCACCCCCAACCTCGAAGAAGTTGCCCGTACCTTAGGATTCGGAGTCCGTGAAACTTGGCGACGTGTCACGCTGCCGCTGATCCGTAACGGGGTGATTGTGGCATGGGTCCTCATTTTTCTGCAGACGATGAAGGAGCTTCCTGCGACGTTGTTGCTGAGGCCTGTGGGGTTCGACACATTGGCCATCCGTGTCTGGCTGGAGGCAAGCGAGGAGTACTATCAACTGGCGGCTCCATCCGCGCTGTTGATTGTGCTCGTCGGCCTTCCGGCACTGGCCCTCCTGCTATCGCGCGATTGGCGGGCCGCGTAGAGCACGATGAACTCACCATCACACATGACTCAGAAAGAGGCTGGTCAGCTTGACGGGCAAGCCGATCTGTACCAACCGACATCGTCTATTTTGGAGCTCCGTTCCGTGTCCTGCGCGTACGACCCACACCGGCCGGCAATCCAGGGCATCTCGTTTTCGGTGCGAGAAGGTGAAATCCTCTGCCTGCTCGGCCCGTCAGGTTGCGGTAAGACGACCGTATTGCGCGCCATCGCTGGATTTGAACCGGTGCGATCCGGACAAATCTTCTTGTCGGGCCGGTCAGTTTCATCTCCCTCTGAAACCGTTCCGACCGAAGAGCGCCGGGTCGGCATGGTCTTCCAGGAATATGCGCTGTTTCCTCACCTGCGTGTGGCTGACAACATCGCCTTTGGACTCCGTCACCTCTCGCGGGCCGAACGGACAGGGCGCATCCAAGCGATGCTTCGTTTGACGGGGCTCGAAGGGCTCGAACGTCGCTATCCGCACGAATTGTCTGGAGGACAACAGCAACGAGTGGCCCTCTCGCGGGCATTGGTACAGAACCCGGTCTTACTCCTCCTGGACGAGCCATTCAGCAATCTGGATCCCGACATGGCCGGCCGCATGCGGCAGGAGGTTCACGCGCTTCTCCATCGGACGAAGACCACGACGATATTAGTGACCCACGATCACGAGGAGGCCTTTGCAATGGCCGATCGCATCGCTGTGCTGAATCAAGGATGCCTCGAACAACTCGATTCACCCGAACTTGTCTATCACATGCCGGCTACCCCCTTCGTCGCGGACTTTGTGGGACAAGCCGACTTCATTCCTGGGCACATCCGACAAGGCATGGTGCATACCGAACTTGGGGAATTCCCCAATGCCCTCAACCGAGCGGAAGGCAGTTCCGTCGCGGTGATGATTCGCCCGGACGACATTCACCTGACCCCCGACCAATCGGCGAGTCCCCGGATCGTGGGTCGTCAGTTCCGAGGGTCTGAAAATTTATATACCGTTCGACTCCACTCCGGCCAAGTCATCCACGGTCGTGAAGACTCGACCAGTGTTTATCAGGAAGGGACCCCGGTTGAGGTGCGGGTGTCGGCGACGCATACGGTCCTGTTTGATGCCGCCGCTCTCCCGCACTCGCCCTACATCAGTCCCCCGGGGGACTCCAAACCAGACTGAATTTTTCCATTGACAGAACTGAATTTTTCCATTGACAGAGTCGAAGAACAGGTGTTATTGAGAAGCATTATCAAGAAGATAGGAGTGGGGGGGTATGTCATCTTGGATGCACTGAAAGAAATCGTGGATTATGGGGTCATCGGCCTGCTGCTGATCCTCAGCGTATGGGCAGTGGCCGTGGCTGTCGAACGGTGGCAATTTTACCGGCGAATTGACCCTTCTCACTACCCCAATCAGCAGCTTTTCGAAATTGCCCTGACAAAGCGGCTGGTCATTATTGGAACGGTGGCTGCCAATGCGCCATATATCGGGCTTTTGGGAACAGTCCTTGGAATCATGCTGACCTTCCACACCATGGGAACCTCAAAAACCATTGCCGTCAGCTCCGTCATGGTCGGATTGAGCCTCGCGCTCAAGGCCACCGCTGTCGGGCTTCTAGTGGCCATTCCCTGCGTGGTGATGAACAACGCCCTCCGGAGACGCGTCGCTGAACTGATCACCCTCTATAAAACCCAGCAACATGGATGAGGAGTTGAACCAAATCAACGTCATCCCCTTGGTTGACGTCATGCTGGTCTTGCTGGTGATCGTGTTGACGACGGCCACGTTCATCAGTACCGGCCAAATTCCTGTCGATTTAGCCAAAGCGACTGAAGCTTCCGATAGGAAAGACGTCCCGCTCGTCATCACGTTGACCTCGCGCGGGGAGATGTATCTGAACGATTCCGCCGTTCCTGAAAATGGTTTGCGACTGGTGCTTGAGCGGCAACCGAGAGAGTCGCTGGTGGTCGTCCGTGCCGACAAAGTGACGATTCTGGAACGGTTCGTCCAGGTGGTCGATGAACTAAAAGGCCTCGGCTTTGGGCAAGTCAGTCTTGAAGTCGTGAAATCGTGAACTCGCTATCCTCCCACTATCCGGACCACACGTACCTGCAGCGTCAGGGGTGGGTGTATTCTGTAGTGTTCCATGCGCTGATGGGAGCTGCCGCTCTCGCGCTGATGCCTGTATTTACATCATCGCTTGAGCCCGACTCGTTCAAGTGGAACGTGGCATTGTTGGAATCTTCGAGCTTCCAGCCGGCAGCGGATCCTCCCGCCCCGGCAATTCCGACAGATCCACCGAAGCCGCAGCCGGTGAAATCCCGATCGACACCGCTGCAGGCAACGACGAAACCGATTCAGCCGCAGTCGGCTCAGCATCGGCCCACTCAAACCATCCAGGAGGTTACCCCGGTCAATCAAACCGCCTCTACTGTTATAGCGAAAACCGTCGAATTTCATGAAGTCAGCCGAATTGAGTTGCCAGTAACACCTCAGGAAAAGGTCGTCGAAGAACCGGCTCCCGCAAACGAGGAAGCCTTCAATGAGCCCGTGACGCCGACCGCAACACCGCTCACCAGCCAGTCGATCACCGATGCAGTCGTTCAACAACCCACCATTGAGGCAGCAAGCGAGACACCGGCGCAGCTCCGGCAGCCTGCAACTGAACAGGTCGTGGCTTCAGCAGCTCCCCTAACGGCAGCCCCCGCAGCCAAGGCGGACTATGGGTGGCTGATGAGGGCATTGCAAGGGCGAATCAATGAGCTCAAGAACTACCCTGTCATGGCTCGAATGAATCGCTGGGAAGGCAGGGTGGTCCTCCGCGCCGTCATCAGAGACGATGGTCAAGTGTTAATGGTGAACGTGCAAGAGAGCTCAGGACGGTTGATTCTGGATAACGACGCCATGGAAACCCTGAAGAAGGCCTCTCCGCTAAAACTGGACCATCCCTTGGGGAAACCGCAAGTAGCGATCTTGATGCCGATCAGCTATTCCCTTCGGTAACGTGGACCTTACGCGTTCCTTTGAGCTCGCGGCCTCATTTAATAGGCGAGGGCGATGTCTGATCCATTTGATGAGGTCGGGGTGACCCATTTCCCCCTCTCCTGCTCGGCTGTCAACGGTCCTCCGTCAACGGGCGCATCCCGTCTTGACTCACTTGTGGAATTTGCCAAGACCGAACACACCGAACTGCTGCACTTTCTCACGCGAAGAGTACGTTGTCCTTCGGCTGCGGCTGATCTGGTACAAGAGCTCTATTTGCGTATCGTGACGCTGACCAGGCCGGAAACGATCCGCGACCCACGAGGCTTTCTTTACACCACTGCCAAAAACCTCGCGATTGATTATCTGCGAAAGAAAGATCGCGCGATGTCTCGTTCAGAACCGCTGGAGAAAGCGCTGACTGTGCCGATCGCCACTCCTGATGTCGAAGCGGCCGTCGACGCGAAAAGGCGCCTGGCTGCCGTACTTAAGGCGATCGACGAGCTACCCGCTCGGCGCCGCGCCGCATTCGTCATGTTCAAGTTTGAGCATAAAACCTACGAGGAAATCGCCAGGGAACTACACATATCCGTGAAGACGGTAGAGCACCATCTCAGCAAGGCCATCGCTTATTGCCGGGCCCGTTTTGAAGCCTTCGATGGCCGGCTGTAAAGAAGTAAAAAGATTTCCATTGAGTCGGAACAGCATTCCTAACTATCATAGTGTGGGTTCCTACTATTCACCGGGTTGACTGTCATACGATCAAGCGGATATGTCGACACAACATACCTCTTCAGACCACAACGAACGCGCGCGCGTATGGGACGAAGCCAACACGTGGATTCTGCGCGTCCATTCAGGCCTCATGTCTTCCGAGGAACAGCGAGAGTTTGAGGCCTGGCATGCGCGAAGTCCTGTGCATCAATCGCAGTTTCAGGATGCCGAGCGGTTTTGGCTCGCCCTTGATGGATTGACCGGCCAAGTCGCACGCGGGAAACATGAATCGACCCAAGTCGGGTTCGCGACACGCGGTGGACCCTCTATGATCTTTGGATCGGCCGCTCGATTGCGCCGGCCCGCCATGGCCGCCACATTTCTCGTCATCATCACCACCATGCTTCTTTGGTCTACGCTCACAGTCTGGTTGAGCGACTACAACACTGCTGTCGGTGAGCAGAAGTCCGTCACCCTTGCTGATGGATCAACCGTGTTTATGAACACACATTCCGCATTCTCAGCGAAGCTATCCGAACACCGTCGATCCCTGACTCTCATGCAAGGGGAAGCGCTTTTTGAGGTCGCCCCTGACGCCGAGCGACCATTCGAAGTCACGGTGGATGGATGGGTCGTACGGGCCGTCGGCACGAAATTCAACATTGACCATCATACGGACATCATGACGGTCACGGTCATCGAAGGCGCCGTTCGATTGCTTCACGACAACCATGCATGGGACGTCCCGGCCGGCTATCGGATGACCTATGACGAGCACCATATCCTGAACGAACCGGAACCCGCGGATGTGCTCAAGATCACATCATGGCGAAAGGGCGAATTTTCATTCACGGACATGCCCCTGAGCATGATTGTCGAGGAGTTGAACCGCTATCGACCCGGCCGGATTGTGATCGCCACTGCCTCATTACGAGACCTTCGCTTGTCCGGCAGTGTTTCCCTAAACGACCCCGACCATTCTCTCAACATGCTCAAAAGTGTCCATCCGTTTCGAGTGACACCACTCACTTCATACCTTGCCGTAGTTTCCTAATAACGCATTGATAATATTGCTCTTCCATCAGGCCATCAGGTCTAGATTTCAACCCATGCTTGGGCGATTTTGAGACTGATTGTAAAAATTATTCATAACTAGATAGGGAATACCACCTCTTCGCTTCGTCCTTCTTCATAGAACTCACTCCTGTACTAGTGCCGACGATGGAAAAGGAGATACACATGGGTCGGATCAAGTCGTTATATTTCGTTCTCGTTGCATTGCTATTTCTGGGCTTGGGGAATCTGCCCAACGCGGTTGCAGAGTCCCCCGTCGAACTGCCTCCTGAGGCTGTGACCTTCGATATACCGCGTCAACCGCTCCCACAGGCACTCGACGCATTTCGAAACCAAAGCGCGGTCCGTTATTTGGCGAGAACGGACCTTATTCAAGACCAGCAATCCGCAGCTGTGGTTGGCCAATACTCCCCCGAAGTCGCATTGAGGCTACTTCTTGCGGGAACCGGACTGACGTATCGTATTGTTGGACCGGACTCCGTTACCATCGAAAGCGCGACAGCAGCCCAAGCTCCCGCTGAGGAGATGCTTCCACAGCCGTCTACAGAAGACCAAAAGCCGCTGAAGATTCCATTGACTGAAATCATCGGGACCGCACCAACAGCCCTGGACCATATCCCCGGCTCGGGGAAAGTGATCACGGCGGAGTCCATCCAGAACAACCACCGATTCACGATCAACGAAACCTTGAGAGAGGTCCCTGGCGTTCATGTGCGGGACGAGGACGGCTTAGGCATCAGACCCAACATCGGTATCCGCGGCTTGGATCCAACACGTAGTCGAAAAGTCCACATCATGGAAGACGGCGTCCCGATCATGCTCATGCCGTACGCCGATCCGTCTTCATACTATTTCCCGCCGATTTTCCGGTTTGATCGGATAGAAGTGCTGAAAGGCAGCGGCCAATTGCTTTATGGGCCACAAACGATCGGAGGTGTCATTAACCTCATTACTCGCATGCCTCCGACAACCCCGGAAGGCCATTTCCAGGTCTGGGGCGGCAACCTCAACTACCTCAATACCCACTTCGATTACGGAGGCACCTGGGGCAAGACCGGCTACTTGGTCGACTACACCCATTATCAAACCGATACGCCGCGGTTTACCAACATCCGCGCGAAGGTGGATGACCTGACGTTCAAGGGTGTCCACGAATTGAGCGATCGAACCCAAATTCTGGCCAAGTTCAACTACTATCGCGAAAACTCGGGAATCGGCTATCAAGGGCTCACGCAGGCGGATTGGGCCACCCGAGGCGAAGAGCGGCAGACTCTCTTCACCAACGATCGCTTCGACTTTCTGCGGCTCGGTTATCATGTGGCCGTGAATCACATGTTCTCGGCCAATCTGACCTCGACCACCAACTTTTTTGGGCATTACATTCAACGGGACTGGTCTCGGCAGTCTCAACAAGGTGTGAACGCCAACGGCGCTCCCGTCGGCGGCATACAAAACGGTAACTCTCTCCCGGCAACCTCCTTCAGTGTTGTCCCGGCGAACCGGCGTTTTACGAATGAGCGGGAATATTGGGTGTGGGGCATCGAGCCCCGGTTCCACTATCTGCACTCATTGCTGGGAATAAAAGGCGAAGCAGATTTTGGAGCGCGGTATACCTTCGAGCAATCCGACCGTAAGCAGCTGCTCAATAACCTATCGGGTACAGGATTACCTTCAAGTTGCATTGTCCCTGCTCCTGCAGCCCCCCCCGCTACATCAGCCACCTGTTTGGGAGAAAATAACTTCCGCACGACGAACGCCTATGCCTTTTTTGCTCAAGAGCGGTTGTACTTCGGCCCATTCACGGTCACACCTGGGTTCCGCGTCGAACACATCAGCTACGATCAATCCAATCGCCTGGCGAACAACGGCCAGGGAACATACGGAAAAACCAACTTCACCGAAGTGTTGCCGGGAGTCGGGGTGACCTACTCGCCGTTCAAGAACAACACGTTCTTTTTCGGCGCACATCGCGGTATGGCACCGCCACAGATTTCCGATGCGATCACCGGTACAGGACAAGTTGTGGATCTTGGACCGGAACTGAATTGGACCTACGAATTGGGGGTGCGGGGTAATCTGACGCCGTGGCTCGGATATTCAATTAACGGGTATCAGATGGACTTCGACAATCAAATTATTTCTCAATCCGTCGCCGGTGGCACCGGCGCGACCTTGACCAGCGCGGGCAAAACGCAACATCGTGGAGCTGAAGTTGCCGCGCAGTTGGATATTCTGGACGCCGTGACCGGCCGGAATGACGATCAAGATATCACCCTCGATCTCAACTACACCTGGGTCGCTCAAGCCGACTTTAGAGGATTACGCAACAGCTCCATTACGGGTGCGGCCCTGCTGCCCGGTGAACCGGCCATCTTCAACACCAACGGAAACCGGCTGCCCTATTCTCCAGAACACTTGATCTCAGCCGGGATCGGCTATGCCAACCGCGCCTTCAGTTTTGGGCCGTTTAACGCCAGAGTGGAAACTCAATGCGTCAGTGATCAATTCGCCGACGACCGCAACACCGTCATTCCGACGCCAAACGGACAGCGTGGGATTGTGCGGGGTTGGTGCATGCTCAACGCCTCGATCAATCAACACGTCAAGAGGATCAATACGACCTTCTTCTTTACAGGGAAAAATATGCTCGGACAGGACGTCATCATGGACCGTACCCGCGGTATTTACCCCGGCCTTCCGGCACTCTGGCAAGCCGGAGCACGTTGGACATTCTAATGAATGGACCGTCGGGCAGCCGCAAGCATGTGGCTGCCCGGCACGACCCTGAGCTGCTATAAAACTCCAGTCACTTTCCATCACAGATGGGGCTCATGCCATCAGGGAGGTTTCTGGTCTCTGCAAGCAGCCCGTTGGATCTTTTTATTGTCCTATGCGGACATAGACCCATTTTTCATGGGACACGCAGCCGATCTTGAAGCCCTGACGATACGGTGATCCTTCCTTCACCATCGATAATGATAGCTTCAACGTCCGGCAAGTGCTCCACCAAGGCCATTCCTTGCTCAGGGCCCAACACAAAGATCCCCGTATCCAATCCATCGGCCACCAGGCCTTCCTTGGCAATGACCGTGACGCTTCGGCACGCGCGTGCCGGTTGGAGTGTTTGTGGATCCAAGATGTGATGGTAGCGGACTCCATCTCGTTCGAAGTACCGTTCGTAATCACCTGCCGTTGAAATCGCCTCATCTTTTAAGTCGATGACCGCGATCAATGTACCTTCTTCACGTGGGTGCCTGATCCCTACCGGAAACCCGCCTCCGTCAGGCAAGTTGCCGAAGGTTTTGATATCTCCCGATATGGCAACCACGCCGCCCCTGGCCCCTACCCGCTTCATCTCTTCCACTGCCCGATCGGCCGCATACCCCTTGCCAATCCCGCCGACATCAATACGCATCCCCGTACGCGGAAGATAAATGGTCTGCTTCTCGGAATTAAGTTGAATGCTTGGCCAATCGACGAGCGGCTTCAGTTGTTGCAACTCTTTCTCCGCGGGAATGCGTTGCTCCTCGGTCACACTCCAGACTTCAATCGCAGGGCCAAGCGCAATATTGAACCCACCATGTGTGAGCGCTGCGATGTCCAGAGCTCTGAGCACCAATTGGAATGTGTCAGGGCTCACTTGCACAGGCCGACGACCGGCCTGTGCATTCACCTGTGAAAGTTGACTGTCAGAACGCCAGGTGCTCAGTAGCTGCTCGAGCCGCTTGATTTCGTCGAACGCGGCCTGTACAGCCCGATCGCCCACGTGTTTGTCGGAAGCCACAGCCGTGACTGTAACCAGCGTGCCCATGTGCATCTGGATCCGTTTCGAGACAATGGGCGGGGAAACGGGGTGCATTTCTACACAACTAGCCACCATAGGAATGACGAAGCAGAGCGTGCTGACGAAAATGGCATGAAGGTGAGGCATTTTCACTGCGACATCGTCCTTACCACCAGTGCCGGCGGAAATATCTCGAATACCGAGGGTACGGCATGACCTCATAAAGCCGCGCTTCCA
Organism: Nitrospira sp.; assembly: GCA_024760525.1. NCBI lineage: Bacteria > Pseudomonadati > Nitrospirota > Nitrospiria > Nitrospirales > Nitrospiraceae > Nitrospira > Nitrospira sp. The sequence continues at coordinate 2,988,528 of CP060499.1, forward strand.
TCTGTGACGGCTTCGGAAGCGTTTCGACTATGGAGCGCCTATCGAAGGCCGGATACTGATCATCGAGAAAATCCCGCACCCGTGCCGTTTCTGCTTGATCAGCAACCACAGAGACCGCAACCATCCGCCCATAGCGCGGGGACTCGACTCCGAATCGCCAGGTCCCCACATACGTAATAGCCTCGGCGTCAACGGAAAGCGCCATGGACAAATCGGCCATGGACATGAACGGACCTTCGCTAATCTGGACTCGGGTGAGTTGATACATTCCGGGAGGTAAACTGACCGCAAATCGTTGATCCGGAGACTCGATCTCTACCTGAAAGCGTTTTAGAGAACCCTGGTTTTCCAATTCAAGAAACCGAACTTGAGGCATATACCGTCGAGACCGTTCCCCTGTTAGGACCGCTAAGACCCGCCCCACAACCAAACTACCAGTCACCTCATCTTGATGGACCAGCGGCGGCAATTCTGTCGCGCAGCCTGCCACACTTAGAATCAACCCCCCGATTAAACTTCTCTGGAGCATCCAGATTGTCTTCATACAAAAATTATAAGACAAGCTGCCGTGACCCGTCACGTCCACTGTCGCACGGCCTTTAAACTTCCAGACTCCGGCCTCGCTATCTGGGGCTACCTCCCCAAATCGACTTAATTTTGCCAGTCGATAGAGCTGGCGACCAGGTAAAACTCAGGTATCTGATAATAAACCAAGTAGAATTATTGCCATAAACAGAGCGAACAACTAGTTGATACGGATATCTTCCTTCTTGTAGCTTCGGCCCTCGAGAAAGAATATTAATAATCGTTTTCAATATCACCACAAAGAGCCTGAGGCTTAATTACAGCTTTACTGCAGGAAACCACATGTAACAGCTCTCTACAATTCAGTTCCCCTTGAAGACCAGAGACCACCGAGTCCCGAGTCAAACCACAACCTCAATGTATAGTGGAGGACGCCGATGAAGATGCGGTCGATCCTCGGGGCTCTCGTCATCATCTGCTTACCGGCGATGCCGGCCTTAGCGGAAAACCTGACCCCTGAGGAAATCAAAAAGATGGTCGACGAAGCAGTGGAAAAACGTTTGCAAGAACATGAACGGCGGGAAGGATCTATGGAACGCCGCGAAGGGCCGGCCGCACCAGCCGCTGAACCTGGAATTGGTGCCCTTCCAGAGGTCGGCAGAGAACGCCGAACAGATCAGCCGCAGCCGTTATCGTTCGGAACAAGCGGATCCGGGCGGCTCGTCTACGCCAAACCATTCGTGTCCTTCCCGAAGGCCATCGTCGGCGGCTATTTCGATATCCAATATCGTGCCCACCGGAATCCGGTGATGGAAACAGGATTTGACGATATACGAAATGGTCAGGGCACCACGAATGGCTTCGACCAGCAACGATTCGTTCCCTTTATCTATGCCGACATCACCGAACATGTGAAATTTGCTTCTGAAATTGAGATTGAACACGGGATCAGAGCGACCAATGACGTTGAAATCAGTTTGGAGTTCGCCCATATCGACTACCTGATCCATGAAAAGGTCAACCTGCGAGGTGGGATCATCTTGATTCCCCTCGGCAAGTTTAACTTGCTGCACGATTCACCGCTAAACGACTTGACCGATCGGCCGATGGTCAGCCAATTCATCATTCCATCAACACTATCAGAGACGGGCGCCGGTCTCTACGGAACGTTCTATCCCGGTCGAACCGGCAAGCTGGATTATGAAGTCTATGTTACGACCGGTCCCTGCGGCTATGGGCCCGATGGGGAGCCGAGAGTGAACGAAGAAACCGGCACAAAAGAGTCTCGTCAGCGAAAATGTGGCGCTGCCGATGGTCTGGACATTAATAATGGGAAAACGGTTTCCGGTCGTCTGGCGTTTAGCCCCATGCTAGGGGTAGAAGTCGCTGGGTCTGGTTATTTTGGAAATCGATCCCCCACCAGCTACAGCCCGCTGAGCATTTTTGCCATAGACTGGACTCTTCAAAGGGGACCGTTTGAACTCATCGGTGAGGCGGCCTGGGCGTATGCGAGAAATAACATTCGAGCTATTCCAGGCAGTACATTCCAGGGTATCTCGCCAGGCAGCTTACTGACGGGCGTGGGCACACTCAATACGCTGGGTACTCCTCCTGAACGACTGCAAGGATTTTATGTCCAAGGCAACTACCACTTCATGCCTTCGTTCTTGACAAAACTCTCGCCAAAACGTTTCGGGGAAGGCTCGACATTCACCGGTGTGATTCGTTATGACAGAGTCAATTTGAACTTAGACAACAAGGGAGAGAATTCGGGCGAGCTCGAGCAAATTTCGTTCGGCTTAAACTACCGACCGGTCGAAGACGCGGTGTTCAAGATCAGCTATCAATACCTGCCCAAATCGTTTAACCCAAACAACGGGCAACGTATTCACGACAGCGCGCTTGTCATTTCGGCAGCAACATACTTTTAAGGATTCGAGGAGGCCGGTTCCTGCCGGCCTCCCCTAACCTGAAATCATGAGAATGGATTTATGCGAGTAATTATTCTCCTTCTGTGTTTAGCGTTAACAGCCTGTGCATCCTTAAGCGGGGGGCGGGATCAGTATTTTGTCTGCCCATACGACACCGTGTGGGCAGCGACTTCGGAAACAATGAAGGGCTATTCGGTCACGTCTGAAAATAAAAGTAATGGAACGATTGAAACGGCATGGGTTGAAATGGAAGGTAAAAGACGACCCTATGGAATTTTTGGGCGGGAGGGATTCGGCAACCGTGAACGGGCGCGGCTGACGATTGCCGTCAAGCAGGATCATGACGTGTCTGCAGTGAATGTGCTGGAAACGCGTCAACGATGGCATGCCAGGGGCGGGGTATCTCAGCAGGCAACACGGTGGTGGCCGGTCGAACCATCGGAAGAAGTGATGGAAGAGGTCACTGAAAAACTCAACGCGCGTCTCAAAGAAAACGGGTGCGCGGTTTCACCATGAGTATTGGCTTCGTCTGCTTGCTCATCGCCTTGTCCATGATGCCGACTCCATCGATCGGTGCCGAACGTATTTGGGACAGCGATCTCAAGCGCTATTTGACCGACCAAGAAGTGAACATGGCCGAGGTCTACTTAAAGGAGGAGGACGGCATCAAACTCATGCTTCCGAACTCCGAGCGGATTCGAAAAGATATCATCAGGCTCGGCTCCGAGAAAAAGTCTCTTATCGAGGAACGGATCGGTTGGAAGTTTCCGGAAGAGTCTTTCGAGGTTTACATCGGGGAAACCGGAGCTCAGGTCGACGGCTATGCGGTCGTTCAAAATACCATCGGCAAACATAAACCGATGACGTATATGGTCGGTGTCGACAACAAAGGGTTGGTATCCGACATTGAGCTCCTTGTGTTTCGGGAAGCACGCGGGAGCGAAGTTCGCCAGAAGCGATTCAACGCCCAGTATGAGGGTAAATCCGTCCTTGATCCGGTTCGGATCAACAAGGACATCATCAATATCACCGGCGCCACGATGTCCGTGCGTTCAATGAGTGCGGGCATTAAACGCGTGCTCGTGTTGATCGATGAGTTCTACTTGAAACCGGCCGGGATCGGCAGCGACACACTGGCCGCCAAAAAAGACAGGGGATTGTTGCCGTCTATATTTGGGAACTAGATCGAGCGGGCCCCGCGTCCCTGCATGCGAAACTTCAACCAGAAATTCAAGCTCCGCGATTCCGATCGCCATGTTCGGATGCTGTACACATTGTTCTTGCTCTTGATGTTCGTCGGATTTTGCTTTTCCTTTTTTTGGGCCCATAGCATGACGGGATTGTCACCTCAAGGCATCGCTGAGCACTATCGAGGGTCCGATACGACATTTGGGGAGCCCATGTCGTTTCGAGAGCTCGCGGAGATCACCCACTTCCATCTGTTTACGATGCCGGTCGTATTCATGATCTTGATCCACGTCATGTATCTGACCGGTGCGAGCCATATGTTGAAAGCGGCGATTACCTGGGCCGGGTTCGGCGGCGTGATGCTCGATCTTCTGTCGCCATGGCTGATCAGCTATGTCTCACCCATATTCGTCGTTTCGATGCTGACCGGCGATACTCTGATGACTATCAGCTTTTTGGTCATGATGGTCGTTCCACTGTACGAAATGTGGGTGCTCGGTCGACCACTGGCGGGAAGCAAACACCCACAGGAACCATAAATTGACAAATGCGCTAGACAGATTCTTTCAGAGTGCTTCCGTGGATCTCTGACCCTTCGTAGGGGTATACGACGCCGGATAGGAAAGTCCACAGACGTACAACCCACATCTCGCTCCTTAACAGAAAGACTTGGGGCATCATGAGTCGCAAACATAATTCGGGTGCTATCCCATCAGCGTTGACCATTTTACATATCTCATTCTTACTCGTCGGCCTGGCTGCTTGTTCAGGACCTGAGAATTCCACCCCACCAATTACAAACACAGGCACACCTGGCGCTGAGGAGGCTGTCGGCGAACGGCTATTTCTGGAAACGCGATTTGCCCAGGCGTTCAAAGTCTTCATGGACAATGGGGGCAATGTCAACAATTCGAAAGCCGGTGATGGCGTGGTCGATACGGTTGAGACCTTGGGAGCACCGATCAACCCGGGACCGTTCAAAGGGCTGTCGATGAATTGTCGGGCCTGCCATTTGGTGGACGATGTCCTGTCATCTCCCGGCGCCGGCATGCGAACCTATGCCGACTTTGCGCGCCGAAGTCCGATCCCTGCACGGGCCGACGGTAAGACGCACGCGCCGAGAAACTCCCCTCCCCTGGTCAATGCAAGTCTGAATCGGCCCGGAGGCGTTTTGTTTCATTTCGACGCGGAATTCACTTCTATGGAAAACCTGGTCACGGCGACATTTACCGGCCGAAACTTCGGCTGGCTTCACGGTGAAAAATCTCAAGCGATCGCGCATATCGCAAACGTGGTCCGAGGTGACGACGGTTCCTTCGACCTGACCGACACCGGTCTGTCCTACCGAGTATTGTTCACCGGCACCGACCCGAACATTCCTGAGGAGCTGCGACTACCTCCCCAATTTCGCGCTTTCATCGGATCGTCCACCGACCAAGAAATCTTCGACGCGGTCGTGAGAGTGGTCTCAGCTTATGTGAGAGGTCTTCTCTTTTCACAGACCGAGGACAGTGGGGCGTTGATTCGGTCCCCATTCGATGTCTTCTTGACGATCAACGGCTTACCTCAGCGGCCTGATCCAAATGAATCTCCGCTATCCTATAGCCGACGGCTCCGGGCGCTTATCAACGCACCGGGATTCTCCCCTCGATTCGTGACGTCCAATCCTAACCGATCGAATGGACAGTTTCAGTTTCACGCTCAGGTGTTCGAGTTCGGCGCGACGGAGTTGGCCGGTCTGAAGATGTTCCTAGCGGAGCCGGCGACGCTACCCGCTTCACCGGGCGAGTTAACCGCAGGCACGATCGGGAATTGTCTCGCTTGCCATGCCGCACCTAACTTTACCGATTTCAAGCTGCACAACACGGGCACAACTCAAAAAGAGTACGACGGCATTCACGGTGCCAACACATTTTCCGCTCTCGTGATCCCCGATCTTGCCACTCGTAATGGAAACTACGATGCCTTCCTTCCCGGCACTGAGGAACATCCCGCCGCCTCAGAACGTTTCCGAGCGATCCCTGTGCTGAACAACCCTGCCTTGACCGATCTGGGTGTATGGAACATTTTCGCCAACCCCGATATCCCAAACACTCAGACAAAAATAAGAGTCATCCTGTGCGATGAGCAGATACCGTGCCCTCTATCCGATTCAACGTTATTGGATCGGGCCATAGCCAGATTCAAGACACCAGGCCTTCGCGATTTGAGCCATTCCGCACCCTATATGCACAACGGGCAATTCGATACGCTTGAGCAAGTGGTGGAGTTTTACCGAGAGATATCGGATCTCGAACGCGCAAATACTCTTCGGAATGGAGCTCCGGAGCTTGGGGGAATTTCCGTGACCAGCCAAGATGTCAGTTCGCTCGCCGCGTTCCTCAAGGCATTGAATGAAGACTATCAATAGCCTGCGGTCATTCACCGACAACGGACCGTACCGAATACAAACGCGGCCCTGTAGCGAACTGTCACCTTGTGAACTGCCCTGATATCTGACTCATCGCCATTCTACGGCCTTCATGAATCACATACGGACAGAGTGCATTTTCTCACAGTGCATGTCGTCGATGAGGAATTTCTGATGGCGCTGCCATCTTCCTGCGTCCTCGACTAAGTTATTTCCGTACGGTCCGACCCGTCCCACTCCCAAGAATTTTCCGCTTGACACCTAAATACCTATCAGGATATTAATAATCGTTCTCAATATCATTTACAAATCGATCAAAATATGGCTATTGCAAAAACTGCTTCGTTGGAACGTTCTCAGGCCGTTGAGACTCGTTGCGAATGCGGGCAGTTGATCGCCAAGGTATGCGGACAAGGGCTGGAACTGAAATGCAAGCGGTGCAAGCGCATTATCGTGATCCCCTTTTCAGCGATTGAAGGTTGGGGGACCGGACCACCATGACTTGTCCTGAAAGAAGGAGTGGCCGGGGCCGGGGCTATCCCAATGCCCTTGAGCTTCCTGATCATGATCATTCCTTGCGTGAATGTGGGCGTCTGGAAGGTCTTCCGATGAGAGATAGACGACCTCAAGAATAATAGGCACGAGCGCAAGTCGTAGACGTTTTGTGCGGCCAGCGGTTATTCACCCAGAGCCCAGGATCACGCGGGTGGTCCCGGGCTCTTCGTTTTTACGGAGGCGAGTCATGCGCGTGTACACGCCAGATAAAGTTGAGCCAGCCGTCCTGAGTATTCAAGGTATGCTCAGAAAGATCGATCATCTTTATCTGCCACATACATCCCGCCGGGATCTCGAAAGCATCCTCGTTCGGCAGGTAAGTAAGGAGCTCGATCTCCTGCTCCCTTGGCAAGCAGCACACGGGCAAAAGACAGCCGCCATTGCCCTTTGGATCGGGGAAGCAGCGCATCTCGATGCCGTGACTTTACATCAACTGAAACTGGCCGCCCTGCTTCACGATGTCGGCCTTCTCATGTTGCCGCTCCACTTACAATCCGAGCAAGAGTCACTCGATCCCGAATCCTACGTGGCGATTCAAAACCACCCACGGCTCGGTGCCACGTTACTGGAACCCTTTTCCTTCCTCCGTGATGCAACCATTATGATTGCACACCATCATGAGCGTTGGGATGGGTCCGGTTACCCGTATGGTCTGAGAGGAGAGTTTATTCCCTTGGGAGCGAGAATCCTGGCCGTTGCGGACGCATTCGATGCTATTGATATTCCCGGTGTCGCTGATCGAGCTCTCCGGGATCACATCGCGCTTCGAATCCTCCGGGTAGCCTCAGCAACGCAATTTGACCCTTTTGTCGTCAGTCTTTTGAGTGAACTCCTAGGAAAGATGGAGGCTACAGGTTTGAATGAAACTTTTTACCTCTAACACTTGCGGCATGCCCTTTCCACCGGTTCCGAAGTGGGAGTTCCCATCCCTCCCACCTTACAGGCAAGGGGCCTCACCTCCCGAGGACCCTTGCCTCCCCCATTCAACTGGTAGGATGCCAAGGGGGTTTTGGGGGGGTTAAAGAAGGACTCCCGAGAGGCATCGCATACGCATTCGAGAGCGGATCGTGCTCTCCGTTGAGAGCGTGGAGCCGGTGAATCACACGTCCGATACAGAAACGCTTATCATGATCTGCCAGCGATGCAATCAACCGACCGGGCATCAGATCCCCTCGCTGTGGTGTCTCAAGTGCCGCTCATTCCAGCGTCAACGAGGACAAGCACGGGGACTCGCCAGGTCGGTTCGAACACGACGACTCAAAGCATGGCTGAAAACACTGGGCGCGTGATCGCAAGATCTCCCCGGTCATGCCGACTTGAGCATCAGGCATGTTTTACTACGCGGCGCCCGTAAGCAGCCCGCGTTGTACGAGATCGGGCCCTCGCCCTTCCGGTTTTTGTGAACCGCACGTCCCGAACAGGATGGGTGAGTCACTACTTCTTGATGTGCTCCGAAAGGAATCGATCGAGACCGACTTGCTCGATCGTCCGCAGTTGCGTTTCGAACCAGTCAACGTGCTCTTCCGAATCCTCAATCATATGCTCCAGCTGATGACGTGTTGTGAAATCATTGACCTTGGCGCAATGTGCGATCGCCTTTCGGAGCAATTCAACATCTTCACGTTCGAAGTCCAGGTCGGCTCGAAACAGCGCCGCCACATCCCGCCCCTGTGCGATCGTATCGAGCCGTCCCACATCCGGCGTCCCGTTTAGGTACAAGATATGGTCTAGGAGGCCGGCAGAATGTTGCACTTCTTCGGTTGCCAGATGGCTGTAGTGATCGTGCAGCCGTTCATACCCCCAGTTCTTGCACATGGCGGCGTGCAACAGATACTGGTGCACCGCCGTTAATTCGGCTTGTAATACCTGATTGAGAAGTTCAACGACGCCTTCTTTGGCTTTCATGCTGCCTCAGGATTCTTTCTTGATTTGTTCGGCGAGGTAATTCTCCAGGCCGACTTGTTTGATGGTATCAAATTGGGTTTCGATCCAATCGATATGGGCGTCAACATCCTTCGCCATGTCTTCGAGCATGTGCCGCGTCGTGAAATCGGTGACCTTGGTGCAATGCACGATGCCTTCATTCAGTAAGCTCAGCATCTCCTGCTCTGCCTTCAAGTCCAATTTAAACTGTTCAGGAACGGTCTCCCCGACCTGGACGGCGTTCATTCGCTGCATATTGGGCACGCCTTCCAGGTACAGAATGTGACCGATGAGTTCATCGGCATCCTTCATCTCATCGATGCTCCGTTCGCGCACTTTATGCTGGAGGCGTTCATACCCCCAGTGCTCGCACATCTTGGCATGGACGAAATACTGATTGATGGCGGTCAAATCCGCCGTCAGGATTTTGTTGAGGATATTGATGACCCCTTCTTTTGCTTTCATGATACGTTCTCCTTTCTTGCTACGCCCGCTCCCTTTTTGCCATTATCACCACGTCTGATCGATATCGTCAACTCGAGAAATAGTTCCATTTCGAGTTTACTTCTCAGTTTCAGATGACATGAATTCTCAGTCTCATGGGCTGCGCCCAGACCTGCAGTGAGGCGGTCTTCTGATGCGCACCGAGACGCGGGGCTCGACTACTTGAAAGAGCGGTCTGCAGGATGGTAAATTTCGTCGAATATCGACCGTCTGGAATTTGACACGACAGAAGACCTCATGATCAAGCAGGCAAGACGCATCGGCCCGCTTCTTTTTCTATTCGTTCTCGCGGCGACATTGAGCCCAGGCACCGTCATGGCGCACGGAAACGTGTCGATCGAAGAAGACACATGTGTGCGCAGAATCGGTGGCAACTTGGTGCACTTCAGCGCCTACCAACCCCAAATTGAGCCGAAAGCTCAATACTGCACGGACATCCCCGATGTGGGCGATACCTTCCTGGTCGTGGACCTGGTCGACCCAAGCCTGCGGACACTGCAGGTTGGGGTTAAAATCGTCCAAGGGGTCAATGAGAACGAGCAAGACGAGGCTAAGACAGTGGCGTTTTGGAAGCCGGCTTCTCACCCGGACGGCGTCGTGAGGGGCGAAGCCAAATTGGACAAGGGCCTGTACAAAGTCATCATCACGGCAGAAGGACTGAGCCCTTCATCGTATTTGCTGCGAGTGCAACAAGTCGACTATTCAAAGCTCGGACGCGCAGCACTGGGGCCTCTGGCATTGCTTCTGGTACTCGGGATAGTCGGGTATGAGCTCTCGAAGTCGGTCAAAGTGCGGGGTTGGTTTGCACGACGTCGCACATGAGCAGCCAGGCGCGACATGTCGGTATCTAAGCATTCACTTACCATTTCAGAGAGGGATCGCTCATGAAGCCTTTCGTAAACCTAAAGCTGACGGTTGGATGTGCGGTATTTGCCATGGGTGCTCTCTTGTCTTCACAAGTCCATGCTCACGGTGGGCTATCCATGGCCGAGGACATGTGCAAACTCACGGTGGGCCCCTATATGATGCACTTCAGCGGCTACCAACCTGAGAATACACAGGAGAAACAATTCTGTGAAGACATCCCGGCGACTGGGCAAACCATTGTCGTCTTGGATTACATCGAACAAGAACTTCGCACGCTACCCGCCGAAGTTCGCATTATCAAGGACACCGGCTCGGAGGACAATCTTGAGGCTAATACGGTCTTCCACCTCCCAGCAAAGGTGTATCCCAATGGTTCCATCGATTTTACGTACACTTTTGACAAGCCGGGGAAATTCGTCGGCATGGTCACCGTGGGCGACAAACAGCAACATATCTCCCGGTTTCCATTCTCGGTAGGAGAGCCGAAGTTTTTTTCAAAATTCCTAAACATCTATATGGTTCCCGTAGCGGCAGTGATCATTGTAGTGGGGATTGTGTTTTTCATGCGCGATCGCCGCAAACCGTCGCAGATAGCGGTTTCCTAAGGCATCAACTGCGACAGAGTCGCTACGAATGAATAGGGACCGGAAAAGAAGAGGTTTGAACATGTCCCGTCACTTTCTGATTCGTGTGTGGGTGTGTTGCGTGTTGCTTCTGGTCGCAGCTCCGTTCTCGGCGCTGGCCCAGCATGGACACGAATTGGCAACAGACACCTGTGTCCTGCACATCGGACCGTACAAGATGTACTTCAACAGCTACCAGCCTGACAGCTATTACGACAAGCAATTCTGCCAGGAACTACCGGGGCTGGGAAACACGGTCTTGGTTCTTGATTATGTGGAACAGGAGCTTCGCTCGCTCCCGGTTGAAGTGCGTGTCATCAGAGATACCGGTTCGGAGGACAATCTCGAAGCCGTGACCGTCACGCACCTCCCTGCCAAGGTTTACCCAACCGGGTCCATCGACGTGAAATACAACTTTGACAAGCCCGGTAAGTTCGTCGGGCTGGTATCAATCGGCGAAAAGCGCGAGCACGCCGCACGATTTCCTTTTTCTGTCGGTGAAACAGGAGCCGTTTCACACCTGCAACACTATATGATGCTTATTCTGCCTGTCTTGGTCGGTATCGCTGTCGTTGTATTCTTCGCCTTTCGCGATCGTCGTAAACCTTCGGAAATCACCCGTGCCGTAGGCGGCTGACCCATCGCTGAAGCGATATTCTAACCAGCCAGACGCGTCACGTTTTCTCGGGTGCAGCAATCGGGCACGAGGAGGAATAATGATCGGCTCACCACGCAGGCGCACGTTTGTGCGCTTCATTTTGATCGTGGCATTCGCCCTGGGAATGCCCATCACCTCGGCCTTCGCGCATTCTATGCTGGTCAAGGCGGAGCCTCCACGACGAGCCGTCCTCACCAAGTCGCCGACTCAAGTGCGATTGTGGTTCAATGAGAAAATTGAGGGAGATTACGCTTCGCTCGTGGTCCTTGATGCGAAGAAGCAGCCGATCACCGACTTGAAACCCACCCTCGCCCCGGATGACCAAAAATCGATTCTGCTGCCATTACCGGAGTTGGCGCCCGGCAAGTATTCCGTAAAGTTTCGTGTCCTCTCCGTCGATGGTCACGTGGTCGAATCTACCTTCGACTTTACCGTAAAGGGCGAAGCTCAAAGGAAATGATCGAGGCTGCTGGTGCGCTGTTCCGCTTTCTGCAACTAGCGTCCAACATGATATTGATCGGTGGTTGCGTCTTCTTAGCAATCGCCGAGCAGACATTCGCCGGCTTCGGACATCCGTGGCCGACCCGCCTGAAAAAGACTTTTCCCTGGCTGGCCCTCGCGATTCTGATTGGGTTATTCGGTCTTTTGGCGACCACCACCGCGCAAGCGACCGGAGTCCCTGAAAATGCCTGGAATCCGCAAGCTTGGTCGGATTTCTTGCAAAAGACCAGAATCGGCCTTATTTGGGTCCTGCGCGCGACCAGCGCGCTCGCGGTTCTTGCGATTGTCCTGTACGTTCGGAATGCGTCCGCGGCGCGATGGCGCTACGTTCTGTGTGCGTCTGCCGCTGCGCTGACCTTGGCCCTCGGCTCACTCGCCAGCCATTCGGCAGCCGAAGAACAAGCGCTGCTCGCTACGTTGTCCTATGCCGTGCATCTTATCGTAGCCAGCGCCTGGTTCGGCGGCCTCCCGGGAGTCATCCTGGTCGCCTCTTCATCCGCCAACGCCGCGACAGGCTCGACCGAAGAAAGAACGCGCGCCGGCGACGTGTTGAACCGGTTTTCAGCGATGGCTCTCCCCACGATGATCGCCGTCGTCGCGTCAGGCGTCGTCGTGGCCAATCGTATGATTGACACCAATTATGCCGGACTGGTTGCAACCACCTATGGCTGGCTCCTCATCACAAAGGTGACGTTACTTGCCGTCATTCTTTCCATCGCCTCGCGAGCAAAGTCTGTTTGGGTACCATCACTCAAGGGCGACCCTGAAACAGCCGTAGCGGCCGGACAAAAGCTCAGGACAGGGGTCAAAGTCGAGTTTCTCCTCGCCATCCTCCTGGTGATTGTTGCGACCTTACTGGCCAATGCTGTCCCCGCCAAGCATGACGTCATTGATAACTGGCCCTATCCATTCCGTTTCTCTATCGACGCCACGTGGGGCGACTGGCTTGTACGAACTCTCGTCGGGGTTGGAATCATGTTCCTCATGCTAGCCGCCTCGACGATCATTCTCGGTCGTCGGAAAAGCTGGAAAACCTCGTGGCGGATCGCGGTGCCCACAGTCCTTGGAATCGTCGGACTCGCCGCAACCTTCTATCCCATCGCCGTGCAATCGTACCCGGAAACCTATCGGAAAACCCCGGTACCGTTCGATGCCATTTCCATCGCAAACGGTGTCGATCTTTTTACCGGGAATTGCATTCCTTGTCATGGACCCCAAGCAAAAGGGAACGGTGTGCTGGCCAAAACGTTACCGAAACAACCGGTAGACCTTCTCACGGAACCTCATACCGCCATGCACACGGCGGGTGATTTTTTTCATTGGCTGACCTACGGTCGATTCAACGGGATCATGCCGCCCTTCGGCGAAAAATTCTCCGAGGAGGAGCGTTGGGATGTCCTGAACTTTCTCCATGCCAATTCCCGAGGGTATCAATCGAGAATCATTGGCCCCCGGATTCTCCCTGAGCAACCATTCATGGCCACGCCCAACTTCTCGTACGCGGGGCACGACGGTTCGAGCGGTACCTTGAAAGATTTTCGCGGGAAACACACCGTGCTGCTCGTTCTCTTCTCTTGGCCGGAGTCGCGCGGGCGGCTTGACCAATTACGCACGGCTGCCGCCACGATCACCGGAAAGAATACGGCCATCTTGGCAGTGCCCATAACCGACCTCCCTCCGGATGAACTGGCCGCGATCGTTCACGATATGCCCTTTCCTGTCGTCACGCAGGGTGCACGAGAGATCGCCCGCAGCTATGCCCTCTTCCGTCGAACCCTCTCCATTCCTGACCTGTTCGGTGAAGGGACACGCCCGAAGCACATGGAATTTCTCTTTGACCGCTACGGGTATTTGCGGGCGCGATGGATCCCTGATGGCGACGGGTCGGGATGGACGGATATTGCTTTTCTGGCACAGCAGATCACCCAACTCAATCAAGAGCGAGAGATCTTGCCTCCTCCCGGCGATCACGTTCATTGAAGAATGTTCTCGTGTAGCCGACCGAACCATCCCCGTTTAAACAGAACACCCTACATAAGACTAGTCCACAAGCAGAACTGGGGCAAGAAACCACACCGGCTCACCTTGACTTCCAACACCTACAAGAGTATACCTGCGGGCGCGCAAGCCAGACCTTCAATTTACGCTGTCTGCAAAGGGTTTAGCTGGCCTCACCCATGATATTTTGCTTGACTCGTCTTGAAGCTTTGTCGGATACTTGTTCACCTTTTCGCGGGTCCTTCCACTGGAATAAATTCATAACGTGTGGCGGGATCTTTTCTCTGGGATCTAGCATTCGGTAGCTGCACACTTTCATTTAACACAAGGAGGTAGGGGACATGGCAGCTGACAGTTCGGGGCGAGGGTATGACATATCGCAGTGGTATGACTCGAAGCCGGTGAAGTTGGGCTGGCTGGCGATCCTGGGGATCGGCGTGTTTTGGGTGCTGTATCAACGGGCCTTCGGGTACTCGCACGGGTTAGACTCCATGACCCCCGAGTTCGATTCGGTGTGGATGGGGCTGTGGCGCTTTAACATTTTAGCGAACGCCGTGTTCTTTGCCGTGACGATCGGGTGGATCTGGGTGACGCGGGACCGGAACCTGGCGAACCTGGACCACAAGCTGGAGCTGAAGCGGTACTTTTACTGGATGGGGTGGCTGGTGTGCTACATCTGGGGCGTGTACTACGCGGGCAGCTATACGCTGGAGCAAGATGCGGCGTGGCACCAAGTGATCATCCGGGACACGAGCTTCACGGCGAGCCACATTGTGGCGTTCTACGGGACGTTCCCGTTGTACATCACGTGCGGGGTGGCGAGCTACCTGTATGCGCAGACGCGGTTACCGTTGTACGCGCAGGCGACGTCGTTCCCGCTGGTGGCGGCGGTGGTGGGGCCGATGTTCATCCTGCCGAACGTGGGGTTGAACGAGTGGGGGCATGCGTTCTGGTTCGTCGATGAATTGTTCTCGGCCCCGTTGCACTGGGGCTTTGTGACGTTGGGGTGGTGCGGGTTGTTCGGGGCAGCGGGCGGGGTGGCGGCGCAGATCGTGAGCCGGATGTCGAATCTGGCGGACGTGATCTGGAACAACGCGCCGAAGAGCATCCTGGATCCGTTCCCCAGCCAGGTGGGCCCCGGGCACAAGACCGTGTACTAAACGGGAATGGCGAGCAGTCCAAATAACCATGAGGCCGGCATGAGAGGGTGGTTTCGGCGCTCGAAGTACTGAGCGTCGGGCCAGCCTCAGCCGGCTGGAATGACGGAGGATGTCAGTTATGTTTAGAACCGATGAGATTATTAAGGCCTCGAAGTTGCCGCCGGAAGGCGTGGCGATGTCCAGGCACATCGACTACATTTATTTCATTCCGATCTTGTTTGTGACCATCGTGGGCACGTTCCACATGCACTTCGACCTGCTGGCGGGGGACTGGGATTTCTGGATTGATTGGAAGGATCGGCAGTGGTGGCCGATCGTGACGCCCGTCACCGCGATTACCTTTTGTGCGGCCCTGCAATATTACAATTGGGTGAACTATCGGCAGCCCTTTGGGGCGACGATCACGATTCTGGCGCTGCTGGCCGGGAAGTGGGTGACGATCGTGGCCGCCTGGTGGTGGTGGTCGAACTATCCGTATAACTTCGTGATGCCGTCCACCCTGCTGCCGAGCGCGCTGGTGCTGGACATCGTCTTGTTGTTGACCCGGAACTGGACGTTGACGGCGGTGATCGGGGCGTGGCTGTTTGCCGCGTTGTTCTATCCGACCAACTGGGCCATCTTCGCCTATAGCCATACGCCGCTCGTCATCGACGGCACCTTGCTGTCGTGGGCGGACTACATGGGCTTTGCGTATGTCCGGACCGGGACGCCGGAGTACATTCGGATGATCGAAGTGGGCTCGCTGCGGACGTTCGGCGGGCACAGCACGATGATCTCCTCGTTCTTCGCGGCCTTCGCGTCGTCGTTGATGTACATCCTGTGGTGGCAGTTCGGGAAGTTCTTCTGCACGTCCTACTTCTACCTGACGGATGACCGGCAGCGGACGACCAAAGTGTACGATGTGTTCGCGTACGCCACGTTGGCGAACCAGGACAAGGCCAAAGTCGGAGGGAAAGCATGAACGCCAAACACGCCTTTAAACTCTGGATAATGGGATTTTGCGGGGTGGCGACGCTGGCATTCACGCCGGTTCTCGATATCACTCCTGCATTCGCTCACGGAGAGCGATCACAGGAACCATTCCTGCGGATGCGTACCGTGAATTGGTACGACACTGAATGGGTTGGAAAGTCGACCAAGGTTAATGATGTGACAGAGCTGAGGGGGAAGTTTCATTTGTCCGAGGATTGGCCTCGTGCGGTTGTAAAACCAACCCGGACGTTCCTCAACATCGGTTCTCCCAGTTCCGTCTTTGTGCGTCTCAGCTCAAAGATCAATGGGACGCCAATGTTTGTTGCGGGTCCCATGGAAATTGGCCGAGATTACGAGTATGTGGTCGTCTTGAAGGCTCGACTCCCCGGCCATCATCATATCCATCCGATGTTTGCCGTTAAGGATGCCGGTCCGATCGCAGGGCCAGGTGGATGGATGGACATCACGGGTCGATATGAGGATTTCACCAATCCGATCAAGACCCTTACCGGAGAAACGTTCGACTCAGAAACGATGGGTACTGCCACCGGTATCATGTGGCACCTGTTCTGGGCGGCTGTGGCCATCTTCTGGGTCGGCTTCTTCATGATCCGGCCGATGTACCTGGTCCGTGCACGGGTGCTGGCAGCGTATGGGGATGAGATTCTGCTTGACCCCATCGATCGGAAGGTCGGAGCTGCGGTGTTGATCTTCGTGTTGGTCGTTGTGGTCGTCGGATACTTGGCGGCAGATTCACGCCATCCTGTCAGCGTACCGCTTCAGGCCGGTGAGACCAAGGTCAAGCCGATGCCGATCAAGCCGAACCCGTTCGTGGTGGAAGTCACTCATGCTGAATACGACGTCCCAGGCCGGGCCTTGCGCATGACTCTTCATGCGACCAATAACGGCACCGAACCTGTGACCATCGGTGAATTCACGACCGCTGGCATCCGGTTTACCAACAAGATGGGGGCAGCCAAACTTGATCCAAACTATCCGGCTGAGCTAGTTGCATCGGCCGGCTTGACGATGGACAATGAAGCCCCGATCCTGCCTGGTCAGACGGTCGACATCAAGATTGAGTCCAAGGACGTTCTGTGGGAAGTGCAGCGGTTGGTGGACATCCTCCACGATCCGGATCAGCGCTTCGCAGGATTGTTGATGTCCTGGACTGAGAAGGGTGATCGACTCATCAATCCGATCTGGGCTCCGGTTCTCCCTGTCTTTACACGACTGGGAGCCTAGAGCACTGCTCGTTTAGTAAGACGCCGATCCGCCCCTATCGCAAGGTAGCAAGGCGGGTCGGCGTTTTTCTTTGCTCTCTTACTCGCAAGCTGTTTCCCTCCTTCAGAATAATCTCTCTTCAAATTCGGTACTCATACGGCTCCTTAACAGGGCATACGCGAAAATCAGTTTCATTTATGACACCTCAGGTGTCACGTTTGGGGGGAGCTCGATGACCTCACCAGATCTTGCCCGTTCGCCAACGGTCCTGTATGATACCCGCGAAATTACACAACCTGGCTTCACCAAATCCCATTAGTCTTAAACAGCATATCGCGCATGCGCTCTGCTCTATAGACTCCATCTGACCCATGGACGCACCTTCGAGTACCCCTCAGCTTGGAACTTGGTTCAATGCCGCAGAGCGGATTGCCCTCCGGCATTTTCCGAAAGCAGGAGCCCTCGATACGCATCGAATGCGTGATTATGTGATCGCCGCATTTACATTCCTCTGCGTTGGAATTAGTTCTCTGTTTGAGATCAGCGCGAGCGTCGAACGGCAACAGACGTTGGGAGTGCTGGCGTGGATTTGTCTCGGAGCATTGTTGTTTGGAGAAAGCAGAGAAACCAGAATCCAGGTTGCCATTGCCGTTCTGTTTGCCACGGTCGGTGAGCACTTTGCCTCTATCTATATGGGTGGTTACACATATAGGTTTGAAAACGTGCCTGCCTATGTCCCGCCAGGTCATGGAATGGTGTACCTAACCGCAGTTGCGTTAGCACGATCCGGCCTGTTTGTACGGCATCCCGGAAGAATCGCGATCTTCGTGGTGGGAATATGGGGCGCCTGGTCTCTCTGGGGGGTCAGCGGGTTCCCGGATCGCGGGGATGCGGTCGGCGCGTTGCTGTTCTGCATATTTTTAGTATGGCTGATTATCGGCCGTTCGCCGATGGTATACCTCGCCGCCTTTTTCATTACGACATGGTTGGAATTGATCGGTACTGCCGTCGGCGCTTGGAAATGGGCGGCCATCGACCCGTTATTGGGATGGCCTCAGGGGAATCCGCCCAGCGGAGTTGGTGCCTGGTACTGTTTGGTTGACGCAGTCGCTATCGGAGGAGCAGGACCTACCTTACATGGAATCAAACGCATCTGTGAGTGGTACAGGTCCGGAAGAATTTTGAATTGAACCCGTAACTCCTGAAGATCGTTACGGCGTGAAGGACCCCACCATAGATTTCTATCTTCGCTGCACCATGGATCATTTTCACCTCGGACATCCTGCTGCAGCAAGATTGAAACACTGTCGTACGAGCTATGGGTGAGAACCTCCTACAACCTGGGACTCCTCAGTGCCTAGTCTCATGTATCGACGTCATTTATATCATGATTATCCGATCGATTTATTGAGCCTAGGAGCTGATCCTGAACAACTCCGGCACCGCAAAAGTGCTTTCTGTGCAAGTTGGACTACCGAGGACTGTGGGAAACGGCGACTCGCCGAATCCTCTGGATCAAGTCTGGACCACAGGGTTTTTTAAGGAGCCGACATCCGGCTTTGTGTGGCTTGGACGGACTAATCTCGCCGGTGACGGACAGGCGGACCTTGAGAACCACGGTGGACCAGAAAAGGCCGTCAATGCCTACCCTATCGAGCACTACGTCTATTGGACTGAAGCCTTAGTCTTACCTGGCCTACCGCTTGGAGCCTTTGGTGAAAACTTTACAACCGAGGGTCTGTTGGAGGACACCGTCTGTATCGGGGATGTGTTTGAGATCGGCGAATCACTCGTCCAAA
Organism: Nitrospira sp.; assembly: GCA_024760525.1. Lineage (NCBI taxonomy): Bacteria > Pseudomonadati > Nitrospirota > Nitrospiria > Nitrospirales > Nitrospiraceae > Nitrospira > Nitrospira sp. The sequence goes on from CP060499.1 coordinate 3,007,366, forward strand.
TATCTCAACCAAGACAACCATGCTGGGAATTGGCTCGCCGCTGGCGGGTTAAGGATTTAGCTGTTCAGGTCCAAGAAACGGGTCGGACAGGGTGGTATTTTCGGGTACTCAGGGAAGGCCGAGTTCAAGCGGGAAGCACATTGATTCTGATCGAACGCCCATGCCCACGATGGACGGTGGCCGCTGCTAATAGGGTGATGCACGACGATATAGACGATGTGGATCTTGCCAGAGATCTTGCTGACTGCACCTATCTCTCTCCAAGGTAGCGAAGCAAGCTCACGCGACGTGCGGATACTGGGGCAATCGAGAATACGTCATCAAGACTGAATGACCCAATGGAAGGGAGCAAGTAGGAAGCTCATTTTTCAAATTTGTACAAATGAGAAAGCCAGGAGTGCATCACAACCATTGTGTGCAGTCCTGGCTTCTCGGCAACCCGCAACTATTACGCTTAGCTTCTCTTATTCGTCTTCGTCGTCGTCATCCTTCTTCTTTTTGACTTCCTTCAGCACAGGGCGTCCCTGGGCAAGGCTCGCGTTCAGATCGTTCTCTGGTACCTTCTTGTGCACCAGGTTTTGATGACAGTCTATACACGTAGCCCCTTCGCTCTGCATTTTGGCATGCGCAGCCTTGGCTGAAGCACCTGGTGGTTTCGTGTTCTTGTGGCAAGCTCGGCACGTCAAGCTGTCCCACTCCTTCAGCTTCATGCGAGCCCGGTAAGCAGCCTCTGGACGATGCTCATTGAACTTTTCGACGGTTGAATAATCCGTGGTGAATTCCTTGATCAGAAAGGGCACACCATCTACCACGTGCGTATAAATAGCCTTGTGGAAGTTCGACAGGCCCTGAGGCACGTGACAATCCTTACAGCCCGGATCCATCCCTAGCGCACCCCAATGCGAAGACTTCTTCAGCTCCTCATAGGGATAAATTTCAGAATGGCAGCTGATACAGAATTCCGTTCGAGAGACAGCCGCCTCACCGCCGAATACCACGACGATGAAGACAACTGTGAGAATTGCGCCTGCTGCAAGAGTACCGATCTTTCCCATCGCTATTCTTCCCCAGCCTTGTCGGACTTCACCGGAGGCTTGGCTGACTTCTGGAACTCTTCATGGAACTTTGGCATCGGTGGCCCTGTAAAGGTGCCGGCCAACTTGAAATGCGCATGCATGGCCTTGTCATCACGGACGGACTTTTCAAAATCAAATTCATACTTCTTATCCACCTTGGGTGTGAATGGAGTGTACGGCTTCTTCACACCTTTCCATGGCGATCCTTCATAGTTCAAGTGGCAGGCATTGCACTTCTCCTGAAACTCAAACTCCTGGCCAGCCTCAACAAGATTGGCCCGCTCCATCGTCTTCTGGGACTTTTCAAAAGCTTCCCCTGCCTTTCTATGAATCTTCCGGTAATCGCTACCGGCCCCGTGGCAGGATTCGCAACCCACACCGGTCAAGAACTTCTCCGGTTCTTCGATGACGTAGCCGCCTTCCTTACCGAACCCATCAACGTGGCATCCAACGCAATCCTTGTCTTTGGTATAGTCCTTCTTGGGGTCCAGCTTGGCCTTGACCATCGCCTCGTCCTTCTTCTTGCCTCTGCTGGGCTTGAGCGACTCCATGGCCTTACCATGGAGAGTCTTTTCCCACGCCTCGCCCTCGCCTTTGTGACAGTTGAAGCACTTTTTCCGGCCTTCAAATGTCCCTTCGGCGGAGGCTGTCCCTGCTACTACTAGAAATACCGCCGCAGCGGCAAATGCGAACACAATGCGACGATTCACGGCATCTCCTTTCCCACGAATGTATGATTAAGATCACTGATCACTTTCTGTTGTCTAGATCTGAACGTTTCTTTATTCATCAGAGTTGAACGCCCGTTTCATTTGCTTGATTGGACGCGAGCTCAGTTTACCATGAGCTATGCGGGACTGCTACTCAGATAATTAGGGTTTATTGTCATTCGCACCGCTTGAGGCAGATGGAATTTTGTAGACCCAATATCCGCCTTGCTTATGGACAACTTGCAATGCTTCAAAATCAACCGGCTTTGAATTCATTAGCGGGAGCATTTGGGACAGGAGTGTCTTCCCTTTTTTACTTTCATTTAAGAAGTAGGCACGCACCGCTTTTTCTGACAGAGACTGGAGCGTATAGGTATCGTAACCATTCTCCTTCATCCATGCCTTGACCTGCCCAACCAGTCCATGGACGTTACCCGTCAAAGGAAAATCCTTAAATGCAATGTCGAGCCGATCCGGCCGCATGAGGCCAAGCTTATAGAGGTCAGCAGGGTGAACGACGATATAGGCTTCCTGAGAGCCGACAAATTCTCGAAGCATGGCTGCCCCTTTGCTCGGCTCAGAGGCTAATATATCCGCAAAATTCTGGAACCTTTTCTGCTCTTCGGCGGATCCTTCCGCTCCCCAGAACTGTCGTTCGTACTTGCTGATGACCTCAGTTCGTTCCTTCCAATAAGAAGGGGTGATCAAAGGCTGCCCCAGATGAGATGTGAAGACAGTATGTCGATCGGATAACAGCCCGAGTTGACGCGACGTGTCCCACCAGGCGAGAAGGGCGGCGCCTTCTGGAACATGCTTTGTAATATCGACAGCGACTGCAGCCAATTCCGGAAGATCTCCTCCCATCGCCCCGACTGGTTCAGAAAGTAGATTCTCCCAATTTAGGAAAACCGACGATCCAGCTCCTCTACTTGCTCGATAGGCAATGGCGATGGGTTTATCCACCGATTGAACGCGAATTTCGTATTTACTGACTTTCAAGTCCGGCCAGTTTTGCAACGCAAGGTTGTCAAACTTTGTGACGGGACCTTCGTCCACAAGGTGATAGCTATATGGAGCAGGCGCTGGCTTAAACCAAAGATACGCAACCCATCCGCTCAGAAAAAGACCTCCCGTCACCAGGAGGAGTCCTAGTGACGGGAGGAATTTAGCCCCTGACGGATGTGACACGGGGGCACCCAGGGACGGAGCGGTCGAGATCAACGCTCCTTCCTTCCACGCCTCCGCCATCCGGCAATCGCAATCGTCCCGGCCAACATCATCCCGCCCCCGATCCCGCCGAGGGAGAGCTTGCCGGTTTCACTGTCCAGATCCAGCATGCTGTGCTTAACCTGACTCTCAAGCTTCGCCACCCGTGCTTGGAGGGCGAGATTCTCTTTCAGCCGCGTGTCGTCATCCATGATTTCGACATAGGCCCGATTCATGGCCGCCCATCCCACCGTATAGGTGTAGCCCCAATATTGGTGGGCCAAGCTCACGTGCAATTGCACCAGGTGATCTTCCGCCATTTCGAATAGCTTCAACTCATTGGCCGCCGGGTTGTTGCCCTTCGACCAATAAATCTGGAAGAACTTCTCAAACCCATCGGTCTCCGGCGCGGGCGGCGCCGGACGGTTGGTCTTCTGCCCGGTCAACAGGCCCGCCTTGTACTGCTCTTCGACGGTATGATGGGCTTCATCGTACTTATCCAAGCCGGAGAAGGTCCCGTTGTCCATGAACTCCAACCATGCCCGGGCGTACGTCTCGGAGTGACATTGCGTACAGGTCTTCACCCAGGCATCGTTGCGCTTTTCGGCCCAGTCGGTCTTGATGTTCTCGCGGATGCCGGGCACGAAGGGATAGTTGGCCCAGCGAACTTTCCGCACCACGTTGTGGGCGATCTTGCCCTGATATTCCATGTGGCAGTACTGACAGGTCGGCGCGGTAGCCGCCCCTTTGCCGATCGCATCCTTGATGGGGATGTTGAAGTTCCAATGCGCTTTGTCGCGTTGATACTTCAAGCCATGTTTGGACAGGTTGTAGGCTTCCCAGTTGTTGTGGTCGGCCCCGCTGTGGCACTGGGCGCAGACTTCCGGCTTGCGGGATTCGGCGGCGGAGAACTCATGCCGCGCATGGCAGGTGTCGCACTTGTTCTGATTGACGTGGCAGCCCGTGCAGCCGTCGGCGATTTCCCGCTGCGGCATGCCCGCATAGACTTCCACTTCGACGTTGGCGCGATAGTCCAACGCATGGGACGGCCGGCCCTTCGGCCATTGATCCTTCGGCCACGTGATGGTGTCCCGCTCCGACTCGCGTTCCGCAAACTCCTGTAAGTGGCAGGTGCCGCAGGTGTCGGCAGTCGCCAACTTGATGTCTTTGCGGTGATCGGCTTTGTTCTTGGTGTTGATGTCGAAGTGGCAATCGATGCAACCGACTTCTTTGAGGTTCTCGCCCTTGCCGAGCTTGCCGATCGAGCGCAGGTTGTCCTCAATGGCCTCCAGCTTGGCTTTCTTATAGAAAGTCTCGTCTTTCGGCGTGAGCTTGCGGATCTTGTCCAGGTTCGCGTGGGTGCTCTTCTTCCACGCGGCCACCCAGCCCGGGGACTCGTCGGTGTGGCACTTGACGCATTGCTCGCGGCTCGCCACTTCTTTCACCGCTTGCGGCGGCTTATAGAAGGTGTGCGGATCAAAGTACTTACTGAAAGAGACGGGTTGCCAATATTCCCCGTACTTGCCCTTCCCGACCCCGTTCTGCGCCGGATCCATGTACCGCTTCAGCAGCGCTTCGTACAGCTCCTTCGGCGACGCCGAGCGCTCGATCTTCAGCGCCTCATACGTCTCCTTCGGCACGGTGGGAAAATCCGCCTGCGCTTGTGCGGCGACCAACACGCCGCAAACCACCAGGGCATACTTCACCAAATGCTTGACTCCCACAGTAGTACTCCTTCCGTTTGAGAGGCAGTGCGCACTTTTCTTCATAAAAATGTTCGTCGAAAGCATACTCATTGTCAGCAGTAAGGTCTTTCTAGAGTTCGTTGTTTCAACTTCCTGAAATGGCGCGAAAATATAGCTTAGGTCCAAACAAAGTGTCAAGAGAATTTCTGCAAAGATTGACCGACACGGACATGAAACAAATCTGCAACGAACGCACGATCAACATAAAAGCTACGGTCGCTCTCGATCGATGACCACGGTGATGTTTTCTGTCCCGGGCTTGATCGGCTGACTCATGCCTTCCAGATCACCGCTCTCAGCCATCGCTTTTCCGGACTTCGACAAGCGTGCGACGATCACCACTGTGTCGATGTCGGATAATTTCCTTGACGGCATGGGACTGGTGGAATCGTCGAGTCGAAATGTAAACGGTAAATCTTTTTTCGACGCCCGTACGATTGACACCGGCATCGGAGGGCCGGCCACATCTTTCGCAAACACAAATAAGGTATCCGGGAGAGACGCTTTACCGGCCAGATTCGGCCCTAACACCACCTTACCCGTAATCGCACGCGACTGTCCGGATTGCGCCGCCGGTTTGGCGGGCTTGGCCTGTTCCATTGGAGGATTTGCCACCAACATGTTCATACTGGGACCGCCGCCGAGATGCCGTTTGGCTTCGGCAATACTGGCCTTCAGCTGGTCGGATGACTCCTGGTCGTCGGGAGGAAGATGGGCATGCGCATCTTCCCACTCCTTGGCGGCGCGCGCAAAATCTTTTCGGTTGTACGCGATCGTCCCTGACAACATAAGCGCCTTCACATTGTGAGGTTCAAGCTTCAACGCCTTTTGAATCAAGGTTTCCGGTTTTCCATCCAGCTTGCGCCCTTGATGAACACCGAGCGCATCGGCGTAGTCGGCCAGGAGACTCGCGTTATTGGGATCGAGCTTCGTCGCCTTCTCAAAAATCGGCACCGCATCGGCGTACCGTTCCATGGCCATATAGGATCGCGCTAAGAGCCCCCACCCTACTGCATCGTTCGGATTCTGCTCGAGCCTCTTTCTCAACTGCTCGATCAGCGAATTGAGACTATCCGCCATCTGAGCATCATCGCCCGGTCCGCCTTGTGAAGCCATCGTGGGAACCGCCGGGTGCGTCATCGCGGCAGGATTGCCCAATGTCCAATAAAGCACGCCGCTGGCAGCCGGAATGAGCATACCCAGCAAGAGGGCGACGAACCGGAGATTCAACACTCCTCCGGTGGGTGCGGCCGGCGCTCCCATTGCGCCCGTCTCTTCCAATACACGGCGATCCAGTTCACTTCGCGCCGTTCGATACTGGTCCTCCGTCAACAAACCGTTGGCGCGATCCTGCTCCAATTCCGAGAATTGCTGCCGGTAGATGGGCAAGGTTTTCTCTTGTTCACTGGTAGACTCGGACGGGCGTTTCAACAACGGTCTCAAAAGAAGCGCCAGGACGCATAGAGTCATGGCCGAGACGATAAACCAGAATGTAGCGGTCATGAACGCTTGCCTCCTTCTGACAATAGTTGTTCGACTCGTCGATGCTCTTCGTCCGTCACCGGCACATCGATCACCTTGGTCGAGCGACGCCGCAGACTCACGACGAGCGCGGTTGCGCCGATGGCCAATAAGACGAACGGTCCCACCCAGAGGAGCGAGGTCGTCGCCTTAAGCGGCGGCCGATAGAGCACGAAATCTCCATAGCGCTCGACGAGAAAATCGATGATTTCCTTGTCGCTCATGTCTTTGGCGATCATTTCCCGCACTTCACGGCGGAGGTCTTCTGCCAGCGGCGCATTGGAATCGGCCAGTGTTTGATTCTGACAGACCAAACATCGAAGCTCGACGGCGAGATGTTTCAGCCGGGCTTCAGCGACGGGATCGTCGGCCAATGGCCGAGCTTCTCCGGCCCACGCCGGCCCGGAGGCAAGCACCATGATGAACGCCAACCAGATCATTGTGATTCCAACTGCTTCACGAGCGGGATAATTTTCTTGGCCACCGTGTCGGGATCCAACGGTCCGATCTGCTTATAGCGGATCATGCCCTGCTTGTCGATGACGTAGGTCTCCGGAACCCCGTACACTCCATAATTGATGCCGACTCGCCCCGCATCATCCACGCCGACGATCGGATAGGGATTCCCCCAACGCTGCAACCAGCTCAAGGCTTCTTCCCGTCGATCCTTGTAATCCATGCCATAAATCGGGACCTCACCGGACCTGGCCAGCTCCATCAACACCGGGTGTTCGGTCTTACAGCCGCTGCACCAGGATGCCCAGAAGTTCAGCAACCAGACCTTGCCTTTCATATCTGCCGGTGAAAACACCTGCTCCTGATTGTACAGCTGAGGCTGAGAGAAATCCGGCGCAGCCTTTCCGATCAATGGAGAGGGAATCTCTCGTGGATTGAGCGTCAGTCCGATACCCAGAAAACCGACGACCACGACGAAGATAGACAAGGGCAGAAGAAACCGACTCATGCCACTTTTCGCCTAGCCGGACGTGTCGAAGCAGGCACGGCCGGCTCTTGTCGGCGCCAGGCAAGTCGGTACCGGCGATCACTGACGGCCAGCACGCCGCCCAACGCCATAATCAGACATCCGCCCCAAATCCAATCTACAAACGGCTTGTGGTAGAGCCGCACGCTCCAGGCTCCATCATCGAGCGGTTCGCCTAAGGAAACATAAAGGTCACGCAGCAGCCCCGGATCGATGGCGGCTTCGGTCATGATTTGATTCTGAACGGGGTAACGCCGCTTCTCCGGATACAAGACCGCGGCTTCGCGACCATCCAGACTCACACGGAAGGTGCCACGCGCCGCCGTATAGTTCGGACCCATGACGTCTTGTGCGCCATCGAACCGGAACGTATAGCCACCGATGGTCGCCGTCTCCCCCACGTTCATCCGTACATCCTTTTCAGTTTCGAATCCCTTCACCATCGTGACGCCGACGACAAAGACCGCAATGCCACAGTGCGCCACGAGCATGCCCCAGTACGATCGGGGCACCGCAGCCAGGCGACCGGCGAGACCTTGGCCGTCGACGTGGGTCAGTCGCTCGCGCAAACCGACTATCGCAGTCGTGACGATCCAAATCGCGAGCAGAAGACCGAGACTCAACAAAGGAGTCCATGTTCCGATGACAAACGGTAAGGCAATCGCCGTCGCAATGCTCACACCGAAAGCCCAACGCAACCGCTTGGCCAGATCAGGTAAGTCGGCCTTCTTCCATTGGGCCAGCGGACCGATCCCCATTAGGAAGAGCGCCGGCGCCATCAATGGAACAAATACCGAGTCGAAATACGGGGGCCCGACGGAAATTTTCCCGAGATCCAAGGCATCCAGGAACAAAGGATACAACGTCCCCAGCAAGACCGAGCCCATGGCCGCGACCAGCAACACATTGTTGGCCAACAGCATCCCTTCTCTGGAGGCTATCGCGAAACTCCCACCCAATCCCACACGCGGAGCCCTCCACGCGTAGAGGATCAACGACCCCCCGATGACGATGGCCAGAAAGGCCAGGATGAAGAGACCTCGTTTTGGATCGGTGGCAAAGGCGTGGACGGAGGTCAAGACACCGGAGCGCACGAGAAACGTTCCGAGGAGGCTTAAGGAAAATGCCATAATGGCAAGAAGCACGGTCCACACCTTGAATCCACCTCGTTTGTCCGTCACGGCCAGCGAATGGACCAGGGCCGTACCGGCCAGCCACGGCATGAATGAGGCGTTTTCAACCGGGTCCCAGAACCACCACCCTCCCCATCCCAACTCGTAATAGGCCCAGCCGCTCCCCATCGCGATTCCAACGGTCAGAAAGCACCACGCGACCGTGGTCCATGGCCGGGACCAGCGCGCCCAGGCGGCATCAAGGTTACCCCCCAGCAACGCGGCGATCGCGAACGCAAACGCCACCGAGAAACCGACATACCCCATATAGAGCATCGGCGGATGGATGACCATCCCAGGGTCTTGCAAGAGGGGATTCAGGTCACGTCCATCCGGAGCGGCCGGAATCAACCGCTCGAATGGATTCGAAACCGTCAACATGAACAGGAGAAATCCCAAGCTGACCAAGCCCATGACCCCGAGGATGCGTGAGCGCATCGTTTCGGGAAGATGAGCGGAGAAGAGCGTGACTGCAAACATCCAGACGGTCAAGATGAGAGTCCACAACAGAAGCGACCCTTCATGAGCGCCCCAAATGGCCGCGAGACGATAATGCAGCGGGAGTTGGGAATTCGACGTCGCCGCGACATACAACACAGAAAAATCTTTATCGGCAAACGCGTAACCAAGACAGCAAAATGCCGTTAAGACCAAAAGAAATTGCCCGCGCGCCGCAGGCTTGGCGATCGACATGAGGGCCGAGTTCCCGATTGCGGCACCATAGATGGGGAGAGTTCCCTGCACCACCGCGACGCAGAGCGCGAGGATCAAGGCAAAATGACCGATTTCAGGGATCATAGCGAATCTTTCCTACCTTGAGGAACAACGAGTGACTTGCTTTGCTGCGCCCCGGAGGCCTTCGCCTTCGCCAGCGCTTCCGCCGCTTCCGGAGGCATGTAATTTTCATCGTGTTTCGCCAGGACTTCACTGGCGACGAAGGTACCGTCGGCGACCAACTGCCCCTGCGCCACCGCACCCTTCCCTTCCTTGAAGAGGTCCGGCAAAATCCCTTTGTAGGTGACGGGCACGCGCTTCGCCGTGTCAGTGACGATGAAATGGACCGTGAGGCCGTCGTTGTCGCGGACGAGGCTCCCGTCTTCAACCATCCCGCCGATCCGGAAACTGCGCCCTTTCGGCGCTTCACCGCCGACGACTTGCGTGGGCGTGAAAAAGAACACGAGGTTGCTCTGAAATGCGTTCAAGATCAGTACAGTCGCCACGCCCAAGACCAGCAGCCCCAGCCCGATAAAGGCGAAGCGTTTATGCCGCGGTTTCATCGGTGCCTCCTAACAACATCGCGCGCTGTTCAGCCCGCGCAGCAGCCCGTCGCCGCCACAGGGCTAGGACTTCCCACACCATACACAATGCCGTGGCGATGAACGACGTCCATACGTAGAGCCCATAACCGCCCATCGCAAAGAATTCCGACGCGCTTCCCCACTGCATCAGCGAGCCTCCACCGCGTTCTGGATCACGGCCGGTTTTTCTTCCCACACGGGTTGGGATTCCCGCTCGACCACGATACATCGAGCCCGCGAGAGGATCACCGCGATGCTGTACAGCCAAAACGCCATGGTCATGATCAGCATTGCCATCAGCATAGTTGCGGCCATTTTCGACCCGGTGGACATGCTGACCGATGCGCCTTGATGCAAGGTATTCCACCACTGGACGGAAAAATAGATGATCGGAACATTGACGACCCCGACCAGCGCGAACACCGCGCTTGAACGGTCCGCACGGCGCAGATCATCGATCGAGGTCCGTAGGAGCATCACTCCCGCGTACTGGAACAAGAGGATCAGTTCCGAGGTCAGCCTGGCATCCCACACCCACCAGGCTCCCCACGTCGGCTTGCCCCACATCGCCCCGGTCAGCAATGCCAAAAACGTAAACATCGCCCCCGTGGGAGCGATCGCCTGAGCCATCATGAAGGAAAGACGTGCATTGAGCCCAAGCCCGATACCGGCCCACACCGCCATGACGACATACAGAAACATGGACATCCAGGCGGCGGGGACATGGACGAAGATGATCCGATACGAATCGCCCTGCTGAAAATCGGTCGGGGCGACGAAGAATCCCAGGTAGAGACCGATGCCCATCAGGGCAACCGCCACGCACGCGAACCATGGAATGAGACGGCCGGCCAGGGGATAAAAAGCCTGCGGTGACGAATACTTCAGCCAGTTGATGCCCGTACTCATGAAACGGTTTTACTCCAACGCAATGCGCAAGGCTGCCGCCGTGGCCCAGGGTGCCAAAAAGAGGGACAACACCAGACAGGCCCCGAGTAGCGAGAGATTTGCTTCGCCGCCGATACCGGCCATGCTGCTGGTGACGGCGCCGGCCCCAAAAATCAACACTGGAACGTAGAGTGGAAGCACCAGGAGGGCAACCAGTAGACCACTCCCCCGCACGCCAAGCACCAACGCGGCGCCGATCGCACCAATCATACTCAACGTGGGCGTCCCAAGCAAGAGCGACATCACGAGAACTCCCAAGGCTTCCCCGCTCAAGCCGAACTGAAGACCGAGGAGCGGTGAAAGCAGCACCACGGGCAGGCCGGAGATCAGCCAATGCGCAAGGACCTTTCCTGCCACCAAGACCGCCAGAGGCTGGGGCACGAGGAGCATCTGTTCAAGGGCGCCGTCTAAGTAATCCGCAGTAAACACCCGTCCTAACGACAAGAGGCAGGCCAACAAGGCCGCCACCCATAATACGCCGGCACCGATCGTCCTCAGAACCGCCGGTTCCGGCCCGACACCTAATGGGAACAGGCTGACCACAATGACCAAGAAAAAGACCGACATCGCCGCGTCCGAACGTCGGCGCATGGCCAGAAGCAGATCCCGCCGGACGACTCCGCCGACAGCCTCCCACATGCTGGAGCGCTTCATCCGGTCAGCCTCAGTCGTTGCACCGTTTCGGCCGGCAGCGCGACCTCTTGGTGCGTCACCACGACCGCCAGCCCGCCTCGTTGCAGGTGGGCATGCAAACGTTGTGTCACGACACTCGTTGCCGCTGTATCGAGCGAGGTGAAGGGCTCATCCAGCAGCCATAACGGTCGCGTGGATAACCAGAGCCTCGCCAGAGCAACCCGGCGCTTCTGTCCTTGCGAAAGCACTTTAGACGGCAAGGAATGAATCTGTCGCTTCAGACCGATCGACTCCAAGGCTTCCTGTGCTTTGGCAGCTGCACATGGTTCACCAGCCAGCGACATGGAACTCGTCAAATTTTCAAGCGGCGTGAGATCGTCCTTGATGCCATTGAGATGCCCGATATAGGTCAGTTGGCCAGAATACAATTCTTTCAGCTGATGGATGTCCTGCCCTTCCCAGAGGATCGCGCCTTGCTCGGGCGGCAATAAACTGGAGAAGATACGGAGCAGACTGGTTTTCCCGCTGCCGTTCTCACCCACCACGGCCAGTAGGGTCCCAGGCTCGACTTTGACGTTGAGGTCGGAAAAAAGCCGGCGCGATCCTCGACTGCAACCAAGTGCAACAGCTTGTAACATAAAGAGGCTACTCGATGAGAACGCGTCGAGAGTAAGGGAACAGAGCGTGGAAAAACAAGGGGTCAGGATAGGCTTGGCCGCTACCCTGTCAGGGTACCGCTGGAAAACCCACCTTGCTCTGAGAGTAATCCAACTGCTATCTAGTGCATGCGCCACAGGATTGACCGTCTGTCTCGATGAAACGGGTCTGCCCACATAGAATCAAAGGAGAGCGATCATGAGTGAACTGGTCTGCATCGCATTTAAAGACTCCGGCACAGCCGACCGGGTGCTGAACGAACTGCGGGCGTTGGAAACTGAATATGTCCTCGATCTGGAAGATGCCGTCATCGTCGTCCGCGACATGGATGGGAAAGTCCACCTGAAACAGTGCGTCGATGTGTTCGGAGGTGCCACCACACATGGCGTGGCCATGGGAGTGCTATGGGGAGGCTTGATGGGGCTGCTCTTCATGAATCCTTTGGCGGGCCTGTTAGGCAGCATCGCCGGAGGCGCAGGGGGTGGTGCCATGACCACCGCTGCCAGTGAATTCGGGCTCCTCAGCGATTACGGGATCCCCGACAACTTCATCAAGGACTTGGGCAGCACCATCAAGCGAGGTACCTCGGCGATTTTCCTGCTGATCCGGAGCGTTGACCAGGACAAGCTGTTGGCGGGAATCTCAAACTATGAGGGAACCATCCTCAAGACATCGCTCAGCAAAGAGCAGGAAGAAAAGCTGCGAGTGGCCCTCACACATCACCACGATCAAAAAAAAATCAGCAAAGGGTAGCCGAAGGCTCGGGAAAGCGGGCAGGGAGTGTGATCTTCGGGTAATTGATTATACGCTTGGATCACCGGCATGTGGGTTAAGACGATGGGCCGGGGCGCTGGTCGCGGATAAGACGCTCGACAGGATAGCCGAACCTTCGCGCCAGTTGGACGAGGTTCCGGTAGTTGTCGTCGTCGATTCTCGGCGCACGGGCTAGAATCCACAAATGTCGGCGATCAGGGGTACCCACCAACGCGGTGCGATACTCGGGATCGAGATCGAGAATCCAGTAGTTCCCCTCGCGGGACGATCCAAACAGCCGCGCAAACCAGTTGTCGAATACCACCATGAGCCGTGCATTCGTCTGGGGGTCCACCACAGTCGCTACACCCTCCGCCGTGTCCAGCGTGCCGCCGTCGGTCACGCATTCGTTGTGCACCCCAACCCGTCCATCCGATCGAACCGTGTAGACCGCTTTTGAATCCACGCAATGTCTCTGGAACCACATCGGTAACCGCGCGATCTCATACCAAGTTCCGGCGTAACGACCAAGGTCGACTGAAGTCACCGTGTTGAGACTTTCTTTCGACTCAATTCCTGCACAACCGCCGAGCCACCCGTTCAGCAGCACAAAAATGAACCAGAGGTTTACGTGTGAATTCGTCTGATTGGAGAACCGCATGGTTACCTCACAAGGATGTGCTCCGGAACAACTCGGTAAAGACATTACCGGGTCGCAATGATTTAAGTCGTGTCAGACCGGAACTGTGTTTCGCTCCTCTGTTTTCCATCTAATAGACAGCTGACGTTCATATCTCCCATCACATTGATCGCAGTGCGACAGCGATCGAGAAACCAATCCACCGTCAGCAGCACAGGAATGTATTCCACGGGGAGGCCGACGGCAGTAAAGACCATGGTCATGGTCACCAACCCCGCTTCCGGAATGCCGGCGGCGCCTACTGAAGCGATGATACTCGTAAGGACGACCATCAGCTGCTGCTGAACGCTTAGATCCATTCCGATCATTTGCGCGATGAAGAGGGCCGCCATCGCCTCGTAGAGCGCAGTGCCGTCGTTATTGAAATTCGCGCCGACCAGCGCGCCCATGCTGGCGGACTGCTCGCGTAATCCCACCCGGTCTTTGAGCGCGGCATACGTCACCGGCATCGTCGCCGTCGAACTGGCCGTGGAGAAGGCCATGACCAGCGCATCGCGGCCACCACGCAGCAATTGCCCTGGAGACACCCACGACCCGAAGCGTACGCGAACGAGGTAATACATCGCCTGGATCGCCAGCGCGAGCAGCACGCATAGCACAAAGATTCCAAGGGCCTTGAACGGCGCGAAGCCCTCCGTTCCCACGATGCTGGCCACGATGCCGAAGACGGCGAACGGCACGAGCGCGATGATCCAATGCAAAATCTTGATCAGCGATTCCAGGAAGAGTTCGACAAGGTGCCCTACCGTGCCGAGGGGACGGTGGCGTTCCTTGCGCAAGGCCATCCCAAACGCCACGGCGATGAAGATGACCCCGATCACCTTGCCGTCATCGGCGAGCGGCCCGAGCAGACTCTTGGGCACGTTCTCCAAGAAGGTGGCCAGCGGATTAGCGGTCTTCGCAGCTTCTTCGTGCGGGGATGGTGGAGTAATACCTGCCCCGTGCCCTGGCTGAATCACGTTGGCGACCGTCAGGCCGACGGCAATGGCAACCAACGTATTCAGTAACAATAAGCGCGGTAGCCGAGCCGCGAGTGGACCGCCGAGATGAGTCGTCATGAACGTGTGCACAATCGCCGCAAGGATCAGCGCCGGCGCAAGCGCACCAAGCAGACGCAAGACAAGCCTGCCGGGCACCGCGAGAACAGCCGCCTCGCTCCCCAGCATTATTCCCGCTATCACGCCGAGCACCAATGCCATCACGATGCGCGCATAGAGCGGAATGCTCTCCCACCGCGCGATCATGCCGTTGCCCGGCGTAGTGGTCGATGGTTCTACCGAGGTACGTTCATCCACTCGCTGGAAATCCCTTTCTTCCATCCATGGTCACTAGACGAGAAGAGATCGCCGAATGTATCACAAGGGGGGTGACCGATGAGTTTAGATGAACCGTGCGAGGAAGATGGTGAGCTCAGTCGGCTCACTTGTCACCTTCCTAGAGATTGTTGACCCTCCGGTTGGAAGGTATGCTGCTTCAACTGCACAATGAGGTAGAGCACAATGACCAGATTCAGCAGTAGTACACCGACGCGAAGCACCGATACCCGGTCGATCACTTCGTAGAGCTCGAATGGCAACAGCAGACTCGTCGAAATGACCGTCAGATATGCAGCCCAAGAGCGCTCCAGCCACAGCCCGACTCCTTCCAACAACAGCATCGCTGCATAACCCAGACTGACAAGCCCTGCCACGAGAACGCTGTGCGGCTGCAACGCATCGACTTTCAGCACCAGCGCATGAATGATCCGTGAGTCGGCATTCAAATGAAGTGTTTCGATCAAACGCGAGAACAGCGTCGCAATCTCCGCATGCATTAATTTCAATAAGCCCAACCCAACGAGGAGCAGCAGCACGCCCTTCACGAGCTTGAACACAGCAATCGCGGCGAGACCGGTCTGGTGAGAGCGAGGCGTCATCGAGTGAAGAGAAGACTATCTCCCAAGAAGAGAAAGCAACTATGGTGGACGGTACCGTTGTAGGCCTCGGATGTGAAGCGACTGAAGGATTGAATGGCCAGGAAATACTCCCAACCCTTTTCCATTCGCCTCCGTCGCGTCACGTAAGAAAAATGGTGAGACTAAACCAGGTCATCCACAATGATGCACTCAATCTCTTTGACGCGCTGTAATCCACGATCATTCCCGTAAAAACGCGCGGCTTTGTGGCCGATGGCAGTCGCCAGTTGTATGGCATCAGGCGTGCTGAGACGGTAGTTGGCACGCAACTCAGCCGCTCGATCAGCCAGATTCATCGTCAACGGGACCCACTCGATCTTGGGGTAGGTGCTGGTCAGGGCAAAAATCTTTTGTGCCAATTCATCCTTCTGGTCACGGTAGGGCTGAACCAACAGTTCCAGAAGCGTCACCGTCGAAGTGACCGCGGCATTCTGCCCCCGTTCGATCAATTCAAACAAGGCAGCACACCAAGCTCCATATCGTGGGTGGTCTTCGAGAAAATAGATGAAAACATTGGTATCGAGACCGATGCGTTGTCGTTGGACAGGAAGACCTTGAGATAAAGAAGGCCCTACCACGACCGGCGCTCTCGTTTCAGGTAGTCGGCAGGATAGGTTCCCTTCGCTAGCCCCTGTAAAACCTTCGAATACCGTTTTGGCTTCGGCATGATAAGTGTCAGATCATCTTTCACAACCACCAGCAATTCATCGCCACCCTTGACGCCCATCGCTTGTCGGGCTTCTTTCGGAATAACAATTTGATTCTTGCTGCTGAGCTTCTGAACAGCCATGGAACACCTCCCTCATAAGGCTTTACATTACCATACTAAAGTAAAGCGCAGCAATGAACCAGCATGCATAGCCCTAGAGCACATGTCAGAGATCAGACACATCTGTCTTTGTCTGTGTGATGGCACGCACCTATTTTATTTCTTGACGGCAGCCGACCCTCGGCGTAGCCTCCGCCGGGCTTTTATCGGAAGGAGGACATGACGGTGGAGGAATGGCCGTATCGCCTGCTGGCGTGTATCGGATTCATGACGATCGCATTGCTGGCTTGGCTGACGGGGAAGCGCAGTCGGCTGAACTGGACGACCATTGGCGGCAGCGCGGTCTTGGCCTGGGGACTCGGGATCGTGTCCTTTTGGTTTCCGGGCTCCCGCTGGTTCTGGAGCATCATCAACGATATGGTGGTCGCCGTGCTCCACGCCTCGCAAAAGGGCACGCTCTTCCTACTCGGTCCGCTCGCGCTCGACCCAGGCCAGCGTCTCTCGGACGGTACAACCTCGGTGGGCTTTATTCTGGCTGCACAAGCACTGCCGGCAGTCGTGTTCTTTGCCGCCTTGATGGCCGGTCTGTACTATTTGGGCGTCATGCAAGCGATCGTGGGTCTGTTTGCCCGGCTCTTCTACCGGACCATGGGCCTATCGGGGGCCGAGTCTCTGTCCGGCGCAGCGAATATCTTCGTCGGCATCGAGGCGGGCTTGATTGTTCGTCCCTACCTTACAGCCATGACGCAATCGGAACTGCTCTTGGTGCTGACGTGCATGATGGCGACCGTGGCGAGCACGGTCATGGGCATCTACGTGTCGGCTCTGCAACATGTGGCGCCTCAGATCGCAGGGCATCTGATTTCTGCGTCAGTGATTTCTATTCCTTGCGCGGTACTCATCAGTAAACTCACGTGGCCCGAAGATGGACAGCCCGTGACGCTGGGCGGCGTGCCTGCTGTGCCCACCGACCGGAACCCATCGCCTTTATCCAACGGTGAAACAATCCAGCCGCCCTCCAACCTCATTGTCGCCTTGATCGATGGGGCGGGGCAGGGAATGAAAATGGCGGTCGGCATTGCCGCGTTGCTGATCGTGTTTCTTGGAGTGGAAGCGTTGGTCGATCTGGCGCTGGCCCAGCTTCCTGCGATCGGTGGAGTGCCGCTCTCCGCCACACGGGTCCTCGCCTGGCTGACCTGGCCGTTCGCCATTCTTCTCGGCCTCCGTCCTGAGGAGTGGCAGATCGGCGCGGACTTGCTGGGGTCGCGGTTTATCGAGACGGAAGTCGCGGCCTATTTCAAGCTAGCCGCGGTGCAATCCGCGTCTCCGCCGCCGCTCTCTCCCCGGTCCCTCACAGCCATGACCTATGCCCTCTGCGGATTCGTGCATGTGGCGAGCATGGGCATCTTTGTCGGCGGCATCTCCGCATTGGTGCCGCATCGGGCAAAAGATATCTCGGTGCTGGGACTACGCGCGTTGTGGACTGCCTATTTGACGACGTTGCTGACTGGGTGTATTGCCGGAGTCCTCGCATCTTCATAGAAAGTGGCGCTCAGCGATCCATCCCCTTCCCAACGGACGAACCGTGTTCACAGGAGCCGCCGCGCTCACAGTACCAACGCATGAATGATCCGAGAACATGAGGCCTAGTAGCTTGTAAAACGGGGGGCTTACCGCTATCCTTGTAACTGTCGCCAGTAGAAATCGACGTCTCTCTAAGAGGTGATCATGCCCTCCGCAAAAGAACAAATCGCCAAGATTCTTCAAGATCAGCCGGATGACAGCTCCTATGATGAGCTTCTACGAGAATTAGCGTTCGCAAGAATGATCGAGAGGGGACTTGCTGACTCTGACGCAGGAAAGACAGTCAGCCATGAAGAGATGGGACGCCGCATCAAGACATGGCAGAGGTGACATGGACCGCCGAAGCCGAACGATGGCTGCGTGACATTTACGACTACATCGCACTTGATAATCCATCCGCTGCCGCCCGAACTATCGAAACCATCTATCTGAAAGCCGAAATCCTTCGAGAATTTCCAGAATCAGGATACCGCTACTGGCAGAAGCCAGACCGACACATCCGTATTCTGCTTCACGGACATTATCGTATCGCTTACCTGATCAAGAACTCAGACGCGATCGACATCATCGGCGTCTTCCATGGGGCACTCAATATCGACCGATATCTACCCTAGGACCCGCACCGATCAGCCTGCGCCCCGCCATGAGGACACTGTGCGGCTGCAAGGCCTCTACTTTCAGCACCAGCGCATGAATAATCCGGGAGTCGGCATTCAGATGTAGCGCTTCAATCAAACACAAGAACAGCGTCGCAATGTCCGCACGCATTAATTTCGGCAAGCCTAACCCAGCCGACAGCAAGAGCTGCGCCTTTCACGAGCTCGAACACAGCAATCGCGTCGAGACCGGTCCGGTGAGGGCGAAGCGTCATCGTGGGAAGAAACTATTACCCTAAGGTATGCTAAATTGCTCTTCGACCGATTACTCTTCCTAGCAGATCATGGACCGTAATCCTCCCCAAAGAGTAGAATGCGGACTCTTTTGCAATTATATTGCCCTATCTCTCTAGCAAGGACATTGTCAAAGTGGCCTTACCCCCTCAAGATCAAGATCGAATTACGCACATCTTTTTCCCGCATGTCGAATCCAAGATGCGAGAGGCAAATTCTGCGGAACGTCGTTTTGTTTACTACACTACGGCGGATACTGCGGCGAAGATCCTTGCGAGCAAGCAAATCTGGCTACGAAACACAGCCGTGATGAACGACTACTCTGAAGTTCAGTATGGATTCAACTGTCTCAACAGTGCATACAGCAATGAGCCTGGCAAGAACTTTAATAGAGCACTTGACGTCTGTTTCCCAGGGTTGGCTGCGGAAGTTAAGGATCTTTATATTAGCTCCTTGCCTATCATTTCCGAAGATACGTACCTCACCTGCTTGTCCGAGCACCTATCCAATGAAGATCAACATGGACGCCTTTCAATGTGGAGAGCATACGGTGGTAGTGCCGGGATCGCCATTGTCATCAATGGCGCAGTTATGTTCGCTAATACGAAGGTCTTAAAAGTGATCTCAAGCCCTGTGGCTTATGAACAGCACTGGCCCCATCGAACCGCTTCATCCTCAGATGCGCTGCTAGGTTCTACTTGCACAAGCAAGATTCTGGGCAGGCACATGATCTTCTCTTGAGAGCAGCTGCGACGAAAAGAGACCCTTGGCTTGTTGCAGCAGAAATTGCTGTAGCGAGTGCAGCAGGACGAACTCCAAAATTTGTCAAGACAGCTAGAGAGCTCATAGAGTCCAAGAAATTCCATCCCGCCCACATCGCAGAACTGGCCAGTGCACTTGGCACCCTCGAACTCGAATCAGGGAAAGTCCGGTTAATGAAACAACTGTTCCGCAAGGCCCTTGAAAGTCCTACTGAAAACTCTGTCGCGCAGGCAGCCTGGATATCAAGAAGGATAGGAAATTGGGGATTTGAGACCAAACTACTTGAAGCGCCTCGTTCGTATGAGGCTTGTGCGTGGACGAGTATTATGCAGCAAGGATGGCAGGATAGTTTGTCAGCTGCCGAGTTCTGGCTATCTGATGAGCCCTTTGCCAAACGGCCTACAGTTTTTGGTTCTTGGGTTGCACTGACTATGGCTCCTGATTTTGCAAAGGCAGAGCGTATTGCCCAGCACGGACTCAATAGACACAAGGACGACTTTCTTCTCCTAAACAATGTCGTTGTAGCATTAACCTACCAAGGACGTTACGACGATGCGATGACGTATTTTGAGAGAATTTCTGTCAGTGAATCTGAAGGACCCCACAGAGCTACCTACCTTGCTACAAATGGACTGCTAACATTTCGTCTTGGTGTTCCAGATGAAGGTCGAAGGCTGTATCGGATGGCAGTAAATGAGGCAAAGAAAAAGAGCCAAACGTTGTTGGCAGTGTGGGCATTGTTACATCTTGCCAAGGAAGAGTATCGGATAGCTCCTATCAAAGGTGATGAAGTACTAAAGGAGGCGCGCGCTGAGTTTCCAAAACTACTAGATGCAGAACAAGCAATGGCGTCTCGACTAATTCAGACGATTGAGGCTGAACGTAGCGTTAGCAGCCTTTCCTCATAAACAATGGTTGTTGACGTCTTCTAATTGCTTCAAACAGCTGGACAAACCTCAATGGTCAGGCGAACCGTCGCGCCAAGTCGAGCAAGCATATCGATAAGCGCGTCGGTACTGAAGAGATCGATACGCCCCCGGAGGAGATCGCTGACGCGCGGCTGAGTCACACCGAGTGTCTTGGCGGCAGCCTTCTGTTTGAGGCCGCGAGCTGCAATGAGTTTCTGCACTTGGATCATGAGGTCCGCTCGGACCAGCAAATGTTCGGCCTCCCCTCGGCAAAATCCCAGATCACAAAAGACATTTCCCTTCGATGGTATGATCTTTACCTTCATGACTCGTTAACTTTCTCGGACCCTTCTCCCACTCAACACTTCGAACTATCCATCCGGCAGGCTTCGGCGCGGCTGTCGAATCCTGAATTCCGGAGACTGTCGATGACCCGTTGCTGCCGTTCCATCTCTTGATCGTAGGTCGTTTTCCCGCCGCCGCCTGAATCGTACCCGCCGCCCCCTCCCCTTCGCGGCTGCCTAGCATGTAGCACCTTGTTCACTTCCGTTTCATAGTATCCGCGCGTTTGGGGATCGGGATCCTTCTGGTAACAGGTATTCAGAAATTGCTGGCCCTCCTGATCGTGGCCAAGGGCATAGTGGGCGAAGCCGACGTTACAGTAGGCGTTGGGGGTCTCCGGGGCGAGCTTCAGGACGATTTCTGAATCTTGGAGCGCCTGTTGATACTGTTCGAGATGGCTATAGGCTTGGGCGCGGTAGAGATAGGCGCCGACGTGGTCGGCATCGAGCTTGATCGCCTCGGTGAAATCGTTCAGCGCCTCCCGGTGCTTCGCTCCCCGAAACTCCCGCAGGTAGGTCAGCCCTCGTCCATAATAGGCGTCGGCGGTGGGACGGAGGTCAATCGCGACGCTGTAGTCTTGAAGAGCCTGCGGAATTTGGCCGAGCATCTTCAGGGATTTGCCCCGGACGAGGTGCGCCTCGGCCTGTTTCGGTTCGCGCCGGAGAACGTCGCTCGCATCCTGTACGGCTTGAACATAGTTTCCAAGGAAGTACTGACAGCGGGCGCGGCCGAGAAGCGCCGGGGTGTTGTCCCGGTTCTTGCTGAGCAGGGCACTGAGGGATTGAAGCGCTTGCGGGTTCCCGGCAGCATTGGCTTCGCAATGCGGCGCACTGAAGGACTCACCACAGGCCGCAATGAAACTCACGCCGATCAGTGCGACAATCAGACCTGCGATTCGACCGACTCCCCTCATGCGCCCTCCCAGGACCGGCGCATTATCAGCCGCGTAGAGAATGGCGTCAAGAATAGTGGTGCTGGGTGGACTTCACCCTATAAGATGGAAGGGCACCCAGAGAGTGGTGGTGGCACCCGCTAGGCGGAGACTTCGATGTATTCCACTTGGCTGCTGGGTGGAGGAATGGGTAGGCTGTCTGCACGAAGGCCTTCCA
The DNA here is from genome assembly GCA_024760525.1 of Nitrospira sp. Lineage (NCBI taxonomy): Bacteria > Pseudomonadati > Nitrospirota > Nitrospiria > Nitrospirales > Nitrospiraceae > Nitrospira > Nitrospira sp. The sequence continues at coordinate 3,029,085 of CP060499.1, forward strand.
GATGGAATTCGATAGCCTCGCGGGTCATGACTTCCGTTTCTTCAATCGTCGCTCCAGTTGCCACGCACCCCGGCAAGTCCGGCACATAGGCGGCATAGTTCTGAGGAGCTTTTTCCATCACAATCGCATAGCGCATGATAGGTCCTCTACTTCTTCCACCCAGCTTGCTTGAAGATGCTGTTCAATGTTCCAGGTGGTAAATCGTCGCTCGGCTTGCCTGCGACCGTCACCTATATATCATGGGCAGGCATGAGCCAGGAAAGTAAATGCAGGCCATTGCCGTTCAGCTTCGGAATTCGGATTGAATAAATGTGCTGAGCGAAAGACACACTACCCGACTGAAAGGTGCTCTCCCTCCACGCGTCGGCGAAACCACACGCTGGATGTCGCGAGGGCAAGCAGAACTGCGCCGATGCCGACCAGACTCACGGACTCGCTGGATACATCAATGAGCCACCCGAAGAACGTCATGCCCGCCATTGATGTGGCCGTGGCCATCGCCGTGTAGAGCGCCATGACCCGCCCCACCATGTGGGCGGGTGAGATTTCTTGGATGATTCCCCAAGCGATCGGTGTCCAGGTCCCCAACCCCATCCCAACCAACACCACGAGCAGGGTGGCCACCACGATGTTCGACGTCCAGACCAGCCCGCACAACGCTAACCCCCCGACGACACTCGACCACGTGATGATCGAGATCCGGCGCCGAAGATCCCATTCGGTGAACCTCACGAGACAGAGCGATATGAGCAGGAAGCCCACGCCGAGCCAAGACCAGAGGTATCCCACCTCTATCGGACCGAGTGAAAGGAGCGCCTTTCCGAACACCGGAAACAGTGTGGTGAACGCTCCGCTGCCAAACGTGTAGAGCGAGGCCAATAGGATCAACACCAGAATGGTGCGCCGAGATATCAGCGTATAGCGAATACCGTCCAACAGATCCTGAATCGCCGTGGTTCGTGGTCTCGCCGACGGAGCAGTCGTCATCCCTGCTGAAAGTCGAAGCGGGAACAGGAATGCCGCGGACGCCAGATAGGTCACCGCATTGAGACAGAGCACATCCTGAGACCCGGTAAAGGCAATCCCCAGCCCGCTGATGACCGGGCCGATGACGATGCCGAGGCTCGTTGTGCCTTGGAGGAGGGCATTGGCGGCCGTCAACTGTGCTTTCTTCACCATGAACGGCACCGACGAGGACAGTGTCGGCACGAACATGGCGGTGGCAATCCCGTAAAGGAACGTCAGCACGTAGAGCGATTGGATGGTAAACGATTCGACGGATACCCAACAGGGGATCAAGCCGATCAAGAGGGCTCTGGCCAGGTCGCTGCCGATCAGGATGGCCTTCTTGGGCAATCGATCGACCACCACACCGATCACGGGTCCGAAGACGATCGGGGGCAATGTTTGCATGAGGCCGATGACCGTCGTCTTCAGCGCCGAACCGGTGATGGAATAGACAAACCACAAGAGAGCCAACTTGCTGACACCGTCGGCCACCTGCGACAGCACCTGGCTCCACCACACCAGACTGAAATCGCGCGTGAGGAGCCATTGTCTGCGACGGATGATTGGACGTTCCGTCATACGCGACTACTCTTCCTCCTGATCAATCGTAAAGGTTATATCGGAATGAGGCAGACAAGAAAGGCGGGCAGAACGATTGGACGCCGCGCAACCTGACTCAACGTTTAGGCTGGAGCCCGTTGAGTCATCATTGCCCGGCGCATGAACCGGATCGCAACGGCTGCCGTCAATAACAGAACCAACCCAAGTCCGATAAGGCTTTGCGCCGGGCCGACGGTCTCCGCAATCCATCCAAAGCCGGTCATCCCGGCCATCGCGGTAGCCATCGATCCCGTGCTGAACGTCGTGAGCACGCGTCCCATCAAGTGTTCCGGAGTGATCTCTTGAAGCAACGCCCATACGACGGGATTCATGATCGCCGTGCTCCCACCGACTACAACCACCACCGCAGTCGCGACCAGCGGCGTCTCGAGCAGGCTTAGACTGCAGACCGCCAGTCCCCCCACCGTCATGCCACGAGCAATGAGGCGCAAACGGCTATGCAGATCTCCCTGGTGCCTCGAGGCAAGCCATGTGGACACCGCCAGCATGCCGACCCCGAGACCGGACCAGAGCCAGCCCAGTTGAACCGGACCGACCTGGAGAAACTCTTTCGCATATACCGGCAGAATGAACACAAACGCGCTCGCACCCAGATTGTACAAGGCCGAGATTACGACCAGAAGGAACACCGTCGATTGCGTGCCGAAGACGAATCGAAATCCTACAAGCAAATCATCCAGCACGGAGGCGGACTTGGTGCCGGCCTCTTTATTGATCTTGAGCGTTTCGTGCAACCGCATGGGGATGAGACACAAGGCCGAGACGAGGAAGGTGACCGAATTCACATACAGGACATTCTCCACGCCTATCATTGCGATAAGCACGCCGCTGATGGCCGGTCCCAGTAACAACCCAATGTTATTCGTGCCTTGAATCAAGGCATTCGCTCTCACCAATTCGGACGGACGAACCAAGCGCGGGACAGCCGACACCAAGGCCGGTCCAAAGATGGTCGAGACGATCGATGTCAGGAAGATCAACACGTACAAGCCTTCAAGGGAAAGGAGGTCGAAAGCAAATAGCGCCGGAATGAGAAAGGTCATGACGGCACGAATCAAGTCCACCCACACCATCACGGTCTTCTTCGGCAGGCGATCGAGAAAGACCCCGATGAGAGGCCCCAACAGCAAGGGTGGGACGGTTTGGAGCAATCCGACGATCGTCACTTTCAGGGCCGAACCGGTGAGGGTATACACAAACCAGAGTAGAGCGACTTTATTGAGCCCTTCCCCAATTTGAGAGACGACCTGTCCCCACCATAGCAGCCCAAAGTCCCTGGTGCGGATCAAATACCAGCCCCGACTCTCACGTTCGCCGCCGTCTGCCACGTCCTCGCTCCTGGATAATGCCTGGCTCACCCGCATCGACTTATTTACAATCACAATAATGCCTATCGATGAGAAGGGAAGACTCGGAAAGATCCTAGTCGGGTTCGGACAAAAATCCGGCTCGCAAAGGACTTTTGTCCAATGAGACAGTCACGGTGCGTGGTCGTAGCAGAGACGCTGGGACTTCTTGTCAGGTAACCCTAGAAGAGCTTCGTGGAGATTCCGATAAACGGCAGGATGTAATTGAGCCCACGATTCGGGCTACCCGTATCGGCATTGGAAATGTGGCTGAACCGGACTCCGGCGTTGAGCGACCATCGTGCGGTCAGCTCCCAGTTTGCGCCCGTGCCGCCCCAGACCAGAAAATTGAAATCCGTTCCTTGTTCGGGAATACGGCCGTTGAAATTCGTCCAGAGCGGACCACCGCCGCCCTCGACATAGGGCTTCAGCCGGCCAAACGAGGTGAACGTATAGGCGATCTTGGGCGTCACTCCCACACCATACGCGCCGGTCGGTTGGGTGATCCCCAGCAGCGCCAACTCGGCCCCAAGCGCAATCGAGCCGCTCCACCACCCGTCGCCGATCGTATCGGTCAACGCGATTTGCCACGAGGGATGGACGGCCAACCCGTTCAACTTCGACGATTGCGCATCCATCAGTCGAACCGGGAGCATTCCACCGACCACGAACCCGACCGTCTGTTTTCTATCCGTCGTCGGAGATGGTTCTTCCGCTGAAACCGGTGACAGCCAGGCCAGGCCCACACACAACGACAGTGCCGCGGCGCGAATGGGATGAATGGACATTGATCTTGCCGGGTTAATCGTCGTTCACGTGAAATACGAGGTGTGGTGATTGACGGACTGCGAGGAAGATGGAAGGACCATTCGAGTCGTCACCCGGCTTCGCGGTAGCCGCAATCCTGATTGCGGCATTGAACGCTCCGACCGTCTTGCTTGCTGACTTTTTCTATCAAAAACGGAGCTTGGCAGGTTGGGCAAGCCTTCGGCACGGGACGGTCCCAGAGAGCATATTCACACTTGGGATAGTTACTGCAGGCGAAGAACGATCGGCCCTTGCGCGTTCGTTTCTGCACGAGATCACCGCCGCAGTCGGGCTGTGGACATTTGACACCCAACGCCAGGGCCTTCGTGGTCTTGCACTGCGGATAGCCGGAACAGGCGATGAACTTGCCGAATCGTCCTGTCTTGACGACCATTGGACTGCCGCATTTATCGCAGACCTGATCGGTCGTCAGCTCCTGCTTGGGCACGATCTTGATGGTGCCGTCCGGCAGCTTTTCGAAGTTCTGCGTATTCTTGCAGGGCGGATCGTCTTTGTACGCCGGGCAGGCGAGGAACTTGCCGTTCCGTCCCCATTTGATTTCCATCATCCGGCCGCACTTCTCGCATGGGATGTTCGTCGGAGGCTCGACCGTATCCTTGGGGCCGGGAATCGTCTTGGCCTTCTCCAGATCCGCCGCAAACGGGTTGTAAAAATCCCGCACCGAATCGACCCATTGTTTGTTGCCTTCTTCCACTTCGTCGAGCTCTGCTTCCAGATGCGACGTAAAATCGACATCGACGACGGCCGGAAATCCCTTCAAAAGGAAATCGTTGACCGTGCGGCCCGTTTCCGTCGGGATGAACCGCCCTTCGGTCTTTTCGACATATTTGCGGTCTTGGATCGTGGAGATGATCGTGGCGTAGGTGGACGGACGCCCAATCCCTTTTTCCTCCAGCTCCTTGATCAGGAGGGCTTCGTTATATCGGGGCGGCGGCTGCGTGAAATGCTGCTTCGAGGTCAACCCCAGGGCCGACTGCCCTTCCTGCTCGGCAAGCCGCAACCGCTCTCCTTCGGACAGAGCCGGCAGCTGGCGCTCGTCGTCATCCGCCTCCTGATCGGCCTTCGGCTTCTGTGAAGGCAACTCTTTATCGATCCCTTCCATATAGACGATCGTGTGCCCGGGGAACTTCACGACGGTTCCGGTGGAACGGAAGAGATAATTTTCCTTGGTCTCAACCGGCGTTGAATCGATGCGAGTCACGTCCAAAATCGCCGGAACCATCTGCGAGGCGATGAATCGATTCCAGATCAACTTGTAGAGATTGTATTGATCCTGATCCAAATACTGGCGGATCGATTCAGGGTCGCGACCCGCCGACGTCGGCCGGATCGCTTCATGGGCTTCCTGGGCCGCCTTCGACGTCTTATAGACATTGGGCGTCGCGGGAAGATATTGCGCGCCGAATCGAGACTGAATCACCTCGCGCGCATCGGCCGTCGCTTCATTCGAGATGCGAGGCGAGTCGGTTCTCATATAGGTGATGAGACCCGTCGCCCCTTCTGCGCCGATTTCGATCCCTTCATACAGTTGCTGCGCGAGCGTCATCGTTTTCTTGGGCGAAAAGTGCAGTTTCCGCGCCGCTTCCTGCTGCAGGCGGCTCGTGATGAACGGCGCGACGGGGTTGCGTTTCTTTTCCCGACGCTCGATCGATTGGACGACGAATGTCTTCCCTTGAATATCGGCGACGATCCGGCCGGCCTGCTCGCTGTTCTCGATCGACGCTTCCGCTCCGTTCATGCTGTGGAGCTTGGCCTCGAATGCGGGAGGATTGGCCCCGGCGAGCAGCGCGGTAATCGACCAGTACTCTTCGGTCCTGAATGCTTCCCGCTCCGCTTCGCGCTCGCAGATCAACCGCATAGCCACCGACTGCACCCGCCCCATACTGAGTCCGCGCCGGACTTTATTCCAGAGCAACTGGCTGCCTTGATAGCCGACGATACGATCCAAGATACGGCGGGCTTGCTGCGCATTGACCAACTTCATATCGATTTCGCCCGGCGACTGCAACGCCCGCTTGATCGCCGATTCCGTAATCTCATTGAACAGGACCCGAAAAATCTTTCCGTCCTTCTTTTTCTTTTTCGATTTGCCCAACAGCTCCTGTTCGAGGTGCCAGGCGATCGCCTCCCCTTCTCGGTCAGGATCCGGCGCCAGAAAGATCTTGTCTGCCTCTTCAGCCTTCTTCTTGATCTCAGCTAACACCTTCGACTTGCCTTTGATGGTGACGTACTGCGGTTCGAAATCGTGTTCGAGATCGACACCCAATTTGCTGGTCGGCAGATCCTTGACGTGTCCCACCGACGCCATCACGGTATACCCGCGGCCCAGATACTTTGTGATCGTTTTCGCTTTCGTCGGTGACTCAACGATGATCAGAGATTTTGCCATGACAACTCCGTCTGTCTCACAAGGATTGTATCATCCGTACCAAATATCCGGGTTTCGTGCAACTAGAATGGTGCTCGCCGCAGAAACACGCGGGCTAAAGACGAATGTAGTGTTGGCCCGGCAGTTGGCGAATCCGGCCGTTCAACTCGAGCGTCAGCAGCGTCGCCGCCACTTGCGCGGCACTCAGCCCTGTCGTTTCGATCACGGCATCAACGGAACACGCCTCATGGGAGAGCGCCTCATACACCAACGTATCATCTGTTCCTAGCGGCGCCTGCGCTTCGATCGTTGTCCCATCCAGATGAAGCAGCATCCGCTGACGGGCGTCGATTTGTGGAAGGATCTCATCAAGGATATCCTGAGCTCCTTCGATCAGTTTCGCACCCTCTTTGATGAGGCGATTCGATCCACGGCAGGCCTCTTCTTTGATGGAACCAGGCACGGCGAAGACCTCTCGGCCTTGTTCCAGCGCCAACTTGGCCGTAATGAGCGAACCGCTGTTGGTCGCCGCTTCACTGACCAGCACACCCAGCGAGAGTCCGCTGATGATCCGATTTCTTCGCGGGAAGTGATGACTTTGCGGAGCCGCGCCGATCGGCAACTCAGAAATGACGGCTCCATGCGATTCGATGCTGCGTCTGAGCGCCTGGTGCTCCGAGGGATAGGTCCGATCGATGCCGCACCCCAATACAGCAATCGTGCGCCCCTTCCCCGCCAGCGCCCCTCGATGCGCCGACGCATCGATTCCACGCGCCAGGCCGCTCACGATCGTCACGCCACATCCGGCGAGTTCTTTCGCAATCTCTTCCGTGACGATCCTGCCGGACGGAGTGGCCCCTCGTCCACCCACAATCGCCACTGCCACCTCATCCCGCGGCGACCACGTCCCGGTTACATACAACAACGGCGGGGGATCGGAAATCGCTCTGAGCCGCGCTGGGTATGATCGATCAAAGGCCGTGATCGTATGAATCTTCAGACGTCCGACGATCTGGACCTGACGATCGATCTGCCTCCGGATACCAGAATCAGGCCCCTGCCGGACCGATTCGGCCAATTCCGGACTACACCCCGCCGACCTCAAATCGTCCATCGACGCTGACAGCACCGCATTGGGAGATCCAAACCGTTGCACCAATTTAAGAAGCGTACGATCCCCGACGCCGTCGACGGCTTGGAGCGTGAGCCACGAGGTCAATGACGCTTCGTCCATGATCGGTCTCAGTGAACGATGGGGAATTGGTCTCAACGGCAGGAAAGTCGTGCCCTGCTGAACGCGCATCCGACGGAAGGTGCCGGCCTATACCGCACGTGGCTAGAGCACGACCAGATCGTATTGCTCAAGGTGCAATTGACTATCCGGCGTGATGATGATTTTTGCCGAACAATCGCGCTCCAGTACTTCCACCCCATGGCGCTCTTCGTCTTGCAGCAGCTCGGCGACCGTCGGATGGGCCCCCACGATAATCCGCTGCTGATCGGACGCGGGTTCAATCCGTCGGATCTCGCGAAAAATTTCGTACACCACGGTCGTCGGAGACTTCGTATAGCCACGGCCTTCACAGTAGCGGCAGGGCTCGGACAGCGAGCGCAACAGATCCTCCCGGACACGCTCGCGGGAAATCTCGATCAAGCCGAGATCCGAGATCCTGGAGATCCTCGTCCGCGCCTTATCCGACGCCATGGCATCCACCAGCGCGTGGTAGACCTTATCCCGATTCTTTTCACGCTCCATATCGATGAAGTCGACGATGATGATGCCGCCGATGCCGCGCAGTTTGAGCTGATAGGCGACTTCCTTCGCCGCCTCCAGATTGTTCCGCAAGATGGTCTCTTCCTGATCCCGCTTTCCTACAAACCGCCCCGTATTGACGTCGATCACCGTCATCGCTTCGGTATGATCGATCACCAGATAGCCGCCCGATTTGAGCCACACCTTCCGGCTCATCGCGCGCGCGATTTCCTGTTCGACCCCCAGATGATCGAATAACGGCTCTTCCTTGTCGTAAAAATGAATCCGTGAGGTCTGCTCGGGGGAAAAGCGCTGCACGAAATCCCGAATGGCTTCGTATTCCTCCCGCGAATCGATCCAGAGTCGATCCACTTTCTTGCCGAACAGGTCTCTCACCACACGGAAGCTCAGGCTCAAATCCGAATGCAACAACGCGGGAGCGGGCAATTGTTCCCGCTTGGTCAACACGTCCTGCCAGAGCACGTGCAAAAAATCGACGTCGGATTTGAGTTCGTCTTCTTTGACGCCTTCACTCACCGTCCGCACGATGTACCCGCAACCCTGGCGGCGAACCCGGCGCATGATTTCTTTCAGCCTCGCCCGTTCTTCATCCCGCGGAATGCGCCGCGACACGCCGATATGGTCGACGTTCGGCATAAAGACGAGGTATCGCCCGGGCAGCGAGACATACGTGGTGACTCGTGACCCCTTGGTGCCGATCGGCCCCTTGGAAATCTGCACCATCAGCTCTTGGCCCTCACTCAACAGTTGTTCGATGGGCTTCGCGCTCTGGCGCTTCGGCCTCAGCATATCCGAATCTTTTTCGTCTTCATCGTCCTCGACCAACATGTCTCCCGGCTCCGCGTCAACCAAGAGATCGGAGACATGCATGAACGCGGCTTTTTCCAAGCCGATATCCACGAACGCGGCTTGCATTCCCGGCAACACCTTGGCGACTCTTCCCTTATAAATGTTTCCGACAAAATCTTTGTGCTTGGCGCGGTCTCCGAACAAATCGGTGACGACCCCGCCGTCGAGCACGGCCACGCGGGTTTCTTCCCGCGAGACGGTTATCGCAATCTCATTTCCCATACTGACTCCTTTGATCTGAACGCCGCCGCAGTTCGGAGGACGCGATGGACGCGGGCTCACGCCCAGGTCCACGGCGGATACCACCCCGCACACTTGGCCGACGTTCGATAATATCCTTTTCCGAACGGTGGAACATGATTGTTCCGCGCGTTCGGGCTTCGCTCAATAAAATAGGCTTAACCGCTTTCGTTTGACGTTCAACAGCAAACCCAACGCCGCCATGGTCATAATCGTGGCGCTTCCGCCGTAACTCACCAGAGGCAAGGGGATGCCGACGATCGGAAACATGCCTGCCGTCATGCCGATGTTGACCACGACGCAGAAGCACAGCATCGCCACAATCCCTACGGCAAGCAAGGCGCCAAGCTGATCCTTCGCCTTGGAGGCGATCTCCAGAGATAACCAGATCAATCCGATAAACAAGGTCAAGAGCACCAGCACCCCGAGAAATCCCCATTCTTCCGCAAATACGGCGAACACAAAATCGGTGTGGCCTTCGGGCAGAAACTTCAGCTGACTTTGGGTGCCGCCATAGAGTCCCTTGCCCAGGAGTTCCCCTGACCCGATTGCAATTTTCGATTGCAGGGCATGATAGCCCTTTCCACCCGGGTCATAATCCGGGTCGACGAACGCCATAATGCGCTGTCGCTGATAATCATGCAAGGACCCCCACAGCCCCTCCCAGGCAAATGGAAACAGCATGATCCCGAATAAGAGAATGAAACCCAAGGCTTGCGAGCGAACCCCGACCATGAGCAGCATCGCCGCGTAGACCGCAACAAAGCTCAGTCCACTCCCCAGATCGGGCTGCTTCAAGATGAGCAGAAGGCCGGGCAGCACCAAGAGCCCCGGCAGGATGACGCGCTGCAACCATCCGACACGAGGAGCCTTCGAGTAATAATGCGCCAGCACCAACACGAGAATGAGCTTGGCGAACTCGGACGGCTGAAAACTGAGCGGGCCCAGTGCAATCCATCGCTGCGCCCCTTTGCTCGTGCGTCCCTCGAAAAGGACAAAGAGCAGCATCAGGAGAATAAACGCATAGGCCGGATAGGCAAACCGCGCGAGGTGATGGTAGTCCGACGCCCACATGACGATGAACGCCGCCGCGCCCAAACCGATCCACATCATCTGCTTAAGATAGAACGGCGCGATCCCGCCCGGCTGCCCCTGCGTCACACTATAAATGGAGAGCACCCCGATTCCCAAAATGGCCAGAATCAAGGCAACATAGCGGATATCGAAGCTATCGAGGCCGCGATTCTCAGTCAGACGATCGATCATGAGTCTTTCGAGGGGCGCCCCGGCTGGGCCACGCCGGACAGATCCGACGTGACAACGGGAACCTGCGGGGTGAGCTTCATGTATGTTTCGATGACTTCCTTGGCCAGTGGGGCGGCGGCGGCTCCACCGTGTCCCATATGTTCGCCCAGCACAGCCACGGCGATCTTCGGCGATTCCACCGGAGCAAAGGCGACAAACCAGGCATGGTCACGGTACTTTTTGGGGATGTTTTCCTCCGGCCCGGTCCGGAGGGCCGCCACCTGAGCCGTCCCTGTTTTCCCACCGATCGTCACCAGAGAGGACTTCGCCCTCGTCGCCGTTCCCTTCGTGACGACGTCAGCCAAGGCATCCTTGATGATGCGGAACGTGTCCGGCTTGGCGTTGAGTTTTCCACGTGGAACGGCCGGTAACTCTTGAAGATTCCCGGTCGTTCGATCCATGACTGCCTGCACGAGCCGGGGACGATAACTGACACCGTTATTGGCGACCGTACCGACCAGACTGGCCATCTGCAATGGCGTCACGGTCACATAGCCCTGTCCGATGGCCGCCGAAATGGTCTCACCCGGCAACCAGGATTCGTTCTTGGCCTTTTGCTTCCAAGCGGTGGATGGCATGATACCGGATCGTTCCGACGGCAATTCCACTCCCGTGGCCCGTCCGAGCCCGAAGTCCTTTCCGAACTCCGCCATCACATCGATCCCCATACGTTGACCGATCGTATAAAAGTACACGTCACAGGAATGGACCAAGGCGTCATGGAGATCGACATAGCCATGTCCACCGACTTTCCAGTCATGATAAAGCCGCTTTCCGAACTGATAGCCCCCGTTGCAGTGCACGGTACTGGAAGGCGTCATGGTTTTGGTTTCCAGGGCCGCGATGGCCATCGGGATCTTGAACGTGGAACCGGGAGGGTACTGCCCCTGTGAGGCTCGATTGTTCAATGGACGCCCTTCATCCTGCACAATCTCGACCCATTGTTTCGCCGTCAGTTCCCGCGACAGCAGGTTCGGATCGAAGGCGGGGCGGCTGGCCATGGCCAAAATATCACCGTTGGTCGGGTCGAGCGCAACAATGGCGCCCTGTTCCACGCCCAGCAGATCCTCGGCAAGTTTCTGGAGACGCACGTCGATCGTGAGATAAAGGTCGTTCCCCGCTTGCGGCCTCTCGACGACCGAGGCCTTCTTTTCATGGCCGAGCGCGTCGACTTCCACGCTCTTCTGACCGGCCACTCCCCGCATGTGCCGATCATAGGACTTTTCAACCCCATATTGCCCCACGATGCTGCCCTGATGGAGATCGACAAACTCCGGTTTCTCAAGCTGATCCGCCGAAATCTCACCGACATAGCCCAAGAGATGGGCCGCCGTCACGCCGCCAGGATAGTTGCGTTGGGACTCTACTTGAATCATGACGCCGGGCATATCGAGACGGTGTGATTCGACCAGCGTGGCATCGCGCAACGTCATCCGGTCTTTGATCTTACGAGGAAGCAGTTTGCTGCCTCTGATCATCAGTTTTTTTCGTACGAGCGCGGGGTCCAGGCCGAGGAGATCGGTCAACTGCTGAATCAAGACTTCACGATCCTTCACGTCTTCCAATGTGACATAGAGACTGAAACTCGGTACGTTATTCGCGAGGAGAACCCCATGCCGGTCGTAGATCAGGCCCCGCGCCGGCTCCAACAGCACCTGTCTGGTGCGATTGTTTTCCGACAAGTCTCGATAGTACGGCCCCTCTCGAATCTGCAGATGCCACAGTCGGAGGCCGAGCAGCGCCACCACCAGCAAGAGTCCCACGCGCAGAATGAAGAGTCTGCGATGGAGATCACCGAATTCTGTTTCCGGATAGTGCGCGCTCGCCATACAGATGCTTAGACCCGATATTCGGAAACCCATTGCTCAATATTCAGGCGACTCCACATCAGCCAATAGACGGCTCCTCCGATCACGGCATCGAGACAGGCTTGCGGCAACACAACCGTCCAGACAGCCCACCAGAGATCTTGTTCCACACTGAGTTTCAACGCGAACGGGGTGACCAGTCCGACGAGAAACGAGACGAGGAGAAGTCCCATCACGAGCACGATGGGGCTTAGATAGACCACTTGCCGGCCGGCCAGACCGGCCATAAAACCCACGGCCCCCTTCATCATGGCCGCAGAGAACGGATCTTGAGCAGAAAACAGACTCATCGCCCAGCCCAGAACGAGACCCATCAGCAATCCATCAAGCTCTCCGCCGATGAGGCCGATCAAGCAGACGACCACGAAGCCGAGATCCGGCTTCACTCCCCACAAACTGATGTGCGGCAGGAGCACGGCTTGAATCGGGACAAGACCGACGATCAGCGCGATGTAAATCAGCGCTTTCATGGCTTCCGTTTCGGAGCGCCGATTTGCGCTCCCTCCGTCGAAACTGCGGAAGACTGAATCACCAGCACTTCCTCGACACGATTCGGATCGACCTCCGGAGACAGCTCCGCAGATTGGAACAACGCTTCCTCTTCCTTGTCGATCTTCGTGATCGTCCCGATCGGCAGGCCACGGGGGAATCCCCCGACCAATCCTGACGTGACCACACGATCGCCTGATCGGGCGCTGGACAACAATGGAATATACTTGAGGCTCGCCAACCCTTGCGTGGTTCCTTCGACAATGCCTTCATCTCGCGTTCGCTGGATCAATCCGGCAATCGCATTGTTGGGATCCGTCACGAGCAACACCACGGCAGTGGATGGAGTCGTCTTGACGATGCGACCGACCACACCGGCAGGCGTAATCACGCCATGGTCCGGCTGGAGGCCATCGGACGACCCTTTATTGATGATGATCGTCTTGTACCAATTGCCGGTATCGCGACCGATCACTTGGGCGGCCACCAGTGTGGGAAGCGCTTGTTTCTTGAATTCCAGCAAGGACGCGAGCCGCTCCGTCGCCGCCGAGGCCTCTTGCAACTGCCCATTTTGTTCCTTGAGTAGATCCAGCTCTCTCCTCAACTGTCTATTTTCTTCTTCGACCCCCTGGAGCGCCACAAACCGGCCCCAGAGGTCGGCGATCCGATCATGAATCCCGGCAACGGCTTGGAGAGGCCAACTGAGGGCCCACCCAACCGGGCTGCCCATCTGCTGAAAGATGCTCTGAAGTTGGCCCGGTACAAGAAGGAAGCCGAGCACGAGAATGACGGCGAGAGCGAGGGCAAGACGTTTAGCGTTATACGATGCGCGTAAATTGACCATCCGCATGAGGGATGGGCCTTACCGGAGATTATTCGCTTGGGACATGACCGATACCTTCCGGAGCAGATCCAGCTCATCCAAAATCTTGCCCACCCCCAACACCACGGAGGTCAGCGGATCGTCCACCGTAATGATCGGCAAGTTCGTTTCTTCACGGAATCGTGTGTCCATGCCCTTGAGAAGGGAGCCGCCGCCGGTCAACACGATTCCGCGATCGATAATGTCCCCGGCCAGTTCGGGCGGTGTGTTTTCCAACGCGATCTTGATGGCATTCACGATCGTTCCAATCGGCTCTTGCAGCGCTTCGCGGACCTCGGCGTCGTCGATGACCAATGTCCGCGGGATACCTGAAATCAAATCTCGGCCTTTGATCATCATGGTCTTCCGCTCCTCGAAGGGATAGGCGGACCCAATCTCGAATTTAATCCGCTCCGCCATATGCTCCCCGATGAGCAAGTTGTACTTTTTCTTGATGTAATTCATGATCGCTTCGTCCATGCGATCGCCGGCGACCTTGACGGATTCGCTGTACACGATCCCGCCCAGCGAGATGACGGCGATGTCCGTCGTGCCGCCTCCCACATCGACCACCATGTTGCCGGACGGCTCCGTGATCGGCAATCCCGATCCGATGGCCGCGGCGACAGGCTCTTCGATCAGATAGACCTCCCGCGCCCCGGCCAATTCGGCGGAGTCGCGCACGGCCCGTTGCTCTACCTGCGTGATACGGGAGGGGACACCGATGATGATCCGTGGTCGAACAAACGCGCTGCGATTGTGAGCCTTCCGGATGAAATGCTTCAGCATTTGTTCGGCCATCTCGAAGTCGGCGATCACGCCTTCCTTCATCGGCCGAACCGCCACGATATTCCCGGGCGTGCGTCCAAGCATTTTTTTGGCGTCCGTTCCGACGGCCAGCACTTTTTCGCTTTTCTTTTCAACTGCGACGACGGAGGGTTCGTTGAGGACGATCCCCTTCCCGTGGACATAGACGAGGGTCGTCGCCGTGCCTAAGTCAATCGCTAGGTCGTCGGAGAACCAACCGAACACATCTCCCGGGAACCCCACGGCGTCTCTCCCTTCATCTTGGCCGGACGACTCAGCGCCCAGCCTGTGCGCTTGCTCTATCTTACCTAGTCCGGGACTGCGAGTTGACCCGCATCCAACACCTGCGTTCGAGCCACTTCGTCGCCGAGTCGACGACCCTGCTCATTCCCTATGATCAAAAAACTTTCGAATGCCAAAATAGCTAGGGATACGAGCCATCCAATGTATGGGACCGCATACGCGATCTGTGCACCGCCCAACGGAAGATTCCGGATGATCGATTCTCGAAAGCCGGCCGTATCCCGCCCATCCAACCGCATGGTTTGCAGGCCGACCAACCGTTTGCCGATACTTCGTCCCCCCGCAAACCCATCGGCGATCAAGATGTAGGCCAGACCGGAAAGAAAGCCGACCGGAGGAGCGACTTCGCCTGCGGCGACAATAATGAACAGGTCGATCAACTTCGCAATGAACCGGTTCAGGACATGGGCCTTCGGATAGACTCTTGATTCAAACGACGCCGAGGTCAGCCCCTCCCCTGCCAAGGGATCTCCTTACCTAATTAGTGACAAAGTATAACAAAACGCATCATCTTGCACAAACAAAGACCAATCTTTTTCAGAGCTTCCTTTTTGGGTGTCCTTGCGAGTCGCCCCATGCACTCATTGCGACATCGACGGGAAGTATGCGCGAATTCGAGGAACCCATTTCCGGATCTTTTCACTGATCGCCGCTCTTGCCTTTCGTTTTGTCCGGAAGTACACTTCTCTCTTTACACAAAAAAGAGGATCGACATGATTAAGACGATGCGCGATGCATCTCACAACTACCCTTGGTTGCTCAAATCCATCATGGGCATTTTGGCTGTTGCCTTCGTGATTACCATGGGATGGTGGGGATTCGGTGAGCAAGCCGGCGGACCTGTCGCCAAAGTCGGGGAGCAATCGGTTTCACTCGACGAGTTTAAGCGCACCTATGAAAACATGCGTCGTATCTATAAAGAAAACGTCACCGGTGACTTCAAAGAGGAAGAGTTCAAAGAGTTCGTCATCGGGCAACTCGTCGACAGTCGCGTTTGGATCATCGCCGCTGAAGAAATGGGCGTGAGAGTCTCCGATGCCGATTTGCGCGAGCTGATCATGCAAACTCCGGTCTTTCAGAAAAATGGAGCCTTCGATCCGGAACTCTACCGCCGCATCCTGGCGGCGAATCATTTGACGCCGGCTTCGTTTGAGGCGATCCAGCACCAAGAAGTGCTGGCCAATAAGGCTCGGATGATCGTTCGCGATTCTGTCTCGCTCACTCCTGCCGAAATTGCCGAGGGGCAATCTCTCATGACTAGGCCGCAGGATTCCGATCCTGCCAAGGCCGCCGAAGCCAAGCAGCGGGTGTTGGACGACATGCTCTTGCAAAAACAGCAACGAGCCCTGGTCTCATTCCAACAGTCCATGAAAGCCAAGCTGCCGGTCACCGTCCGCCGCGAGCTGCTGTGAAGGCCTTCCGCTCTCGTTGAGCCTAATTGATCAGCATCGCGTCGCCGTAACTGTAGAAGCGATAGCGTTCTTCGACGGCTTCTTCGTAAGCGCTGCGTATCAGCTCGGTGCCGGCGAACGCCGACACAAGCATCAGTAACGTAGTCCGTGGAAGGTGGAAATTCGTCATGAGCACATCGACGACCTTGAACTGAAATCCCGGTGTCACGAAGAGCCGGCTTTCACCGGACGTAGGAACCATCATCCCCTTCTCCTTCATGACGGTTTCAAGCGCTCGGACGACCGTGGTACCGACGGCCATTACCCGCCCACCGGCGCGTTTCGTCTGCCTGATCGCGTCGGCCGTTTCCTCACTGATGGAGAATGCTTCCGCCCCCATCTGATGGTCTTCTATTCGTTCGGTCGTCACCGGTTTAAAGGTGCCTGGACCGACATGGAGGGTCACCGTGGCAACCTTGACGCCAGAGGCGACCAGTCGCTTAAACAGTTCTTCGGTAAAGTGAAGCCCGGCGGTCGGTGCTGCAATCGCCCCTTCGTGTTTGGCAAAGACCGTCTGATACCAGCGTCGATCCTCCGGAGTCGCGGCGCGCTTGATGTAAGGCGGAAGCGGCATAACCCCCTGCGTTTCGAAGAGCCGTGCCACAGGCTCCGGGCTGTCCACCGTCACCTCGGTACCGGATGCGTCGCGTTTCACGATGGTTGCGCGGGAATGTCGATCGAATTCGATCACCTGGCCGATACGGAGGGTGCCTTTCACCATGATCTCCCACCGTCCGTGACCAAGGTCTTTCACGAATAACACCTCAACAGATGTTCCATTCGATCTCTTGATTCCCGACACTCGTGCGGCCAAGACCTTGGTATCGTTCACGACGAGCAGGTCGCCCGGGTTCATCAATTCAGGGAGATCGGCAACCTGACGATGTGCAAATTGGTGCGACTTCCGGTCTAGGACCAGCAATCGTGCTCGATCCCGAGGAATGATCGGCTGCACCGCGATCAGGGCAGGATCGAACGGAAAGTCATAATCTGAGAGTTGCATTACGAAGGAGGAACCGAAGGGGCAGGAGGAGCCTGGGTTAATGAAGCATCGCGCAGCTCGGTCCCAGGATAGTAGTAGCGAAGAATGCTCGAAAAGGAATACCCCAGCTCTGCCAGTTCTTTCGCGCCCCACTGGCAGAGGCCCACTGCATGGCCTGCTCCATACCCGGAAAGAATGACATCCCGGCCGACGGACTCAATCGTAAATTGCGTGCTGGGCACCACGGTATACCCTACCGCCTTACGCAGATCTTCTCCACGCAGAACGAGCTCACCCAGGGAGTGCGAAATCTGCAACGTGGCCACGCGTCCTGCACGGCTATAGGTAAGCGGTGCGATGGCCGTGATCGTTCCCACCGCAAATCCTTGTTGCCGTAAATTCCTCTCCAACACATCGATCGTAAACGACGCTTTCCACTGATAGTGCGGGGACTCGATGTCGAACGGGCATTCAACGCCTTTCAAATAGGGCAGATCCTTCGACCACACAATCGTGGCATCTTCCGTGATCCCTGCGGCCGTCGATGAGAAGGCGGCATAGATGGGAGCGCCCTGATGGGTCACGACCATGCCTCTTGTGGATTCTACGGCCTGGATGATCCGTCCATCGATACCCTGGCGGCCACGATACACCTGATCTTGAGTCCCGGCAACCACATCATAATCCCGAGCAGCGCTGAGCATGTGTTGATACAACGCATACGTCCTGGCCGCAACTGCCTGAACTTTTAACATCTCGGGATGCCAGGCGGGATTCACCTCGGCCGGCACCACACCTTTGACGTACTCCTCCAAATCGACGTAATTGACGACGAGCAGGCCTTTCCCTCGCCGGACGAGTTGGATCGACCCACTGACCTGGACTGCACCTTTCTCATCGCCTGCGCGCAGGACTGCCTTATTGCCGTTCCCATTCAACCAGATTTTCACGTCATGACTTCCCGCCCGCACCATCAGCTGATCGCTCGCCACCGGTTTGCCGTTGAGAAGCAGCACCTGGCCCTGAGCCTTGATCCGGAGCGCGGACCGATACGCCCACGCCTGATCACGCTCATCGGTCACCCATAGGGTCTGATCGGTATACACTTCCAACTGCCGAACATCCGACGCCAACAGAACACGAATCGATTGAGCGGCCTGGGCCTCCGGCATCATGAGACAGCCGAAGCAGAGTCCCATTCCAGCCGCGCCGGCCAGGAGCCGTCTTGCTATCATCTTCGGAAAAACCATCCTAGGAGATAGAATAGCAGACTCAGAAAGATGCTGAGGACGATGCTGGTCCCGATGGGGAAATAGAAGCTGAAGTTATCACGCTTGACGGAGATATCACCCGGCAGCTTTCCCAGCCAACTGAACGCGCTTCCGAGGCCGGGAATCCGGTCCACCAGAACCAATAGGACCCCAAGCCCGACGATGCCAAGCCCTATCCCGATTAAGAGCTTGCCCAGCGTATTCCATTCCGGCATCAACTTCCATCCAGTTGGCAGAATGCTGTTAGCTGTTGACTAGACACTCGGCGATCTGAATCGCATTCAGCGCCGCTCCCTTGCGAAGGTTGTCGGACACGACCCAGAGGTTGAGGCCGTTGGTAATCGACTCATCCTCCCGCACACGGCCGATGTAGACCTCGTCTTTTCCGGTCGCGTCAAGGGGCATTGGGTACAGCTTCTTCACCGGATCGTCGTAGACGATCACGCCGGGCATCGCTGCCAACGCGGCACGCGCCTCGTTTGAATTCAACGGACGTTCCAATTCCACATTGATCGCTTCAGAGTGGCAACGCAGCACGGGAACGCGTACCGTGGTCGCCGTAACCCGAAGGTTCGGTGCGCCGAGAATCTTTCGGGTCTCTTTCGCGATCTTGACTTCTTCCGAGCAATCGCCTCCCTCGTTGAACGAGCCGATGTGCGGCAACAAATTGAAGGCGATCTGATAGGGATAGACCTTGGTTGTGACGTCGCGGAACGCCAGCAAGTCTTTCGTTTGATCCATCAGTTCATCCATGGCCGCGGCGCCGGTTCCGGACACCGATTGAAAGGTCGTGACCACCACTCGCTTCACCCCCACCGCATCGTGAAGGGGCTTGAGCGCCATGACCAAGGGGGTGGTCGTACAGTTGGGGATGGAGACGATCCCCCGAGGCATGGAACGCAAGGCTGCGGCATTCACTTCCGGAACCACCAAGGGAACCTGATCATCCATACGGAATACGGCACTATCATCGATCACCGCAATGCCGGCCGCTCCCAATCGCTGACCATATTCTTGACTGATGGCGTCCGTCGCGGAGATAAACGCCAGATCCACCTCATCGAACGACGAGGATTCGGTCAACTCTTCAACCGTCCACTCCTTACCCTGGCAGGTCATCACCTCGCCGGCCGATCGCTTGGACGAAAAGAGCCGGAGTCCCGCCAGCGGAAATTTTCGTTCTTCCAGGATGTCGAGTGTTTCCTTCCCTACGGCGCCGGTCGCGCCAAGGATTGCCACGATGTATCCGGGTTTCTTCTTGATCATGAGACGCCTACTCCAATGCCAACATGCGAATACGATGATTAAAGGTGTCCGCCACCAGCAACGTTCCGTCCCGGCCGGCTGCGATACCGAACGGATAACACAGACTCGCTTCTTTCGCGACCGCGCCATCTCCTGAATAGGCAGGAACCCCAACACCCGCCACGCGGCACGCCACCCCATCTGCCCAATCCCACTGCCGGATGAGGTGACTGTCGGAATCGGTCAGGAAGAGGTTTCCCTGATGATCGACGGCAATTCCCGTTGGGCGCGAAAGACTCGGCGACGGCGGATCCGACGGCGATTCATACCGATAGGCTCCGCCATCGCCCGCCACAGTGGATATCAAACCAGACGAGAGTTGAACACATCGGATTCGGCCGTTGAAGGTATCGGCTATATACAGTCGGTCGGCCGCCAAGGCCAATCCACTGGGACCCGCAAGAGCTGCGTCAACAGCGTGCTGCCCATCTCCGTCGTACGTTGCTGTCCCGGTTCCCGCAACCGTGTGAATCACGCGAGTCTTAAGGTCTACCACACGCACACGATGATTGCTTTGATCGGCGATATAGAGCCTGCCTTCATTGTCGACGGCCAAGGCCGAGGGTTCATTGAGCGCAGCGTGATGCGCGGGACCGCCGTCGCCGGAAAAACGAGCCTGACCTGTTCCTGCCAGCGTCGAGATCATCCCGGTTGCCGTGTCCACCATCCGCACACGATGATTCATCGTATCGGCGATATAGAGATTCCCCTCCCGGTCTACAGCCACCGCTGTGGGAAAATTGAGATCCGCGCTCACCGCCGGCCCACTGTCCCCACCATACCGTTGTGAGGTGGGTGCTCCGTTGGTCCAATATCGGACAGTTCCGCTCAAATCGGCCTGCTGTGTAAATTTCTCCGTGGTGGTTCGACCACCATCAGCGAACGGGTCTTCATCGGTGGGCGGGACACTTGCTTCCCGTCGCTCCGGTGCATGGGTCTGGTCGTTGCTGGGTCTCCCGGCTACGGTCGAGATGATACCGCTGACGCAGTCAATTCTTCGAATGACGTGATTTTCTGAATCGGCCACATACACGTGTCCGTGGTGATCGATCGTGACGCCTTTGGGTTCATTCAAACAGCCCCGATCCGCCGATCCATCGTCTCCCGCAAAACCCGCCTCGCCGTTACCGGCGAGTGTTTTGATCATCCACGTGGAAAGAATGGTTGCCATAGATCAGGCCGCTGACTAGTTCAGATTTCTCACGATGGCCTCGCCCATCTCGACGGTCCCCACGATCCGCGCTCCGGGGCTCTGAATATCTTTCGTGCGATACCCGAGGTCGAGCGTTTTCACAATGGCTTGTTCGATGGCTTCAGCCTCTTTCTCGAGGTGAAATGCGTACGACAACATCATCGCAGCCGAGGCAATCGTGGCGATGGGATTGGCGATATTCTTGCCTGCAATGTCAGGGGCGCTCCCATGAATCGGCTCGAAGAGCCCGACTTTCGCCCCGATGCTGGCCGACGGCAACATGCCGATCGAACCGGTCAGCATCGCTGCTTCATCACTGAGAATGTCTCCGAACATGTTATTGCAGAGGAGCACGTCGAACTGTCGGGGGTTCCGCACCAGCTGCATGGCGGCGTTATCGACGTAGATATGCCCCAGTTCAACATCCGGATAGGACGCGTGGACGTCGATGACGACCTTTCGCCACAGCTCCGAGGATTCCAACACGTTCGCCTTATCGACCGAGGTCACCTTCTTGCGCCGTTTCCGCGCCGCTTCGAATGCGACCTTGGCGATCCGCCGAACTTCTTCCGTGGAATAGACCTCCGTATTGAATCCCCGTTCTTCGCCATTGGGCAGCTTTTCAATGCCCTTGGGTTTGCCGAAGTAGATTCCCCCGGTGAGTTCGCGAATCACGAGGATGTCGATCCCCTCGACGACCTCACGCTTCAACGTGGACGCATCCACCAGATTGGAGTACAGCTTTGCCGGCCTCAAGTTGGCATAGAGCCCTAAGGCCTCTCGGATTCCGAGCAGCGCGCGTTCTGGCCGCAGGCTGTACTCTAACCCTTCCCACTTGGGGCCACCGACGGCTCCCAGCAAGACCGCATCACTCTGCTTCGCGAGCGCCAATGTATCCTTCGGCAGCGGAACTCCCGCCTTATCGATCGCCTGACCGCCGATATCAGCCGCGGCAAATTCGAACGAATGCCCATATTTATCCGCGATGACCTTGAGAACCTTCACAGCTTCAGGAACGATCTCGCGTCCGACGCCGTCACCGGCCAGCACTGCAATCTTGGCCTTCACCATTGCTCCTTTCGATCCTTCAATCCGCCCATGGTCTATTCCAACACGCGTTCATCTTCAACTCGCCAGGCCGGATCCACGAAACACAAGAATTCGATATCTGTCGTGCCGGTATTTTCGAGAAACTGTTGCCCTCCAGGGGGAACATAGACCGTCGTCCCGGCTTCGACCGGCGTGACGTGCTCATCGATCGTCAATCGGCCACAGCCCGATATGAAATAATAGACCTCGGACGACGCCAAAACATGTCGCTTCGATCGTTGACCGGAAGGGAGAGTGCCGTGGGCAAGACTATATTTCAGTTTGAGCTGATGCTTGGCCGGGTGAAAAATCTCCCGCAAGCGCGTATCGTCGCCGGCTAGAAACTCGGGGCGATCCGCCAGCGTCACCTTGAACACGGACAAGCCCCCTCAACCTCAACACGCTAAGTCACGGAAATTGAGACTGTATCGTGGAGAGCGCCGTCAAATCAAGTTCACCTTCTGTTCTCCTTGAGCCTGTTTCGTCGCCAGATAGGCCAGCTTGTTCAATGCGCTTAAATAGGCCCGGGCAGAGGCCGTGATGATATCGGTATCGGCCCCGTGGCCCGTCACCGTCCGGCCGTCTTCCTGAACCCGCACCGAGACTTCGCCTTGCGCATCGGTGCCACCGGTAATAGCTTTCACGACATACATCAACAACTTGCTCTTGGTCTGCGTCATCGCGGCAATGGTGCGATAGACGGCGTCCACCGGCCCATCGCCTGTGCCGGTTTGAGCGATGGACTTCCCATCGATCTCCAGTTCGACCGTGGCCGTTGGGACCTGGTCCGTTCCGCTCGAGACGTGAAATGTTTTGAGCGCAATGCGGTCGGCCATCTTCGACAACTCTTCCGAGACGATGACCTCGAGATCTTCCTCGAAAATCTCCTTCTTTTGGTCGGCGAGTTTCTTAAATCGCTCGAACGCGTGGTTGATCTCTTCCTCGCTGAGCGCGTAGCCCAGCTCTTCCAGGCGCTGCCGAAACGCATGACGCCCGGACAACTTGCCCATCACCATCTGGCTCTCGACCAATCCGATCGACTCCGGGCGCATGATTTCGTAGGTTGTTTTCTCTTTGAGCAAGCCGTCCTGATGAATGCCCGACGTATGGGCAAAGGCGTTGGCTCCGACGATCGCCTTATTGGGCTGTACCACCATTCCCGTAATCTTACTGACCAAACGGCTGGTCTTCGCGATTTCTTCGGTTTTGATCTCGGTGTCGGCTTGGTAGAAATCCTTCCTGGTCCGCAGACCCATGACGATTTCCTCCAAGGAGGTATTACCCGCGCGCTCGCCGATTCCGTTGATCGTGCACTCGACCTGGCCCGCCCCATTGATAATGGCCGACAGACTGTTGGCCACCGCCACACCCAAATCGTTGTGGCAGTGGACGGAAATGACGGCTTGTTTCGCGTTGGGGACCTTGTCGCAAATCCCCTTGATCAGTGCGCCGAACTCTTGTGGGACCGCATACCCCACCGTGTCGGGAATATTGACGGTGCCGGCCCCGGCGGCGATGACCGCCTCGATCACTTCGTGGAGAAACGATGGATCTGAACGGCTCGCATCCATCGGCGAAAACTCGACGTCATCGACATAGCCACGCGCCAGCCGGACCATCTCCACGGCGCGCTGTTTAGCCTGCTCGCGCGTCATCCGAAACTGATGCTTCAGGTGGATATCCGACGTCGAGAGAAAGGTATGGATTCGGATCTTCGGCGCCCCTTTGAGCGCCTCCCAAGCCCGGGTGATATCTTCGGGACGGGCACGCGCCAGACTGCAGACCGTCGGCCCTTCGACCTCCTGCGCAATCCGCCGGACCGCCTCGAAATCGCCGGGCGAGCTATAGGCAAATCCGGCCTCAATAATGTCCACGCCGAGCCGCGCCAGTTGTTTGGCCACCATGACCTTCTCTTCCACGTTCATGCTGGCCCCAGGCGATTGCTCACCGTCCCTCAGGGTTGTATCGAAAATTCTGATCATGCGTGCCATGACTCACCTCCGATTCACAAGCTGCTCAAAAAGTCTTACTTTCTCACCCGCCCACCCTAGGCGCGCCGAGTCGCGCCTTCTCCCCTAGCAAGGCCGCAGGCGAAGGAAAACGCCGGAGGCGTACTTTCTCAAGTACGTTGAGGACGTTTTCGAGCCGAGAACAAAGTCAGCAATCGTTTTCATCAGCCATAAAATACAAAAGCCTTCATCCCGTAAGACCCAGGGACGAAGGCTTGACGCGCTCCGTGGTACCACCCTGATTCAGCCTGATGATCATCAGGCCCTTCATTTGCCTCTTACGAAGGCAAGACGGAATCTCCTACTTCATGTTCGGAGATTCGGCTCAGAGGCGAGTTCGGCGATGTCTAGGCTGGTTTGCACCACCCACCAGCTCTCTCTTCACAATGTTGAAACCGGTTCCCAGCTTCGTTCTCGCTGGATAACCGCTTTTAACATTCTGTTTTCTAGACTGCTCGCGTACTACTCCTCGTCTTAGCCGTTCACGAGAATTGCCGTTCCTCCCGTCGATTGTTCACGGCTACGGTTTTGACTCGATCGGCGACGGCTCGACTTTCCCAATATTCCTTTTTCCGCCGGCCGGGGCAACCAGCCAAAATACTTTTTCAGCCGGCCCCATCAATGCGTAACCGGCAAAGATGACAAATAACATAACCGCCGGCCAGGCTGCCACCATCATCAGTGTGAGAATACCCCAAACCAGATAGGTAATCTGCCGGTGGCCTTTAAATTTGAGTTCCTTAAAGCTTCGATACTTGATCGTGCTGACCATCAAGAACGAGAGGGCCAGCGTCATAAGCAGCACCACGATCGGCCGGGTCTCCGCACCCATCTTCAGGAGGTAGTGATCAAAGACCACCAGAGAAGCGACGACTCCGGCAGCCGCGGGAATAGCCAATCCGGTAAAATATTTGCCGTCGGACAAGGCGACCGTGGAGTTGAATCGTGCCAACCGCACGGCTCCCATGGCCACGTAGGCGAACATCACCGCCACGCCGAACGTCCCTTGCCCGCTCAACGCCCATGAATAGATCAGCAGACCCGGTGCGACACCGAACGAGACCACATCGGACAGCGAATCGTACTCCAGACCGAACTGGCTCGTACTGTTGGTCAGGCGAGCCGATTTCCCGTCCAAGACGTCAAAAATCATCGCGACGAGGATTGCAATCGCCGCCTCCAAGTAGTTTGCGTTGAAGACGGACAGTATGGCGAAGATTCCGCAAAACAAATTGCCTGTCGTGAACAGATTGGGGATGAGATGCATGGCGGCTTTCCGCCGCTTCCCCTCTTTCCCGAACGAATTCCTGAAGCCTGCCGTTTTCATGGCAATTCTCCTAGGATAGTTTCGCCGCCCTTCACCCGCTGCCCGACAGCCACCCGAAACGTGGTACCGATCGGGAGAAAGGTATCCATGCGCGACCCAAACCGGATCAACCCATACCGCTCACCTCGGACAGCCGGATCCCGTGGCGAGACCCAACACACAATACGCCGGGCGATCAATCCGGCCACTTGCACACACAAGACCTTGATGCCTTCAGGAGTCTTGATCATCAAGGCGTTCTGTTCATTCATGAACGTGGCTTCCGGCTTACTGGCCACCATGAAAAGGCCCGGTTGATACTGCACATTTTCGATCACGCCGTCACAGGGCATCCGATTGATGTGGACGTCGAACACATTCAAAAAGATCGTGACCCTGACGCTGCGCTCTTTCAGGTATCTCGGCTCAAACTCTTCCTCGATCGCAATCACCTTCCCATCACCGGGAGCGACCACAAGATTCTGACCTTGCGGGACGACCCTGGCCGGATTGCGAAAAAACCAGGCACAAAACAGTGTCGCGACGGCACCGACAAACGCGACGACCGGCCAGCCCAGCAATCCCGTCAACAGTGTAACGCCGGCGGGAACCGCAATGAAGGGAATTCCTTCTTTGGCAAAGGGAACGCCCACCGCACGATCTGCCACGGAGTTACCTCAGTCTACGAAGGATGCGACAACGAACACGCCTCTCCGCAAAACAAAGATCGCAGGGGTGGAAAGGCAAGACGTACACTTTCATTGTACGTCAAATCATTGAACGATGCGAGACCAGAACCGGAAATCCCTAGTTCTTAGTCTTATCGACGAGTTGATCTTTCTTGAGCCACGGCATCATTCCCCGCAGTTCGGCTCCGACCGCCTCGATGGGATGCGCCTCGCCTTTGGCAAGCAGCGCATTGTAGACCGGCCGATTGGCTTGATTTTCGAGGACCCATTCTTTGGCGAACCGCCCTGTTTGGATCTCTTCAAGAATCCGTTTCATTTCCTGCTTGGTCTGTTCGGTGACCACCCGCGGGCCTCGAGTGACATCGCCATACTTCGCCGTCGTGCTGATCGAATAGCGCATATTGGCGATCCCGCCTTGGTAAATCAGGTCGACGATGAGCTTTACCTCATGCAAACATTCGAAATACGCCATTTCCGGTGAGTACCCCGCCTCGACCAGCGTCTCGTACCCAGCCTGGATCAACGAGGTCAGTCCTCCGCAGAGCACCGCCTGTTCACCGAACAGATCAGTCTCGGTTTCTTCACGAAAATTCGTTTCGATCACACCGGCGCGTCCGCCCCCGATCGCGCTCGCATAGGCCAATCCCACTTGCCTGGTAGCGCCGCTGGGATCCTGATGAATCGCAAGCAAACAAGGGACCCCGCTGCCCTTCGTATACTCCGAACGCACGAGGTGTCCAGGTCCCTTTGGGGCCACCATAAAGACATTGATCGAGGCCGGCGGCACAATCTGGCCAAAATGAATATTGAACCCATGACCGAACGCCAAATATGACCCGGCTTTGAGATTAGGCGCGACTTCCTGCCGATAGATGGCGGCCTGCGCCTCGTCCGGTGCCAGAATCATCACCACATCGGACGCCTTAACCGCATCGGCCACCGGCATGACTTTGAGCCCGCTCTGTTCAGCTTTTTTCCAAGACGCGCCTTCACGCAACCCAATGACGACCGTTACCCCGCTTTCTTTCAGGTTCAGCGCATGGGCGTGACCCTGGCTCCCATAGCCGATCACGGCCACAGTCTTACTTCGGATCTGCTGAACATCGGCATCCTTATCGTAGTAGATTTTCATGACCAACCCTTTCCCTTCTCTAGCAATTCTGCATACTCAGCAGGACGTTACTCGCGGGCCACTTTCTTCGTCTGGACCGCCGCAGAACGGACCGGTTCGCGTGCGACGGCCACCCGGCCGGTGCGTACCAAATCCTTGATTCCAAGAGGTTGTAACAAGTTGATGATCGCTTCTATTTTCTTGGGATCTCCGGAGACTTCGATCGTGTAAGTACTCGGCGTCGAATCGATCACGTTCGCCCGAAAGATATCCACGATTCTGAGCGCCTCGGCCCGATCCTCATCCTTCGTATGGACCTTAATGATCGCGGTCTCCCGTGAGACAAACTCCGTCTCATTCAAGTCCACGACTTTGATCACGTCGATAAGCTTGTTCAATTGCTTCACGATCTGCTCAATGATCCGCTCATCACCCGTGGTCACAATCGTCATCTGCGACATGGACGGATCAAGCGTCGGCGCGACCGACAAGCTTTCAATATTGAACCCCCGACCGCTGAATAACCCCGCGACCCTTGAAAGAACCCCGAACTTATTTTCAACCGTTACCGAGATGATGTGTTCCATCTTTTTCAGTACTGAGACTCGAGTACCGAGAGCTGAGCCGAACACCCAGCCCTGAGCACCCACCACTCAGCACTTCCTTTAAGCTGTGAGCACCGTATCTTTATCTTCCGGCGTCACTTTCGCCGCACCGGATTGTTTCTTCTTCAACTCCGGCGGATCTTCCAGAATCATTTCATGGTTACATCCGCCGGCCGGAATCATCGGATAGCAGTTCTCAAACGGATACGTTGGAACATCCACAATGACGGGTTTATCCGTGGACAAGGCCTCTTTGAGCACGGCATCGAGATCGTCGGCTTTCTTGACCCGCAATCCCACCGCTCCATAGGCATCCGCCAGCTTGACGAAATCCGGAGTCGTATCCAGATAACTCGACGCGTAGCGCCCTTCGTAGAATAGATCCTGCCATTGCCGGACCATACCGTGAAATCCGTTGTTCAAGATGATGATCTTCACCGGCAGTTTGCTCACCACGGCCGTCGCCATCTCCTGCATATTCATCTGGACGCTGCCGTCTCCCGCAATACAAAGAACCAAACGATCCCGGAAGGCGGCCTGTGCCCCCATCGCGGCAGGGAAACCAAAGCCCATCGTGCCGAGTCCGCCCGAGGTCAACCACCTGTTCGGCTTCGCCAATTTGAAATACTGTGCAGCCCACATCTGGTGCTGTCCGACATCGGTCGAGACGATCGGATCGCGGTCTTTGGTCAGTTCATACAACCGCTTGACCACTTGCTGTGGCTTGATCGGCCCGTCCTTCTCTTGGTGATATGTCAACGGGTGGGCCTGTTGCCATTCTCGGATCTGATCCCACCACGGCTTCCGCAGTTCTTTCTGCTCGCCGTTCACCGTCGCGCGCAAGATTTGATTCAACTCACGGAGCACCGCCTTGCAATCGCCGACGATCGGGATGTCGACGTGAATGTTTTTCCGAATGGACGTCGGGTCGATATCAATATGGATCACTTTCGCATAGGGACAGAACTCCGACACCTTCCCTGTGACTCGGTCGTCGAACCGCGCACCGACTGCGATCACAAGGTCGGAGTAATGCACAGCCATGTTGGCCTGATAGGTCCCGTGCATCCCCATCATACCCATGGAGAGGGGATGCTCTCCGGGGAACGCGCCCAGTCCCATCAGGGTCATGTCTACTGGAATCTGTGTCATCTCGGCCAGTTCGAGCAGTTCTTGCGAAGCGCCTGAAAAGACCACGCCGCCACCGACATAGAGAATCGGCTTCTTGGCCTTCATGATCGCTTCGGCCGCCTGCTTGATCTGCCACTTATTTCCGTCGTACGTCGGGTTGTAGCCTCGGATCGAGACAGAATTCGGATAGGTGAATTCCGCTTTGGCCATCGACACGTCCTTCGGGATATCGACGAGCACAGGGCCTGGACGGCCGGTGGTCGCGATATAAAACGCCTCTTTGATCGTAGCCGCCAAATCGTTCACATCTTTCACGAGAAAATTGTACTTCGTACAGGGCCGGCTCAAGCCCACATTGTCCGCTTCCTGAAAGGCATCGTTCCCGATCAAACTGGTCGGGACTTGGCCGCTGAAACAGACCAATGGGACGGAATCCATGTAGGCATCGGCCAACGCCGTAATCACGTTGGTCATACCGGGACCGGAAGTGACCAAGCATACGCCGGCCTTGCCGGTGGCCTTGGCATAGCCTTCTGCCATGTGCCCCGCGCCCTGTTCATGTCGCGTCAGGATCACCTCAACATCCTTCTGCTGATGGAGCGTATCGAAAATCTTCAAGACCACTCCACCGGGAAGCGCAAAGACCGTTTTGACTCCCTCTCGCTTCAGGCATTCGATGAAGATTTCAGCACCGGTGAGTTTCATGACAACCCTCCCTACGACCGCAAGATTCGGCCTGCCGTCAAAGGATCAGACCTCAAAAGACACGCCTTGCGAAAGACGCATCATCGTGCACAAATGTGTTTGAAATCAAGGGGAAAGATTCGAGATCCTAGCATCCTCAAGGACGACCGTCAATACGAGGCCCCATGGAACGCCCAGAGAAACAAATTTGAGATCGTTTGGATGACGGGCTTCGCCCCAAAAGGGCGTGGGCGGAGAACCTGTAAGCCGGATTCTGTCCCGCAAAGAAGTTTCCCCCTTTGCCTGGATGATCATTTCTCTGGGATTCGAGTTACCTCGAACCTCAAGCGACCTACCCGAAGACCTCGACCGGGCCAGTCGGTGTGCAACAGTCCGCGAGGAGCGCTGCACATGTCCTCCTATTTGGCCTTGCACCGGGCGACGCTTACCCTGCCGGTGATGTCACCACCACCGCGGTGGGCTCTTACCCCGCCGTTTCACCCTTACCTGTGCCGCGGCGACCAGATGGGATCCCATCGCCTTGGCCATCGGCGGTTTGATTTCTGTGGTGCCGGTGTCGGATTACTCCGCCTGGGAATTACCCAGCGCCCTGCCCATGGAGTCCGGACTTTCCTCCCGATGCCAACACGCACCGAGCGACCATCCAGTTCTCCACCCACGCGGGTTCAGTATACGAAAGGCCATAGGCCGAAACAAGGAGACCTGGTGGGTACCATTACGATTGATCAACGGAATTCAGACCGGCTATCGTCCACTCACTTCCGGCAACGGTGCAGCGGGCACCGGAGTTCGTTTCTGATAGAGAGCCATGGCCTCCGGCATCCAACTCTTCAATTGGTCGATTCGCGTCTCGTGGCCTGGATGGGTGGATAAGAATTCAGCCGGGCCTCCCCCGCCCGACGACTGTGCCATCCGTTCCCACAAGGCGACCGACTCACGCGGATCATACCCCGCATCCGCTGCTAGAAGAATGCCTATGTAATCCGCTTCCGATTCATGTTTTCGGCTAAAAGGAAGCAGCACGCCGACCTGCGCCCCCACTCCAAGCGCCGCCATGGTCGCTTGGCCAAGCATAGGATTTCCGCCGCTGAGCCCGATCGCCGCACCGGCGGCTTGTAACCCGATATTCGTCAGCTGCCCTTGACTCATGCGTTCCGCGCCATGGCGAGCCAACGCATGCACGACTTCATGCCCCATCACGGCTGCCAAGCCGGCTTCCGTCTTGGCCATGGGGAAAATACCCGTGTAGACCGCCATTTTCCCCCCAGGCAGCGCAAACGCATTGGCCGTTTTGTCATCTTTGATCACGGACACTTCCCACTGAAACTGCTTGGCCATCTCCGCATATTTTGAGCGTTTCGCAGCTTCGACGATCCGAGCGGCCACTCGTTTCACCGGTTCGATCTCACGGGGATCTTGGGACAGTTTCATCTTCGGGTCAGTTTTGATCTGATTGTACGCCTGCGCCCCCATTTGCATTTCTTGACCCACCGACGACATCAACAACTGCGACCGGCCTGTGTAGGGGTTGGTCTCGCACCCTGCCACGCCGAACCCCGCCACCACGAGACATGCGATCATGGTCCTTTGCCTCAATAGCCGGGCGTGCATCATACATCCTCCAACCACATGCGTCTTCTGGATCCGCCGTCCTCGATTGACCACCCTGCATTCCATTGGTAGATTACGCCGCCCTAGACAGGATTTCCAGAGGGGAGAGCAGCCTCATGACCGCGCGACATCCCCACAGCACCAGTTCAATTGAGCGCATCGGGATCGACGAATCCGGAAAAGGCGACTACTTCGGTCCGCTCGTCATCGCCGCCGTCTTTGTCGACGCCACCACACAAGGCGAGCTCGCGCTCATGCAGGTCCGAGATAGCAAAAACATCTCCGACGGTCGCATTCTCGAAATGGCTCCCGACATTAAAACCATTTGCCCACACAGCGTCATCGCGATTGGACCGAAGAAATACAACGAGCTCTACGGGAAGATCCGTAACCTCAATCGCCTGCTCGCCTGGGGACACGCCAAAGCGCTCGAGACCTTGCTTGAACGCGTAACCTGCGAGCGAGCCATCTCCGACCAGTTCGGAGATGAGCGATTGATCCTCAATGTGTTGCAGGAAAAGGGCCGGAAGATCGTGCTTGAACAACGGACGAAAGCGGAATCGGATCTTGCCGTCGCTGCGGCGTCTATCCTGGCTCGGGCCGAATTTTTACTCCGATTGAAGCGATTGTCAGGCGAAGTCGGCACCACCCTACCGAAAGGCGCTTCTCCGGCCGTCGAACTCGCTGCGAAGATGATCATCAAGAAACACGGGCAGGAACGGCTGGACTCCGTGGCAAAGCTCCACTTCAAAACCACCCAAGCCATCCTGGCGGAACTACCCTAGACCGATTCTCCCACTTCGAAGTCCGACGGCTTCCCTCCCACTATTGAGGGAGCTTCCGTGACCGGCTCGCCTTCCCAGTACAAAATACGACGGCAGTAGGGGCAGAGGTGTAAATTGTCGGATCGTTTGACTTGCGCAATGAGCTGCGGCGGGATCTGAAGGCGGCATCCGAGACAGATGCCGTCACGCACCGCGGCAAGCGGCTGATCCCTCCGTGAGGCCTTGACCTGAGTGTAGCGATCGAGCAGAGATTTCTCAACCCGAGCCGATGCTTCGCGATGGTGCGTTTCAAGTTGAGCCAGTTCCACAGCGAGTTCCTTGTCCTGCGTATCCAGCCTTTCCTTCTCTTGGACAAAAACCTTCTCAAGGGCACGATGCTTCTCGTGAAGCTCGTTTGCGGTCTTCTGGAGCTCGTCGATCTTCTCCATCGACAACAGAATCTTTTCCTCGAAATCTCCCCGCTTCTTGTTCGCCAGCTCCAGTTCGAATAAATGTGCCTGATATTCTTTGTTGGTCTTCAGGCTTGCCGCGTGCGACTTCATCTTCTCGGTGTGTGCCTCATGGGCTTCGAGATCTTTTTCGTGGGAGCGCCGCTCCTTGGTGGCGGCTTCAACGGCTGCCTTCGTATCATTCAGGAGCTGAGCTGCTTCCCGGAGTGGAGATTCGGCGGCATGGAGACGTTCAGGGATTTTTCTGCGGATCTCACTGACCTCCATGATGCGGAGGTCGAGCTTTTGCAGTTCGATGAGTGGGGAGAGTTTTTGATTCAACGTGTCCTTTCCATCACGACTGGCGCCCTGAAGGCATCAGGCGCGCTTCCGGCTGGTGGGCCCACTAGGACTTGAACCTAGGACCAGCTGATTATGAGTCAGCCGCTCTAACCACCTGAGCTATGGGCCCGATCGGAAAGGGTTCGAGCTCAGGCTGATGTCTGAGTGACCACTTGCGCCTGACGACTTCGTCGTCCTCAATCTCGGTATTCGCATCAACCTGAACCTGGATTCTAGGCTGTCCCTCCGAATGGAGTCAAATCAGACCACCGTGAGATTCGCCCTCTAGAGACTTTCGACAAAACTCCTCAGCTTCTTACTGCGGCTCGGATGCCGCAATTTCCTGAGAGCTTTGGCTTCGATTTGCCTGATACGTTCGCGTGTCACTTCGAAATCCTGGCCGACTTCTTCCAACGTATGGTCGGTCGCTTCTCCGATACCGAACCGTTTCCGCAAGACTTTTTCCTCGCGCGGCGTCAGAGTTTCCAAGGCACTGTTGATCTGCCGCTGCAAGTCGTAACGAATCGCGGCTTCCAACGGAGACACGGCCTTTTTGTCCTCGATGAAATCACCAAGATGACTGTCTTCCTCTTCTCCGATAGGCGTTTCAAGCGAGATGGGTTCGCGGGCGATCTTGAGGATCTTCCGAACTTTGTCCAACGGCAAATCCATGCGCTCGGCAATCTCTTCGGGAAGCGGTTCTCGCCCCAGCTTCTGCACGAGATGCCTGGAGGTCCGGATGAGTTTATTGATCGTTTCGATCATGTGCACCGGGATCCGGATCGTTCGCGCCTGATCGGCAATGGCCCGGGTGATCGCCTGCCGAATCCACCAGGTGGCGTAGGTACTGAACTTGTACCCGCGCTTATACTCGAATTTGTCCACCGCCTTCATGAGCCCGATATTGCCTTCCTGGATGAGATCGAGGAACTGCAGGCCCCGGTTGGTGTACTTCTTGGCGATGCTGACCACGAGACGCAGATTCGCTTCGACCAACTCCGCCTTCCCGCGCTTGACCTTCTCTTCGGCAATGTCCAGATGTTTGACCGCGTCCTTGATTTCTTCAGCCGGGACAAGCGCTTCTTCCGTTTCGAGTTGGCGGACCTTCCCTTTGGCGGCTTGATAGACTTTCCGAATCTCCAGCAGGGTCTCTTCCGATACTCCGGTTTTCCGTTTGACCGCCAAGAAATCCTGACGACTCCGGCACATCTTTCGCAGAAGCTCGGCCCCGGCCTCTCCGCCCACCCCGATGCGGCGCTGGCAACTGACCGCCTCCCGTTCCGCCGCCCTAATCTGGACCGCGAGATCGCGAACGCGCTGCACCATCCGGTCTTTCAAGACACCATGGAGGTTCACCGATTCAATCTTGTTCACCACTTGCTGGCGGATCGCATCGAATTGCTTCTTGTACTTCTTTTGTTTGACCGGATCACTGCCGATATGCTTGCCCTTCTCCGCCAGCGCCTTGAGCGCAAGCGAGACCTTCCGAACGGAGTTCAATGCTTCCAGCGTCTTCACCCGCAGCTCTTCGTAATCCCGCTCCACCGGCTGCTGCTCTTCCTCAAAATCCTCCTCGGTCTCTTGAACCGGCACGATTTCGCGCACATCGATCTTGGCGTTCTTGAGCTGATCGCGAAGAGCCAGGACGAACTCGATGGTCATCGGCATGCCGTAGATCACCGAGGCGATATCTTTTTTGCCCTCTTCAATTCGCTTGGCGATTTCGATCTCGCCTTCGCGGCTGAGCAGCGCCACACTCCCCATTTCCTTGAGATAGAGGCGCACAGGATCGTCGGTACGGCTGAGCGCCCCAGGCGTCAGATCGATCGCCTTATCGTTCTCTTCCTCGGCCTCCGCCTCGACGTCCTCCACATCCTCGCCGCCCTCGCCTTCAGATCGTTTCTGTAGCCGCTCCCCCTCCGCCCCCTCGACGATTTCGATATCCATCTCACCGAACATCGCCATAATGCTGCCGAACTGGTCTGAAGACACCACTTCAGCGGGCAAAGTGCTATTGAGCTCGTCATATGTCAGGAATCCTTTTTCCTTCCCGATCGTAATCAGCTTCTTCACCTCACCGAGCAACTCTTGTTTCGGCATGACTACTCCTTCACCAATGAAACCACACCGGCGGCCTGCGTGCCGGCTTTCCGCATCCGTACTTCGTTGATCTTCGCGTTCAACAAACGCGCATCGTCCACCCGACCTTCGCGTTCGGCCGTTTTCAGTCCCGCAATAAGCTCCCTCAGCGCCTGTTCCGATCGCTTTCGGTCCAGACGATCCAGACAATCGTTGATGTGAGCCGGCACGTCGTCGAAATGATCCTCACGAAGCGACAGCTCCGTGGCCAGGGTCCCGCAATCGGGATCATCCATGGACTCATCCAATACCGGCTGGATCTGAATGCGTCCGTCGCGGCCCACGTGGGTCAACGCCAGTTTCACAAGCTTGCGACAGGCCTCCACAGAAAATTTCTCTGGCTGCAGACGCCGCACATCGGTCGCCGAAAGCATGCCACCCAACATGAGGACCACCAAGTCCCGCTCTTCCGGCATGCCTTTGAAGAGGAAATCTACCGTCTTACCTGCACCCCCTGGTCGCGCTGTCCCGGAATCCTGTCTCTGCCGGGCAATGAGTGCGGGATAGCGTTCGATCAAACGCGATTGATTGATTCCCAACCGTTCGGCCGCAACTTTGAGGCGTTCTTCCCGCTCGATCGGATGTTCGCTCCTCTGTAGAATTCGGAGGATCTCATCCACGCTGCGGATTCTGCCCTCGATCGTACCCGCTTCCGTCGCCTTGAGACTATGCTCCAACGCGAAGTCCAGTAGACTCGGCGCCTGTTCCTCCAAACGTACGAACGAGTCGGGACCATGTTTTCGAACATACGTGTCGGGATCCTCGCCTGCCGGTAACGTGACCACTTTGACCCCCAACCCGCTGTTCACGAACAAATCCAACCCCCTCAAGGCTGCTCGCACCCCTGCGGCGTCCGGATCGAAGAGCAGAACGACATTGTCGGCAAAACGCCGCATGATTTGTACATGTTCAGGGGTCAAGGCGGTGCCCAGCGTGGCGACGGTATGTGCAATGCCGGCTTGATGCAGCGCAATCGCGTCAAAATATCCTTCGACCACAATCACGGTTTTCGTTCGGCCGACGGCGTCACGCGCGTGGTCCAAAGCAAAGAGCGTCTGGCTTTTCTTGAACAGAGGGGTGTCCGGTGAATTAAGGTACTTGGGCATGCCCTCGCCCAGCACGCGCCCGCCGAACCCCACCACGCGCTTGCGAAGATCGGTGATCGCGAACATCACCCGGTCATGAAATTTGTCGCAATAGCCCGACCCGTTTTTTCTGGGACTGATCAATCCGGCGGTAAGAAGTTCGGCGGTTGAGAAGCCCTGCTTCGTCAATGCTCTGAGCAAGCCATCCCATTCCGCCGAGCCGACGCCGATCAAAAAGCGATCAATAGTAGCTTGTTGAATTCCACGGGCTTCCAAATACTGGCGCCCACCGGTTCCGATTCGACCATCCCGCAGGTTTTGCTGGAACCAGAGCGCCGCCGCCTGATTCAGCTGCTCAAGCCGTTGCAGCTGTGACATCTGAGCCTGGGCATGCGGAGAAGCCTCCTGAACCTCGATCCCGACCTTTCGTCCAAGATCCCGAACCACGTCCGGGAAACTTTCACCGGTCAGCCTGGTCAGAAATGT
Organism: Nitrospira sp.; assembly: GCA_024760525.1. Lineage (NCBI taxonomy): Bacteria > Pseudomonadati > Nitrospirota > Nitrospiria > Nitrospirales > Nitrospiraceae > Nitrospira > Nitrospira sp. The sequence continues at coordinate 3,065,475 of CP060499.1, forward strand.
AAAGACGTTCCCGCCTGCGCCACAGGCAAAGCAGTGAAAAATTTGTTTGGAAGGACTCACCGTGAAAGAGGGATTTTTGTCCGCATGAAACGGGCAGAGCCCTTTGAGATTCTGTCCGGTTCTGGTGAGGGAGATATGTTGTCCGACGACATCGGCAATGTCGACGCGATCCCTGATCCGGTTGATCACATCTTCAGAAATCAAACCTCTACCCACGAGAGCCGGGCTCCTTCATGCCGTCTCGCACGACCGGACGGAACGGTTGCTAAATGACTAGAATAATTGACCGAGTAGACTAACAGACGAAAACGAAAGGTGTCAATTGACTGAGAACGAAGCCGGCCGGCATTTTCACCATCGGGTTCAGCCTGGAGGCCAACTCATGTGTCGCCCGCCGAGCACGTGAAAATGGAGATGGAAGACCGTCTGCCCAGCATCTCTCCCGGTATTCGTCACCAGCCGATAGCCGGACTCCTGAAGCCCTTTAAGGGCTGCGACTTTTGTACAACTCATCAGCAATCGCGCCAGCAAGGATTCATCGCCGGCCCCGAGATCCTGAATGGCCGACACATGCCGTTTGGGGATCACCAGCGTATGGACAGGCGCTTGAGGATGAATGTCGTCAAAGGCCACGGTGTGCTCATCCTCTTGGACCAGCTTCGCCGGAATCTTCTTCTCCACGATCTTACAAAAGAGACAATCGCTCATATCGACCTCATGAAGCAGGTTTCTTTTTCCACTATGCGAGGCCGGATCCAACCATCGAACCAAGCAGCGCTCGTCGAGGATGGCCTATGCCTACTTCTCCAACCGCAAGCCCGGCTTCCCAAATCTACGTCCCAACTCTTCATAAATGTCCTGCAACGAAATATCGTGGTACCCTAGGACCATCAGCGTGTGGAAAAACAGATCGGCGATCTCGTAGACGACCTCCTCTTTCTTACCGCCTTTTGACGCCAACAGGACTTCCCCGGCTTCCTCGGCCACCTTTTTGAGGATTTTGTCATGCCCCCCCTCGAATAGCTTCGAGGTATAAGAGCCTGCCTGCGGGGTGGAGCGGCGATCTTTGATGGTCCGGAGCACGCTTTCAAGAATTCCTCCCTGGGCATCTTGTGAGTTCGGACGAACGACACGGCCTTGTTCATCTAGTCTCGAAAAAAAACAGGCCCGTTCCCCTGTATGACAGGTCGGCCCGGCCGGTTGAGCTTTCACGAGAATGGTGTCATCGTCGCAGTCAATGAAGAGCTCTTTCACATGGAGCGTATGACCGGACGTTTCCCCCTTCTCCCATAGCTTGTTTCGGGACCGGCTCCAAAAATGCACCCTTCTTGTGGCAACCGTCTTGGCAAGCGCTTCCTGATTCATATACCCGAGCATCAACACTGTCCCATCGAGCCAATCCTGAATCACCGCCGGGAGAAGGCCCTGCTCATCGAATTTAAAGCGATCAACCTCTGTTTGGTTCATTCGATCACGCGACTCGAGCGATAGTATGATTGATGCGGACTGGGACACCACGTTCCTTTAAATAGGCCTTCGCTTGGGAGATCGTATAGGTCCGAAAATGAAAAATGGAAGCGGCCAAGACCGCGTCCGCTTTGCCCTTCACAAAACCATCGTAGAGATGGTCGAGCGTCCCCACTCCACCCGACGCAATCACAGGAATCGGGAGGGCTCCTGATACGGCGGCTGTCAGGTCCAAATCGTACCCGGTCTGTCGGCCATCCTGATCCATGCTGGTCAATAAGATCTCACCGGCGCCGTACTGTTCCATCCGCTTTGCCCACTCGACCACATCGAGTCCGGTCGGTTGCCGCCCACCATGCGTGTAGACTTCCCAGTGCCCCCCCGTGGCTTGCTTTGCGTCGATGGCCACGACGATGCATTGCGTGCCGAACCGCTGAGCGGCTTCTTGCACGAACTCAGGCCGTCGGACCGCTGCGGTATTGATGCTTACTTTATCTGCCCCTGCATTCAATAAGGCTCGAATATCGTCGAGCGTTCCCACGCCGCCGCCGACCGTTACCGGCATGAATACACGGGCCGCCGTCCGCTCGACGACGTCGATGATCGTCTTCCGATTTTCATGCGAGGCTGTGATATCCAAAAAACAGAGTTCATCCGCCCCTTCGTGATCATACCCCACGGCTGCTTCAACCGGATCACCGGCATCGCGGAGATTCACGAAGCTGACACCCTTGACCACTCGGCCCTCTTTGACATCAAGACAGGGAATGATGCGCTTGGTCAGCATGTCACCCGGCGATGGGATTGGGAGTAAGAGCGGCGACTGCGGCCCGATAGTCCAGCTTGCCATCGTAGAGTGCCTTGCCGACAATCGCTCCCTCAATTTTGGGACCAAGCGACTGGACCGCACGAAGATCCTCTAGACGAGCAATTCCTCCCGAGGCGATCACCGGAAATGGCGAGGCGTCCACGATATCTTTCAAGGCAGACAGATTCGGCCCGCTCAGCATGCCGTCTCGCGCAATGTCGGTATAGATCACCGCCCCAATGGCACAACTCGAGAGGTCTTTCAGGAGTTCGATCGCTTTGACATCCGACACGGCTGTCCAGCCCTTGACCGCCACTCGGCCGTCCCGCGCATCGAGCCCAAGCACGATCCGCCGCGGATATTCCCGGCAAGCCTGATCGAGAAAGGCCCGATCCATCAGCGCGGCCGTACCGAGCACCACGCGCGAGATGCCGGCACTCAGATACTGCCGAACCGTTTCCAGAGTCCTGATGCCGCCACCGACCTGAACCGATATACTGACCGACCTCATGACGGATTGGATGTACGGCAGATTCTTGGGCTCGCCGTCGACCGCTCCGTTCAAATCCACGACGTGGATCAAAGCGGCTCCGCTCTGTTGCCACCTGCATGCGACTTCCGCAACATCGTCAGAATAGATCGTTTCGGCGGCCATATCGCCTTGCCGGAGCCGCACGCAACGCCCGTCCTTCAGATCGATGGCAGGAATAACCAACATAATTACTTATCCTCCGCCGCGCCGAATGGAAACTCTTTCAGGATCTCGTCGACACCGTATTCTGCCAGTTCATCCGCCGTGATGAAGGCCCATCGCTGCAAAAACCCCATAAGGTCTTCGGTCATGGGCCGCTGACGTTCATAGTATCCCCCAGCCCAGAGCACTTGCCCGTCCGACGCCACCACCTTAACATTAAAGCCGACGGTCGCCGGAGGATTGGCCCCTAATCGACTGCCGACCCGCTCTTGGTACACGGATACGAGACCCATCAATGCGGCATCCGCCTTCAGGCGTTTCGCAACTTCGGCTGCGGCTTTCTCCGGCCTCATTCCAGCCTGCGCTCCATTACCCAAGGAAACTCTCGCCGAATCGGCAGGAGACAACACGCGAACCCCTTTTCGATCCTGCAGGCGCCCCCAAAACAGCTCCGTCACCTTCTCAGCCGCATATCCCGGCACAATCATCGTTTGCTTCGGAGCGGGCTGCGTATTCGGCGGAATCACCAAAGAAATATCGGACCGGCGGACGCTGTCGGGAGTCGGGAGGTAGAGTTCGCCTTGATCAGGTGCTTGGGGCGTCGCGATCGATGTAAACGGTATGAGGGCAATGGATCGAATGGCATACCGGGGGAGTTCATTGGACAACTTCGTTTCGACTTTTGGTCCGCTGCAGCCTATCTCGATGCCCCCCAGCGCCACGAGACCGACCGCAAGAATCATACGGAACAGCCGGACATGCCGCATCACTCCCATGCTCCAAAATTCTTGATCAATTGCAGCCCTACCGCTTGACTCTTCTCCGGATGGAACTGGCACGCCACCACATTGTCCTTCCAGATACTCGACGTGAAGGGGATGCCGTATGTCGTCGTCGTAGCCGTAATCTGCTTGTCGCGTGGTTCCACAAAAAACGAATGGACGAAATACCAATCGGCCCCGTCCGGGATATTCTCGAATATGGGACAATGCCGTTGGATGCTGACCTGATTCCAGCCCATGTGTGGAACCTTGAGGGCCCGCTCCTGTGAAAAGGGTCTGACTTTCCCCGGAAGAATGTCGAGCCCCTCATGAGTGCCGAACTCTTCACTCTCGGTGAACAGGAGCTGAAATCCCAGGCAGATCCCCAAAAACGGCTTTCCCGACTGAATCGTGGTCTTGATCGGCTCGATCAAACCATACTGTCTTAAGTTCGCCATGCAGTCCCCGAACGCCCCGACACCCGGTAACACCACGTGGCTGGCATTCTGAATTGTCGACGCATCGCGTGTGACAATCGCCTGGTGTCCGACAGCCTCAAAGGCTTTCGAAACACTGCGCAAATTCCCCATGCCGTAATCAATAATGGCAATCATGTCAGTCACACGTAAGAGGCCGTAACAATACCGCAACTGAACGGTTCCTGCCACTGGCAATCTGTATCGCCAAGTTCACTGGATACCGGGAGTACGGAGTCGAAAGTCCAAGTGTTTCAATTGACAGGATGAGACTGAACCAGTTTCAAGGTCAGCGAACGACTACAAGGAGAATTCGAGGATCTTGTCTGCTCGGCCTATGCCCGTCTGAGGAAAGAGCGGCGAGAAATTCTCAACGAGATTCGCATGCGCGGATCGGTATCTGCCGGATGATGTGGTCATCAACAAGGTCACCAGTCTGGAACCCTGCGTCGAAAGAATCCGCACGGTCTACGGTGGCATAGCGTCCAACCTCTATCAGGACCTTACGACACAGGATTCCATTCTGCTCAATCTCCAACGAGCCTGCGAAGTTTCGATCGATCTCGCGATGCATGTCGTGAGAAAGTGCACGCTGGGCGTCCCGCGAGACGCCGGGATGCGTTCGACCTCTTGCAAGCTCATTCCCTGCCCGATGAGGCATTAGCCGCAGCAATGAAGCGCATGGTGGGATTTAGGAACGTGGCAATTGAGGAGTATGACAAGTTGAACCTCGATATCGTTAAATCCATCATTGCCACCAAACTCGACGATATACTGAGGTTCGGCAAGCACTTACTACGGTCGGAATCCTAGATCGACTTGTTACTTTTTGTCCTTCGAAGAATCAACACTTACAACTAACACGAATTGCCCTTTTTACTGCACGGCCTTTCCTAGCGCCAGGCAGACGACTTCTGATGCTCCCGCATCAAGAAGCAGTTTCTTACATGCCATAAGAGACGCTCCTGCTTTTACGATATCGTCTAACAACAGAACCGTCTTTGATTTTACGAGCAACTCATTTTGAACTTCGATACTATCCAGGTGTCGCTTTAGTCTTTTCCTCTCCCTCAACTCCTTGAGCTTATGCTGAGGGGGGTCGATTTTTCTGATGCGAATTAGGCAAGAAGTCGCATCGATACGACCGGCCTCAGAAAGCTTGCGGACCAATTTAGAGAGTCCCCAGTTAGGCTTGTCAGGGTCATGGCTAGGCACGATTGCTATCGGAAATCCTTTTTTGAGGATAGGGTCCAGTCGATTAAAGAAATATCCAACATTGCCCTCTCCAGATTGTTCCTCACCTAAAATCTAAGTATTGTGCTCCCATTCTTGCTTTAATCCGTCAATCCTGTTGGTATGGAAGAGGTACTCAGGAGAGCTTTTCAGCAGAGGACGAGCACGATACAGCCCCAAGGCTAGAATCCGACAAGATATGGGCAATTGTGAAAACTCGTCACCACCTATTGGATGCTCAAAGTCTAGTTTTGTGCGGTCAAGAACTCCGGTTAGGTCATCATAGACCTCCAAGTCTTCTTCAGCGGCGAAACGAAAGGAGTGATGCTGATGAATATAAACGCGACACTGCATTCCATCAGGGTTGACCTTATTCCCCTCGAATGATTGCCGATTATCTGTCCACCCTCCTATCCAACCTTCATACGCACTGGCGCGATGCTTCACCCTCGTCCCCAACTCAATTTTCTTCCAAGCCGTAGATAAAACCTCTTTCCAACGAACGGGCACCTCGTCACCAGGTCAGACAATCAAAACCCTCATTGCTAGGAAGTTAGTTCGAATGGTCCTTGAGTCAGTCTATGGCCAATAATCAAAGACACAGGGCAGGCTCCCTTTCAGAAACCTGCCCTGTGGAGAAATCATATTCGGCTGTGCTTCTTGCGTTATAAGATCCCCTTCGTCGAGAGCACCTTCCCGGCCAGTCGCTCCTCCAGCATCGTCGCTTGGTCGAGCACCTTGGCCAGCGCCTTGAAGATCGCTTCCATGATGTGGTGCGTCACGCCGTCAGTTTTCTCGACGGTTTTCCTACTACTCGAACCAACGTTCGTAATGCTTCGTTCACGGACTCCGACGTACGGAATATTTTTGCGACATCGGGCGAGAGTACGACAACGTTACTGCCTTCTGCATACCGATTTGCGTACTTCCCGCGAACACCCTTGCTAAAATCGTACTCCGGCAGCATGTCGGGCCGCCTCTCACGGAGAAGCTTCTTCATAGGTGTTCCTTTCACGGCGCGTAGCAGGGCGAGCACTGATGATACGGATGCGTCCGCTTCGGTCCGCATGGACTACTACGAGCAACCGATGCTTCGATGAATGCCCCAATGTCACACACCGATGCTCCCTCACCGAATGGAAAGGGTCGTCGATCGTGACCGACAGTGTGTCGCCAAATACGGTACTCGCTTCTTCAAATGAGATGCCGTGCTTGCGGAGGTTCTGTCTGGCCTTTCGTTCATCCCATTCGAACAGCAGCCCCATTCATACCCCACCCCAATCCGCTACAGCATACCCTTGGTCGAGAGCACCTTCCCGGCCAGTCGCTCCTCCAGCATCGTCGCTTGGTCGAGCGCCTTGGCCAGCGCCTTGAAGATCGCTTCCATGATGTGGTGGGGGTTACGGCCATAGAGGAGATTCACATGGAGGTTTAGGCCGCCGTGGGTGACAAAAGCCTGAAAGAAATCCTCGAACAGGCCGAGATCGAACGCCTTGATCTTTCGATCCGGCAGATTCACGTTGTAGACGAGGAACGGTCGGCCGCTGAGATCGACGGTGACCTGCGCCAATGTTTCATCGAGCGGCGCCGAGGCAAACCCAAATCGCTTGATGCCCGCCTTCTCACCCAAGGCCTGGTGCAGCGCCTTCCCCATCACAATGCCGACATCTTCCACCGTGTGATGTTCGTCGATGTCGAGATCGCCCTTGGCGTGTACCGTCAGATCGAAAAACCCATGTTTGGAGAGCAGCTCCAACATATGATCGAAAAACCGGATTCCGGTGTCGATCTTCCCCTGTCCGCTGCCGTCCAGGGTCCACTCGACACGGATGTCGGTTTCCTTGGTGGCGCGTTGGATGCTGGCTTGTCGTGGTGCCGACCCGTTTTTCTTCATGAGAACCTGCTCTGTGCCGACTTGGCATGCGCGTCGAATCCTTCGATCTGCGCCAACCGGACCAACGGATCTTTGATCTTGGCCAGTTCTTGTTTCGTGTAATGGACGATGTTGCTGACCTTCACATAGTCGTTGACGGACAGCGGTGAGAAGAAGCGCGCGGTTCCACCCGTCGGCAAGACGTGATTCGGCCCCGCCATATAATCGGCGACTGCCGGCGGCGTATAGCGCCCCAAGAACAATGCTCCGGCGTGACGGATCTTCTCGAGATAATCGAAGGGATTATCCACTGAGAGCGTCAGATGTTCCGCCGCGATTTCGTTGGCTACCGCTATGGCTTCGTCCATGGTGGGCACGACAAACGCCACGGAATGGTGCGCAATCGACTTTGACGCAATCTTTTCTCGTTTCAGCCCTCTGAGTTGATCCTCGATCAATTTCGATACATCCTTGGCCAACCGCTCGGAGGTCGTGACAAGGAATACCTGCGCGTCCTCGTCATGTTCGGCTTCGCAGAGCAGATCGGCAGCCACATGGGCGGGTTTCGCGTCCTCGTCAGCCACCACCAGCAATTCACTGGGGCCAGCAACCATGTCGATTCCCACGGTACCATAGAGCAGTCGCTTGGCTGTGGCGACGTAGATATTTCCTGGTCCGACGATCTTGTCTACTTGCCCGATCGTGTTCGTCCCATAGGCAAGGGCCGCGACTGCTTGAACTCCACCGACGCGGTAAATTTCCGTGACCCCGGCAATGTCGGCCGCAACCAGCAAATACGGGTTAATCGCGCCCTTCTGGGGCGGCGTGACCATCACGATGCGAGGCACACCGGCTACTTTGGCTGGAATTGCGCACATCAGCACGGAGGACGGATAGACCGCCTTTCCTCCAGGCACATACACCCCGACGGCGTCGACCGGTCCGACGACTTGTCCCAGCGTGGCATCCCCGTCCTGATACATCCATGTCTTCGTCCGCTGCCGCTCATGGAAGGAGGTGATCCGTTGGGCTGCCAGACGAAGCGCGTCCCCTTCGTCTTTCCTGATATGAAAGTAGGCGTTCTTGATCTCTTCCGGCGTCACACGAAGTGCGTCGGCTTTCAGCGCCACCTTATCGAACTGCTTGGTATAACGAAGGACCGCTTTATCGCCGCCTCGCTCGACCGCTTGCAGGATTGTGCGCACGATCTTTTCAACTGCCGCGCCGGTCGTCCGACCTCGAAGAGCGGCTTTCTTCAAGGATGGGAGAAAGTTGCGATCTGCCTGCGTGACGATCTTCATGAACGAACCATCTTTTTCCTGCGCGCGCCGGTGGTCGATGGGCGACCGTTACCGGATAGAGAACGCTGGTTCGGCACCACAGCCCGAAGCTTGCGTATCAACATCATCAGTGGTTCCTGCTTGAGTCGAAGGCTCGCCCGATTGACGACGAAACGAGCCGTCGATTGGGCAATGACTTCTACTTCGACAAGATCATGCGCTTTGAGTGTGCTGCCGGTCTCGACCAAATCCACGATTCGATCCGCCAGTCCCACCACCGGAGCCAACTCAATGGAGCCGTATAACTTGATGATTTCAACCGGAATTCCACGCGTGTTGAAATAGCGCTCGGTGATTCGAGGGTATTTCGTGGCGATGCGAATCTTGGACGACAGGCGATCATTCGATGCCTCTCCCTGGAGCGCGGCGACGGAGATTCTACACGCTCCGAATCCCAAATCCAATGGTTCGTATACGTCACTATCCTGCTCCATCAAGACGTCTTTTCCGACAATTCCGGCATCGGCACCCCCATATTCCACATAGGTCGGCACATCGCTGGGGCGAACAATGAGAAACGTCATATCATTTTCGGGACTGACAAAGATCAGCCGGCGGCTCTCCCCCGACAATCCGGCAATTTTGTACCCGGCTCGGCGGAAGAGATCCAGCGCGGATTCTATGAGTTTTCCCTTGGATAGTGCGATCGTCAACATCGACAACCCCTAGTGAGTCTTCGCCGTAACCTGCCGGCGCCGAACGTCGGCCCCTAACGCTCCTAGTTTCTCTTCGATCCGCTCATACCCCCGATCAAGGTGATAGACCCGTTGGACTTGAGTCGTCCCCTCTGCAGCCAAACCCGCGACAATCAGACCGGCACTGGCACGAAGGTCGGACGCCATGACCGGGGCACCGGTGAGTTTCTTTCGTCCGGTCACAACCAGTCGATTACCCTCCACACGGATATCAGCTCCCATCCGTCGCAATTCTTCCACATGCATGAACCGGCTCTCAAACACCGTCTCCGTTACCACACTTGTACCTTCGGCCAGGCTCATCAAGGCAACCACCTGAGCCTGCATATCGGTGGGAAACCCAGGGAACGGCAAGGTTTTCACGTCGGTTCCCCTAAGTTTGTCAGGCATGGTCAAACGCACCAGGTCCTTCTCCTCCTGCACATCAGCCCCCATCTCGCGCAACTTCATCAGCACGGCCTCAAGGTGCCCCGGACGGCAGTGCCTAGCCGTCACATCGCCGTGGGTCATGGCAGCCGCAGCCAGGTAGGTGCCGGCCTCAATGCGATCAGGGATCACTTCGTGGTCTCCGCCATGGAGCTCACGCACGCCTTCGATCGTCATCACGTCTGTTCCGGCCCCTTGGATTCTGGCGCCGCGCTTCACGAGAAAGTCGGCAAGGTCCACGATCTCCGGCTCCTTCGCCGCATTCTCCAGTACAGTCACGCCTTCGGCCAGCGATGCCGCCATCATGATGTTTTCGGTACCGGTTACCGTCGGTGTGTCACAGTAGATGTGTCCACCCCTCAATCGTTTCGCCTTGGCCGTGATATAGCCATGTTCGATCGCGATGTCAGCTCCTAATTTCGCCAATCCCGCCAAATGAAGGTTCACCGGCCTGGAGCCAATCGCGCAACCTCCGGGAAGAGACACTTTGGCTTCGCCCCACCGTGCAACCAAGGGTCCAAGCACCAATACGGATGCGCGCATGGTCTTGACAAGGTCGTAGGGAGCCTCGGTCGATTCAATCACACCGGCTTGGATGACCGCGCGATTCCCCTCGTGCGAGACCTTGGCACCGAGAATTCCCAGGAGCTTTCCCATTGTGAGCACGTCAACGACCCTTGGCACATTGGTGATCACACATTCCCCGCCGCCCAGAATGGTTGAGGCCAGAATCGGGAGCGCGGAATTCTTTGCACCGCTGATGGGGACTTCCCCATACAGCCGTTTGCCGCCGTTGATGAGAATTTCATCCATGCAGTGGTTCCTACCCTGCCCGCCTCGCGATGAGGACTCGTTCAATACCGGCCTCATCTTTTACAGATTGAAGTCCCGTGTAGCCTCCGGTTTGTTCCGCCGCCTGTCGCACAAGCGCTCCCTGTCCCAGGCCGATTTCCATGACGAGTAATCCATCAGGGACAAGGAATTCCTTCGAGTCTTGGAATAATCGTTCGTGGACCTCCGTTCCTCGTGGCCCGGCAAGCAAGGCACCGCGAGGCTCGAAATTCCGCACCTCAGGTTGAAGGCGAACCCATTCCTCGTCAGAAATGTATGGAGGGTTGGAGACAATGACATCAACCGCTCTACCCACATCACGGTCTCGAAGCGGCGATACGAGATCCCCTTCTATCCAGACAATCTTGTCACCCACTCCATGTCGCTCTGCATTACCCTTTGCGACCGTCAGCGCAGCAGCGGAACAATCAAGAGCAAGAATTCGCACCCCCTCGAGAACGGTCGCGATCGTCACGGCAATACAACCTGACCCTGTACCAACATCAACAAGCGTCGCACCTTTGGCAAGCCCACCCTCCTTGAGAACAGCCTGGACCAGCAGTTCCGTCTCCGGTCGAGGAATCAGCACCGCTGGGTTCACACGAAACTCGAGCCCGCAAAACTCTTGCGTGCCCAAAATGTACTGCAGGGGTTCTCGTTTTATCCGCCGAGACACCAAGGCTTCTGCCCGCGCCAGGTGATCGGGGGTCACCGGTTGTTCCGCCCGACTTGCCAACTGATGGTGCTCCAGACCCAGAGCATTGGCCAACAGCCATACGGCTTCCTGTGCTGAGTTGGCGGTCCCAGAGCGATCCAATGCCTGGCGCGTCCACGCCATAAGCGTACCGACCGTCTTCAGCTCAGTATTCATAGAGACTTCCGCACCTATACCTTCGCCGTTTCAGCCTGCTGCTGTTGAGCTTTCAGTGCCTGAACGATCTCATCAAGGTCGCCTTCCATCACCAATTCCAGCTTGTGAAGCGTCATACCGACTCGGTGATCCGTGACCCGGTTCTGTGGAAAGTTGTAGGTGCGAATCTTCTCGCTCCGCTCGCCGCTTCCCACCTGCGACTTTCTGTTCTGAGCAATCTCCGCATCTTGCTTTTCCCGTTCAGCCTCGACGATCCTGGCACGCAAGGTCCGCATGGCCTTGGTTCGGTTTTTCAGCTGCGACCGCTCATCCTGGCAGGTCACGACGACACCGGTTGGAAGATGCGTGATTCGAACAGCTGAGTATGTCGTGTTCACGCTTTGCCCACCTGCACCAGATGAACAAAACGTATCGATTCGTAGATCCTTCGGATCAATCTGCACGTCCACTTCGTCGACCTCCGGCATGACCGCCACGGTCACGGTGGATGTGTGAATGCGGCCGCTCGCCTCCGTCACGGGGACCCGCTGCACTCGATGCACACCGGCTTCATATTTGAAGTGGCTGTACGCTCCCTTGCCCTCGATCAAAGCAACAATGTTCTTGTAGCCGCCGATGCCCGTTTCGGATGCTTCAACGGTATCAACCTTAAACCCTTTCTTTTCAGCATATTTGATGTACAGCCGAAACAGCTCACCGGCGAACAATGCCGCCTCGTCTCCGCCGGTTCCGGCTCGAATTTCAAGCACCAAGCTCTTCTCGTCCCGTGGATCTTTTGGAATCAAGAATTCTCTGACTTGCCCTTCTATTTCCTCCCGTTGTCGCTCCAAGTCGGCTTTCTCTTCCACCGCGAGCTTATGCAACTCGCTGCCGGCAGAGGGGTCGGCAAGAATTTGCATCGCGTCTTCCAGTTGTTTCGCGTATTCGTGGTAAGTGCCCAAAAGTCTGACCGCCGGTTCGAGATCAGTCCTCTCCTTACTGAGCTTGTGCAACAAGGTCGGTTGGCTGACAACGGACGGATCCATGAGCTGATCGGTCAACTCCTGAAACCGTGACGCGAGGCTCTCCCATTTCTTGAGTAACACCGCTTCCATCGTTCCTACCTGTAATCTTACACGGTCACGTCGAGGGAATAAAAAAAGAGACCCTGCTTCGCTCACGAAGCAGGGTCTCTTTCATACCGGGTGCTGCGCTACTTGCCCGTCTTCGCGTACTTCTTTTTGAACCGCTCAACGCGTCCTTCAGTATCCACGATCTTTTGCGTACCCGTGAAGAACGGGTGGCAATTGGAACAGATATCAACGCTGACGTCACCGATGGTAGTACGTGTCTTGAACGAGTTTCCACAGGCGCAGTGGACGGTCGCTTCACGATAGACCGGATGAATACCCTTCTGCATGACTTACGACTCCTTGCCGAAAAATTTCAAACGCAAGTGCCCCATTCCTAAAGGGCAATACTTTATCTGAAGGAAGCCCAAGAAACAAGCACCGCCTATCGGTTCATCGATTGGAGAAACTCTTGATTGCTCTTGGAGCCACTAATCTTATCCATCAAGAACTCCATCGCTTCCATCGTCCCCAATGGGCTGAGGACTTTGCGCAGAATCCACATTTTATTGAGCCGATCCTTGTCCACCAACAATTCTTCCTTTCTCGTCCCGGACTGACTGATATCGATCGCGGGGAAGAGGCGCTTGTCGGCCAGACGGCGATCCAAGTGAACTTCCATATTCCCGGTTCCCTTGAACTCTTCAAAGATGACGTCATCCATACGGCTGCCGGTATCCACAAGCGCGGTCGCCATGATGGTCAGGCTCCCGCCGTTCTCAATGTTGCGAGCCGCTCCGAAGAAGCGCTTCGGCCGTTGTAGAGCATTGGAATCTAGACCGCCGGAGAGCACCTTCCCGCTGGGCGGCGCAATAGTGTTATAGGCACGAGCAAGGCGCGTGATGCTGTCCAGGAGAATGACGACGTCCTTCTTGTGTTCAACAAGCCGCTTTGCCTTCTCCAATACCATTTCAGCCACTTGGGCATGCCGCTGAGCCGGTTCATCAAAGGTGGAGCTGATGACTTCCGCCTTTACCTGTCGTTGCCAGTCGGTGACTTCCTCCGGTCGTTCGTCGATCAGCAACACAATAAGAGTCACTTCCTTGTGATTCTTGAGGATCGCTCGGGCAATCGCCTGCAGCAGCATCGTCTTCCCGGTCCGGGGAGCCGCCACGATCAACCCCCGTTGGCCTTTACCGATCGGAGTCGTCAAATCCATCACGCGGGTACAATATTCCTCGCGGTCGAATTCCAGATTGAGTCGCTCTTCGGGATACAAGGGGGTGAGGTTATCGAATAGAATCTTATCCCGCGCGACTTCAGGGTCTTCGTAGTTGACCTTCTCGACCTTGAGCAGGGCGAAATACCGCTCGCTTTCTTTCGGGGGACGGATTTGACCCGACACAATGTCGCCTGTGCGAAGGTTGAACCGGCGGATCTGTGACGGCGAGATGTAAATGTCGTCGGGACCCGGCAGATAATTGGAGTCCGGTGCGCGGAGAAAGCCAAATCCATCGGGAAGAGTTTCCAGCACCCCTTCTCCGAAGACTACCCCGTTTTTTTCCGTCTGAGCTTGGAGGATCGCAAAGATCAGCTCCTGCTTTCTCAGATTGGCGGCTCCTTCGATTTTCAGTTCCCGGGCCACATCGTTCAGGTCGGCAATGGATTTCTGTTTTAACTCTGCAAGATGCATTACTTCCCCCCTAGCTACTGACATACAACTCCTCTCCATCCTTGGCTCGGATACCGTCTAGAAGAATTCGCCCAAGCTGATTGGCCATGCAAAGCGCGTTTTGGTCTCGGCGATGAGCTTAATTAAGTCTTGGTTTGTCGGGTTGGAAGAACTCGTGGAAGTTCGTTGTCTATTTTTCTTCTCAGGAAACTATGGCTGCCCAAACAAAGTCTGCTGGTCGGCTTGCTGATGACTTCACTCACACTGCTGCTAGGTTTGATTCGAGATAGGTTCCGGAATTGAATTCTAAATGGGAGAGAGTCAGCTCGTTTTAGATCCTGTGGCAATGATACCCACGCACCAATCGGTTGTCAACTAGCATTTGGATTTTTTGTTTCCTGCAGAAACTTTCTCGTCGTAGCCAATTCGAACATAATCGTATTCTCGACTTGTTCACAGAATGTAAAGTATGTTACACAGACTCCACGATCACCATATGGCACGGGACGAAAACGAAACCAGCCCAGACCGGGTCTTCTCCCTCTTCGAGGCGAATCAGTTAATCCCTCAGCTCCAGGCGCACCTGTCGACCGTCCAAGAAAGTAAGGCCGTGCTTCTGCGAACGCGTGAGGAAGTGAGCAAAGCCTCGGCCAAGGCTTGTTTTGGAGGTGGGACGCCCGCTGGAGTCCCGTATGTAAAAAGCCTCCAAGACATCAGCACCAACCTCCACGCTATCCATGAATTGGGAGTCGTTGTGAAGGACATCGACCTAGGGTTGTGCGACTTTCCGCATATTCGCAACGGGCGAATCGTCTACTTGTGCTGGAAACTCGGCGAAAAAGAAATCCGGTGGTGGCATGAAGTCACAACCGGATACAACGATCGTTGTCCCATTGAAGAAGAACCCACCTAGTCCGATCTCTGGGTCCGATCCAATAGTGACAACCTGATCAGCCGACCAGTGATATGAAGTTCGTCATCATCGGTTATGATAGCCCAGAAGGAGAAGCCAAGCGGAAGGTGCATCGGCCTGCTCATTTAGCCAATCTCGAACCGCTGGATAAGGAAGGTCGAGTGGTTTTGGCCGGCCCCCTGACGGATAAAGCCGGAAGCTTGCTGGTCTTGGAGTTCGAGACTCAGGCGGAGGCCGAAGAGTTCGCCCGCAATGACCCATATACGGTTCAAGGCGTCTTCGAAAGACTTGAAATTCACCCATTTATGCAGGTCTTTCCCAAACAAGCCTGACGCCTCCCTCGTGCGCCGTACAAGACTTCCCCTTCACTTTTGAAGCATTGTCTGACCTGAACCCGAGCGGTATAGTTGTGGCATGACTTTTCGCCACATGTTGGGTGTGATTTCACTCATCACTGTCTCAATACTCGCTCTGTATCAACACACGAATGCTTCGGAAACCACCGTCGTGGCTGAAGGACACTACGTGATGGGAGATGGTGACACACTCGCCTCAGCCGAGGAACGAGTGCTCCAGCGAGCCCAACGTAGGGCGGTTGAGGAAGCAGGGCTATACATTGAGTCAACCTTTCACGACCTAGAAAGAATCGAGTCGGGCACAAGCCTCCAATCAAGTTCATTGGAGGTTCGCACAATTGCTGCCGCAATAACAAGAACCGAAATTCTGGAGTCACGCCGCTCTTTCGTAAATGACCGGCCTAGTTTCTATATTCGTATTCGCGCGGTCGTCGACCTTGATAACCTTCAAGCAGCGGTTCAGCGATGGCATTCCGAACAGCGTTTTGCCGAACACTTTCGTCGTCTTCAGAAAGAGAATATTGAACTCAAGGCGCAGCTTGATGAGCTGAGAACTTCTCCGATCAGAGCACGGACGCTCATTATCGAGCCTCTTGGCCGCACCCATAAGGCCCGTGAACAGGCTCGGACCTTGGTCGAGAAAGCGATTCTCGCTCAACTGCTTCCCCAGAAGCTTGACTTGACCTCGCAGGCCGCTGCTTTGGACCCTCAATCCGTCGAACCTTTGATCGTACGCGGCCAAACGTACCTGCGGCTCGCTTCCGCTGCATATTCCAACAAATCCAGACCGAGCGAATATTCCGAATATGTCGACAATGCCCGGATGGATTTCGATCGCGCACTGCTCATGGATCCCAGGAATACCTGGGCTCTTCTTGGTCATGGCGACGTGAACACGTGGCTCAATCGCCCCGAGGAAGCCGCGCACTCGTTCGAGCAGGCCCTCGCGTTCGATCCCTTCTTTGACCTGGCGCGTCACCGGCTCATTGTTTTGTACACCGCCGAGGCCCGCAAATTGGTCGCGCTCAAACAGTGGGCCGCGGCTCTAACAGTCTTACATAAGTGCTTGCCGCCTCGAATTCCTGATAGTTGGATTCCCTACCAGAAAGAGGCGTATTTTCTCAGGAGCACGGTCTATAGAAAGTTGGAAAGACCGATCCAGGCAATCGACGACCTCAGCGCGATCCTACGAGCCGACCCCACCGATATTCATACCTTGCTCGCAAGAGCACAGCTTTATCAGGAAGGACTGGAAGGGCGCTCCGCAAAAGACGATTTCGAACGAGCGTGCATGCTCGGATCAACGGAAGCCTGCGAACAGCTCCCATAGCGACTTTTCTTCGCTCGGAGTTTCCTTGGGGTCATTGCGCAAACCCATGTTTTGGACCGCTCGTAGAACCCTCATTTGACAATCCAAAAGAGTGCTACCTATAATGCGGCGGGCATTGTGCGCGACGCCCCAAGTTCCTTGACCGACTTGGGACAAAGGGCCTAATTCGTCTATCCTACTAGTGGCCCGAACGCTCATTTCCGTGGGCCTTCTGCGATGTTGCGGAATGATTGAGAAACAGCTTAAAGTGCTTGGAGAATCAAGTGGCTGAACAAACACCATTTCTTTCATCAACCCAATATTTTCCCGGAGTGTAGGTTGTGATGAGTGACTATCGTGTGCTCCCAGGGCCAGAACACTTTCTTCCACCAGCCGCTGCCAGCATGGGGATTCGACTACCGAATCCTGGAGAAGCCCACATCAACGGCGTGATCACCTCGGAAGAACAAGCCTATGAAGAAGCGGCGCGTCAGTTCTTAATGGCAAAAGTCCCGACAATCTTCCCCGGGCCTTTGGTGCTGTGGGCATGGAACGAAAAGGCTGCAAAGAAAGCGACGGCCATTCGCCATCTTTTTAACACGCTCAAGGAATGCGTTCAGCCGACCCAAAAGCCGATGTTGATCCCCATGCCGGACTACCGCCCCAAGTATCCAAAGATCAACCCTGAAGTCGAGATCAACCCGAATCATCCCAATTTGACGATCTGGCACAACAAGATCGACTGCTGCATATTTATCGGCGTCCATTGTCACCAGGCTAATCTGTCGCTAAAAATCATTCGTGGTGGAACATCCTGTTATACTATTGCTATGTGTGCGCAGGCCGGCCATGAGGACGCCATGCTTTCATTCCGCGATGCATCCGTCGACAAGATCATGCGATTGGCCGATACCGTGAAGCGATTGAAAGGGACCGTCCAGCCACGTTCGTCAACCAAGAACGGGGCTTCGAATTAACGATTGAGACCCACGAGCGTGTGAAAGGAGGCCGAGTCCATGGCAGAAACAAAATCAGTCATTGGAACGCAGAATAAAAAAGGGCAGACCTATACAGATACCTGGAAAATGATGAATGAGGCTCCGCGCACGCCTTCATTCTTCACGGGTAGCGAAGTCATCAAGGAAGCTCTCCGTCGGGCAAGCTGCGATGTCATGATCGCGTATCCGATCACACCACAGAGTGAAGCCGCCGCATTGATCGGCGAATTATTTGCGGAAGGCTATATCGGAGACTATTTCCGAGGCGAGAGCGAATTTGCCGTCATGTCGCAATGCGCAGGTTCCGCGTTCGGTGGGGCTCGGGTATTCACCACAACCGCAGGACCCGGCACCATGCGCGCCATGGAAAACTTTCCAATGTGGGCTGGGTCGAGGTTGCCGATCCAAATGATCGTAACCTGCCGAGGTATCAACTCGCCTTTGTCAATACAACCGGACACTCTTGAGATTGCCTACTTGCTGAATACCGGCATGCTGGTGTGGCACGCAGAAACTGCTCAAGACTTCTTCGATTGGATTCTGAAAGGGTACATGGTCTCTGAAGAGCCGGATGTACACCTCCCGCTCGCACTCTGCTGCGACGGATTCTTTGTTACACACACAAAAGATGTTGTGAATCTCACTCCTGCGAACATGTGCCTCCCGCCATATGATCCCTACCGATCCCCCGTACCGTGTATGGATATGGAATGTCCGCCTGTTCGCATGATGCGCGACCCATTTGTCATGAAGAGTAACTATATCAGCTATGCAACCCATGCCAGTTGGCAGCAAGAGATTTGGGCTGCTGTCGAACGCTCGCGAAAACATTCGATCCATTGGCTAAATGGCCTGATCGACACGGAAAATACAGACGCAGATGTCGTGATCGTAGCTTCAGGCACTGCTGTTTCTCAGGGTCGAGAAGCGATCCGGTTGTTGGAGGACGAAGGCGTGCGATGTGGTCTGGTGAAGGTGAAAACCTTACGCCCCTGGCCGGAAGAAGAAATTCGAGAGGCTACCAAGAACGCGAAACACATTTTTGTGCCAGAGTTCAACGTGACCGGTTGGCTCGCCAAGGAAATCCGGGCGACGATCCCAAATCCTCATCGTGTTCATGCCGGTCCGCATGTCTGCGGCGGCATGACCATGCCACCCGAAATTATCGTATCGGAGATCAAGACAGCCCTCGGGATGAAGACCTTCTCCCTGGCTGGTCGTGGAAGCTGAGTTGTGTTGATTTCGAACCTGTTCGCTCTAGATGAGCGCACCTGAGGAGGCCATAATGAGCAAAGAACGTATCCAAATTTCCGAAGCCCTGTACGACATCATGCCGTCGGACTACCAAGACCTCGTGAAAAGTGCGACCTACGGCAAGGAAGACCGGGGCTGGAAAGACATCGGGACATCCAAGGAATTGATTGAGCAGCACTCACTGTGTGCCGGCTGCCCTGAATCGATGGCCTTCCGTTACATCTTGGCCTCTCTCCCGAATCCAGAAGATACCGTCATGGTCGGCTCTACCGGCTGTACGAGCCTAGTATTTCCAATGGTCGCCGTTCATAACATCCACTCGTTGTTCGGAAACCAGAACGCAATCGCATCCGGCCTCAAGCGCGCCCTCAGCGTCCGATTCCCCGATCGCGTGAAGGACGTCGTCGTCCTCGCCGGTGATGGTGCCACTGTCGACATCGGATTGGACATGACGCTGCAAGCATGGTTCCGGCAAGAGAAATTCACGACGATTTGCTTCGACAATGAGCTTTACGCCAACACCGGCGGCCAGGAGAGCGGGCTCATGCAAAAAGGATTTGTCGCCAAGATGGCACCCGTCGGGAAGTTGTTCGATAAGGTGCGGCTGCCTGAGATCGCTCGTGAGTCCGGTTGTCACTATGTTGTGAACTGCACCGTCAGCAAACCGTCGCTGGTCGAAAAAGTCATCCGCAACGCGGTACATATCGCCCGAGAAATCGGCCCCACCTATCTCCAGCTCTACACGCCATGCATTCTCGAAATCGGCAAGAACAGCATGGAGGGGTTGCAAGAAATGCGTGACTCAGAAAAGCCGACCGAGCGTTTCGCGTATAAGGAATACGTCAGCGAACCGGCAAAGCAACTGTTGGCTGAACTGGCCGCAAAGGACAAAGAGCGGAAAGCAGCGGCTAAACAATTGGCTGCACAAGCACAAGCGAATTAGACCGGAGGCCATTCATGATCAAGAAACGACTCAATATCCGGATGTCTGGTTTGGGCGGGCAGGGCGCCGTCACCGCCGCTCATGTCATGGCCATGGCTGCCAACCGGGATGGGAAATTCTCCATCTCAAACCCATTCTTTGGTGCCGAGAAACGCATGGCGCCGGCAGAAAGCTATTGCCGAATCGGCATTGAACGGATCTATGATCGCGGCGAACTCGTATTCCCGGATGTGATCGAGGTATTCCATCCTCAGGTCATTACGATGGGGAAAAGCTATACCATGCCGTTCTACTCAGGGATTAAGGAAGGCGGCGTAGTTATTATCAATTCCGGCCAACCTCTGTTGTCGGAAGAAGACGTTCAGCGCCTCGAAGACTTGAATGTGGCCGTCTTTTATATCGCCGGAACCGAGCTGGCAATCGAGACTGCAGGTACGGAATTGTCGACCAACATGACCATGATCGGTTCGGTTGCCGGCATTACCAATTGCGTATCGATGGAAGCTTTAGATGGTGCCCTCCAAGAAAGATTCGGCAAGAAGTTTGTCGCTTCCGGTGGAACCGCCTCACTGGACGAAGCGATCAAGAAGAAGTTCGCCAAGAAAGAAATGCTCCTGGCGAAAAATCTAGCAACCGTGAAGCGGGCTTACGAAATCGCCGGAGAATGGGCCGAGAAGAACAAGATCGAGCTGCGAGTCGGCAATCCGGCCGTCGCTGCGTAACAGAAGGAATCACGTTGCATGTATAATGTCGCGCAAGTCATCGATGAAAAATGCACGGCCAAGAAAGGCTGTCGGCTGTGCATCATGTACTGTCCAGAGGCCAACTGTTTAGATTTGAACACCAGCAAGATGGTAGCCGAAGTTATTATCGACCGCTGCAAAGGCTGCGAACTATGTGTCGTCGTCTGCAACGCCGCCAAGCACGAAGCCATCACAATGCAGGCTGTTAGCGCTACCGGACAGTTGATGTCGAAAAAGGGCGAATCCGCAGCCTTGGGGCAAGCCTACCAGGGCTAAACCGATTCGATTCGAATTGAAAGCCCCATAGCGTCAGCGCTATGGGGCTTTTTGTTGCTGCTTAGTGAGGTCCCTATGGAAAATGAAGACAACGTGATTGATGAGTTGCTCGGGGAAATTGCCGGCTTGGTCAACGAATATCCAAAGGCGATCGAGCGACGGGCAGCGGTCATCCAAGCCACGGGCAAGGACCCGGAACTCGTCGAAAAACTCGTTAAAGCAGCCGACACCATGCGCGATAGCGGCAATCTCTATCTCACATGGGCCAAACATTATGCCGCACTGGCCAAAGGCAACACCGACGCTTTATCCGATGAAGACGAGACCGAAGATTTCGACGTCTAAAAAATCTCCCTATTGCACGAAAAGTTTTGCTAGAATATTACCTTCTTTCACTTGAACCTCTGTTCCCCGGTAGCTCAGTTGGTAGAGCAGCCGGCTGTTAACCGGCTGGTCGCAGGTTCGAGTCCTGCCCGGGGAGCCAATTTATCTTGTGTCGGATTGCCCTTCGTTGAGACTTCTCCCTGTAGTGGCTTTCTCTCCCATGCAATGTCGACAATCCGGCCGGCGATTCAGTGCTCGCTTCTTCATACGATATAGCCATCTCTTGCCGGAATCCAACCCTGCTCACAACAAATCCTCATGACTTCACCGATAGCCGAAGCACAATTCCTCTATTAGAATGGCGGTATGGTTCAGAAATCGATGCTTCTCATCGGACGCATATGGTATGAGAAAAATGGGCAGCAAGGTCCACTCTCCATCGAAAAGGCCTGGTGCACCATACTGCAGCCTATGATCAATCACACGATACTTGATATTGCCTCGTCCTTTCAGCCTCCGGCCCCCCTTCGGAACGCTCATCTCATGACGCTCGTCCCTCGCTACCTGCCGCGGGACACGTCCCTGGCAGGATTGCCTCAAGAGTCACGTCTCTTTTCCGTCGAACCACACGCGCAACTCCAAGGATTCTGTCATTGGCAAGACAATCGCGAGACGTCTCCCACCGTGATCTTGGTCCATGGACTTGAAGGCTGCAGCGATTCTCGATACATGCGCGGCATCGCGGCAAAGAGCTATCGCTCGGGTTTCAACGTCGTTCGTATGAATCAACGAACTTGTGGCGGGACCGAACATCTCTCCTCAACTCTGTATAACAGCGGCTTGAGCGCAGATTACCGCGCGATCATCAGCGAGTTGGTTCATCGAGACGGATTGGACGACATCTGGTTGGTCGGCTATTCCATGGGAGGGAATCTGGTGCTCAAGGCAGCCGGTGAGTTCGGCCAATCCGAACCGGCCCTCGCGGGAGTTGCAGCTGTATGCCCGAATATCGACCCGACTGTATGCGCACGCGCGTTGGAAGAACCGCGCAATTGGCTCTACCATCGTCATTTTCTGACGAGGTTGAAATCACGCCTTCGGCGAAAAGCGGCGCTATTGCCTGGGAAGTGGGATCTGTCGGCACTCGATCAGATCGCCACGATCAGTGAATTTGATGATTGTTACACCGCTGGAGACGGCGGATATCGGGACGGCGCCGATTACTACGATCGGGCGGGGGCACGCCATGTGCTCGAAAACATCTCCGTTCCTACCGTCATCATTACAGCACAAGACGACCCCTTCATTCCCTACCCGATGTTCACTGTGCCGAAGATTCAACGGCATCCCAGAATTCGCATGATCGCTCCTCGCTACGGAGGTCATTGTGGATTTTTTCATCGAAGCCGGAACGGAGAGGATCCCTACTGGGCGGAGAATCGAATCGTAGACTTTTTAACGAGACGGATCTAACAAAGCCATGCCGGGGTTGCGGCTGAATTGGACTATGCCGCCTTGTCCAGTTTATGAGGCTTTGTCGATGAAACGAGCGGAACGCATTTTCGGATCCAACTCAGGATCAGCCATACGCTGTCGGCAACGATGGCCGCAATGAAGACCCAGTTGTACATCACTTTTCCCGGCTTCCCGAGAAACGGCTCGAGGAGATAGAGCAACACACCGTAGGCGATGCCGAGCGCCAGCAGCGTTGCGAACGGCAGAATCACTCCTTGAAATGGCGCGATCCATTTCCATTCCGCCGGCGGATCGACAGACAATTCACGCGCGCCCAGCCAGGCAATCACTAATGATCCACCATAGCCTGCGAACTGGACGAGGTCCGACGCCCGCAGCTTGCCCACCGAGGTTTCCCGGAACAACGGAATCTCGCTGAGAATGATCGCCAGGAGGAACGCCAGACCCGTTGCCACGCCATACTCCATCATCCACCTGCGCGTTTTCATGACCTATCTCCAGTCCGGAGTCCTTCGTGCTGACATGCCGTCCGACATTCGGACAAAAGCTTAGCACGGGGGAATCTCTGCTGGGAAACAAACTGCTAATAATGAAACTGGAGGACTTAGACGATCACGTTCTCGAGATGGGCTCGTACGTCTTCGAGATAGGTCTTGAAGGGGTCCGGCATGGGAAACGGCGTACGACCGCGCAGTTGAAAGATTGACCAGTTGATGACATAGGGTGGGAACAACCCGTCGGAATCCGTGAGATGATCCGCCTCGGTGGCAGGCCACATATTCAAGAGGTGCTTCACCAGCGCGCTGCGGCCATACGCACGTGTATTCTTGGGCGCTTCTTCCATCGCCAGATGAATCAAAGCGTCGGTGGTCAAACGAGGCACGCGCCCTTCTTCCAATAATCCATAGTACAGCCCTTTTCCTTGATTCAGATTGTGATACTCCAGATCCAAACTCTTCAGCATGGGGTCAGTCCATGCAACATGTTCCGCTTCTCGGAAGCACTCGAGCAACCAAAGCTTGGACGCCCAGTCGACTCGCCCGACCAGTTTCTGATAATCGCCGCGCAGATCGTGGAGAACCGATGCCCATTGAGCGAGGACCCAATCGGTTTCTTCATCCTGCCCCTGGCAATGCTGCACGGCACACTCCAGAAAGCGCTCTTGAATGTCCAGAGCCGACATCGTTCTGTGAGGCTGCAGCTGAATCAGCCAGTTCCGCTCCTGATCCTGAGAGATCTCCTGCAACGCTTCCACCGGTTCGTCGATCTCCAAATCTTGAGGCGCATGGCCTTCGTCGATCAGCTGCAGCACCAACCCTGTCGTGCCCAGCTTCAGCGCAGTCGCATATTCAGCCATGTTGGAATCGCCCAACAGCAGATGAATCCTCCGGTATTGATTGGGGTCGGCCAAGGGCTCGTCTCTCGTATTCACGATCGCCCGATTGTGCTGAACCCATTCGAAGAAATCATTCACAATATGGTCGGTACGTTGGGAGATTTGAAACGGCACTTCCGAGCCATGACGACCACCGAGGCCCGCCCGTGGAACAATCAACCGATCCACCTGAATCCAAGCCTCCTGTGGACCAGCGGAGCCGACACGTCCGGAACCGGTAAAAATCTGCCTCGTCACGAGAAACGTCACGAGCGGAGCCATTCCACGCCTCGAAAACGGAAACCGCCGCGAAACGAGGTAATTCTCATGTGATCCGAAAGTCGCATCCGTCTCATGATCGATGTTGTTCTTGATCAAAGACACTCGATCTGAGAAACCGAGATCCTCGATGGCCTGCTGCAGCAGAAGATCTCCGGCGCGGTCTGATGCCACCACATCGGCCAGAGAATGGCATTCCGGCGAGGCATATTCCAAATGCCCCATATCCAGATAGACTCGTCCGGCGTTGGTGAGAAATCCCCCGTTACCAGGAGCCTCGTCATGCCCCCGGTGATGGAGATCGAGCACGCCGCGGCGCAGGACATGGAACAGGTGGTCACGGATCCGATGGGCAAACCAGGTCGGCGTGTGGCTGGGACGATCTTCGTGAATCAACAGCCCGTATTCGGTCTCCAAGCCAAAAATTCGGTTCAGCATGAGATTACGTAAGCGGGGTGACCAGGTGCCCTGGCAACACTTTTCCCAACTCATCTAAACTGATCGTTCGATACTTGGTAGGACCCTGCATTTGGCGATCCAGCAGGGCGCATTCTATCGTTTTGTCGGCAAGGCATTGGCGCATATGGGCATACAGCGTCTCGGAGTCGACCGGCTGCTGATCGGAACCCGTCCGAACGTCGCCATGTTCTCCGCCCTCTTCGAGCGCGTGACGTTGAGCACGATCCCCAAGTGCCAACGTGCGTATGGCCGAACCGATAGCCTCTTCAAGCGAGGCTATCGGTTGCTGTTTCAGGTATGCGGTCATCTCCTGTTCAATCGCCGATGAAGCCGCCAGCACCGCATACCGACTCTTTTCCTCAAACGTTCCGTCGTAGTTGATCGTCAAAAAACTATCTTTCCCGGATTTCTGGCCTAACTCGACCAGCAAGATCTTCACGATGAAGGGGGCTTTGAATACCTCCTCGAACGCCTGTTTGATCACCGGCGCAATGCCATACTTCACCAGACGACCGCCCGTCACGTCAGACGGTGAGCGGTTGAACCCTTCGACGTGCGCCATCTCCAACAGATTGAAGCGCAGCTTCTCCAGATCGGCCGGATGTCCCATCCCACCCAAACCCAGACGGTCATAAACCTCATACAACTTCGGTGTCCCCTTGTTCATTGTCATGAGCAGAATACCGGTCTCATACGCGACGCCGACGACCGGGCTTCCTTGCTTAAACTGCTCGTCGAGATACTGCCGGCGGTTCCCGACCGCCTCGACCCATCTATACGGCTCTTCATACATAAGGCATGATCCTTACAGGCTTCGAGAAACGTTTGCTTCAAACAACGACCGGAGCTGAGGATCCGGCATCGTTCTCACACCGCCGGCAGTGATGAACTTGATGACCGGATAGAGGCCGGCATCTCGGTTGACTCCACCGGTCGCGCTGTCGAATTCTGCGGCGCTCGTCAGTAACCGCAATGCATGAATAGTAGCCAGTCCTTCCGGCATCGCACTCAGCGGCTGTTCTCCCCATGTGTTTAAGTAGTGAAGAATTCCTCGAATGGTCGGCGAACCGGACCCCGAGACGGCATATTCCACTCCCTCGAACTCCGCGCCGAGAATGTCGTAGAAGTAAATTTT
Source organism: Nitrospira sp. (assembly GCA_024760525.1). NCBI lineage: Bacteria > Pseudomonadati > Nitrospirota > Nitrospiria > Nitrospirales > Nitrospiraceae > Nitrospira > Nitrospira sp. Next base: position 3,091,511 of record CP060499.1, read on the forward strand.
GGCCGTTTCCTGCTCGGCGTCGTAACCCGCAAAGATCGGGACCACAGCTCCTGTCCCCGCCAAGGCTGCGGCGACGTTATCCTTCAGCAGTTTGGAGAGCGCGCGGAGCTTGCCCTCGAAGCTGAGCTCCTGAAGCTGTGTCCGCCGGTAGTACTTGAAAGAATGCTCGAGAATACGCGCCATCTCATAGGCAGTGGCAGGCACTCCGGCGATGGCCATGACACTATGCCGGTCGATCTCCAACACTTTGTCGGTGCGGTCGTACATCACCATATTGCCGGCGGTGGCGCGACGGTCCCCTGCCACGAGAACACCATCGCGATACTTGAACGCGAGGATCGTCGTAGCCGTCGTCAGTTCCTGACCCGCTCCGGCCTGCCCCGGAACTCCAAAAACATAGCCCTGTTCCTTCAAGAGCTGATAGAAATCGCCCTGCATACCCATCTCATCACCGATCCTCAATGAAAAGTGTCGACTTCCAAGCGACGGCCTCAATTCGCTGCTCCCTCACACGCTCGTCACTCCGTGTTCTCCATTACTCACCCGTTCGCTGCCGATATCGTTCCGCCTGCTTCGGGTCAACCTTGCGCATCCGCTTCATAAGGCTATCCTTATCCGGCGATCCGGTATCAGGGCGACGCGGGCCACCTCCTTCTTCTTGAGGACGAGGTGCTTTGGGCATGGGATCGACCGGCCCTTCCCGCCGTTCCAGCGTCATGATGTGTTTCATGTCCCTGTATCCTTTCTGTGACTCCACGTCGCCAGCGCGTCAGCCGGAGAATGGGCACGTTGGAAGACGTTCATACAGCGTCGCACGTCTTGTGGATCGAACAGATCTCCCATGTCCAGATGGTGGGCTCGAATCCCACCGGCAAACTGAATGCCTTCCCATTGCACCGACGTAATCTGATGAGAAAACCGCTGTACACAGACGCCACGCAGCCCGCCGCGTGTATCGCCCGGCCCGTTACGAATCGCCTCTTCAATCAGTTCATCGGTTGTCATACGCCAAGCTTTCCCTTCCGCTTCCAACCCGAGGTAGAGCCCCTGTTCAGGGTTCACATTGTGATATTCCAGGTCCAAACTGGCCAACCACGGATCGTCCCAACCGAGCCGTTCTTCCTGAATGAAGGTCTCGAGCAACCACTGTTTGGTGACCCAATCCAACTTCCCGACCAACTGTGAGCGGTCTCGCGTCAGCAGATGCAAGGTCTCGCCCCATTCCTCCAACAACCAATCTGATTCTTCATCGGAACCCGTCAACTCTCGAGAAGCCGCCTCATAATACTGTTCTTGAATCGCCAAAGCAGAAAGCGTACGGCCCCCTTTGGTCCTGACCACAGCCTTGAGGTCCGGGTCACGCGACAACTGTTTCAGAGCAATCACGGGCTGATCCAGCTCTACATAAGGTGCCGCCCCCCGCTCGATGAGATCGAGAACCAGCCGTGTTGTTCCGACCTTGAGCGCAGTCGCATACTCGCACATGTTGGCATCGCCGATGATGAGATGGAGCCGTCGATATTTCCGGCGATCCGCATGGGGCTCGTCCCTGGTGTTGAGAATCGGCCGGTCATGCATCGTATCAACACCCAACTCCGTTTCCATGAAGTCTGCGCGCTGCGAGAGTTGATAGCCCCCTGGAACATATCTCGATTCCTGCGCTTCAGTTCCGACTTTTCCCGCGCCTGCGATGACTTGTCGGCTCACCAGGAACGGCACCAGGCCCGCCACAAGAGAAGAAAAGGGAACGGCCCGCGGGACGAGATAGTTGTCATGACAACCGTAGCTGTGGCCATGGAAATCCGTGTTGTTCTTGTACAGCCGGACCCGCGCGCCGCCGAGCGCCTGGTTACGCCGATGGGCGGCTCGCAGCACGATACGTTCTCCCGCGCGATCCTGAGCCAGGAGATCTCGAAGCGTCCGACACTCAGGAGTGGAATACTCCGGATGTGTGTGGTCGTTGTAGAATCGCGCGCCGTTCGGCAATACAAGGTCGCTTTTCATCTCGTGGAATGAAAAGGGGCGACGAGCATCGACCTTGGCGAACTCATCTTCTTCCTTATCCTGCTGCAAGCCGGACGCGCGAAAGCCCCGAGCATCTTCGTGCGGATCTTCGCCGGCATAATCCCACCGTCGTTCGAAGGAGGCCGTCAGATATGCCCGCACCAATTCCATTGATTCGACGACCGGATCCATCTCCGGCACATCATCCCTGGTGATCCCATACTCTGTTTCGATACCGAAGAGAGACATAATCAATCAGGCATCACACCCCAGGGGAAGGTACGGGATGATCGCGATCGAGGCGCTTACCTCTCCCCAGGCTCTTCCTCTTTTCAAATAATTTGATTCACGAGACGCTCTTCAGTCTGGCGGCCTCGCCGGAATGAGGAAACGCCTACGACCTGTTCCGGATGATGATCGAGTAATTTCAGCCATTCTTCGGCCGCATCGTCCGGCGGCAACATTTCGCCTTCTCTGAACTCTTCCGAGACCGCGTCCAATAAATCCTGAGCCCCTAATCCCGCCGGCTGTCCTGCCCGAATCATGCGGTCGATCGCCTTTTCCTTGGCGCGTTGGACAATCGAGGCCAAGATCGCTCCGCTCACGAGATCACCCCGATAGAGCACCTTGCTTTGACCGTTCCTCAGTCGGATGGACAGAAGCCGGTTTTCTTCCGTCCGCCGAAAGATCGCCTCAATGACATCTTGAACGAGCGATGTAACAACCTGCCCTTGCTCGCCGCCTCGTTCTTTCACCACCGCCGGATCCAGCGGGAGGTCTGCAGTCACGTATACTTTCAAGATCTCTTCCGACGCCTCCCTACTCGGGCGACCGACTTTGATCTTTCGATCGATGCGGCCGGGGCGCAGCACCGCCGGATCGATCAAGTCCGGCCGGTTGGAGGCCAGAATAATGACCACATCCCGGAGCGACTCGATCCCGTCCATTTCACTGCAAAACATCGGGACGAGTGTGTTCGAGATATTGAAAGACCGCATCGCGCGCCGTGTTCCCAAGATCGACTCGGCTTCATCGATAAAAATAAACGGCAAGGCGCCGTCTTTGCGCCGCGCACGAGCCTGTTCGAAGAGGTCACGGACCATCCGCTCCGATTCCCCAAGCCACATGTTGAGGATTTCAGGCCCCTTCACGTGGAGAAACGCACCGCTCGTCACCGGCGGGCGTGTGTCCGTATCAGCAGCGCGCTCCGCTGTGGATTCGCCGACCAGTTTGGCAAGGCTGCCCGCCGCCGCCTGTCCAATGAGCGTTTTTCCGCATCCTGGCGGGCCATAAAGAAGAAAGCCTTTCGGTTGGGAGAATTTGAAGCGCTCGAATGTCTCGGCATGCAACAGGGGGTACTCGATCGCCTTTCTGATGGCGTCGATCGCCTCGTGCTGCCCCCCGATTTGCGCCCACGTGACCGCAGGGACTTCGTCGAGGAGATGCCGGCTTGCCTTGCGGTCTACCATTTTCTCGATCGCCACGCGATGACTGGGATCGATGCGAATTTCATCGCCCGCCTTGAGGTCCACACCGAGAAGATCGGTCGACCGCTGTAGGATCAATGATTGTCGGCCCATCTCCTGCTCGAACCGTAATCGACCGTCCGGCATGGCTTCGGTCAGCTTCAAAATAGGGCCGTTTCGATCATACCCTAGTGTTTTAATGACGGCGTAGGCTTCGTTGACGAGAATTTGGGTTCCGATCTTCAGGTCGGACTGAGGCACGCGGGGATCCACATTGGCATAATACTCGGCCCCGCCGACGACGATACGGGCGAGTCCTTCCCCTGGAACCTCAAGTAAGGTGCCGATGCGATTCGCCGGTGCCGTCAGTTTGGCGACGACCTCGCTGACCTTTTTGAATTCCAGCTCACGTTGTTGACTGGTGGCTTGAGACAGCATCACAGCGTGACGCAACTTATACAGCAGCTTTTGCCGCGGATCACCGTCGGGGAAAGAGGCCAGGCACTGCTCGATCAACTCGATCGGATCGGTCCCGGTCTTCAACGGCGGCTCATCACTCTGGTCTTTTGACACATCCTGATCGGGAGATCTGCGATCACTCATTGGTGGCCCTCCACAAGACTCGACCGGATGATCCTACCATACGCATGTCTCGAAATACCGTCCCACTAATTGACGGCCTGAAGGATCACCGAAACCTTTTCGCGACGATTCCCGCGTAGAATCTCCACACTCACCTCCTCGCCGACTTTATGCTCCTCCATCACATCCATCAGACCATCGGCGGTGGCGACGGGCTTTCCGGCAACCGATACGACGATGTCGCCGAGTTGAATCTGCCCCATCCCGGTCTCACGCGCCCCCTTGAGACCTGCGCGATCGGCGGCACCGCCACGCGTCACCTTGCCGATAATCAACCCCTTGATCCCCCATCGCTTTGCGATCGCATCCGGCACAAGAGAAACGCCCAACCCGGGACGAATGAGCTTTCCATGCTTGATGAGTTCCGGAACGATGCGGTTCACCGTATCGGCCGGCACAGCGAAACCGATTCCGGCGTAGGCTCCGCTTGGGCTGATGATTTGCGTATTCACGCCGATCAACCGGCCGGCGCCGTCCAGTAGCGGTCCGCCCGAGTTGCCGGGATTGATCGCCGCATCGGTTTGGATCACCCCTTCGATCGTCCGGTTGGACAACGACTTGATCGTGCGTCCCAACGCGCTTACGATCCCGGTGGTCAAGGTGTGATCGAGCCCGAAGGGATTTCCGATCGCAAGCACCTTTTGTCCGACGCGCAAATCATGGGAGGAACCGATGGCCAGCGGCTCGAGGTGACCATCCGGCACCTGAATCTGCAGCACCACCAGATCATGATCGGGATCGGCGCCGACCAGCTTGGCTTGGTGCTCGCTTCGGTCGGCCAAGGTGACCTTGATCGTGTCGGCCCCATAGATGACGTGAAAGTTGGTGACGATGTGGCCTTGCTTGCTCCACACAAAACCGGATCCTGACCCCTGCGGCACTTCCATGACATTGAGCGACCAGATGTCCTGTTGGATCGCCGTGTTGGCAATGAAGACCACCGACTTGGCCGCTCGCTCAAACACCCCAATGGTCGATCGTTCGTCAGCACTGAGTTCCGCGGTCGAGGGTGTCACCGGGCGCGGCTTGCCTTCAGGGCCGTCATAAGCGGCACCCAGCGGCTTGCCCCATTCCGCAGCGTTGACCGAGGAGCCGAGCATTGCGGCGGCGAGGAGGAGCACGATGGATCGGAAACCGTTATTCACCAAGGACCTGCACGACGAGTTCGCGGGTTCTGGCGCGAGTATCAAAATCGACAAGCACGATTTGCTGCCAGGTTCCCAATAGAAGGACCCCGGCTGTGAACGGTACAGTGATGGAAGGGCCCTGGAGTTGCCCTCGAAGGTGGCTATGGCCATTGTCTTCCCCGGGATTGACCGTATTGTGCTGCCAACGAGGATCGGGAGGAATGAGGCGATCCCAGAACATTTTCGTGTCGGCCCGAATCCCCGGTTCATCCTCAATAATCATGACGGAGGCAGTGGTGTGTTTCACAAAGACCGTCACGATCCCGGCCCGGAGAGCCGATCCGGCCACGGCATCGGCGACGGATTTCGTGATGTTCTCGAGCTGCGTGCCACCCTCCATGCGAATCGTCAGCGGCACCGTTTGGACAGCCATCAGATTTTCCCACTCATAAGATTGCGTAGGTAGCGGTGGTCGTTTCGCGTCAGCGGTTCGCCCCGTGCCTCTTCCAATACGGCATCGAACGCGCCTTCCGCCGTCAGCGTCCGTACCACATTCAGGACCTCGGTGCCGAGGATGCCTTCCCGCTCCAGCTTATCGAGATACGCAAAGGCCTCCGACAAGCTCTCCTTGCTCCTCACATAATAATCACGACCCCGTCGCTGGTTGCTATAGGCCTCAAACTGCTCGCAGGCAACGAGGATCTCGGCCAATTGCTTCACCCAGGCCTTCGCCTGAGCCAACCGTTCGGGGTAATAGTAATACAACATCACCAGTCGCATCCAAGGCTGCCAGCCGACGCCAAGTTTCTTCAAGGTCGGCTTCACCGCCCGCAATCGCCGGGCAAGACGCCGGGCATAGCCCAACCGCATCTCGATTTGTTCGACAGCCCAGGTATCCATCCGCACGCCGGAAGCTGCAAGATCGCGGCGATACAAGGAAACAAACGCTTCCGTCTCCCGGCCGTACGTCGTCTCCGGATGAATGGCCCGCCATTCACGAGGTCTCGTCGGAATACCCCGTTGCTTGGCCCAAGACCAAATAGATCCAAAGAGTTGCCGATCAAGGCCGGCACGGCCCAGGTCATGCAAGAGACAGGCAACGTGATAGAGCTGGACCCGATCGCGAGGATGTCCCAAACGATTGGCGACCGCAACACACATCGTTGCCGTCCGCACGGCATGCGGTCGATCATAGCCGCGAATAACTCGCCCCCGTTTGAGAGGATGCGGATAGTCGTAGAGTTTCATCAGGGCCTTCACGAGGGAGCGGGAGACCTCCAGGACCTTTAGTCGGTGAGGGGCTGACAGCGTCATAGGTAATCGAGAGCCCTGAATAACCACGCAAACCGGCGCGAAGAATATCGTCGGCGGAATTGGTGTGTCAAGGCGACATGCGCGTGATTGCTCGCCGAATGCTTTCAAGTTTGCTATGCTGCCATTCGGTAAATCACGTTGAGATGATGCCTCTATCATGATGGTTTGGCTTAGAGTGTGCTACCTCCTCGTCGGAGCGCTCAGCGTCGCGGAGCTGGATACCAGTTTCGCAGGATCACTGGATCAGCTGACAGATTTCACCGGGAAGGTGCAGGCGATTGTGACCTTGAAGAGTCGTGACAACTTCACCAGTGAATACCGCTATGACGTGAGTGTCAGGAACCTCTCACCGGATGCGATCACCGGCGATTCTCTGGTCATCGTGTTGGAGAAAATTACTAATTTGGCCGGCGAAGACCGGGAGGGGCTGACAGGCGAATCCTTCCTGAAACGGTTTGAGGTGCTGGACCAAGACGGATATACGAGCGACGGGAAACCCTACTTTCACATCCCAGCGGGGACTGCCCCGGACCTCTCCCCGCAAACCGATAGTCTTCCTGCCGTAGTTCGGATCAGGAACCGGGACTATGTGGCGGTCTTCACCCCATCGTTCAGAGTGTTGGGGCAGAAGCGGCCTCCTCCGGACCCAAAGCGCGGGGAATCTCCGACCTCTCCCGTATCTCCTGCCACAGAATCACCTACGGCCGCCAGTCGCAATACCGTCGATAAGTTGATTCAGCTGTTGATCAAGAAGGGCGTCCTGACAGAAGCAGAATGGCGCAAAGCCAATCAGCCATGAAGGACCCGACATGCAAAGCTTGCATGGGAAGCTGGCCCCGACAAGACCATTTTACTGCGGATCTCGGATTGTCAAAGGTCTATCTCCACGATGACCAGTTCTTCCCCGGCTGGACCGTCGTGGTCTTTCAGCGCCACGCCACCGAGTTATTCGAACTGGCACCCACTGAACGCTTTCAGCTGATCGAAGAGGTGAATCGCGTGGCCAAGGCCTTAGCCGAAGTGTATCAAGCCAAGAAGATAAACTATGAACTTCTCGGCAACCAGCTCCCTCATATCCATTGGCACGTGATCCCACGACGTGCCGGTGATCCGGCCCCCACGGAACCGGTCTGGCGGGTGCCGCATAGCCCCGTCCTTCTCTCAGGATCGGTTCTTCAAGAAACCATCGCCCGGCTGGCCCATTCCCTTCAAAACGCTGGGTAGACTCCATTCGTGCTGTCTCTTCTCGGATGGTATACTTTAAGGCTGAAGTGACTCGCTCCCGACGTATGAAAGTTAGGCAATGCATCACGGATTGATCCTGTTGTCCCTTACCGTCGCCGCACTCGTTTTCTCGCCGTTTCCTGCTTTCTCACATGCACCGGGAGAGCATAATTCATCAGGCGACGGAGAGGCCGCTGAGTCATCAGCGTCAGTTCCCGGACTGTGGTTCAACGAGCGACCTGATGCCGTGACAGCCCTCGAAGCGTTGCGTCGGACCGTCCGCCTTTTGCCGGATGTCCCGGATTACCGGTTGAAACTAGCCGACGCGCTTCTTCACATCGGTGATCTGGACGCTGCCATCGAAGAATGTCACTCCGCCATCAAGCTGCAGCAGGATGACGGAAACGCACATCTCCAACTTGGCCTGCTCCTCACGGTGAAACAAGACTGGCGTGCAGCTGCCTCCGCGCTGAAAGAGGCGATCAGGCTGGAACCGGCCTCGCCTCACGCCCATTACAGCCTGGGAGGTGTCCACTACTCGCTCGGCAATGTGACTGCGGCCGTTCAGTCCTATCGACGGGCGCTCGAACTGCGTCCCCACTTTCTCGATGCCCATTACCGCTTGGCGCTGCTGCTGAAAGTCACTGGGCAGACGCGAGAAGCCGCGCAACATCTGGAGACGGCGGCGGCCGGCGGAGTGCCGCAAGCTCGGTTATTTCTCGGTAACGCCTATAAAAATGGGCAGGGAGTTGAGAAAAACCTGGAGCTGGCGATTTTTTGGTGGATGCAAGCCGCTGATCTCGGCCAACAAACTGCCGCCGATGCGTTGTCCAAGGCGAGACGCCAGGCGTTATCCTCTGAGTCCACAAAACAGCATCGAATGGAATGGCAGAAAGCCTTGCGGGGCTATCGCAATGTACTATGGAACGAATTTCCCGATATCAGTCGTCCGACAGAACAGCAATCGTTGGGAAAGATTCTCCTTGAGCAGAGCCGGGCGGAAGACGCAGTTCCGGTTCTACTGAAGGAATGTTTCGCGCTGAGCGAAGAGGCGCAAGCTCAATTGGCCACACTCTATGAAACGGGATGGGACCAATACCTGAAGCCGTTCGACAAGAACATTCTCAGCTGCTTCGAATCCACCTCATCGGACGGTTTCATCCCGGCGAAGAAAGCCCTGACTCGCATCTATGCAAAAGGACTCGGGCTCGATGCCGATGTCGCAAAAGCCAAAGCGACTCTCAAAGGCATCCCGAAACAAGAAGCACAATCTCTGCTCGATGAGCTAGGCGTCCGCTAGTTCATATGCGTGATCCCAAAAACCTTTGGCGTCTGTTTCTCACGTCTGTTCCTCTGCAAGCGCTGGGCATAGGCGTACTGGCCACGCTCCTTTCAGCGACGCTGTGGTCCGCCGCCTCGGCGACCTTTACGGCGCTGGATTATGCCGCCTACGACGCCTGGCTTCGCCACCGCACAACCATCGGCGTGAATCCCTCTTTGACCGTTGTTGTTCGGGACGCAGCCAGTGAGGAACGCTTCGGCTCGGGCCCGTGGGACCGCGCCATCCTGGCACAGCTGATTGTCGCTCTACATGAAGCGGGTTCCGCCTCGATCGGCATCGACCATCGGCTGGATCATGCGAGTCCTGCTCAGCGCGGAGGAGCTGCAAGCGATACGCTCTTGCTGGAAGCTCTTCGTACGGCTTCACCCGTGGTCCTGATGTACGATACGGACTCATTCCTTCAGTCGGAGGCCGTGATCGCCGGGCACGCGGCGGTCGGGAGCGATCCTGATCACGTCTCCCGTCGCATTCCGCTGTTTATCAGGGTTGGAACTCAAACCGTACCGGCCTTCGGTTCGATGCTGCACGACGTATTTCGCCGGCAAACCGCAGCGCCCACGCAGTTGGGTTCCGGCCCTCCTGATGCGACGGTGCTGCTCAACATCGTCGGCGATGGATCACTCGCTGCTCTTCAGCCCATTCCACTGTCATCGGTCTGGGAGACGATCCAACGCCATGATGAGCCGCAACTGGAGACCTGGTTCAAAGACAAAGTCGTCGTGATTCGTTCGAGCCCCTCAAGCCCGGAAACATGGCTCTTGCCGTCCAACTCTTCGGTCGACGGCATGACCGCCCACCTCCATCACTTGAATGCCTTGCTCAACCATGAACAAATCCGTGCTCTCCATTGGTTCGGCAACTTCATCATCACCCTATTGGTGGCGTCGCTTGTCGCGTGGTGCCTCTTGCACCATCGCGGAACGATCGGCCTCTTGCTTGCCGGTGCTGTCGTCGTACTTTATGGCATACTGAGCGTCATCGTCTTGAGCACGATATCGCTCGTGACACCGGTCGCACTCCCGCTGACGACCTCCCTGTTCGTCTTCATCGGCACGACGGCCTGGGCGAATCTGACGGCAAGCACACGCCTGATCCTGATCGAGCGAGACATGATCCGTGTCCAACAAGAGTCTGCTGCCGTCAGAGAAGCACTGGTTCTTCGTGAGGATCGGGCGGAAGCGCTTCAGGAAGACTTAGAAGCAGCCAAAGCGACAATTGCCTATTCCACAGGCCGACAGGAAGAGTTGGCCAGAACGACAGCGGCACTGCGGACCCAAATCGCAGAGACTCAGAACCAAGAACAGGAAGCTCGCCGATACCTGCGGGACCTGGAAGGACAGCTCGCCGATCTCCAAGCGGCAAGCACCGTCTCCAATACCATCAGCGATGCGGAACTCGCGCGGCTTCAAGCCGAATCGGGCCGTTTTGGAATCATCACACAGGATCGCGCTCTGCTTCGCTTGTTTCACGACCTCAAGAAGAGCGCCAAGTCTCCGCTGACCGTTCTGCTTCTCGGGGAACCGGGAACCGGCAAGGAGCTCTTTGCCCGTGCCGTCCACCGGCTCAGCCTCCGATCAGGGAACACCTTCGTCGCCGTCAATATGGCGGCGATCTCTCCGGAGTTGTTTGAGAGCGAACTCTTTGGCCATATGAAAGGGAGTTTCACCGGCGCAACGGCTGATCGCCGGGGCTATTTCGGACTCGCCGACCACGGCACGATCTTTCTGGACGAAATCGGCGATCTCCGGATGGATCATCAGAGTAAGCTGCTGCGGGTGCTGCAAGACAAGTCATTCTATCGAGTCGGCGCCACCACGACGACCACAGTGGATGTTCGTATCGTGGCCGCGACCAACCGCGACCTACGGAAAGGGGTGTCGGAGGGATGGTTTCGTGAGGACTTGTATTTCAGGCTGAATGGGATGGTCTTCCACCTCCCGCCGCTGCGTCAACGTATGGGAGACATTCCGCTTCTCGCCGACATCTTCGTGAGGCAAGTCGCCGAACAGCTAGGGAGGCCGGTTCCAAAGGTGACGAACGAAGCGCTTCGTGCATTGACCGAGCATGAATGGAGAGGCAACGTGCGCGAGCTCCGCCACTGTTTGGAACAGGCCGTGACCCTGAACGACGGCCCCTTCTTAACCAAAGAGGCACTGAGGCTAGGCGATGAACGTGCGCGACTGACTGAGCGCGCGAAACAGATTTTCCCCGACCCTGCCGGCGATGCCGCGGTCCTGAACTGTCTGAGAGAGCACGGCTTCGACATGCAGGCCACGGCCACCACCCTTGGTTGGGACCGCAGTACCGTCACACAACGTTTGAAGGGGCTCTGTTTCCAAGCGCTGGTGGATTCAAAGGGCGACCAGACTAAGGCTGCACTGACCATTGCCGGTGATTCGAGCCGTTTACGAACTGCTGAATTGAAACTCAGAGACTACTATGGTCATCTGCAGTCCGTGATCGAACCGTTCTCCACCGCCGAAGACGCTCTTGCCGATTGCAGACGCCGTTTCAAGAATCTTCCCGAACGCCACTTCACGGCTGTGGAGACGCTGGTGCGACGATATTTTCAGCATGGTCGGCTGGAATCAATTGAATTGACACATTGACCTCCACTTCCTCTTCAGCCGACAAGCGAGACATTCAGGAAGCCGCTAGGTCTCTAGCGTTCGAAACATAATGATCGCGTCCTGGTACGTGTCGTCGTTCTTGCGGACCGCGCCGGGAATCACGCCAAGATGCCGAAACCCAAGTTGCTCCCATAGACGGCGAGCGTCGAGATTTTCGGAGAACACCAAATTAAAGATCACACTGCGGTAGCGGAGTTGTCTGGCATAGCTCAACATCGTTTCGCCCAATAGCAGGCCTAAGCCTTTGTTGCGCCATTCCGGCGCGACGACGAAGCCGGCATTCGCCACATGCCCTGCCCGTCCAGGCCAGTTGGATTTCAGATAAAATGCGCCGGCCATTTCGGGCACCTGCTTTCGATCCGGTACATATGCCACCACCGTTTTCTTCCCGCGAAACCAATAGTCCATGAATTCGTCATGTATGGGGAAGCGATCGTGGGGATAGGAATTTCCTTCCTCTACAATCTTGCGATACAGCGTCTTGAGGGGTTCAACATCTCGCTCATCGGCCAGAGATAGCTGAACCGTAGATCCGTCCCTGAGGGTGGAGTGAACGGGGAACAATGGATCAGGCATGCGACACCGTGAACGGCCTTCGCGCGGGTCGTTGGCTAGAGAGATGAGCAGGCATGGGACCTGACACGAAGCACCGCTTCCTGCCGGAACCGCGCTTTGTAGGATGCGACGATCTCCTGAACGGCCTTATCCAGCTTGGCGTCGTCAGGATGGACGAGGCTCAGGACATAGGACGGCTCCCGAATGACTTCCCCTGAAGCAGATCGCCATTGGCCGGCGGCTTGCCAGGTTGAAAGCCCTTCCGGAAACCGTGGAGTCACTGTATCGCTCAGAAATTTCGCCCAATCTTCCGGAGTGACATGACCGGATGGCGTTTCTGTTCCGAGGTACAACAACTCTTGGACTGCAAGCTGCCCATCACCACAGGGAGTGATATTCCTGGTGGCGCAGCCCACGGCCGAGACCAGAAGCAGCAGAGAACCCAACACACTCCCAAGCGCGCTGCGAGGAGCTATCCCTGCCGCGATGTGTCTGGGAGCAATGGAATCTATCCGCATGAGAATTGGACCTCCGTGACGTCCGATGAATGGGCGCATGAAGCAATGACAGAGTCTACTGTACCTTCGCACGTTTGGGCGCTCGGCCACAAAGAGAAGCGGCCAGGCTCACTATTCATCTTCTCCGGACCATGAGCCGCTCTATCGCGAAACACGGACTGGGAACCGCCTGGCCGGCCACTCGCTTCCATCGACAAACACCAATTTGACCTGAACATAGGCGGAGGACATCGGAATTTCGACATATGTCTCATCATCCTCCCCTATTCCTGGAGCCCCTGGGCCGGACCAGTCCGGTGTAAATCGAATACGGTGGGACAAGGATTGATCGTCGACAGAATAGTGAATGTATTTCAGACCGTTCTTATAGGACACCAGGTGGGTAACGTAGAGGAGCATCCTCTTCTCCGGATACTCTCTGAACGACACCCATGCGCTTTCGGTTGCTTCCAGGACTGCCTTGGTCTCGGCTGCAATATACTGAACAGCGTCGACACGCAGTGTATAGGGGCCATAGCCGCCCCCCGTGGACGTTGTGTACTTCACAAACAGAGTCCGCGTGCCGGTAAAGAGCGGAACTTCCAGGTGCCATTTCGGTTGAGGAAGCCCGGTCCTTCGGTCACGCACCTGAGAGAATCCGGTGCTCGTGAATATATTCTCCTCCGCAAACCGATAGAAAATCTCCGTGACCGGCTCATGAGTCAGGATTTCGAGAGTCCACATCCAGCCGGAATTGGTGAGGCTGCTGATGATCTTGACGGGCTCAGCAACGAGGAGACGAAGGCGGCTGACTGCGACGACTACGTCGGCCACGAGATCGCCTTGCGGTCGCAGGACCGTGACCGCATGGAGATAGGGAGGGAGTAAATCGGGGGCGAGGTCTGAGGTCATCACCGGGAGAATTCGACCGGATGGATTAACCCACTTCTGTTGAGCGATCCCCAATTCTGTGAGCGCATAACTGCCCGACGACACGGCGTCGCGGCTGACGAGAACGATAAACAACTGACACTCGTCGATCGCGCTTCGGATGCGTGCATGATAGCCTTCACCGGGAGGGAGGGAAGTCCGGTCAAAAAACACCGAATCGCCCTCATTCCGCAGGCCATACGCGATCCGCTCGGCGAGCTCACGATCGGATGACGAATAGGACAGAAATATGTTCATGGGCGCTCAGTGTAATGCTTCTCGACACCTGAGCGAAAGCCAAACGTCCCACCCAATTCGAATTCACCTGCGACAGCACCCTCAATAAACGACCATAAACAGGCGAGAAGTGGCGCCGCTATCCACCGGCGTCGAGAACAACATAATCGCCCAAAAGAGATACGGCTTTGATCTCCGCCTTGTCGTACGGTATAGAACCAAGCTCAAGGATGTCTGATCGCTTGGATCTTTACCCTCTGTGAAGTCAGGACTAGCCTGGCGCAGCTAGGGCTCGCTCGGCTTGTGCGATCGCCTCCCGTAATGTCTTCAGCGCTTTCTCGGTTTTCCTCGCTTTCGGCAGACTATTCACGAACCGAGAAGCCGCTTCCGTCAAGGTTTGCAACGTCTCTCTCGTATCATCCGGCTTGCTCAATTTCTCCGATGCCGCCGCGCGCGCCATGGCCAGCCGTCGGCGTGGGCCCACGTATGGTTCGGGAGCAATTGGATTATCTTTTTCGAGTTCCGGCCGTCTGAATATCATGTGCGTCCTCCATGAAGAGAGGCAACGTATCATAGGTGCCGAGCGCTTTGCAGCGGGACATCCTGTAACTCCGATGCATGAATCGTCGTCAACACCATCGCTTGGTTGAGAAAAACACGACGCGACCGAATCAAACACCCGGCTTGCGAGGAGTTATCCTGATTGACGAAAAGAAAGGGGGACTTTGCGTCCCCCCGAGTTAATGCGACTCCTCTCAAGATATGGAAGAGTACTTAGCTCAACCGACTTGGCTGCTTCCGGCCCAGCGGTTTACGGCTCGACTTGACGAAGGTTCGGCGCGCGCAAGGACCGCAAGCCGGCCGCGATGGCTTCGAGTTCAGAGCGTGCCCCGCTCCGGCGCATCGCCTCATCGAGTGTCGAGCGGAGATCGGTCCGGACGTCAGGCAAGCGCGTGACGCGGAACGTGAAACTGTAGTCCGGACCGTATGTCACGTCGCACACACTCTCGCCGCCGCTGCAAGGATTCAGCACGACGGTCTCGATATATTCATCGCCGACGTTGCGCAGGACCGCGTCAAGTTGCTGGACGGACAGATCAACCTGGGCGCTGCCGATGAAGTCATCACCATAGCCATCGTCCGCGCAGTGCGGCCCACCATGCATCGAGGGCCCTCCCGTCAGGCATTTCTTAGGGAATCCGAACATACTGAAGTCCTTCTCCCACATCTCGACCCGAAACTCCAGCGGGGCGGGCTCGCCGGTATCGTTGCATACCGAGGTCTTCCCAAGCACCACGATCCCGGCACGAACAGAAATGACGCAACTCCTAGCCGGCTCAAGCTTATGCGTTTCACCCGAATCGACACTGCCGATCTCATCGGAGACGGTCCAGCCTTTGGCATCGTCGGTACGGATCATGACCTCGTCCGAGCCCAACCAGTCTATACCGCTCTCGTCCCGTGCCTTGAAGCCTAGCGCCTCTATCTTATAGCGCCGCTCGACCCATTCGATCGTGTCCCAGGCAATGTTACTCGATACCTGCTCCGAGGACGGGCCATCCGAACCGGCCGGCTGCGGGCTTCCCTGGGGCTCATGCGCAGACACGACTGCGGAGCCCCCGCACCAGATCGCCATACCGAAACAACAGGCCATGAAACGCATAGTGAATGTCATCGCCAATCTCCTTTTGTCGGGAACGACTATTGATGGAGCTGCATCCTCAGGTTCTTCGTGCTCGATAGCCAGATCTCTCCGCCGGTTTGCGAGGGCAATTCCCCCTCCCTGCGGGAGGGGGGCAAGTCTACCGAAAAGCTCCTGACGACTCCAGTATGGCGGGTTGAGGAAAGCTAGGAATGCTTATAGAAAGAGAGGACTCAATACGTCCGCATGAACAATCGACCACCGATTCTCATGGGGATCACACCGAATGGCGTCCTGACATTCAGCTCATCGGCTGGCTGGTTCATCATCCTCCGGTTCTCGGACCCGCCTTCTCCCTAATGGGCAAAAGCCCGGTGTGACCGCCGCATACTGCTCATAGGCCTCGCCGAACGCCGCACGGGCCTCCGCCTCTTCTGTATAAGCAAGGTGGACGTACAATCCCGCAAGCACAGGGAACATGAGCAATGTCGGTAACGTCGGCCACTGAAGCAGGAAGCCGAGCATGATCATGATGAAGGCCGTGTACTGAGGATGTCTCACCCAGGCATAAGGTCCGGTCACAGCCAGGGTCCGGGCGCGTTGCGCCCAATACAAGATGCGCCATGAAACCGCCAGCAGAATGAGTCCCACAAAGACCAGCACCTCGCTGAAAATATGCAACGGATCGGAATGCGCAGGGCCTTCTCTACCGAGCAGCGTGTGCCAAAAATGGCCGGTATCGTGAGCAAACGGATCGACCTCGGGATAGTGGTTCGCAAGCCATCCTGAGAGGAGATACATGCTCAAGGGAAATCCGTACATCTCTGCAAACAGGGCCACGATAAATGCGGAGAAGGCGCCGAGCGATCGCCAATCGCGCCCTGTGCGCGGGCGCGTGAAGCTGAGCGCGAAAAGAATAAAGAAGACGGAGTTGACGAGGACCAGCCACCACACACCATAGGCTGCATTGCTATCCATAAAAATGGCCTCTGATAGTGCGTTGCAGGCTCAGAACCGCGCCACGTCCTCCATACGATACCAAACCACCGACATACTATCCGAATAGTCAGTCGGTCGTGGTCGATTGTCTCCACACTATCCGGGCATATCCAGACGAGAAGGGGCTCCCAGCTCGCTTGCCCGCCTTTGCCGGAGGGAGTATAGTAATTTCCATGAGTAGAATTGGCTTAAAACGATTCTCCATTTCACCCCGGGGAACCGACTTGGCACTTTGGGTGTTCTTCGCGTGTCTCTGCGTATTGGCGCAAATGATGGGGACACCGGTCACGCTGATCGGACTACTCACATCTGATATACCGGTGGAATCTGTCTCTGAAGACTTTTCGATTGCTCCGATCACGCCCGAACTAGGACCGGCAAGCCGTCCTCGTCTATACGAGAAAACCGAGCCCTTGCTACACCATCCGATCTTCGTGACCTCAGTCTTTCATCCTCCTCAAGCGTAGTTCTCCTTTTCATCACATCATCTCGATACGTCGGTGTTCCGATGTGTGGACCCTAAAGGTGTCGGGCTCATGGTGTTCTGTCTAGGGGGACCTCTTTAGGCTCAGCGCGAGAGTTGCCGGTGCACTGAACGAGCTATAGAGCCACAATCTTGACCGGCAAAGGAGGTGAATGCACATGCCTGGTATGAACGATGCGCTCTCATACTTCTTCTTGGGCATCTTTGTTTTCGCGGTTATTGTGTTTGCCATGATGACGGCGGGCTAAACTCGGCACCTGACTCTCTCCGAGCGTCATGCCCCTCCGAACGAGGAGCATGCTGACAGCGGAGGGAGGCAGCACGACAGAAAAGAAATGTCTGTACGAAAGGCTGAGACGCGGCCTTCTTCTAGGTTTGTGCCGGAGAAGGCCGCTGCACTCGCCGCGATGCGGGAACGAAACCCAAGGACTCGTTCAACGATTTATTAGAATTTGCAGGCGTCCTCTGTGATCTCCGGACCAGGGATCGGGTGTTGGCGAACCTGCTTCACATAGTTGCGGCAATCCATCTCGGCGCCTTCTTTCGTCGATTTGCCTTCGCTGACCAACCGACGCCATTGGGCGATCCGATCGGCAAACGGGTCGTACACACAAACATCCTTCCCAGAGAGGTTCCCGGACAGTTGTTTACACTTGGTCACCCAAAGTTCCGGTGTCAGCGCTCCGCTTTCCGTGGACCTGGTCAGTTCGTAGAGTTTGTCGGCAAATGACCCGAATTCGCAGACGGCAGGATCCACCGGTGGCGGCGCCGCGTGATTCCGATCGACCGTATTCAGCATCTGGCGACAGCTGGTTTCCCCGGCTTCCTTCGAAATCAGACCCTTCTCGATCTGCTGCTTGGTTTCCGTCCGCCGCTCATCGAACTCGGATTTGGACAGAAGGGCCGGGGCCCCGACAAACAAAGCCGTCGTGGTCGGACATCCGGCCAGCACCAAGGGTAAGAGAGCAAGTAGGAATCGTCGCATCGTCAACCTCGCTTCCAAGACTGAACAGGTCACGCGGGTGGCTCGTGCGCGCGATCATACGGACCGCGTCCGTCGAGATCAAGAGTCTGGAGGGATAATGACGCAGCGGAGCGAGAGCAGAGGACGGGTTCAGCCGTCCTAGCCGTCTATCACGGCGTGCACCGCCCTCTGCCGACGAAAACTTTGGCACGGATTCTCAGCATCACGGTGGGTGCGAGCACAATACGCGGCCTTCTCATATTCGGGCTTGGCTAGTCCCCCTTGTGACAGTCTCTGGTGCGCTTGCCATCGAGTTTCATAGTGACCGCTGTGCTTTTCCCCGATTTCGCCTTCGTCGTGCGCACGATGGAAAACTCGGAACTGGACACGGTCCCCTCGACATGCGTCGTCGTAAAGGAGGTCTCGACGTCATAGCTGATCGCACCTCCTTGCGACGCGTAATTGATGACCTTATGGTCAGGGAAGGGTTTATATGGCTTCGCGAATGCATAATTAAAGACGCTATCAGGGTCAGCGACGTGTTCGACGGTCACACAGCGCTTACGTGTCTGGGTTCCACCCCCGGGCGCACCGGAGACTACCACCTCATAGTATCCCGGTGTGAGCGGCGCCGTTTCTGCCGGCGCCGGTCCCGTCCAAAACGCCAACACCGCGGTCGTCGCGAGGCCCACAGACAATACATTCACGTGCCTGCCTCCTTGTCCGTTGAAGATGAAGGACCCTATTCTCCCCGTCTCTCCTCCCGCGCCGCAGTCTCGATGGTCGAGTGATAGAATCCGTCGGCTACCGTCCTGTCTTCAGCACACCGCTCGACCAATTCTCAGGGAACGTGCGCAGCCGCCTTGTCCAAAAGGGCTTTTGCCTGATCAATGGTGAGCGCCTTGGTCGGGCTCATGAATTGTATCGAAAGACCGTGGCCCTTTGCCCCGCCCGCACAGGTGGACAAGTACATGCCGTCCTTGGCGGAGGGCGGAGGTGACAGAGTGGAACACGAGGCCTGGGGAAAATCCTTCGAAACCTCCTTGTAGTTCGCCTTCTTGAGGTTGTTGACTCCTACGTTATCTTTCGACATCTTGAGCAATTGGTCGATCTCTTGATCGGTGATGGGTCCGACGTACCAGCCGATGGAGACTTGTCCGGTGTGAGTAGGGACACTCAGCAGACAGCCAAGCGTTTTGATGACCCTGTTCGGGCCTGCCGGAACATCGTCAAATTTTAGCGGCTGGGTGACGCCCAATGGGCCGCCGATGACACTGTCGACGTCGCCGGAGGTCAGCAAAGAGCACGCCGATTGTTCTATAGCAGCAGCGGGCGAGGTGATCGCCGCTGCCAGAATTAGGGCTAGGCTTAATGGCAGCATGAGAGGCTCCTTGACTCAGATTTCGCTAGGCCGCGTCGCCCATAGATTACTTGTAACCCGCAAGGACGTCCCTACCTACCCAATTGGTGAGGAAGTCTAACGTAAAGTCACCTCGATATCTAGTCATACATTATTAGGTTGTTTAAACTAGCCATCGCACTCATCGTGCCGTTGCAGTGACCTTGCCTAAACTACTTGCCCCTTGTTCTTAAGGGTGGAATGAACCGGTCCTCTATCGAATTTGGAAGGAGGATCGACAAATCAAAGCTTCTTCGACCCGAAGATTTAGAGCGAAGGAGCAACAGACGGGAAAGAAGGTTCGGTGCGAGCCCCGGAGAGCCCATCGGCATGATCAGCGTCGATCGGGAAGCCTACGCCCGCAAGTGAAGTAGTCGGGGTTCACAGCCCCGGCAATCAAACCTTTCGGTGGGAAAGGCGCTCCACGACTTGCTGGACTCGTTCCGCTTTCGTGCCTGTGATTTCAAGCACGACCATCTCAAGGTCGAACATATTGTCGAGGAGAATCTCCCGAAGCTTTTCATCAACGGCGATTCTGAAGTCGTCATCTTCGGACAAGGGAACGGGGATCCGGTGCTCCATTGGCAAGAAGACGATCAAGTCGAGGGCGCTCACTGTCTCGCGGAGTTGTGGTAACCAGACACGCACATTGAACGACTCAGAATCTGCCAGGCAAAGAGCATAGGCCACGAAATCCAGGGGGCATCGGTCAAGAATGACATTATGGCGCCGCTCACGAACCAATTGCAGGGAGCGGGTGAGTTGCGCTTCGAAATCTTCAAGCGTCGGCACGTCCCCAAAATCATACCCCTCTTCTTCCAGCACATAATACGGTTCCGCTATCGATTCCCAATGTGGCAATCGTTCAATCACATCATCCACAAGGGTGGATTTGCCTACGCAGTGCGTACCGGAAATAGCGATTTGCATCAGAACAGAAGGCATCCCATGGTTCAGCAAGAATATCAGATCTCGGATCGGGATCTTTGGCAACCGGACAATAATGTACGAAAGAACCGGGGGCTGACCCCGTAAACCTCTCTTCCCCGGCAGTTCTACGTATCGACCGCCGCATTGACAGAGGCGCTTACGAAAGTGCAACATACGCATTCCGTCATCAAGGGTGTGTGCGGGTAATAAGATGGATAAAGAGAACGTGCGGCGCTGTGTTAAATCTTAGACAATAAGGAGGCCAGGATCATGGCTCTGCTGATTACCGAAGAATGTATCAACTGTGGCGCCTGCCTGCCGGAATGTCCTAACGAGGCCATCTTCGAAACTCGCAGTGATGCGGAGTCGAAGGGAAATCATGTGGGCGACGGCCAGGGGGTGGGGGACAGCATTTACGTGATTACTCACGATCGGTGTACCGAGTGTGTCGGCCATTTTGACGAACCTCAATGCGCGGCCGTCTGTCCGGTCGATAATTGTTGTATTTCTGATCCAGCGTATCCGGAGGGGACCGATGTCCTGCTGGAAAAGGCGAAGACACTCAACCCTGACAAGCCGATCGATCCGGCAAAGGTTTGGAGCGGCGTACGGAACTGATCTCCACGTTGAGGCTCCGTGCCGCTCCAGCAGGCTGAACGAAGCTGGCAGGACTTTTTCAGCATCCTGCCAGGATGGTGAAAGACTGCCAATATAGTCTCGGTTGCCTTGGCTTAACCGGAACCATTAGTCATGGCTGATAAAGTTCCAAGGTTTTTGACCAACGCAACCGTCATCAAGGTGTTGGCGAAGGTTTTTGCATTCCAAGCCATCGAGATCAATCTCTTGCGTTCCCATGCCGGAATATCCGATGCGAATTGGAAAACCCTGAAGCGGGACGCGTTTAAGAAAACCTATGCGAAGCAACGGGCCTTTTATGAGGATCGCTTGACGGGCGCATTCGCGCTGGAGCACATTTCCCAGTCTGAACGTGAGACAAGACTGCTTGAACTCTGGCTGAAACAGAGCGAGGAGTCCCCCAAAGACGAATCTTAGGCTCGAATCATACCGATTCAGCGATACCTGCATGACGGCCTAATCCAAAGAAGAGAGTTCGATCCCTCACCGCTCGCTGCACAGAGCACGACTTGGCCTCAACTTTCCTCCGCTAGTGGTCCTGCATGCGGCCAAAACGCATTGTAAATCTTTCAACCACGTTCTTACTCGGTCAGGCTGAGGAGCAACACATGCCCAATCGCACGATTGATTCCTTCGAGCCGGTTTCGTTCGCCCATCCGATTTCAGACACCTCAAAACGCGCGGCTATGTGCCGCCTCGTCGAAGCCTCGCATGCGCTGACCAGAGCGAGACGAGCGTTTACCGAACTGAAGCGTGAGGGGCATGACCGGCTCGACGACCGTGTACTGTCGCGCCTCCAACGACGAGTCGACGCAGTCGCGACCCTCACCAACGACGTGGTCAAAGATCTGAAGCTCCTGGGGATCGACAAGAAAGCTCCATTCATTGAAGTGACTGGTGAACGCGTCTCGCTTCAAGATATCTCGCGGCGAGTCAGTCGAATCCAAAAAGACTTGCGGGAGAAGAAAGTTGACGATTCGTTTGGGGAGATCGTCGATGCGATTACCGATCCTGATGACGATAATCATCCCGGCCGTCTTAATCCCACCGGCTTCTGGGGAATTTTCATCGTCGCGATTGCAAAGGCGGCCGTGGCTGTGGCTAGTGGCGCCTTAAACGACACCACCGACGATGAAGCACGCAAACTTATCGGTCATGCGCTTCCGGAGGACCTGGAGCGTATGGAGGTCCCGTCGCTCATCAAACTGCTGAACGACTTGTGCGACGGTTCAACGTGGGATGACGACGAACGAGCCATACTGAAGGTCCTGCGCGCCTTAAGCAACAACTGTTCAAAGATGGGCAACGTGGTCAAAGGGGTGGGGTTGGATAAACTGCTTTGGTGTGTAGACGGCGAGGAGTGGGATGAAATGGTTATCGTCCTGCTGAAGTGCGGACTCATCAGCTTCAAGACCATGGACGACGACGCGTCTCGACTCTTTGTCACCACGCACACATACTATCAACTTTCCCATTTACATATCGGAGCGGTTCATCAGCTGATCCTCAATATGTTTGCGGGCTCATGTGGTGATGACGATGAACAGGCGATTCTCAAGTTGGTTGGATCCCAGGTCGCGCCGAAACTTCATCAACTCATCGCGATGCCTGGAACCGACGTGGGTGCCTTCGATTACAACTTCGACGGCGATGAGTGGGACACCCTCGAAGCGCTCTTCGCCGCGAACGGTATCGTACTGGACCCATAGAAATCGAAAGGCGGGGTTCGGAGATCTACAGACGAAGAACAAAGGGGTCTGACCCCGTACATTCGATTCCTCGTTCTCTTACAGATCCTCATCAAGTTGACAGCCATGACGACCAGCCATATAGTCCCCGTAGGAAAAGCGTAGCTCACATAACCATTCCACCAAGGTGCGCATGAAGACGGCACTGGTACAACGAGCAGTTGTGGCCAGCCTAGTCGCCGCCGCGGTCGTGGCGTCTGCGCAAGAACCACAAATCCCAGTCGGCAACTGGCAATCACCGGGCCACGCAACCTTCACCAACCCCGCCCTGACAGGTGCCGCGTTATACCTCAACATCGATGTGGGAAAAGACGGCGCTTTCCGTGGAAATTGGGGGCAGTACTTCTGCACTGCCTACCCGGGCGTCTACGGGATATCCATTTATTCGTGCAACCGGATAGGAAGCAATCGGGTTACCGGCAGGTTCGGCCAGGATAGCCAGGGCGTGATCGAGTTGGACAGCCTTGGCCGCAGCACATTCACATGGATAGCGTCTGGCGACGAACTGACCATAACCCTGCCCAAGAACTGGCAGGGGGAAGATGCCATCCTTTACAGCGGGCGTTTGACCCGGGACGGCAAGCCCAAACCTGACGCCCCTGCAGCCCCCCGTGATGAAGGCCCACTGCCGTCTGCCAACCAGCTCTATCGCGAATTTAAAAAGGACGCCGATGCGGCCCTCGCACGTCACGGAGGCAAGACCTTGGTGCTGGAGGGACGCCGGGGTCCGTTGTTCGAACTCAGCGACGGCGGCGTGGCTATTCACATCGCCGATGGTTTCACCAGCCGAGCGCTGGTTCTGTACTTCCCGAATCTGAAGGACATCGAGGGGATCAGCGAAGACGAGCTGTTTAAATTCAGATGCATCGTCACAAGCTTCGAGTACGAATACGTGCACCTGGACAGCTGCTCCATCATGCGGTGATACGGAACACGACTGTGAAGATATCGCCAATGTTGATGAGGTCCTCGGTTCCGTCGGCGGAGAAAAACAAACGGGTTCCGACCCCTTAAACTGCTTCAGGTTTACCTACTTTGCCCCTCTAATCCAATATCGATTGCGACCGCTCCTCCAAGGGAAAATCCGATCCGAAATCGCACTCGTTTCTCACTCGACAAATCATCCCACACATTCCCAATGGTGTTATTGCGATGAAAAAATATCCAGTCGCCTGATCCGTCGAGCCGAACATAACCATGCGTTGATTCTATTCGTGCAACAGATCCCAGAAACTGCATCTGCTGTCCAGACACTTTGATGACATCTCGTATGCGAACACGCTCACTATGCGGGAGAGCAATGCCTCTCAAATGGCGGAAGACCTCCTCAGCCTCCGTTTTCAGCTCGTCTGTCCCAACCTCCCAGGCAAAACGAGCAAACCAAAATTGCGATTCATAGTTAGAGTCCCACCTAGTAAAAGCCCGGCGGTAATAGTGCACCAAGTCTTCTATTTTTCGATTCGCTTCAAATTTCCTTTCGATCTCAGCGAGCATGTAGTTCAATCGCTTATCATTACGATTGGTTGCCAATGCCTCTGAAACGACCAACTTTGCTTCACTGAATTGACCTCGGCGCAGTAAAATTGCCGCCAGACTCGTTGTAATGAATGGGTCTCGCTGGTTGGCTTTGTGAGCTTTAGCTAAGGCATTGTAGGTTCGCGTGTCGTCCTCCAGAACATGGGCTAATCTAGCCTCCAAGGTTGCGATGTGCGAACCACCCGGGTATCTTTGGCGTGCCTCAATGATGATTTTTTCTGCGTCACGAATTGCTTCATCAACATCACGATCGGTTGCTGTAGCTTCTTTAACGAAATCTGCAACGTTTTCAATGGCTATGTTGGCACGGGTGGCTAGTGCAAACTTGCCCGATGGTCCTTCCATGTTAATAAGTTGAAGCAATGACATCGCTTGAGCTCTGTGCTTCCTTCTCTCAAGCATTTCTGTTGCATTCTCTGCACGTTTTCGCATTACTTCTGCAAAAGTATGAATTACCGACTCATCTCTCGGATCCAAATCTCTTGCTTTCAATAACAGTGCGCTAGCCATTTGGAGATCTCCCTCAGGCCTGATGCGTTCGTAGTTAGCTCGTTGCTGCAACAGGTACACACTATTTTCCCCCATTACTTGAACCGCTGACTGATACAGTGCTGCCGCATCTTGATGGGTCGGAAATAGTTCATGCACAGTACGAGCTCGCAAAAGTCCTTTGAGCGCTTGTAGGTCTGTAGAGTAAATCGGATTCAGTGCGTGCAATAATCTAACAATTTCATTGTACCTATCTGTTGGATCAACCAACACGCGTCTAAAAACGATCTCTGCGATTTCAGGATGCCTCGTGCGATATGCCATATCGCCCCATGGCAATTCTATGGGATGGACAACATGTTCAAGAGGCTTGAACAGTTTTTGAGTAAATTGCTCGAATGGTATTTCATGGACCCTCGAAATTACGCCTGCTCTCACCGGCACTTTTAATCGATTTAGAACGCAAACGGTAAGATATAAGCGCTGGGCTTCTTGCGGGATGATTCTCTTGTACTCATCGTACAGAATTTCCTCAAAAGGTTTCCCAAACGTAGCTACATGAAGGGCAACTAGCAGTTGTCGCTCAGCTTGCTTGGCAAACTCTTCAATGCGCTCATTGCGGGACAGCTTAATAAGTCTATTGCCCAGGGCGTCATGCTTTTCAAGAAGGTCAACAAGAGACCCTATTTCTTTTTCATTCAGATATCCGAGAGTGTGCTCCCCTGACAAATAATCCTCGAGCGCCTCGCACCGTACATTCCATTCATTGACCCGCTCTCCGGTTATGAATGTCACTCGAACTTTTCTCTGACGAACGTCTGTCAACAATCGTGCAAGTTCTGCTGGCTCACTGGCTGCATTTTCAACAAATATGAAAACTCTTTGTCCTGTGCACACACTCAATTCTTGGATAGCGCTCGCCTCAGGCAACCTCCCAGCTCGCGCGTATAGAACTAATGCTCCGGCTTGAATGGAAGCATCCCAGGCCGTCCTCCTCAATATCACCGACTTCCCTGCTCCGGCTTCTGCCTTGACCAGGTAAAGCTCGAGTGCTGTGAGTCGATCTTCCTCTGGACGAAGGAAGACATCGTCAATCAGTTGCGTGCTAAGGCTGCGGCGAACATCCAAATTTGCTTGGATTGGATACCACCCTAGTCCGAAACCCGAATAAAACTGCTTTGGATCCCCATGTTCAATGGCCATTCCTTCGTGTACATACTCCCAGTCATATTGGAGCGATTCCAGCAGAGCACGAGTCGGAGGCGATTGAGTAATGAAATGCTTTCGTATTGGGTGGTCAGCTTCGATACGCTTGAGCAATGGTCTCAGCTGGCGTGGTATTGAAGCATCAAGCTTCTCTAAAAACTGGGCATAGGACATTTTTGAGAACTGTGATGCTTTTCTTTCCCCAGAAATCACGCTCAAGATCATCGACTTCGGGGCGGACAATATAGAAACGCGGGTGTCCGCCTAAGTTATTGATGAGATCGAGAAGGAGTCTTCGGAGATCGAAATCACGAATAGAATGCCCTATAAAAATTAGAGTATTTTCAGTTGCCCATTCTTCAAGCATTTGAAACACGCGAGTGCGATTCGTCCGATGAGTCACATACTGATCGACTGTGAGGATTAGTGGCAGCTTCTCGTCGTGCGTGCGGGTAACACAACCATGGAGTTTAAGCAAACCAACGCATGACGGATCTCGTAGTTTCGCGTCTACCTTATCTTCGTTTGAGAGAAAAGGTACGACCTGTTGGATTCTGTTGTGCACGGATTCGTAACTTGTCTCGACTATCCTGTCGTAATTGGTAGTTGCTATTCCCCGCCACCTAAAAGTTGGGACCAATTTGTGATGCGGTCCGGGGTCGGGATTTAGGAATTGAGAAGCAACAAAATCCTGCACGATCGACAGGCTCGATGCAGATATCGCCAATTCAGCGATCCACGCCAGATCACTACCTGAAAACTGATCGCCCAAGAATTTCTCAGCAATAGATTTTGCAAGGACGTCTGTTGAGGGAACTGTCCCGCCGCCAATTCTTTTTACACCCAGCGAGGCACCCGCTCCTAATACAAGCACTACCCTTCCTTCACGAACTTGATCAATGAGATGTCGGGGAATTTCTGACTCTGCCACAGAAGGCTCCTATCGGCTGTTTCCGGAAGGGCAAGTCTACTGCAAAGTCTCATAGGTATCCAGCGCCTGTATTTGGTAGGGTCAGAGTATTCAAACTGATCCTCCCGCAAGACCGCAGCAAGTGAAGAGGCGAAGGCGTATCCTTTCTCACACAGCGCCACCCCGAGCTGCCAGCGCAGCTCTCTCCCGATTAGTACGCTGAGCCTCTGAGCGACGCGAGAACGCAGCGGGAGGCCAGTTTCAACATCCTGGCTGCGGGGCTGGCCCCGCATGGGATGCTGGATATCGCGTCCCCGCATGCTTCGACTGACTAGTCCATCTTCGTAACCCCTGAACTTTCCTCACAACTTTCTGAACTTTCCCGCGTTTTCGCATCGGCATTCCGGTTGCTCAAGCAATCCTCAGTCAGCGCACAGCAAGACAAGTGAAAGGAGGTGGTTCGGGGAAGGCCGGAGACGGGTTTCGGGTTGTGAATGATTGAATGTTGAGTTGCTCGCTTAATCAATAAAGGAGGATTGCCATCATGCCACAGGGTTCAGCACAGGTTTCGTCAGGAACTATCGCTCCCGCGGTGAAGGGACCGGAGAGAGACACGAAAGAGTTCACGATCCTGACCGCACTGATTCTTATCGTGAGTGGACTGCTCGCCGCTGCGTGGTACTACAGCCAGTCGAGTGACCAGGTGACGGTATCTCCCGCCACGGGAGCGATTGGGAATGCCAATGTGCCGGATCTTCTCAAACAAGCTGCGGTTTCGAATCAGGCGGGAATCTTGACCACACACTCTGCCCAGGGCGTGATCCCTGCGGCAGCGATATCGGACATTATCCATACCGATATCTACTTCGAAGTCGGCCGCAAGGGGCTGACCGATGAAGGGAAGGCGCAGTTGTCGTCTCAGGCAGACATGCTGAAGCGGAACGAGGACTATGGCGTGTTGATTCAGGGTTATACCGATCAACAGGGGTCGGCAAGCTACAACAAGCAGTTGGGCATGAAGCGAGCCGAAACGGTCAAGGCGGAACTGGTCAATGCCGGAATTGCCGAGCACCGGATCAAGGCAGTGAGCTTGGGCGAAGAAGGCGTGCTCTGCATCGATACCAGCGACACCTGCCGGCACATGAATCGGCGAGTGCACTTGGAAGTGCGGAAGGTCGGCCAGGAGCACATGGCACTACCAGCCGTGGCTGACACTCTCGCGGTTGAGACGACTCAAAGCGCAATCGAATCGAATCAGAACACCGACGATACCGGTTCATCGACCGACGGCTTGGTGCCTTCCACCAACGCCTCGGATGAGAACGGCGTCACACCGCTGGACGAAACCGCCGGCGGGAGCTGACCACGCGCAGGGATTGCCCCTGGGAAGCTCGTCCTTCCCGGGGGCGCCTCTGCGATTCACCTTCACCACCACCCCAACTCGCGAGGCTATCATGCTGCATCGCTCGTTCCTGGCACGGCCGCGCCGTGTCGTTCACCTGGCAACGTCCTTCGTACTGTGCGCCGCACTGCTCATTTTTTGTTTCGATACTCCCTCACCCGCCGAACCGGCTGAACCCGAATCGCTCAGCACCGGCATCGTGCCGACGATGGGGCTTCATGACGTGAAGGAAGGCACGCTCCTGTTCAAGACCAATCAGCAGGGCCGCTACCGGCCGGCTCCGCTTCTGAAAACAGACGTACAGATCGCCGTGACCGGCATGATCGCCCGCGCGACCGTGCGGCAAGAGTTCACGAACCCCAACAAGAAGAAAGGCGACTGGCTCGAAGGCATCTATGTGTTCCCGCTCCCGGAAACCGCCGCGGTCGACCATCTCCGCATGAAGATCGGTGAGCGCATCGTCGAGGGCCAGATCAAGGAACGGGCCGAGGCGAAGAAAACCTATGAGCAGGCGAAGTACGAAGGCAAGCGGACAAGCCTGGTCGAGCAGGAGCGGCCCAACGTCTTCACGACCTCGGTCGCCAACATCGCACCAGGCGAGCGCATCATCGTCGAGATCGAGTATCAGGAAACCGTCCGGTACGACAACGGACAGTTTCAACTCCGCTTTCCCATGGCCGTCGGCCAACGGTATATCCCCGGCACACCGGTGATCATCGAAGGCCAAGAACCGGAAGGCACGGGCATGGCTCTCGACACCGATCGCGTCCCGGATAGCTCGCGCATCACGCCTCCGGTTCACTCACCTGGTCAAGGGTCCATCAACCCTTTGAGCCTCGCCCTCGTTCTCAACCCGGGATTCCCGGTCGCCAAGGTGGAATCGCCCTACCACCCGATCATCGTGATCCCGGATCCTGACGGTGGATTTCAGATCAGCTTGAAGGAGGAAGCGGTGCCGGCAGATAAGGATTTCCAGCTTATTTGGCATCCCGCCCCTCACGCAGCTCCCTTGGCGACGATCTTCACCGAACAGAAGCATGGAGAAACCTACGCCATGCTCATGATTGCCCCGCCGACTCAGCCGGACGAGAAGGCCGTACGCGTGCCGCGTGACCTCATCTTCGTGATCGACACGTCCGGGTCGATGGCAGGCCCGTCCATCCAACAGGCCAAAGCTTCGGTGACGGCGGCACTGACAGGGCTCACCACGCAGGACCGCTTCAATGTGATCCAATTCAACAATACAGTCCGCTCCCTGTTCCCTACGCTCGAACCCGTGACGGCAGCCAGTATAAGAAAGGCTGTCCGATACACCGAGCAGATGTCGGCGGATGGAGGGACCGAAATTCTTCCCGCGCTGAGGCAGGCCTTGAAGAATCCGCAAGATTCGTCTCGAATTCAACAGATCGTGTTGCTGACCGACGGACAGGTCGGCAATGAAGAAGAGCTGTTCGAGATGCTGCACTACAAGCTCGGCACCAGGCGACTGTTTACGATCGGCATCGGTTCGACGCCGAACAGCTACCTCATGCGCAAGACAGCGGAGGTCGGCCGGGGAACATTTACCCATATCGGCAATATCGAAGAGGTCAAGGACCGGCTCGATGCGCTGTTCAACAAGTTGGAGCGGCCTGTTCTCCATGACATTACCTTCGATCCCACCGGCTGGCCGGGCATGGAACAGTACCCCTCACAGATCGCCGATCTGTATGCGGGTGAACCGATCGTGCTCGCGATGAAGACGCGTTCACTCCCACCACACGCGACGCTGAAGGGACTCGCTGGCCATCGCCCCTGGACCCTGCCGGTCTCATTCAAACAGGCGGCTTCACAGGGAGGTCTTTCCGTCTTTTGGGCCAGACAGAAGATCTCCGCGCTGATGGATGAGACATACAAAGGCGGAGTCGAGGAGGCAATCAAGAGCGCCGTGATCGATGTCGCAGTGGCTCATCACCTGGTCAGCAAATACACGAGCCTGGTTGCCGTAGATGTCACGCCCGCCAGGCCGACGGATCACTCAAGTACTGAACAGGCTCCGGCCGCTGTTCAAGATCAAGCTTCAATCGCCGCACTGCCGAAGACCGCCACAATCGGGCAGTTGCAGATCCTGTTCGGGCTGGCGTCGCTGACGATCGCAGGATTGGCATGGCGCCATCGAAAATGGACGGTATGAATCGGAGCCGAATCATTCGACCGGCTCACGGCGCGCTGGTCGCATGCGTCCTCGCGATCGGGCTCTGGCAAGTCGGAGAAGGATCGTCGATCTATGTGAAGGCCGAGCTCGCGCAGTATCTCCTGCAGCGAGCTTGGTCTCGCACCCTGGCCGGTGAAACGGAGGTGAAACCTTGGCCCTGGGCCGACACTTGGCCCATTGCCAGATTAGTCATCCCGCGGTTGGGAGTTGATCAGATTGTGTTGGAAGGCGCCTACGGGCGGACTCTGGCATTCGGGCCAGGCCATGTGGAATCCAGTGCGTTGCCCGGCTCCTCCGGCACCACGATTCTCACGGCCCACCGCGACACGCACTTCAAGTTCTTGAAACGCCTGCGGCCGCACGATGAGATCATGATCGAAACCATAAAGGGAAAGCGGCGGCGCTACAGGGTCTTGGAAAGTCGCATTGTGGATTCACGATCCGGAACCATTGCACTCGATCACCCACAGACCAGACTCGTCCTCGTCACCTGCTATCCATTCGATTCGATGATAGTTGGTGGGCCGTTGAGATACGTAGTGACTGCGGAGCGTGCGGCAATAGGAACGGGAGGCTAGTTCCGACCGGTCGTCTTCGCCGACTTCCATTTCCATGGCGGGACAGGATTCGGCTCGGACCATAGGCCCTTAGCGGAGGCTCTGGCCAACTCTTCCATGTCTTTCAGGGTCTGATCGCCGGATTTTCCTTGCTGTGCCCAGGCGAGTCCCTCTTTCACCAACTCATGGGCGACATGCCTGCCGTCTTCAAGCAGAATGTCTGCCGTGATCCGACCCTGCCGGTCACGCTTCAGATCCCGCACCACCACGTCACGGTTGGCGACATAGACGGTCGTCGCATGTTTGGCCTGTTTCCCGTACGGTTGTTTCATCTCAGGACAATCAATGTCTCGGAGGTAAATCGTTTCCTTCCGACCCTGATGATGGATCGTGAGACGATCTCCTTCGTGGACGATGAGGACTCGCGCAATGAAATCTGCCTGGGCAATCGCCGGGGAGGTCATGCTCAAGGCGAGCACCAGGTATGTGAAAAGGCGACGCTTCATCATGATGTCGTATGCTACCGTCAGCGGCACATTCAGCCAATCATTTCTCGATTATTAGACACGACGACGTTCACCGAGGATAGATAGGCGGGTCTTGCGAGGTGCGTCAGAGCCTGATGATGCTCTACCGAACGGGATCTATTCCAAACCCTCAGTGTAGCTATTCGCATACGCACCTGATAGGATGCTGGTGTCTCATTGCGGAGGGCCTCGCATGAAACAAGAATCTCAATGGCCTGTCACCGATGTTGTTCCTGCCGAGAATCTGATTGGAAGCCTGACCTGAGCCGTTCATCCAGTACGTCTTTGGCCCTCTCCTTCCCCTCCGAAGTTCCTCTCGCGTCATGGACGATGTCATTTTAGAAGGAGGAACCCCCATGGGTTCAAAACTGTATGTCGGCGGGTTGCCATACTCGGCAACGGAATCTCAACTCACCACCCTGTTTGCCGAGCACGGCACGGTCGAATCGGCCCGCGTGATTGCGGACAAATTCACAGGCCAATCTCGAGGTTTCGGCTTTGTCGAAATGTCGAGCGCCGAGGAAGCCAAGGCGGCGATCACGGCCTTAAACGGGTCACAGATGGATGGACGGTCGCTCACCGTCAATGAAGCGAAACCGATGGAACCACGTTTCGGTGGCAGTGGTGGCGGCGGCAACCGTTCCGGCGGTGGACAGAACCGCAACCGCTATTAACTGCGTCACGCGTACTACCTGACTGCGGGAGGGGCGCTTCGATTGAAGCGCCCCTTCAATCTACCGATCACACCCCGTGTCTTTACAACCCCGTTTACGAGAACATGGCTTCTTCGCTCATGCCCACGTGCGGTGGACTTCACTCACCTGTTCGCCACCCTCGATCTTGTTGACCACCCATTGCACATCGTCGGGGATGGTCACGATCTTGAGCGCCGCGGCATGCCCATCGGCTGCTTCCCCAAGTTCCGCGACCACGCGAACGAGTTTCTCATCATCCCGTGGAATGAGCTTCCCATATTGATTCAGGCTCGGTTCCCGAGGCCCCGCAGCCTGAGGCCAATACGCCCCAGTATCCGTTTCGTTCAACGCCTCTTGTTGCCCCAACTCACGCAACCGGACCAGTGCCTTATGGCTAATGCAGAATTGGTCATAGCTTCTGTTGATCACGATTTGCTTCATGTTCGCTCCCTTCATAGATAGCAGCCGTTCCTCGACACCGCATGACGACCGGTCTATACCGCCGGCGCCTCTTCCGTATAACCGAGGTAGTTTCCGGTCCAATGGCAATAGCGCCGGTGGGCCCATGTCGTCACTTCATCCTTCTGAAGTTCGCCATACCGCTTCTGAAGGACGGTGTCGAACGTATCGAGGTTCCCCTTGATCTCAACGAGGTCCTCCTCGGTGATTCTCACCCACTTTGCCTTAAGCGGCGCCTTGAGTTGCCCCCAGAACTGTCCGAACTGTTCCTTATTCATGTGAACTCCTTGGTGAGATGTGAGGCCTCCACTCCTCCCGGCACCAAGATGCGTCCAGCAACTTAGTAGAGAGGCACTCGTGGAGACTCAGGCGTAGAAGCAGCGAAGACCGGAGAATCAGACGCGCAAGAACGGGATGGGGAGGGACGGCGCGAGCGATGGGAGAGTCAGCGTAGCTCAGTACGTCATCCTACCAGCCTACAAGCATGACTCATCCTCTGTCAACGGAGATGAAGGTCGGAAGCATACGCCCTTGACCGCTCTACCCCTGAGGCGTAGAGTGAAACGTCGATACCGCCTCGGTTTCGAGGAGGTGGTGGCCATGTTCGTCGTTGGAGCAAAGTACCAACAGGCTGAGCATGGCAAGTGCGGCCCCTGCCCTAGTTCGTCTCTAACCAATCATCTCACTGAGTTATCTTCTGTCGCGCCGGCAGACTTGCCGACCCGACGGCTATCTCGTTTGTCGCGCGCCGCCACACGGGCGATGGACTCGATGTGGCAAGGAGGCATCTATGTCCTACCGCTATAACACCATCGACATCATCGTGGGTGTCGGAATGTGCGCCATCGTCTTTGGAGCGCTCTTCTTGTTCCTTGCCGCCAACGGAACCTATCAGGCAGTCGCGCCGCAGGCCTTTGCCCTGGAACAAACATCGGGTATCGAGAACGGCATGCGCGCCCTCGAACCGGCACTCGGTCAAGCCATCCTCGATCAAGTGCTCTTCGAGCGCCGCTCCAATCACGCCATGGCTCAATCGGTCTCCGAATGGAATCGCGCGACCATGGCGCATCATGAGTTGTACTCGGGCTCACGCGGCTTGCTCGGGACTGTCCTCAATGAAGCGGCAACCGTTCCGGCTGATCACCTGGCTCGCGTGCAGGGCGTCATGGGACGAGCGATCGTCAACTCCACGACGCGCGGCGTTCGGAGCGGCCTCTTGACGGCTGATCACTATGGTTCGATGTACAACATGAAGATGATCGGCGTGATCGAAGCCAGGGGACAACAGCTTCATCATGCGTTCGCTTCCACCTGGCAAGCCACGCTTGGACGCCGTATCGTCGAGGCCGCTCAGCACGATTGGATACAGGCCGGTGCGATCCAGGAACGGCTCGGGTGGGCTCTGGTCCGGGTGGTTGAGGCGCAACGGAGCATGGAACAAGGACAAGCCACACAACAAGAGCAGCTGGCGGGGTTAATATTTGCCGCGGTGCGCAGTGAAACACCGACGGCCCGCATCACCGCGCCGGCTCTTATCGGCTCATCAGCGAAGGGCGAGCTTGTCGCCGTGAGCGAACCGATGGCATGGCCTGAAATCCCAATGGGCTATTTGGTTGTTGCCGGCTTCATGCTGTCGGCGGTTTTCCTTGGAGCGCTCTCACTGGCCGCGCAGGGCAGAGAAGCAAGAGCTCTCGCTCAGATCAGACGCGATGCAGATCGCTGGGTGTATCGCATGGCTGCATGATCGACGAGCCCGGGGCATCACGTCGCTCGGCACAGCATTATGCGTGCAAGCCTTCGGGTGAGGTCATTCGCATGAAAGGAGGGATTCATACGTCCGCCCAACGCCGGGGAAGCGCCGGATACCGCCGCAAGCATGGAGCGCAGCCCACCTCCATCCGGCTGCTCATTGTCGAGGCTCAACGGCTGTTCAGGCAAAGTCTGCGGCTGCTGTTGGAGCGGGAACGGGATGTCGCTTCCGTCGTAGAGGCGCCGGATGGGCGCGAGGCCTATCGATTGGCGGTGGAGCACAAGCCCGATATCGTGCTCCTTGACGTCGACATGCCGGATCTCGATGTGGAATCGATCGCAAAACTCATCCAGCAGCACCTCCCCGACACGCGGGTGCTGCTGTTGGCTCGGTACGATGAAGACACACGGATTGTCACCGCCATGCAGGCAGGCGCGTTCGGCTACGTTCTCAAGGACACCGATCAGACGGACTTTCTGCGCATCATCAGAGCCACCGTTCGAGGAGAACATATCCTGTCGCCGGTCATGCCCGACAGCTTCGCTCGCACCGTTCCCGGTGCGGTGGGGCAGGCACGGGAGCACCACACCCCCGTACTCATGAACTTAACCGACCGGGAACAAGAAATATTGGGTTGCGCAGCATCGGGTCGGAGCAACAAGGAAATTGCCGATCAGTTGTGTGTCTCCGTCGATACCGTGAAGACACACCTGCATCATATCTATCAGAAACTTTCCGTGAACGGACGCGTCGAGGCAATCCTCACCTACCTCCAGGCTCAGTAGGCGCTCCTATTCATCACCCGATCGGTGTAGGCCGCATTTCCATCTTCTGGGCGATGGCAAAGGAGCAGTCCGCTATCTTACTATTCATCAAGAGAAGAGATCGTCAGACACCCTGAGCCACGTAACTTGACGTTCCAAGCAAGGAGGTAAACGACTATGAGTGATGTACACTTAAAGGAAATCAAGGACGACATAACACACGAGCCAGGATGGGTGTATTTGTATGGATTGATTTTTCTCGGAATCGTTGTCTTCGCGTTGATGATGGGAGGGTTCGTGGGCTGATCCGTAGCTGTGGCCGGAAGGGCAGGTAACCATTGCGACCCTTCACGGAGGTGAGGGCTGCCCAACCTGTTTGGATACGGCAGGGTAGCCCTTTGCTTCCTCTAGGGCATCACTGATGGGGATGTATTCGTCTCTTTATGCTGATTCGGTAAGATGCTCCTCTCTAGAACTGTAATTCCTTGAATTGATGGTAGCGGTAGGCCGCCAATACGGAAACGAGGGAGGCTTTGAGCTCCAGACGTTTGGGTTTGCCGGTCGAGGTATAGGGTACGTCTTGTCCAAAGAGAATGACTTTTGGACATTTTGAGAACGGCAGCCGTCGCCGGCAGTGTGCAAGTAACTCGGCTTTGGTGGGCGGACTGGCTTCGTCCCTCGGCACCACATACGCGGCGATCTCCTCACCATAGTAACGATGCTCGAACGGAACAGCCATCGCAAATCGCACGAGCGGATGACTCTTCAGCACGTCGTCGATCTCCAACGGCGCAATATTGACACCGCCTCGAATGATGAGTTCCTTCAGCCGACCGGAAATGAAGAAAAACGGCCGGCCTGATGGATCTCTGACATAAAATCCCTCATCCCCGGAACGGAACCAGCCCCATTGAAATGCGGCATCGTTCGCATCGTCCCGCTTGAAATAACCGGCACAGACGGTCCCCCCACGAATGCAAATCTCTCCCCTCGTGGTTTCCGGCCGCGGGTGCCCTTCGGCATCCAGAATCGCCATCATAGTGTGCCGGAGCGGAACTCCGATCGAGGGGAACTCGTAATCGCTGAGCCAATGACGATGCTCTTCACGCGACAGTTCATTGGGCAGAAAGCAAGAGTAGCAGGTCGTCTCGGACAAGCCATAGCCGTGGCGAATCGGAAACCCGAATCGGTCTTCGAATCGTGTTGCGGTGTCTTTGAGCAAGGGGCCGGCGCCACAAATGAATCCGCCGAATTCGTCCAGCCGGTATGCGGCGATGTCTTCGTTTGCATCCAGGAGGAACTCCAACAGGGTCGGAACGACACTGACGCAGGTGACCCGCTCTTCGTGTAATCTCCGCCAGAACGCGGCGCTCTTGAACTTGCGATTCAGGATGATGCTGCCTCTGCAATAGAACGGTGTGATCACCGTGACGACGATCCCATTCACGTGGTGAATCGGAAGCACACACATGAGGCGGGAGTCCGCTCCGAACCGATGCCACCCGGCAATGGCGTCGGCATCGACGAGCAAATTCCTTACGGTGAGAACCACGCCTTTGGGAGGACCGGTGGTTCCGGATGTATAGACGATGAGCGCTTCATCCTCCAGACCGGGAGCGTGAGATGCGGCACCAATACATGGGGCTGCTCCAACCTTGGCCGTCTCCCTATGTTTCGGCCCTTGCACGACACCTTCATCATTCAGCACGATCACATGGCGCAAGGCGGGCAGTTCCGGTTGAAGATCTTTCACTTCACCAAGATACGTGTGCCAACAACAGACGGCCGCCGCTTCGGAATGTTCCAGGATGTAGCGTTTCTTCTCCGTGGATTCCTCGACATTGATCGGCACGATGGTGAGGCCCAAGGTCCAGGCTGCAAAGTACAACACCACGGTGACGTCGTGGTTAAAAAGGAGTGTCGCCAGTCGATCCCCACGCCGTACTCCCGCATGATCATGAAGAAAGGCGGCGAACAGTTCGACCACCGTGCCGAATTCCGCATAGGTGTAGGTGTAGCGCACCGCTCTATCGTCATCGCAATAGGTCATGAAGGTCCTGCTGATCCCGGCGCGATCATGGACACGGGCTTTGAAGAACTCGGCGAACGAGTTCCAGGGGAACTGGAGGCATGGCTCTTCGACTGTTCGCGCCCGCGCGATGTGATCAGGCACGGTGATCAAGGGGGACATATTCCCTCCGCGACGGTCCCGTATAGAGCGCGCGGGGCCTCATCAACCGATTCTGGTCCTGCTGTTCGATGACATGGGCGCACCATCCTGTAATGCGCGAACAGACGAACAGCGGCGTATACAGCGAGAGCGGAATCTCCATCAGGAGATAGGCCACCGCCGTATAGAAATCGAGATTGGGGTAGAGGCCTTTTTCTTGTTCCATCACATGCTCGATCGTCGTCGCAATGTCATACCACCGGCGGTTGCCGCAGACCCGGCTCAACGATTCGGCATGCTGTTGGATGATGGCCGAGCGGCTGTCACCTTTCTTGAGCACACGATGGCCGAAACCCATGATGCGCCGCTTCTTTGCCAGCGCCTCCCGAACCCAGGCTTCCGCGCGGTGACCATGGCCGATATCCACGAACATTCCGGCCACCGCTTCATTGGCTCCTCCGTGGAGCGATCCCTTGAGCGTCCCGATCGCCGACGTGACGGCGGAGTACAAATCCGTCATCGTCGATGCCGTGACACGGGCGGCGAAGGTGGAGGCATTGAATTCATGTTCGGCATACAGCGTGAGCGAGACGTCCAGGACACGGGCCATGGCTTTCGCCCGATCATTTCCTCTTCGGTCGGTCAGCAGGTACAAGAGATTCTCAGCAAAGGTCAGATCATAGTGCGGCCTGCGGCGCGGTTTGCCGGTGACGAGTCGATAGGATGTCGCCACGATCAGCGGGATTTGTGCCAGCAGCCGGATCGATCTGCGAACGTTGGCTTCATGCGAGTGGTCGGTCGTGTCCGAATCCACCACACCCAACAGCGAAACACCCGATCGGACGACGTCCATCGCATGCGAGCCGGAAGGAACCGCGCCGAGGAATACTTGGAGGAGGTGAGGGAGCATGGCTTGATCGATGAGCCGTGCCGAGAAGTCATTGAACTCTTGCCGATTCGGCAGACGACCGAACAGCAGGAGATACGCCACCTCCTCAAAAACACTGTGCTGCGCCAAATCACGGATCGCATAGCCTCGATAGAGAAGACCGGACTCCCCTTCATCGACGAGGCAGAGAGCCGATTCTCCGGCAATCACTCCTTCGAGACCGGGGCTATACGTTGAGCCCTCCTTCATCTCAGTCGCGGGAGACTCGTGGATGACCGTGTTCATAGATCCTCCCTTCTCAGCGTTCGTGAGAATCCGTGTACCGGAGCAGACTGTACAGTTCTCGTCGCGTCATCATGTGATGGAGCCAGTCTTTCTGCGATCCGAACAGCTTGAGTTCGCCCAGCAATCTCTCGATGGCTTGCAAGGCCGTCCGTAAGCCCGTCACGGGAAAGAGCACCCCGTGATACCCGAAACTCTCGAATTCTGCGACGCTCAAAAGAGGTGTTTTCCCAAACTCCGTCATATTGGCGATCAATGGAACCGTAATCCCTCGTTTCGCCATTTCGCGGGCAAATGTCCGGAATTCTTCGGCCGATTCGAGGGCCTCGGGAAACAGCGCATCCGCGCCGGCCTCCGCATAGGTCATCGCCCGTTGAACGGCGGCGTCCAACCCCTCCACTTCACGGGCGTCGGTGCGCGCCACGATCACGAAATTTCGATCCTTTTTTGCCTGAACGGCCGCCTCGATTTTGT
This sequence comes from Nitrospira sp., assembly GCA_024760525.1. Lineage (NCBI taxonomy): Bacteria > Pseudomonadati > Nitrospirota > Nitrospiria > Nitrospirales > Nitrospiraceae > Nitrospira > Nitrospira sp. Next base: position 3,130,585 of record CP060499.1, read on the forward strand.
CCGCCATTTCCCCTATCGGCACCAGCCGCTTGCCCGAAAGATGGCCGCACTTCTTGGCCGCGTCCTGATCTTCGATCTGCATGCCGGCAAGCTCGGCGTCTTCGAACACCTTCAACGCTTCGGCAACCTGGGCCGGACCGCCATACCCCGTGTCCGCATCGACGAGGGTCGGAATCGAAACCGCACGGGCGATCCTTCCTGCTTCCGCCGCCATGTCACTGAGCGACAGCAGGCCGATATCGGGTATCCCACGGCAAGCAGATATCGCCGCCCCCGAGACATAGGCAATCTCGAATCCCGCTCGCTCGATCTGCATTGCTGCCAGCGCGTTGAATGCTCCAGGAATCGCGAGCGTGCGCGCATGCAGTAATTCACGCAGACGCGAAGCCTTCGTGTGCGTTGCCGTATCCTTATCTCGACTTGTCATCTACGCAGCGCCCCTCACCTCAGATCCTCAAAAGCGGCATAAGCGCGCCGATGTCTCGAACCCGATCAAGCTGCCACACGAATTCAATCAGCCGATCGATACGCGGACCACTCAGTCGGCCGGCAGCCAGCCGGCGCAATTTCACTTCCAGGTCTCGATCCGACATCGGATTGCCGGGATGTCCAACCGGCAGCTCGACCTGTCTCATGTAGGTTTTCCCAGCGTCGGTTCTGACTGTGATTCTGGTCGGCATACTCTCGGGATAGCACTCCACGAACTCGGGTTGCCGGACGACACGGGTTTTTTTCATCAAGTCGTGCAGGGCTGAATCCCGTAATCGCTTCGCGCCGAACGACCGTAGCGTCACGCGGCCGTCGCGTAATGCCGTCGCGACGCAGTAAGGAAAACTGTGATCGGCCGTTTCCCTCGTGGTCGGCTGCCATTTCTCGGGATCGCGGCCGATGATTTCGATGGCCACCTCATAACTCCCGATTTCGATATCCGCTATATGTTCGATCGCATGAACTCCTTCTCCTTCGATCAAATCGGCATGAAGTGCCGAGGCAGCCTCCACCGCAGTCTGGGCGTGATACTCGACCGGGTATCGCTTGATATACGTGTCCAGAATCTTGAATCGAGAAGGCCGATCGTCCCCCAAGGCGAGGGTCGATCCTGCTTCCGCCGCGAACGCTGTCAGCTCGAATGGTCCCGACACCAATTTCATGAAGCCCTTTTCTCCTTCAAAGATCGGCGACGGCCCGGTCATTCCCTGCTGCGCCAGCCCGGCGGCAAACACGCCGTTGCGAGCGGCGTTCGAGAACGCGCACGCCTTCCACATGGAGAGATCCCCGACCCTCGTCTGCCGTAGCGCTACATTCGCGGCACCCGCCAGGTTGACGGCCTGGACGGTCTGCGCGGATGAAAGCTTCATGAGCTTCGCGGCGCCGATCGCGGAGGAAAATGGGCCGTACGTCACGTGGTCCCAACCGCGGGGGCGAAGCGCCGCCGCGTCACAGAGGCGGCACTGAATCTCATAAGTGAGCGCGATGGCTTCAATCACCTGCTTGCCGGAGGCATGAACGGCTTCGCCGACCGCGACAATGGCCGGAATATTGTCGGACGGGTGCGCCGGCTCTTTCGAAAGATATGTGTCATTGAAATCGAGATACCGGACGAGCCCGCCATTGGCAAAGGTGGCGAGGTCGGGAAGAGTCTTGTGATGCGTGCCCCACAGCGTGGCACCCTGCGGCACCTTGACGATCCGAGCTATTCGGCGGGCGATACGGCAGGGCGACGCATTCCAGGCCCCGAGCGCACAGCCTAGACTGTCGAGCACGCGCCGTTTGGCTTCGTGCACGACGGCATGCGGTAGATCGCCGTAGCGCAGCGACCGGCCATACCGAGCGAGGCGATCGGCAAGCATTCTGTACCTCGCAACCCGAACGTCAATCGTCCAACCTCATCCGCTGTTCGTGGAGACGGCTGCGGTCATGATACGACCCTGTTGTTTGTGTGTTCGATCGACATACTTCATGCGCTCGCAACCTTCGACGGTCGTTTGTCGAGAAACGCCCGAATGGCTTCCTGCTTGTCGGAAGTCACACACAATCGGCCGAATAGTTCCGCTTCTCTCGCCAGTCCCTCCGACAAGGGAATATCCATTCCTCCTCTGATCGCATGCAGCGCGGATTCGACCGCAGTTTTCCCGCACGTCGCAATGGAAGCGGCAATCGCTTCTACATGCGTGATCAACTCCTGTGACGGGACCACTCGATTCAGCAGACCGATTCGTTGCGCTTCCTCAGCGGATAGGCTTTCTCCCGTCAGGATCATCTCGGCGGCCTTGGAGGGGCCGACAATTCGCGGCAACCGTTGCGTGCCGCCGAAACCAGGAATGAGACCAAGTTTGATTTCGGGCAATCCCAACATTGCCCCTGCCACCGCGACCCGGATATGGCAGGCCAAGGCCAGCTCGAGACCTCCACCGACACACGTTCCGTTGATCGCGGCGAGCACCGGCTTGTCCGATCGCTCGATCCGGCTCAACAGCGACTGTCCACGAACGGCGAATTCCGACCCGCCATGCACGGTATTGAGGTGAGCCAGTTCGTTGATATCGGCCCCGGCGCAGAAGAACCGTCCCGTGCCCGTCACAATCACCGCGCGGACGTACTCGTCTTCCTCCAATTCGTTCAGGACATGTTCGAGCTCCTTGATCACGGAAAGATTGAGCACGTTGGCCGGCGGATTATGGAAGGTAATTCGTGCGATATGGTGAGAGATCGTCAATAATTGATGCGGCATAAGTCCTCCATACCAAGCGTCGCCCGAGCCGGCGGCTCATCGGGCACGGAGCCTGTGTTCATCGATGATCGCGGCGGCAAGTTCCGGAATCCCCTCGCCTGTCGTCGCGACGGTTCGCAATACCTTAGGACACCATTCCCGCAAGTCCCGCAATGTGGTGTCCGCGCCCGGGAGGTCGCCTTTGTTGACCACGACGATATGTGCGACTTCCAACAACCCGGCCTTCATCGCTTGAACCTCGTCCCCCAACCCCGGTGCGACGACTGCCACCACCGTCTGCGCCAGATCGACAATGTCGACTTCGTTCTGGCCGACTCCGATGGTCTCGATCAAGATCACCGCATATCCCGCCTCTTCCAGCACCTTTGTTGCATCGCGGGTCGCTCTGGCAAGTCCTCCATAGTGCCCTCGGGTCGCCATACTGCGAATATAGACTCCCCGATCCAGCGCATGGCCCTGCATTCTGATACGGTCACCCAATAGCGCGCCGCCCGTGACGGGACTGCTGATATCGACCGCCAGCACGCCGACTTTCAGACCACTCCGCCGATACACGCTTACCAAGCGGTCCACAACGGTGCTTTTCCCCGCTCCGGGGTACCCCGTGACTCCGATCACTGTGGCGCTTCCCGGAGTGCCGTTTAGGAACGGCAGCGCCGTTCTGTCTTCCATGTGATTTTCCAGCAAGGTGATCAGGCGTGACACGGCACGAATATTCCCGGCTCTGACCTGCTCAACCAAGCTCGCCACGCCGTGGACACCGCGCATGGACAGGTGTGGACTCGACACACTCATGCCACACCTTCGTACGCCGTTTGTTCTATCTGCACACGCGACAAGCGGGACGAAAGCGGACGGCGTAGAATTCTGCCGAGCTCGCTCGCTGCCGCAATGACTTCCCGTTCATCCACGGAAACGGAAGCCCCCGATGCTTTCAGTGCGTAGACCACATCTTCGGTGGCGACATTTCCCAACGCACCCGGAGCGTAGGGACATCCGCCCAGCCCTCCGGCAGCCGTATCAAACGCCTCGATACTGTAGTCGGCCCACGCCGTCAGGACATTAGCCACGGCCATCCCGCAGGTGTCGTGAACATGAAGCGAGAGACGGCTTCGTTCGATGCGCGGCACTATTTGATCCAACAGTCGCCGAATGTCGCGGGGAGCGGCCTTCCCGACAGTCTCCCCCAGGGAGATCTCATCGATTCCCAGGTCGAGCAACTGTCGCGCCACGTCAAGAACCTGCGATGGCGGGACAGGCCCCTCGAAGGGGCAATGTGTCACGGTAGAAATGTACCCACGCACGGTGATGCGGTCCTGTTTCGCGCCGAATACCACCGGCTTGAACCGTTTGATCGACTCGTTGATCGTGCAGTTGATATTCCTTCGGGTGAAGGTATCGGAGGCTGCGGTAAAGACGGCAATCTTAGTGACCGCCGCCGCCCGTGCTCGCTCCAATCCCCGCTCGTTCGGCACCAGCGCTGAATATATAACGCCGGGTTTCCGGTTGATCTTACGGAACACTTCATCGGAATCCGCCAACTGCGGGATCATGTGAGCTGACACGAACGACCCCGCTTCGATCTCCGCCACACCGGTCCGAGACAGAGCATCCACGAACGACACCTTGTCCTCGGTCGAAACGATGTTTCTCTCATTCTGGAGTCCGTCCCGTGGACCGACCTCGATGATACGGATCGGCCGTAAAGCCGTGCTATGCTCTTCTTGCTTCGACATCGTTCGGTTGCCCTTTTGAGGAAGATTTCTTGCTCTGGTTTGCTGACAGCGCCGGCCAGACAGGACGGCGCTTTTCAAGAAAGGCCTGAAATCCTTCTCGTGCCTCGGCCGACAAACGGGCACGGACATTGGCTTTGACACCCGCGTGCCATCGCTCATTGTCCGAAGCCGTGCGGAATCGGCGGAATAGAGCCTTGGTATCCCGTACCGCTTGCGGCGCAAGGCTTACGACTGCATGTACCAACTCAGCGGTGCGAGATTCGAGTTTGTCCGTCGCGACGACGTCGTGAACGAGGTTATACTGTTTGGCGGCCGAGGCGGGAAATATTTCGCCGGTCAGGCAGAATCTTCTCACAAAGACCTCTCCTGTTTTGTGGAGCAAGAGAGGCGCAATCACCCCCGACACCATCCCCAAACGAACCTCGCTGAGTGCAAAGGTCGCTTCTTCAGCCGCAACGGCGATGTCGCAGGCTGCGACCAGCCCGATCCCGCCTCCGAACGCGGCCCCTTGAATTCGTCCGATCACCGGGCACGGACATTCGTCAATGGTGCGCAACATTTCCATGAGTTGTTCAGCATCCTTCCGCGCTTGAAAGGCCGACACCGCACCTCCCGCTCCCAACCAATCGATGTCCGCACCGGCGCAAAATGCAGAGCCGTTCCCGGCCAGCGTAATCGCCCGGACCGATGAGTCCTGACCCAATAAGGAAAAGGCCTCGCACAGTTCTTCCACCATGCAGGCGTCGAACGCGTTCCGCCGGTCGGGCCGATTCAAAGTCACACGCGCCCAGCCTTCGTGCGATTCGACCATGATCGAGGTAAACTGTTTCATCGGCGCCTCACATACGGAATACCGGGAAGTGTGACGGACGGACGGGCGTAATCATCGCGACATCAAGGCACAGACCCAGAACCCGGCGGGTCTCGAGGGGATCGATAATCCCGTCATCCCAGAGCCGAGCGGTGCTGAAATAGGCACTGCCTTCCCGTTCATACTGCGCCCGTATGGAATCCGTGATTTTTCGCCGCTCGTCTTCCGGCAAGGCGGCCTTGTCACGGGCTCGCTGCTGCTGTTTCACCGTCAAGAGTACCTGGGCCGCCTGTTGCGCGCCCATCACCGACGTCCGAGCGTTGGGCCACAAGAAGAGAAACCGCGGAGCATAGGCGCGTCCGCACATGGCGTAGTTCCCCGCGCCATGGGAGGCGCCGGTAATGATCGTGAATTTTGGGACATCGGCGGCCGCTACCGCCTGTACCATCTTGGCGCCGTCCTTGATGATCCCCCGCGACTCATAGTCCTTCCCGACCATGAAGCCGGTGATGTTTTGTAGAAATACGAGCGGCAGCCGCCGCTGGGCGCAGAGCTGCACGAAGTGCGCGCCTTTCAAGGCCGCTTCGGAGAGGAGCACGCCGTTGTTCGCGACGATGCCGACCTGATGCCCCATCCAGCGTGCAAAGCCACACGTCAGTGTCCGGCCATAGCGCGCCTTAAACTCGTGAAAGCGGCTGCCGTCGACCAAGCGTGCAATCACTTCACGAGAGTCGAAGGTCTGGCGGGGATTGTTCGGAATGAGCCCATAGAGTTCGCCGGCGGGATAACGCGGCTCCTCGATTGTGGCCGGCCGGCGAAGGATCTGCCGGCGAGGGAGGGTATCGACGATCGACCGGCAGATCTCGAGCGCCTCATGGTCATCGTCGGCCAGGTGATCGCTGACGCCCGAGAGTCTTGTATGGAGATCGGCGCCGCCGAGTTCTTCGGCGGTAACCTCTTCGCCGGTCGCCGCTTTGACCAGCGGCGGCCCCGCGAGATAAATGGTGCCGGTCCCTTTGACGATCACGTTTTCATCGCACATGGCCGGCACATAGGCGCCCCCGGCGGTGCACATTCCCATGACGACGGCGATCTGAGGAATACCGAGGGCGGACAAGCGCGCCTGATTGTAGAAGATCCGTCCGAAGTGTTCCTTGTCGGCGAAGACATCGGCTTGCATCGGCAGGAATACTCCGCCTGAATCCACCAAATAGATCGTCGGCAATCGATTTTCCAGGGCGATCTCCTGAGCCCTGAGATGTTTCTTGATCGTCATGGGAAAATAGGTGCCGCCTTTGACCGTCGCATCGTTGGCGGCGATGACACATGGCCGTTTCGACACATAGCCGATGCCGGTGATCAGACCGGCAGCCGGGGTATGATCGTCGTACATCCCCGATGCCGCCAAAGGACTGAGCTCCAACCAAGGACCGTCGGGATCGAGCAACGCGGCAATCCGCTCACGCGCAGTCAATTTGCCCCGTTGTTGATGCAGCGCGACCGCCTCCGGCGGCCCTCCGGCTTGTGCGAGGGCGAGATGTTTTTGGAGATCGGCTATCAGGCCCTCATAGTGGGCTCGATTCGCGGCGAACTCACTGCTTGTGGCGACTACAGACGATGTCAACGTACGCATAGGACCTCAGCGCGGTGTTTTGAGCCCTTTGACGAAATTCACGACTTCCTGAATGGGCGCCCCCGGCCTAAACAGGGCCTTCACCCCCGCCGCTGTGAGCGACGAAACGTCTTCATCGGGAATGATTCCGCCGCCGAACAAGGCGATATCCTCGGCATCCTGCTCCTTGAGCAGTTCGAGGACGCGTCGGAACAGCGTATTGTGCGCGCCTGAAAGGACGCTCAAACCGATCGCATCCACATCCTCCTGGATCGCCGTATTGACCACCTGTTCCGGCGACTGATGCAGCCCGGTGTAGATGACTTCCATCCCGGCGTCTCGCAGCGCGCGTGCGATGAGCTTCACACCCCGGTCATGGCCGTCTAAGCCGACTTTGCCGATGAGGACGCGAAGAGAAGTGCTCGCTACTGCCATGCCGCCACCTCCCGCAGAAAATACTTGCCTTCCTGATCCTTCCGAACATACCCGGCTTGAACCAGAGGATCATGCTCGAAGAGCAGCATCCATCGCTCTTCGAATGCCCGATCCAACACCCATCGCTTGGTCTCCAGGGTCTGGAGTGGAAAGAGATCGTAGCCCATGATGTAGGGAAGCGGCAGATGCGACACGGTCGGAATCAGGTCGCCGAGAAAGAACGCCGTTTCCCCTTCCGATTCGATCTTGACGCTCTGATGACAGCGCGTATGGCCGGAGGTGACGACCGCGGTGACACCCGGAACCACCTCCGTATCGCCGTGGAGAAATTCCCACTGATCGATCCGGTCGATCGGCGCAAAGTTGTCCGGACGGTAACTGGCCCTGGTTCGTTCATTGGCCCGGGCAGCGTCTTCAAACTCGCCCCGTTGAATCAGGTAGCGCGCCTTGGGAAAGGCTGATCGAATGCTTCCATCCGTCTCTCTCATTGTGTTTCCACCCGCATGGTCGAAATGCAGATGCGTATTGATGACCAGATGAATGTCATCCGCCCCCAGTCCTAACCGCTTCAACGATTGGAGGATGGTCGGAGTTCGCTCGACGGCGAACATACGGTGAAATTTCTGATCCTCCTTAGGCCCTAACCCGGTATCAACGAGAATGTTCTGACCGTTCGCCCTGATCAGCAACGCGGTGAGACTAAGGGTGATCCGATTCAATTCGTCGGCATCACAACATTTCTCCCACAAGGGTTTCGGCACGACGCCAAACATCGCCCCACCGTCCAGCCGAAACCGGCCGTCACTCACCGGGTAAATATCAAACGCCCCGAGCTTCATGAGAATCTCTCGGCCGCCGTGTTTTCGCCATCACGACCTTTTTACGGGTCCTGTCACGACGAACAGCCCCACCGTGCTCACTGAAGACCCGGCCGGCTCACCATCTCGCCGGCGCGCACAAACCTGGCGCTCGTTATTCCTCGCGCCGTGCGCCCCATCCCCCAGTGGGGCCCTTCCGTTGCGCGCGGTGGGGCACCCCGTTCGTCGCGCCACCCGCTTGATCCACCCCCCTCAACCTCTCCCTCTAACGGCTCAGCTGGAAGGGATGGGGCCGAGTGGCGCGTCTTATCCTTTCCATCCTCCCCTTCGGCGGCGGTGATCAGGATGCGTCCAACTGCGCGCATGCGACGAGCACCGCCCGCTATGATTGCAATCAGATTTGCCTTGTGTGCGCGTCGCGCGAGCACAGGAGGCATCCTGATCGCCGCCGCCATCACAACACCACTGGTTCCCGATACGTTCCGAACACTTCCTTCAAGGCCATGCAGATCTCACCCAACGTCGCCTTGGCTTTCACTGCCTCAAGGAGATACGGCATCACGTTCTCGCCGCATGAAGCTGCTTCCTGCAGGGCCTCGACAGCGCCGGCCATCCTGAAGGAATCGCGACATTTGCGCAGGTCCGACAGACATGCCGCCTGCTCACGTTCGACCTCCGGCCCTATCTTGAGCATCGGAATCGAACGCTCCTCTGAGTCCACGTACTCGTTGACGCCGACGACGATCCGTTCGTTCCGTTCCAACTCTCGTTGGTACCGCTGCGAGGCATCGAGGATTTCACGCTGCGGGAATCCCTGTTCGATCGCCCTGACCATACCGCCCATGTCGTCCAAGCGACGGAAGTAATCCAAGGCCTTCTCTTCGAGGCGATTCGTGAGGCTCTCGACATAATAGGAACCGCCGAGAGGATCGATGCTATTGGTGACTTCACTCTCCTGCGCGATGATCTGCTGCGTACGCAGCGCCAGTTTTACCGCGCCCTCGGTCGGCAGCGCGAGCGTTTCGTCCATCGAATTGGTATGGAGGGACTGCGTGCCGCCCAAGACGGCTGCGAGGGCTTGGATCGTCGTGCGAACCACATTGTTCATGGGCTGTTGCGCGGTGAGGGAACAGCCGGCGGTCTGCGCGTGGCACCGGAGCTGCGCCGAACGCGGATCGTTCGGCCGGTAGCGCCGCGTCATTTCGCGGGCCCACAGTCGACGGGCCGCCCGGAACTTGGCGATCTCTTCGAAGAAATCGTTGTGCGCGTTGAAGAAGAACGAGAGCTGAGAAGCGAATCGGTCCACCGGGAGACCGGCTTTCACCGCCGCCTCCACGTAGGTCAAGCCGTCGTAGAGAGTGAAGGCCAATTCCTGTACGGCGGTCGAGCCTGCTTCCCGGATGTGATATCCGCTGATGCTGACGGGGTGCCATTTGGGCACGTTCTCGACACAGAATGCGATGGTGTCGGTGATCAGGCGGAGTGAAGGTTCCGGAGGAAAGAGCCACTCTTTCTGAGCGATGTATTCTTTCAGGATATCGTTCTGCAACGTGCCGTCCAGCTGTTCAAGACGGATACCGCGCTTCTCCGCCACCGCGAGGTACATCGCGAAGATCACGGCGGCCGGGCCGTTGATCGTCATCGAGGTGGTGACCTGGTCAAGCGGAATCCCGTCGAAGAGCCGTTCCATATCGTCGATCGACGAGATCGAGACGCCGCAATGGCCGATCTCGCCGTGCGCGAGCGGGGCATCCGCGTCGATCCCCATCAGGGTCGGCATGTCAAAGGCCACGCTCAGTCCGGTTTGGCCATGTTGAAGGAGATATTTGAAGCGGCGATTGGTATCTTCGGCCGACCCGAACCCGGCGAATTGGCGCATCGTCCATAACCGACCACGGTACATGGTCGGATACACACCTCGGGTGTATGGAAATTCACCCGGCGCGCCGAGCTCTTCGTCCGGGGACCAGTCCTTCAGATCGTTGCGTGTATACACACGGCTGGTATCGAAGCCTGAGAGGGAGGGAAATCGCGGTTTGCGCTCTTGCATCGACCTGCTCCGGATCGTGATGAAGAACCGAGGCCCTAGATCAAGACTTCCTGCTTACTGCTTCTTGCCGTTCGTGCCTCCCTTCGTAGACATAAAACCCGCGGCCGCTTTTCCGCCCCAGCCAGCCCGCTTCGACATACCGGCTCAGCAAGGGGCACGGGTGAAATTTTGGATCACCCAAGTCTTGATACAAGACATGACAGATGGCCAGCACCGTATCCAGGCCGATACGGTCGGCAAGCGCCAATGGACCCACGGGATGATTGGCACCCGTCGTCATGGCCCAGTCAATGTCTTCTGCGGAGGCCACACCTTCTTCCAATGCGAACACGGCCTCATTGATCATGGGCATCAGCACACGGTTCACGATAAATCCCGGCGCATCCTTCGCCACAACCGGCGTCTTCCCTAAGCGCTTGGCCAAGTCCAGCGCGAGCTCGGTCGTTCGTTCGGAAGTTTCCAGTCCGCGCACCACTTCCACGAGCCGCATCACGGGTGCAGGATTCATGAAATGCATACCGATGACGCGGTCCGGCCTGCCGGAGGCGGCTCCCAACTTCGTGATCGAAATAGACGAGGTATTGCTCGCAAGGACCACCTGCGGCGCGCAGATCCGGTTCAACTCGGCAAAGAGTTCCCGCTTCAGCAGTGGATTCTCCGGGACCGCTTCAATGACCAGCTGCGTGTCTCGCAAGCGGCCGCGCTGCGTCGATGGATGAATGAGTTCCAACGCCTCCAGCGCTTGATGATTGGTAAGACCGCCTCGCTCGACTGCGCGTTCCAACCCGACGCGTATTTTTGAGACGGCCTCGGATAACGGCGGCTCGGCGACGTCGACGAGGAGCACGTCATAACCGGCGGTGGCGCATACCTGGCTGATGCCGCAGCCCATTTGGCCGGCTCCGACCACGCCGATGGTCTTGATATCAACGAGCTTCACGATTCACCATTGATGATTGCTATCGTTCTACGATCATCGCCAACGCTTCCCCGCCGCCGATACAGAGAGCAGCCAAACCGCGTCTCGCTCCCCGCGCGGCCATGGCATGAACCAGTGTCGTGAGGATGCGCGCTCCGGTTGCCCCGATGGGGTGGCCGAGCGCGACCGCCCCGCCGTTCACATTCACCTTCTTCTCATCGAGTCCCAATTCCCGATTGATCGCGAGAGAGACGGCTGAGAACGCTTCGTTGATTTCGAACAGATCGATGTCTCCGATCGTCATGTCCGTCTGCTTGAGTACCCGTCGAATCGCATCAATGGGCGCAATCGTAAACCATTCCGGCGCCAGCGCTGCTCCGGCATATCCGACAATCCGGGCCATCGGAGCGAGCCCGAGACGCGCAGCCTCCTCCTCCGCCATGACGACCAGCGCGGCTGCGCCGTCGTTACAGGAAGGGGAATTGCCGACAGTCAGGACGCCGTTGTCCTGGAATACCGGCTTCAGCTCACGCATCTTGCTGAGATCCACTCGATTCGGTTCCTCGTCCTCCGCAACCGTCATCGCCGGTCCCTTACGCTGCGGCACTTCGATAGGCACAATTTCCTGTTGAAAGGTTCCGGTGGCGATCGCCTCGCGCGCGCGCCGATAGCTCTCGAGCGCGAAGTCGTCCAGTTCTCTTCTCGTCAATCGATATTTGGCGGCACAGAGCTCGCCTCCGTTGCCCATATGGAAATCGTTGTAGACGTCCCACAGTCCGTCTTTGACGAGACTGTCGACCAATTCCGCATGTCCCAGGCGATATCCTTGCCGAGCCTTCTCCAGCAAATATGGCGCGCGGGTCATGTTTTCCATTCCCCCTGCCACGACAATGTTCGCTTCTCCAAGGGCAATGGCCTGGGATGCCATGATGACCGTCTGAATGCTTGACCCGCAGACTTTGTTGACGGTCGTTGCTCCGATCGAATTCGGAACTCCAGCCCCGATGGATGCCTGCCGTGCCGGCGCTTGTCCCAAACCGGCGCCGAGAACACACCCCATATAGACTTGGTCCACGCGTTCCGGCGGCAGTTGAACACGCTTCAACGCTTCGACAATGGCCGAACTGCCCAGTTTCGTCGCCGGCACCTGGCTGAACAGGCCGTTGAAACTTCCCATCGGCGTCCGCGCGGCGCTGACGATCACTGCTCGTGATATCCGGTTCATAAGACCTGCTCCCAACGACTCTGTTCGACATAGTGCCTGACCTTGGCCATGAATCGATCCGCGGTCGCGCCATCGATGACGCGGTGATCGAATGACAGACTGAGGTAGCCCATCCGTCGAATGGCGATGGCATCATCGATGACGACGGCCCGTTTCTGAATTGCGCCGACGCCCAGAATGGCGATCTGCGGCTGATAGATGATCGGCGTACTGAACAAGCTGCCGAATCCGCCATGGTTCGTAATCGTAAACGTCCCGCCTTGAACCTCTTCAGGGCTCAATTTCTTGGACTTAGCCCGCTCGGCGAGATCCCCGATTTCCTTTGCCAGCAGCGTCAGCCCTTTACGATCCGCGTACCGCACGATCGGGACCAGCAGTCCTTCCTCAATCGCCGTGGCGATCCCGATGTGGATATCTTTCTTGACCACGATCCCTTGCTCTCCCCATGACGAGTTCACAATCGGGACATCTCGGATGGCTTTGGTCGCGGCTCGGACGACAAACGGGAGATACGTGAGTTGTCGCCCTTCTCGGAATTTTGCAATCTGTGAAAAGTCGGCTTCGAAAAAGGTGGTGACATGCGCGGAGGTGTGCTTGCTTTTGACCATCCGATCCGCGATGGTCCTGCGCATCTGCGTCAACGGGCGAATGTCTTCGCCCATGGATGACTCGCCGCCTGCAGGGGCGACCTTGAGCTGCGCTCCGTTCCCGGCGAGAAAGTCGAGCAGATCCTTCTTGGTTACGCGGCCGCCTGACCCGGTTCCCTTCACCCGCGAAAGATCGATTCCATGCTCCCTTGCCAACTGCCGAACCGCCGGAGAATGGTGTTGGTCCCCCGCCGAGGCCTTCGCCATAGGACGGACAACGACTCCTCCAACTCGATTGACGACTTCCGAAGGCGGAAGACTGTCGATGTGCGCCAGCAACGTTCCCACGGGGACAGTCTCGCCCTCATGAACGGTGATCTCGTTGAGCCGACCGGTGGCAGGCGAAGGAATTTCCAATGTGACTTTTTCGGTTTCGACTTCCAAGAGCGATTCGTCTTTTTGAATCGTCCCTCCGACTGGAACAAACCATCTGATCACCGTTCCCTCGGCGATGCTCTCTCCAAGCTGAGGCATGATGATGTCGATGGGCACTCGGCACCTCGCCGGACGTCAATGGTCACTCATGAGTCGAAGGCATGACCTCTTCTGCTCGTTCTTTCCCCGGCGCGCCACACCGGACCGATGGCGTGCCTCAATACGCCCCCAGTCTCCGTGCCGCGGCAACGATGTCGCTCGTCTTCGGAAGGAAAAATTCCTCCAGCGGCGTGCTGAACGGCACCGGCGTGTCCGGCGGCGCAATACGAACAATCGGCCCATCCAAACAGTCGAAACAGTCCTCCGCCAACAGCGCCGAGATTTCGGCCCCGACGCCGCCGGTCTTGTTGTCCTCATGTAGAACAATGGCTTTGCTGGTCTTGCTCACCGACGAATAAATGGTTTCCTTATCGAGGGGAATCAGCGTGCGCAAGTCGACCACTTCCAGATCGATTCCTTCATGAGCCAAGGTCTGAGCGGCCTCGAGCGCGAGATGGACCATCGCGCCGTAGGTAATCACCGAGATGTCGTTGCCGGTCCGCTTGATATCGGCCTTTCCCAGCGGGACGACATAATCCTCCTCCGGGAGCGAAGACTTGATGCGCCGGTACAGGAATTTATGCTCGAAGTAGATCACCGGGTTGGGGTCGCGAATCGCCGCCTTGAGGAGCCCCTTCGCGTCGTACGGTGTGGACGGGGCGACCAACTTGAGTCCCGGGGAGTGGAAGAACCAGCCTTCCGGACATTCAGAATGGAACGGCCCGCCGTGAACGCCGCCGCCGAACGGAGCCCGAATAACCATGGGCACCGCGGCTCCCCACCGATAGTGATTCTTCGCCGCCACCTCAGTGATCTGGTCGAACGCGCATGAAATAAAGTCGGCGAACTGCATCTCCACGACCGGACGCAGCCCCATCATCGCCGCCCCAATGGCGGCGCCGACAAAACCGGATTCGCACAACGGCGTATCTAACACCCGCCATTCTCCGTATTTTTCGAGAAAGCCTTCGGTGATTTTGAACGCGCCTCCGTAGGCCCCGATATCTTCACCCATCAGAAATACCCGCTCATCCCGGGCCATTTCTTCGTCCAAGGCTTGTGAGATCGCTTCCAAGTAACTCACTTCTCCGGCAGCTTGCGTCGTGGTCGTCATCATCGGAGGCTCCTTCCTGGCCGGCAGTCAATGACTGTCGGCGCTGTCCGCGAACACGCCTAGCAATACGTCCGGTCCTTCGGGCAGCGGGCTCTGTTGAGCGAATTCCACACCGGCTTCGACTTCCCGCTTCACACGGTCGACGACTTCCTGAAAATACCTCTCCCCGCCATACCCAAGCGATTGGAGCAGCTTCTCCGCTTTCAGGATCGGATCTTTCATCTTCCACTCCTCCAGCAACTCGCGCGGGACATATTTGGCTGGATCATGCTCGGAATGGCCGTGCATCCGCATGGTTTTGAACTCCAGAAAGGTCGGTCCTTCCCCGGCGCGGGCTCTCGCGATCGCCTGTTTCGCCGCCACATAGACCGCGGCGAGATCGTTGCCGTCCACGATCTCGCCCGGCATGCCGTACGCCTGAGCCCGATCGACGACGTTCGCAACCGCCATCTGCAGACGAAGCGGGGTGGAATACGCGTATTGGTTGTTGTTACAGAAGAACACGACGGGGAGCTTTCGTACCGCCGCGAAGTTCATGGCTTCGTGAAAATCGCCTCTGCTTGATCCACCGTCACCGGTTCCCGCAAAGACGACGCGGGATTCTCCTCTGATCTTGAATGCCAGCGCCGCACCGGCCGCCACGGGTAGATTGTCCGCGAGATGGCTGACGAACCCGAAGACTCCCCGCTTCAGGTCGCCCATGTGCACGTTCCCGTCTTTTCCTTTGGTCGGACCGGTCTTCTTTCCAAGGTACTGGGCGAGAACTTCGCCCGGCGTGAAGCCTCGAATGAGGAAGGCGCCCATGTCCCGGTGAAAGGGAGCGATGATATCGTCGCGTTCCAACGCGGAGGCATACCCGACCGCGATCGCCTCCATTCCGTGACTCGTATAGACTCCGCCGACAATGCGTCCCTGTCGGTAGAGCGCGGTAATCCTGTCCTCCAGCGCTCTGGTAAGCCTCAGGTAGTAGTACATCTGGAGTAGATCGTCTCGCTTGATCTCTCTGGCGATGACTGCACAGTCCATGACCACCTCCAAGCCACAGGCTTACAGAGCCGGCATGTCCCTCCATGAGAGCAACGGTTTGTTGTCTCTGCATAGAGGACAATGTTGTGGCTCCCATTGAGGCATGTCGAGATCCGTCGTGTAATAAAATGGATGCCGTGCGACGAGTTCATCCATCAGCGGAAACTGACCGCTGTCACGGCGGGCGAAGACCATCATTCCTGCCAACAGACCCCCATTGTCCGTGATGACTGTCCCGAGTTTACTCACGCAATTGCCGCGTGTCGTGACATCGTTGAGCGCCAGGAAACGCTCACCGGCCGTAATGGCGCCGGCGGTAATGTCCGTGCCGATTCGTCCTGTCTCACAGCTATACGGCGTCAATCCGATGCGCACTTGCATCGTGTCTCGAAGCTCGGACGCGATAGCTCGGGCAAGTTGCTCCGCGGCTGAGCTCGTTGCCACGACTCCGGTTATGGGACGGTCTTGAAACGTCTGCCTGATCCAGCCGGCCATGTCTCCGGCCAACGTTCGGATGAGTTCAGGATAACGCGCGATCGAATCGAACCGTAAATACGTGGCGGTGTGATGCCCCGATACGACCTCCACATGGGTATCGAAAAAGACGGATCGGGACATACGCAGTACATGCAGGATGTCTTCCGTAGTCAGATCAGTGTGCGAACCGGGGCGGATAATAGCTCTCAGCTTTGCGTCCATCGTCGGCCCGTCATAGAGCGCACGATGTCGTTCCATCACCTCCGAGAGGACCTGCTCAACCATGCCGATAAGCATCTTCACCCCCTTGTGCTTCAGTCACCACACGGGTTCTAAGAACGCCGATCGGCTGGGTCTCCAGCTCCACCACGTCGCCCGGCTTCAAATAGCGGTCTATCTCCAGCCCGCATCCGCCGCCCACCGTTCCCGAACCGAAGATATCTCCCGGATAGATCATTTCACCTCTCGACACATGCGCGATCATTTGAGGGAAGGACCAATGGATGGTCCCGAATCGTCCTCGCGACCACTCTTCTCCGTTCACCCTCGCGATCATCGTCAACGCGCCGAGATCCGCGATCTCATCGGGAGTCACGAGACAGGGACCCAGTGCGGTCGCGAAGTCCTTGCCCTTCGCCGGCCCCAGTCGACAGGCCATTTCTTGGAATTGGATGTCGCGCGCGCTGAAGTCATTCATGATCGTGTATCCCGCGATATAGTCTCCGGCCAGCCGTTCGGGTATGTCGCTACCCCGGCGCCCGATCACGCAGGCGAGCTCCAGCTCGTAATCCAACTTCGTCGTGTGCAGCGGCCATGAAAGATCCTCGTCCGGCCCGATGATGGTGCGGTGGTTCCCCTTGTAGTAGACAGGCGCCTTGTACCATTCAGGAGGAATCGGCTGTCCCCGCTTCTTCGAGGTCGCAGCGATATGATCTTCAAACGCGATAAAGTCCCGGAGCGAAGATGGATTGGGGAGAGGAGCGACGACTTGAACCTCTGCTCCTTTATACAAAATCGTCTCACCGAATGGCCCTGCGACTGATGTGGGTAGCGCGGTGACATAGTCTTTCGCGCGGCGTGCCGCGGCCATTGTGGATTCTCCTCCTTCGAGGAACTCCAACATGGTGGGCGGAACCTGCGCATCGGCGATGCGACGCGGTTGCGCTTCCTGTTGATCCGCCAACCACCGGGCGTAGGCCATGTTCAAGTCTATGACCCACTGGAGATGTATGGCTCCGACTCTTGTGAAGGGTCCGACAGGAGTTTTCACTTGGAAACTGACGAGTTTCATGGGCGACTCCAACTCAATGCGTAATCCTTGATCTCCACAGCTTCCATCTCCGGCTGAACCGTGAAGGGAGTCTTAGACTCCACCATCACCGCCACCTCGGTTGTGTACGTCTTCGTTCGGCTGCCTTGGACCGCCTGCGGTTGTGGGCCGTGGTGGATTCCCTGGGGGTGCAAGGTGAGCATCCCCGATCGGATACCGGCGCGGCTGAAGAACTCTCCATCATGATAGAAGAGCACTTCGTCGTAGTCCGTATTTCGATGGTAAAAAGGCACACGCAACGCCTCCGGATCGGTTTCCAGCGGTCTTGGAGCAAACGTGGAGATCAGACACCCGCCGGCTTGAAACGTCTGATGGACGCTTGGCGGCAAATGATAGCGGGGACTGACGACCGGCCTGAAATCCCGCACATTCAGTTTCGCCGCCCATAGGTCTCCTTTCCACCCGACCACATCCATGGGATAGAAAGGATAGACAACTCGCGTCCAGACGCCTTGACGCTTGATCCGCACTTCCCATGCTCGACCGACCGTCTCTACCGGCTCCACCGTTTCCAAGTCCGGAGCGACAAGCACGCCTTTATCGAAAAGCGCGTGCTGTCCGAGCGCCCCCCGATCCGGCACCGTCAAAGGAAGAGGTGTTTCAATAGTGAGAAAAACGGAAGGGCCTGCGTCGACATGAATTCGATAGGTCGTACCTTTGGGAATCAAGACGTAATCGCCCGGCTCATAAGCCAGAAACCCATAGTCAGTCTCAAATCTTCCAAGACCCTTATGCACGAAATGAACTTCGTCTCCATCCGCATTGCGGACGAAATAGGGCGTCGTTTCATGTGGACAGGACAGGTAGAGATTGGCATCCGGGCTGTGCAGCATCAGCGCTGACTGCGTGGGGACCGCCAATGCGGTTTCAGGGAACTGCGAGCAGTCAAAGGCCCGTGGCTTCAATGTTCCTTCGATCGCGGTCCATGCAGTCGGCGGATGCCGGCGATAGAGGTGGGAAACGGCGCCTACAAACCCGTTTCGCCCATGTTCTTCTTCGTAAAGCCCCTCGGGAATCCCGACATGAGCTTGGTTGGGGACTTTTCCTCTCTTTTTGAGGTACATGACCGACTCCCGACGAACATCGGATCACGCCGTCACGATGCCTTTTTCATTCGCTTCTTTTGCTCGCTCCTGGGCATGGAAGGTGAGTCGTAATCGACGATCGTCCGTGTCACGCCGGAGGCTTGCTCACGCTCGATATCCTTGTACAGCGATTCCACCGTGCTCCGGACAAATGTCCTCGACGTTCCTTCTCCGTGCTGCCGCTGCGTCAACTCGATAAACAGGCCGCTGTTTAAAAACAGGGGATAGGTGAAGCGCTGTTTGAGCGGTCCGAAGCCGTCCCTCCCCTCTTTCACCGGCCCACTGAACCGCACGCCATGCGCCTCCCACTCCCGGCACACCGTTTCGATATCGTCGACCTCGAGGGCCACGTGCTGGACGCCCTGTCCGTACCGTTCTATGAATTCATTGATTTGAGACTTCCCGATCTTGTCTCTGCCTTGCATCAGGGCAATCTTGGCGTTTCCGCGCTGGACGACGACGGTATCCATGGACGACGTGTCGCTTCCCACGTCTCTTGCGGACCAGATCACCTCGAACCCGAGAATCTTGGCAAAAATGAATTCTGCGGTTGCCAGATCGTCGACGCAGAGAGTGACGTGATCAAAACCCGTGCTCTGTTTCATGGTGCCTCCGGATCGCCATCAAGGACCTCTAGTTTATAGTATTATTATATTGCATAATCGAATATTACTATTTTTCTTATGCTATGGCAAGACGCTTTATATGACTATATTTAATTACAAGTCTTCGTGCTACTACTAATTGTTATAGAAGTCCATAATTGCACACTATTGCTGTAATGATATAGAATATATATCATCATGGATGCCGAAACAGGCCTCGCCAGGAACCTCGGAGGTGCCTATGACTTTCTACCAAGAAATGAGGCAACTCGTGCTCCAACATGGAGCCATCAACAACTCCTACCTCGATCGCTTTCGCTCCGGAGACCTCACCGACGGCGAACTCAAAGAATTTGCGGTGGAGTTCTACAACTTCGCCAGATTTTTCCCGCAAGTTCTCGTCGCTCAGCTCGTGAATACCGAAGATGAACAAATCGCCGACGAGCTGACGAAAGTGCTGTACTCTGAATTGGGTGACGGAGAGACTCGGCGTCGCCACGAGCTGCTGTATCGTGACTTTTTGCGGTCTCTGGGGATCGGTATTCACGACGCGATGACCCGCTCCATGCTGCCTTCAACTCGTGCCTATATCGAAGGGATGGAGAGGCTATACAGTGATGGCAATCACGCAAAAGCCTTGGGCGCCTCATTCGGTCTTGAAAACATGGCCATCACGATGTGGGATCATCTGATCCCGGGTCTCATGCACCTGAAAGCCGCTCGCCACCCGCACATGGACCTGACCTATTTCACCTTTCACCGGCAGTTGGAGCAGAGTCATGAAGAAGCCATGAAAGAGGCCGTTCAAGTCATGGATGGTGAACCAGGATCGGCGACTCTCGCGGTTCAGCAGGAACAAGACTTTCAAGAGGGCGTGCAGGCAGTGTTGAACTATCTGGAAGGATTTTGGCTGGGACTCGATGAGCGGCGATCCGGCAACATCCGACAGTCGGCACAGAGCGACGTGCGAATGACGGTCACTGAGCAGTACCGATGATGGACATGTGATGGGAGATTGGAGTCAAGATACAACTCTTTGCGGTGGAACCGCCGGTGGAGTGCGTCACTCCCCGCAGACCACCCCTAAATATGAGGTCATCCTATGATGAGGTCAGCATGACGGAAATCGCGGAATACTTCGAATTGGTCAAGGGACGGTACGGATTGAGCAGCGATTACGCCTTGGCGGAGAAACTGGGAATCGCTCAGCCGGAAGCCAACCTGATGCGCCGAGGGCTCAAAGTCCCCAAGCCGGAATTGTGCATCAAGATCGCCAAGCTCCTGAACAAAAATCCGGTTGAACTCCTCCTGATCGCTCAAAAAGACAAAGCCCCGAAACAGGCCAAAGAGTACTGGACTTTGGCCCAGACCGCCGTCGGTGTCATGCTCCACGTTCCGAAGAGCCCGAAATACATTCCACGCAAAGTAGCAGCCATCGGCCAAGAACTCCGCCAGCTTGAAACACAGACGTTGCTCTACGAAGGCGCCGAAGCAAATGCGGAAGCCGTTCGGCTCGTCCAAACCGCGGAACAATCCATGGACGCCATCATGGAGCGATGGAACATCTGGAAAAAGGGAGAGGCCTTGTACCCAAGCTACCTGTTGGCCAACCAAGCGGCGGTCAAGCGGGGGGTTACGATTCGCCGCCTCATAGTCCTGACGCGCGAACAGATGCGACAAGAATCGGTCGTCACGGATGCCATCCAGGTCATGGATGACCAATATCGGGCCGGCATCAAGATCTTCTTTGCGTTTCGTGAAGAGCTGGAACGGGCGGCCGCCTTTCAACGTTTCGAGGAAGACTACAGGCAACAAGGGGCTGCGCGCGATCTCAATACCGCCATCTTTGACAGAGAGATTCTGATCTTCTCCCGATCCTACGGGCAAGTCCAGCTCGGCATGGTGGCGCCCACCATACCGATTACGATGATCAACCAACTGGAAATCACGTGGAAGCCGGAGTTGTTGCGGGACCTCGATCCGGCTCCGCTCTTCGACATGACCCGATATGTGTTCGAATTTTGCGAACCCCGGGCTTTCAAGAAGGAATTGGAGCGATTCACGAGGTCGGTTGCATGAAATTCCCTTCCGAGCCGTGCGCTCGATCCGTCAATCATCATGCACTGGAGATGACGAGACCCTGGAACCGATGACCGTCTAAGGAAATATCATGGCCGCTCTGTTCAAAGGGTTCGAACGGATCGAAGAAGCCAGAGAGCGATTGGCAGGCCGGAGTTTTATGGTGGGGCTATTTGCGGGAAGGCCCGACTTTTCGCTCCTCCTCATGCCGGACGAGTCGCCGGAAGACAAGGCTTCCTGGGAAGCATTCCGCCCACGCCTGGAAACTTTTCTCAAGACGAATGTCGATCCCGATGAAATCGAACGGACCGCGAGAATCCCCGACTCCGTCCTGAAGGGACTTTTCGCGCTCGGCGCCTTCGGCATGAAGATCCCCCGGCAGTACGGCGGGCTCGGTTTCTCGTACACGAACTATGGCCGCGCGCTCATGCTCATGGCGAGCTGGAGCAACGCGCTGGCTCTCACAGTCGCCGTGCCGCAATCGATCGGTATCGCGATGCCGATCCTCATGTTCGGCAACGAGGAGCAGCGCCGCACGTACCTTCCGCTTGTGGCGCGGGAGGCAATATCGGCTTTCGCTCTCACGGAACCGATTACCGGGTCTGACGCCGCAAACATTGCGACGGAGGCCGTCCTGGATTCCAGCGGAACGGCGTTTGTCGTGAACGGGGAAAAGCTATGGTGCACGAACGGCCCCATCGCGCGCTACGTGACGTTGATCGCACGGGTACCGGCCAAACGGAAAGCGCAGAATGGGCAAACGAGCTGGGAACCGGTTCCCGCCGGCAAAGAAGCAGATGATCACGTGCACACCGCCTTCATCCTCGATATGCACACACCCGGTGTCCATATTCGACAGCACTGCCAGTTCGAGGGATGCCGGGGCATCGAGAATGCTCACATGACGTTCACGGATGTTCACGTCCCGGCGGGGAATGTCATCGGTGAGGTCGGCCGAGGGCTCAAGTACGCGCTGACCATCCTCAACGTGGGCCGCGCGGTCAGCATCCCGGCCATTTGCTTGGGCATGGCCAAACAAGCTTGGCAACCTACGCTCGATCGGGCGAACCAGCGCCTCACCTTCCAGAAGCCTTTAGGCACCAGGCAGACGCAACGCATCAGGCTGGGCCGCATGGCCGCGAACCTCTTCGCGATGGAGGCCCTCGCGTTCACGGCGTGGCGAATGGCGGATCAGCACACGTTTGACGTCCGGATCGAAGCGGCTCTGGCCAAGCTGTTCTGCTCCGAGAGAACGATTCAGTTCTTAAAAGACGCCCAAGTCATCTTCGGCGGGATGGGATACGAAACAGCCCATTCCAAGTGGGTCCGTGGAGAGCCTGCGTTCGGCATCGAGCAGCTGGTCCGCGATGCGGAGATGTACCGAATCGGAGAAGGGGCCACGGATATCCTGCGACCATTCGTCGCCCGCGAGGGTCTCAACATGCATCTCGAAAGAGCCGGGCATCTCTTCGACGAACGAACGACGGGCATTCGTCAATTCATCGAGTTGCGCCGACTCCTCCAATTCTACGCTCCTTGGTACATGAGCCAATGGAGAAGTCGCCGACTACCGCCACGCCCGGAATTCCAGCGCTCCAATGTCCGCTCCAAGCTGCTATTCGTGGAGCGTGCGAGCCGTCGACTGGCGCGGACGATCTTTTATGCCATGCTGCTTCATCGGAAGACGCTTCAAGACGATCAGGGCCGGCAAAACCGGATCGAAATGATCGGCGAAGATCTTCTGGTGATCGCAGCCACGGCGCTATACGCCGACACACAGGAACGGATCGCCGCGCATTCGGACGTTTGGGAACTCGTGGAGGGATATGTTCGAGAAGCGACGGACCGGATCGCTCATAACACTCAAGGATTGATTCGTAATCGGGACGCAGGGGTGGCATCCATCGGGAGCAAGGCCCTGAGCGGTCGATATGCTTCACTGACCGATGGAATCATACAGCGTGCTCTTCAAGACTACGTGAGGCGGGAGAGGGCCTTGAAGCCCGATGAAGAGCATATGCGTAAGGTGGTGTGATTCCAAGGGGACGTTCGAGGAGAGCGTTCGGACACATTCACCCATCACAAAATACATCAGAGCAAAGATCAACGCATGCGTGCCTGGTTGATGGATTCCTATAACGGAGTTGACCAGTTGCGTCTCGGCGAGGTGCCCGATCCTCAGCCCGGGGCGGCAGAGGTCCGGCTCAACGTGCGGTATGCCGCGCTCAATCCGGCGGATGCCTTTCTGGCACAAGGGCTGTATCCGGCCAAGCCCGTTCTGCCTCATATTCTCGGGCGCGACGGCGTGGGCAACGTCGAGAGCGTGGGATCGCGTGTGAACAACATTCGCAGGGGTGACACAGTCGGGATTCTGCGCTGTGAAGCGGGAGTGGAAATCCCGGGAACCCTGGCTGAGAAAGTCGTGGTTCCTGCGGACAGTCTCGTCCGTATCCCCGCCGGTTGGTCCCTCGAAGAAATGGCCGGCGCCCCGCTCGTCTTCTTAACCGCCTGGCAGGCCTTGACTCAGTGGAATGATCCTCCGGCTCCGCCACCAGGGGGATCGGTTCTCCTCATGACCGGCGCGTCGGGTGGAGTCGGCGTGGCATCGGTGATGCTCGGAAAATCGATGGGTCTGGTCGTCGTAGGTCTATCGCGCGATGCGGAGAAGAGAGCCAAATTGAACGCGCTGGGAGCGGACTTCGTATTCGATCCTGCGGCCCACAACCTTGTGAAATCCGTCTCAGCGGCGATCCATCCCAAGAGAGTGGACCTGGCTATCGACTGCGTCGGCGGCAAGCTGCTCTCTCACGTCATCGCGCTTCTCGGCCATCGTGGCCGAATCAGCATCGTGGGCCGGAGCGGAGGCGTAGTTCCGGAGTTCAATCCAGCGACCTTATTATTCCGGCGCATTTGCATCGGCGGCGTCGCGGTTGGAGACTACACAAGCCAGGCCGCACAGGCAGCGTGGGAACACATTGTCGGTCGGCTGAAGGCGATCGGACGCCATCCACAGGTAGACAGCGTGATCCCATTCGAAGCCGTCATGATGGGATTCTCGAGACTCGCGCAGGGTCCCATGGGAAAAGTAGTGATACGGGTGGCCGACTAGCATGGCTTTAGACGGCTTGGGTCAAACGGGCTCCGCAACGAGAGGGCCGAGCCCGTCACCGTTCTACTCCTTCCACCCTTCTATCCAAATTCCGACATAATACGAGAGCATTACCACGCACAGCATGATGAATACATGTTCCGCCATCACCGTCCAGGGTGCGATTCCTTGGGTTCGCGCCAGGAAAAAACTAAGGACGGCAATGAGGAAAAGGCCCCAGAGGATGCTTGCGAGAATTGCGATCGGAAGAGGAGCGGCGAGCACCGGCACGATGAAGCTCAACGCGATGACAAATTTTGCGACGAATGTCGCGATTGTCGATTCCCAGACGTGTACAGTCGAACCGGTGTTCTTCGATTCCTCCGAGAGATGGATGCCCATCGCATCCGACAGAGAATCAGCAATGGCGATGGTGAGAATCCCGCCGAGTACAACCGCTTTCGAATGAGTGCTCGAGTCCAGCCCCACCATGAGTCCGATGGTGGTAATAACGCCGGAGGTCAAACCGAACGTAAACCCGGTCTTGACTGATGGCTTAACACTCCAAGTCTTGGTCACGGCTGCACTGCGACTTTTGCCGCACGTTTCCGAAGGGAGAATCTCTCACAGTTGCCATGAACCTTCCTCGATCCGGGCATTCTCCGTCCGAACAAGGAGAGAGGCTCCATGGCCAGGATCGAAGCAAGCCCAGTGCCATGTCTCTTTTATTGATTGGCCCGGTTATTATCCGAATAATCTAATCGTCGAAGGCATATCGCTGTAGCCTTTTGCGACAGGATTGGGCTTTTGTCACCATTCTCTTCGATAGTCATGGGTCATGCCGACGCTTGCTTCCGCTCTCATTCCATCTCCGCAGACCGTCGCTAGAGTCTTACTTTTCCATCACGGGGGCCGCACACCGGTAACGGTTCACTGACAACATTGCGCTCGACATCTTCCATCACCCCTGATACTGTGCCGCCGCGACATCCGGGTGCCGGCGACAGATTCGAAGCCATGATCGGTTTTTAGGAGAGAACACTGCGGTTCGGTCGTATCAGGATTGTGAATGCTGTGATGAGACTGGTCAGTTCAGTGATCCTTCTCACACTGACGGCAGCGGGCATACTTTCTATGCCTCCGCATGGAAAAGCGACCTCTCGATCCGCATCGGATCGGATGGCAAAGGGGAAACAGGTCTACCTTAAGCATTGCGCCGGGTGTCATGGTTCCGAGGGAAAAGGGGACGGGTACAAACTCCTCGGCGCCGATCCGGCCAACCTTACATC
Organism: Nitrospira sp.; assembly: GCA_024760525.1. Taxonomy (NCBI): domain Bacteria; kingdom Pseudomonadati; phylum Nitrospirota; class Nitrospiria; order Nitrospirales; family Nitrospiraceae; genus Nitrospira; species Nitrospira sp. The sequence goes on from CP060499.1 coordinate 3,156,136, forward strand.
GCCGGCGACACAAAACAAGTCGGATGCGGCTCTTCTCACCTCCATACATGAAGGAAAAGCAACCATGCCTTCATGGAACATTCGCCTGTCTCAGCAGGACGCGCGCGATGTGCTCGTGTATGTACGGACTCTCGCCAAGTAGCCATACGCGAAACTGAATCAGAGACTGCTCGGTTCTGGAGACCGTCTTCATCTGAGAATAGTGTTCAAGCGCCGAAGAGATGCTCCGCCGAATCGCAGACGGACAGAAGCATTCACGATAATACATGCCCGCAGATGATCCGGGCGTATGCCTCTGCCGAACCTACCTACCTGCCTGCGTCAGGCGTCTTTCCGTCCACCGGTTCAACGCGCACTACGGAGACCTTGTATTCAGGACATTTGGAGCTTTCATCTGCGCTGGACGAAAGCAGGCTGTTCACATCCGAGCCGGGGAAATGAAAGCTGGTGAATAATTCGCCCGGCCGCATGCGCGTGCTGGGCCGAACCGGCAGAACGGCCGCGCTTCGGGGACTCACAAGGCGTACCATCTGATCTCCATCCAACCCCAGGCGAGCACAATCGTCGGGATGCATTTCAAGCACGTCACGGTCTACTAAGTCGATGAGAGGGGTTCTCCTCGTCTGTGCGCCGCAATTGTAATGCTCCAAAATACGCCCGGTGATCAGCACGAACGGATAGTCCTCGTTGGGCTGTTCACCCGGCGGGAGATAATCCACGCCGACAAAACGACCTTTGCCTCTGGGAAAACCGTCTGCATGCATGAGCGTTGTCCCCGGATGTTCGTTGTCGAGCACCGGCCACTGTAAACCGTCCGGCTGATCCAATCGTTCGTACGTCACACCGGCCAATATCGGACTCAACGCCGCTATTTCCTTCATGATCTCGGAAGGATGTCCATAATGCATCGGGTATCCCATTCGGCGGGAAACTTCGCAGACTACTTGCCAGTCCGGAAGAATGCCGTGAGGTGGGTCCACCACCTTTCTGATGCGCTGAATGCGCCGCTCCAAGTTGGTAAAGGTTCCATCTTTTTCCAGGAATGACGCGCCGGGGAGCACAAGATGCGCAAATTTCGCGGTCTCGCTCATGAAGAGATCCTGCACCACGAGAAACTCGATCCGCGACAGAGCCTCTCTCACTTTTTTGAGATTCGGATCGGTCTGCGCCACGTCATAGCCTACAATCCACAGCGCCTTCAGCCGTCCATCGAGCGCCGCCTCCCACATGTCCGGAATCTTCATACCTCGTTTGCTCGGCAAAGGCTTTCCCGTGATGGACTCGTGCCGCGCCGCCACCACGGGATCGCTCAAGGATTGATACGCGACGAAGTGCGTCGGCAGGCAGCCGGAGTCCGAAGCCCCTTGTACATTGTTTTGTCCTCTCAGGGGGTTGATGCCGGTGCCGGGCCTCGCGATGTTGCCCGTTGCGAGGGCAAGATCGCACAACGCCATGACGCCGTGACTGCCCCAGCGATGCTCCGTCATCCCCAGACCATGAAGGGCAAGCGCCGCCCCGCTTTGAGCATACATCCTGGCCGCACGGCGAATGTCATGGGCAGGCACACCGGTCAGCCGCTCGACGGTCTCCGGCGGATAGGCTTTTACCGTCGCGAGCCAGTCCTCAACCCCCTCGGTACGCCCGGCGATGAAACTCTGATCGAGTAAGCCTTCCTCGGCGATTACGTGCCCGAGACCATTGAGGAGCGCCACGTTGGTGCCGGGCCGCAATTGCAGATGAATCGTGGCTACCCCAGCGATCTCGGTCCGCCGCGGATCGATGACTATGAACGGCACGCCTCGTCGGGCTAGCTGAAGCAGTTTGGCGCCAAGGACCGGATGCGACTCGGTCGGATTTGCACCGACAACGAGAATCAGCTTGGCGTCGTCCAGATCGCGAATGGAATTGGTGGCAGCGGAGGCGCCAAGCGTCTCCATCATGCCGGTCACGGTCGCGCTGTGGCAGACGCGGGCACAGTTGTCGATATGGTTCGTGCCCATGACGCAGCGTATAAATTTGCCGAACAGATAATTTTCTTCATTGGTCCCGCGGCTTGAGGAAATTGCAGCGACGGCGTCCGGACCGGCTGTCTCTCTGATCCGGCTGAACGAACGGGCTACGAGATCCAGCGCCTGCTCCCACCCGACGGCTTTCCAACCATCGCCTTCGCGGAGCAGCGGTGTCCGAATTCGATCGTCGGCATCGTTGTACGTCCACCCGAACCGGCCCTTCAGGCAGGCATGGCCATGATTGGTCGGGCCATCGTCGGCCGGCACCATGGCAACGATACGGCCGTCTCGAACACCGGCGTGAAAGGTACATCCGACTCCGCAATACGCACATGTCGTGCGGACTTGACGAGTGGCAGGGCCGTGCTCGAGCACGGTTTTTTCAGATAGAGCCCCCGTTGGACATTCTTTGACGCAGGCGCCGCAGGAGACGCAATTCGAGTCGGCAATCCGGCTGTGCCGGCCGGTGCCGATAGCCCCGCCCCATCCCGGCCTCACCGCGAATCCGCTTCGAATCATGGAGACAGCACGAGCAGGCTGAATCTCATCGCAGGCCCGCACGCACCGTGCGCATGAAATACATTTGACGTTGTCGAATGTAAAGAAGGGGTTGGACTCGTCGCGGATTTGATCGCGTTGTGCGCCGACCGGATATCGAACGTCGGTCACACCATAGAGATCCGCCAAGCGGGTCAGCTCGCCGAGAGACTCAGTGGTTGGACGCTCGGATAAATAGAGCTCGATCACATTCCGCCGATACCGAGTCAACTGAGAGCTTTCCGTCGCAACGACCATCCCATCACGGACCGGCATGGAACATGTCGCATGGACGCCCTTCATGCCCTCGATTTCCGCAAGGCACAGCCGGCAGGATCCGTACGGAGCGAGATGCGCCGACGCACACAGACTGGGAATCGCAATGCCGGCTCGAATGGCGGTTTGATAGACGGTATCGCCCTGTTCAGCAATGACCCGTTTCCCGTTGATGGTGATGTGTGCCATCGGTGTCATGGGTCAATGTTGCGCAGCCTGCTTCGGAACTCCGGTCCGAAATGTTCAATCGCGGTGAGGACGGGATAGGGGCCGCGCGCGCCATGCGCGCACAGGCTGGTCGCTTTCATGGTCTCGCCGAGATCCGCCAGCAATTCCAGATCCACCGGTGTTCCCTGGCCCCGTTCGATGCGTTCCAACAGTTCCCGGCTCCGGACGGATCCGATACGGCATGGAATGCATGTCCCGCACGATTCCTCAGCGGTAAACGTCATATAGTGCCGTGCGAGCTCCACCATGTCAGTCTGATCGTCAAAGACGACGATGCCTCCATGTCCCAACACCGCTCCGGCATCGTTGAAGGCATCAAAGCACAGGGGAATGTCGAGTTGGGATTCAGGAAACAAGCTTCCTAGTGGGCCGCCGACCTGCACGGCTTTGAAGCGGCCTCCGTCCGCCATGCCGCCGCCGAACCGCTCCAGCACCTCGCGGAGTGTCGCGCCGAACGGAATTTCAATCAGGCCAGGCTGCCGGATACGGCCTCCGAGTTGCAGAGCCACCGTTCCCTTTGATCGTTCCGTACCCAGAGCCAAGTGCCAGGCAGCCCCCCGGGAAACAATTTCAGTGACCGTCGCGAACGTCAGCACATTGCTGACGATGGTCGGCTTCCCATAGAGACCTGCCACCGCGGGATACGGCGGGCGGACCTTCACCATGCCGCGGCCACCCTCGAGCGAAGAAAGCAGCGCCGTTTCTTCACCGCACACGTAAGAACCGGCTCCGCGAAATACTTCCAAGCGAAATGGTCGTCCCTCGACCGTCAGCACCCCTGCCCGCTCAGCCTCAGTGATGGCGGCGCGCATAGTCTCGGCGGCAGCCGGATATTCCCAGCGGCAGTAGATATAGCCGCAATCTGCCCCGATGGCCTTGGCGCAGATCAGCATGCCTTCGATGAGCCGGAACGGCTCTCCTTCCATGATCATGCGATCACAATAGGTCCCGGCATCGCCCTCGTCCGCGTTGGCGACGACGTACTTCTGATCGGAGGCGGTCCGCTGCGCGATGTCCCATTTATTCCAGACCGGGAACGCAGCGCCGCCCCGTCCACGCAGGCCGGAAGCTTTCATTTCCTGGATAATCCTTTCCGACGACCAGCCTGCGACACGATCGGCGGCCTGCCAGCCGCCATGCGCACGGTACTGCGTCAGCGAGAGCGGCTCGGTTTGACCGAAGCGACTGAAGACGAACCGCTGCTGCTGTGCCAGGAACGGCACGTCCGCCAGTTGCACACCCCCGATGCCCGCCCGGATGCGTGGCAGATCGCTCAGCGTCGCCCGCGGCCAGAGCAGACGGCCAGCCGGGCTATCGCACTCTACGAGCGGCTCCAGGAAAAAAGCGCCGCGACTCGACGTCCGGACCATCTGCAGGTCGCGTTCTCCCGCCCAGGCATGTGCAAGCCGATCAGCGCCGGCTGCTCGCGCCGAGGTATCGTTGGAGAGATACAGCGTCGTGGTCATAGCTTCGGACAGGTGCGAGTTCTCCTACGGATGGCTCTCGAGAATTGTGTGCAGTTCTTCCGGACCAACTCGGCCATAGATTTGCTCGTCCACCATCACGGTTGGCCCCACTGCGCAATTGCCAAGGCAGTAGACCCGTTCAATCGTGAGGCGTCCATCAGAAGTGGTCTGTCCTAGACCGGCACCAACTTCATGGCACAGTGACTCGAGCAGAGCCGTCGATCGATTCGCCACACACGCTTCTCCGAGGCACACACGAACAACGTGTCGGCCTCGAGGGACGGTATGAAGATCGGGATAATATGACAGTACGCCTGTCACGTCGGCTTCCGTGACTGCAAGTGTGCCGGCAATCAACGGTACGGCCTCAGTCGGCACATATCCGAAGGCCTCTTGAACCGCCGACAAGACACTGAGGATATGTGCTCGGCGGCCTGGCTCCGGACGGTGTGCGCTCAGCAGGACGGTGAGTGCTCCTCTGACCCGCTCCGTCAATGCGTCACCCCTTCAAGCATCACACCGCGTATCCACCGTCCATTCATCTTCATCGCGATGTTTCTTTCTCTGGTGGGAGTACGTTGAGTAGTGCCGGGAGCGGGACGGTGAGGACCGGACAGCCTGCGGTTCTCACGACTTTTTCCGCCGTGCTCCCAAAAAACAGTTTGTCGACGCTGCCTGCGCGGACCCCATAAGTGCCCATGACAATCAGATCGATGGGCTGGGTGCGAGCCACTTTAGCAATTTCTACAAACGGAGCTCCTTCCAGAATGAGTCTGGTGCAGTTCGCGCCTTTGGCTTCGCCGGATTCCATGAGGCGGCGTAGGTTTACGCGTGCGTGATGCCGAAGCCGCCGGCGTTGACTCGCAACATCGGACGGCACTGTGGAGAGCCCTACACGCTGGATGGTCGCCACTATGCTCGTGTCGATCACATGCAGAACGAGGACCTCCGAGCCCGACATGCGCGCAAGACGGCACCCGATCCGAAACGCTTCGTTCGAACAGGGGGAAAAGTCGACCGGCAACAAAATCTGATTGAACAGAGTCGTTTCGCCCATCGACCTCCCCCCAGCCTACATGACTGAGCAAGCACGATGCCTACGGCTTTAACTGGTGCTGCGTACGATAAATCCGGCCAAAATGAATAGGCCGCACGTTCGTGCAGGCCCGCCGGGGCCTGCTGCTACAGTTCGTACAAGAATACTGTGGCAGAAATCATCATTCCCAAAGTTTTTGACATGTGCCTGAGACCCTGTCGACACTCGTTGGGTCGCCGGTACAACGGGCGGAGGAACGATCCCAATTGCATTTCATGCGCGTAACGAATACCACCGGCGGGCGAGGAACCGAGCTGGTGCAATCCAGTCTGTCGGGATCGCGTCTGAGCGGTGCAAAATTCTGGGGTGGTTAAGCGGCTTTGCGGCTATGGACAAGAGAAAAGAGTCTGTCCGTCACTTCTATGTTCTGTCTGATCTTCCGAGCCAGGGCTCTGCCTTTTACGGTCAGCCGTAGCAGGAGTGTTCTCCTGTTCTTGTGGGTCTGTGTTTTGTGTAGCCATCCTTTTCGCTGACTGAGCTGTATGGTCTCGACCATGGATGGGTGTTCAATGCATAGCGCCGACGCGATCTCGACCAATTTGCACTGAGGGTGCCGATCAAGATAGAGCAACATTCCGGCCTCTACGGGAGAGACCTCAAGGGCCTGCAATCGGTGGCGGAACAAGCCTTGAAGACGAAGAACCGTTTCGAGAGTCGAAAGCTTGCCGGCGTTCGTTTGAGGAGCCATTTCGGAAGTATAGCTTGAAAAAGGAGGCATACAAAGAAATAACCTGCATTTGAATCCGGGACAATTCCCCGCCCAGCCGGCATACGGCATCTTGAGTAAAGGAAATGAATCATTATCCGTTCTTCACCCGCTGGTGGTTGCCGAAGGGTCGATTCGTTCCAGCTCAGGCCATGCCATCCGAACCGATGCGGTCAGTTTCGTGAACTCCTTCGTCTTGCTAATGACATCTTCGCTGTGTGAATATGTCGGAGGCCTGCATTGCACCTTGTTCGGCTCAGCTTCTCCAACGATCACCATTCAACATGGCCAGTGAAGCATTCTGTGTTGAATGGCATCAGTCTCCGCGAGGTCTGGTTCGGGGCAATAGGCCCGCAAAAAATCCTCCCCGATCTCTGATGCCCACACCGGCGGTTCTGGTTGAGACGTGGATACACACAGAAACCACGCCGGGCTTCATTGTGATTAGTTGTCAACCGATACGGGCAGGAAGGAGATAGGGCCCTCTATGTCGACGGAAGCAGTCGGTTATCTATGGCATCTGACTCCGAGAGGATGGGTCTCTGGAGCGCCACCGCCCGATCGTGTTGAGACGTGGCTGGACACCCATACCTCTTCCAGCACTCCTACTCCACGTTGGCGCCTCGAGTGGGCGTCTCCGAAACATACTGAGGCAGACCGAAAGGCCTTAAGAAGGAAGATCCGTAGACCAGTCCCGGCGTATGATGACGCCACCTTAATATCCTGGGGCTTTCCTCTGCCCTAGTCTTACCTTGCCATAACCGACCATACCGCCACTCAACCCCGCGAAGGCTTCGTAAAACGCACAGGCGTCAAAAGCGAAACCGCCGGAAAAGCTAAACCCGATGACCGGCCATGATACGCGCCATAGCCGCTATTTCCTGTTGGGTTGACGGGCAATCTGTTTTGCCACTTCGGCATTGCAAGACGCAAACTGCGATACCATTTCCTTCGAGTGTCTTCGGCTGAACCCTGTTCCGGAAGGCGTGGTCTCCGCCACACTCAGATCAAGCGGAACCAGCACATCGAGTCCATCCTTGGTCCGGTTAAACCCAATCGTGACTTGGGCACCGTCCACAATGTCTTTGAGGACGCTCAGGACTTTGTCGTCTAAAGCATAGGCAAAGATGCGTGTGCCGGGGGTGTCCGGCGCCTCATACTGAAGAAACTTGCTGGTCGCCGTGGTGCCATGAGGGGTTTGAAGATACGCGAAGTATGGGGCCTCGGCTTCCGCATCTGCGTGCGGCGCCATTGACGTTCCCAATTTGAATGACACGACGGCGGCAGTTTGGTCCTGGTTGGCCCAAAAGGTAATGTTTCCGACCAAGGCAACGAAGGCACCGCGCCGATAGGCCTGGTCCTGACCGACCACGCTAAAAACCAGAGAACAGCCTTGCCGTTTCCCTCCCGCTTGGACCGACTGAAACTGAACGCCGATGGTGCCCACAAGAGTTGAGAGGTCGGCGCCGTGAACTGCCGAATACGGCAGCAGAAACGTGAGAGGGAGAAGGATCTGACGCACCCATCGCGGCATCCTATTTACCCATTCTCCGGAAAGATATCTAACGTGTGAGGATCGGGCTCAGCGATGAGAACGGTCTGGAAGGACATGACGCGCCCCACTGAGGCGCGCATAAATACACTACTACGCCCGCATGCACCATCGGCAGCATGCCCTAGTGCAAGACGTTCAATGAGTAATCCCGTTCGAGTAGTCGGTTAGTATGTGGTGGTCGCCACTCGCTTGCGGTAGAGAAATACCCGAGGGAGTTCTAGAGCCTTGGTTTCAAGTTTGGGCAGGTCGCTGCTCATAATGCCTTCATCCGCTCTTGGATATAGTCATTCAGTCTCGCCTGTGACTCATCATCCATCACCAGCGTTTCGATACCGCACTCTTCTCCGCGCACCCATCGCACAATCCCGGCAGACACCGACACCCACTTGCCGGTCGACAGTCTGACCTTCATGGAGCACACCTCCCCGGCTTGTAGCCGCGCGTCGCCATGGATTTTCCACCCGCGAGAGGAGAGATTCGTGACCGTTCCGTGGGCACTATAGAATCGATTTTCATACCGCACAGGACAAAATGCAGGAACGCGACGGTAGGGCCGGAGGACATACGCCATAGCCACCTCGACGGGGAAGCCGATTGTAGGAGAGAGCAGAATCGATCTGCAAGCGGGCTTTAGGAGAGTGCCGGTCATGAACCGGCTGCCAAGAATATCTCAAGAGGGATCGGCGGCAAAACATCTCACGTGACGCACAGGCTAAGGACCTCCCAAACCAAGACCGAACCGCTAGGTTTGGCACGAGTTGGATCGACGCATGAGACGCGATCAGCTCAACCGTGCTTCAAGTTTTTCGATTCGGTCGGCCATGTCTATGAGAATACTCCAAAGGGCCTTCGTTGACGGTTCGTCAAGTTCTTGTGGCGCGGGGAGTTCTTTCGCCAGGTTTCTGAGCAGCTGCGCATTGGAATGTTGCATGAAGCTCCTCCAACTACTGTATTCAAGAGCACAAAAGCCTAGTGAGAAGGTGACGAGAAGTCAAACCGGGTTCGCCATGGCCTCCGGCGTGGCCGGCGTCTCACCCATACATCAGAATGGCACAACACCCATCTCTTGAAAGAGCGTCGGAGGCATATCAAGGTTTGGACGCGGTGCCGGGCTGGGTGGCGAGGGCCGCTCCCCTAATGTCACCGTTCGCGTGGAGGACCCGCCCCCTCGCATAATCGTGAGCTCCACAGACTGGGCGGCTTGTAATTGGTGGAAGACCTTCACGAACTGCTCTCTCGTATGCAGGGTCTGGTCGTTGATGGCGACGATGATGTCGCCCCCTAAGACCCAAGGCTCTCCTCCGATGACCACATCCAGTTTGCCGGCCCGCAAGCCGAGTTTTTCAGCCGGACTCCCGTCATCGATGTCGAGCACCAGCAATCCGTCGACCAGGGGCAACGCGAACAGGTTTCGCAATTCATCGGTGACGAATTTCCCTTTCACACCGAGCCACGGACGGATGACCCGGCCATGAGCGCGGAGGTCGGCGACAAGAGATTTGACGGTATTGATCGGAATTGCGAAACTGATGTTCTGAGCCTCCAGCATGACGTTTGCCTTGATGCCGATCACGCGACCATCAGAATCGACGAGCGGCCCCCCGCTATTACCGGGGTTGATCGGAACCGTCGTTTGAATGGCCTGCTGAAAGTTTTCCTGTTTGGTTCCCATCACCTTGCCAAACCCACTGACGATCCCCGTTGAAAAGGCGTACCCAGACCGAACGGATGCCCAATCGCCAGCACTTTTTGTCCGATTTCCAGTTTGTCGGAATCGCCTAGTTGAGCAGCCACCGCAGACCCCTTTGGCATGGCCACTCGGAGCAATGCCACGTCCGTCAGCGGATCGCTTCCCACCAGCTCCGCTGGAAGCCGTTTCCCATCATGCAAGGTGAGGGTGATCTTCGCAGTTCTATCGACAACATGGGCACTCGTGAGGATCACACCCTGATCGTCGAGCACGACGCCTGATCCAAGCCCTTTCCACGAGGCTTGCGTCACATGGTGGTGACTCACATAGGCGGAGGTGATCAGAACCGTCGATCTCGCAATATGTTTATAGACACGTATGTTGTTGAGTTCTTCAGGGGTAGTCGGCGTCGCCGCCTGCCCCGGCACGCTCGACAGGCCGAGATACAGACAGAGACTGAGCGAGAGGAGATTACAAGTACGCCAGCACCTGCGATACGGACGGCGACCGGTGAATCCCCCAGAAATCATGGTAGTCCTCCTCCTCGTCTGTACCGTTCTTTCATGAACAAAAGTGAACCTCAGGTGAGGCAGTCGTCTTCGGTACGCCACACCTTGTTGTGGCTCTATTTCTGCTGATCTCCGTCACGCAGGGCTGAGCCCAATTCCAAACTGATTTTGCGCCGATCCTGTCACGAGCTTTCGAAGCTCTGGTTCTCCGCACCTTGACTGTGACGAGGCGAAGAACCGGCTCGACCGTCTCCAAGACAGATAGTCCGTTCAGCCGGAGGATAGGCTTCTATACCGCCTGTCTCAGAAGAGAAATACTTGTTCTTGACGCCCTCGGTATTCCAAATATGAAGGCATTGCGCCCTCAGGTGCGGCAGTACTCGTGGAGCGTCGCCGAACATTTCCGGACCAGGCCGATAGGTCGTGCCGATCACAATGAGCCGATTGCCTGTTTGCAACATGCTCGGCTCCACAGACCCTGTGAAGGTGACCGCAAACCATGGTGCGCTGTCTTGTTCAACGCTCATTGGGCTCGTTAGGGAATTCCCCTCGACAGGCCTCTCTTCAACCAGAATGACCAGGCGAGCAGGTTTCTGAATGACTCGTATGATCTCACCGGCCAACTCCACCTTGTGAGAGACGAAGGTGAGGCTGGACGGGTGATAGGCTCTTCCTCCCAGGCCTTGACCTCAAAGGTGTTGGCTTCGACATCCTTCATCACTGCCGGGGGAAACATGGGAGTGGCCGTGCACGCGCTGAACGATATCGGCATTGCCGCCAATCCTAGAATACGCATGGTGCCTCTCCTTTCTGCCGAATACCGGACTAAGACGCCATTTGATAATCTCGATTCGGCCCGCTGAACCCACGCTTGTGGAATGCCCCCTACTCCTCAATATGCCGACATGACTGTTCTTTCTAGAGCTCTCACCACTCATCGTGGTTCCATCTCCAATTGGTGGGAAGTGATACCCGTCTGATCGGGGTGGGGAATTAGTCTGTCGGGGATGACCTCGTTGAGAGCATGGATCAGTTTTTCTCTCTCGACCGGCTTAGGCAGACACGCGGCGGCTCCCTGAGTCATCGCCAGCTCATCAATATCAGTTGCGAAACTACCGGACATGAGAAGGACGGATAGCTCAGGCCACACCAGATGACATTGATGGAGGAGGTCGAGGCCATCAAGGTACGGCATGTGGAGGTCGGTGATCACGGCGTCAAAATGACGCCGGTGGAGTTCCCTCCAGGCCCGCAGTCCGTCCGCGACCGCCACCACCGCAAAACGGTACGGTTCCAGTTGCTCGAGGAGGAGACGCCGCACCGCCTCTTCGTCATCGACGATTAATACGCGCCTACCGTATCCACTCATCATGACCTCCTTCCATCAGGAATACGTGCTTATGACTGGATCTGAGGTCGGGGTAGAGGAAACAGGAGGGCGACCTCCACCCCGCACTCGGTCCGAGCTGGGAGGCATAGCGCTCGGACGATCAGCATCATTGGTATTCCATCGAAGCGATCGATTTCACATTCCAATCGTATCCATCGGCCCATTGTCAGGGAGAGATTGCCGTTTCCTATGAATGTACGCCCACGGCCGTATCCCGATTGACGGCCGACTCGTGACGGCTGAGCCCATTTCCACAGGCCGGTCCGTGATGTTTATCCCGGTGATGGCGAGGAGTTCGCATCTTCGTATTCCAGGATTCGCGCTGTTCCGGCGTCAGCACGGCGAGCGCCGTCCGGATCGCCTTCACCCGATCAAGCCGCTCGGCCGTGGTGGCCGCTTCGGACTTCCGCAGCGCTCCCTCGATGGCCGGCAGTTCCGATTGAGGATTCTTGATGAGGCTTCTCACGTCCACTTCCGCCAGTTCCACCGCCGCCTGGTTCCGAATGCGGGTCTTGGCATAGTCTGCGGCGAGGGATTCGATCTTTCCGACTTGCTCCGCGGAAAGATTGAAATCCTTTTGGCTATATAGGAGCACGCGGAAGGTTCGGCCGGCGAAATCCTTCTGGTGACCTCCATCATAAAACGTCGCGCCTCCTGGGCCTGGATGCGAACGGCCTTCGCTCGGAGCGAGCAAGACGGCGGCCAGGCCTATGCTTGCCACACACAGGGGCATTGCCCACCGATATAGTCGTATTTGCAACATGAGATCTCCCTGTCTATGGGCAGAACCCTATACCGCTGGATGTTCGGGTATGCGCGCTCCCCTGGCTTAACAACTTGTTCTACTCATTAGACGGAGCGAATGGCGGAAAGGTTACAAGCGACGGGGCGTAGATGGGTCGTAACCGATCGAGGAGGGCAGGACAATCCGGACGGGACAGAGGGTCTGTAATGGTATGCCGCCGCGCGGGAAAGTACTTGTAGTTGAACTGTAGCTAGTTGCGAGCCGATGGTTCAACCCGGATAGCCCATGTCCGCGAAGTCTCGCCGATTCACTGGGTGAACTCGATCTTTCTGATGAACGACTTGGCGACGCCGGTACCGTTCGCGTTGGCCGTGTCGATGGCGAGCGCGATACCGCTAATGTCCGGAGCTTCTCTGCCGAACACCCGCCGGAACGTGTCGGCGAACGGGAAGTCTGTCTCAACGGTCGCACCCAATTGCGGCCGCTCGACACAGATGAAGCGACCGATGGCATGATGGTAGCGCCCCTTGAACGGCTTGTTCGTCGCCTCGGTTTCACAGAGATAGAGAGCGAGGAAGTAGGGGCTGTCGGGAATGAACAGTGACCCGCTTGAGTGGCGCTCCTTGCCAAAGAAAATGTAGACCATAATCGCTTCGGCGCGTGCCCCCTCCTCATACGAGGCACCGGAAGGAAAGGCGTGGACACCCCATTCGATGCGCACGCGCGAATAGTCGCGGACATCCATTTCGTTCAGGAGCAGGCCGAAGGCGCGCGTTTTCGTCTCGAGCGCGATGGCGCTCGGCAAGGCGGAATACACGACCCTTCGAACGTTTCTCGCGTCTTGTTTCGGCTCGAAGCCTTTCGATCCGAGCCAATTCAAAACAGATCCGCCGGAAAATCCTGAAAAGTCCACACCTCGCTTCAAGCTGTCCGTCGAGCGGGCCAAGTCAACCGGCGCTGTCATTGCCAACGCTACGATGAGGCCGATGGTGACCCAATGCTTGCCTGCCATGCGCTTCCTCCCAGTCGTACCATCTCAAGTGCGCCCGCTACTCCCCTCAGGGGACAGAGAGTCTCGTGTCAGCGCTGCTGCCGATCCTTCTCGGGGGTGGTTGACGCCAAGAATGCAGGTCAGTCCAACGCGCTATCTCGGACGCTGAGTCCATCAGTTCCAAAAATTATCTGCATGCCCGGATTTCGAACGATCATCGGAATAACCTCGGTTTCCATGAACGTTCGTAGTTGTCTTAGAGGCAGATCCTCCAAGACAGGGCGAAAGAATCCAAACTGGAAGAAGTGCTGACCATCGTGAAAAACTAACCGGTCTCGTTGCAAGCTATGCGGACGCACATCATAAAACCGCTTCCCGAGGCAATCCGTAATCAGCTGAACCTTCTCCGGAATATCGTGTCGGACGGGATTCACCGTCGTCCTCTCTCAGAATAGTTAGCGTCCAGTGTGCCTCCAGAAGTCGCATTTTGAGCGGCGCATGCTGCTGGGGATGGCAGTGGTTCGTGTTGACATGGTTTTGAGTTACGCGCTGTCGATTCGCTTCACGGCCATTTGGAGCGCCGCCGCCCTGGCCTCGCTCGGAGTCGCGAAACTTTCTTCGGTGCAACCGCTGTACGATCGAAAAGAGGTCTTCAACGCTTCAATCACGGTGAATGTACAACCCCAGGTTCCGCCTCCTTGCCGGTCAGGAGTCAACACAATTTGACGTCTCTTGTAGTACCCGGAAGTCGGGCGTGTGTTTAAGCTGTCATCGCTCATTCAACAACCTGCTCCTACCACGCGAGGAAGAATGTCGGGTGCAGCGCCACGGCATCGTACGCATGATTCTCCCGTAACCCGAGGGTTGCTCGGGGGAGACACACGTTTCAGTGCCGATATGTGGAATGTGGTCGAATAAGGATGAATTACTCCGGGTCATACGGAAGTCCTTCCCAACCTTGGACTCTGGTCAACTTGTAAACCTGTGTTTCCTCACATCGGAAACAATAGACTTCGATTGCCGGGGCGCCGTGCGAGCGTTGTCCAACATACCTGACCTTTGGTGTTCCAGTTGGATTGCATCGACAGACGATTTTGAAATACTCTCCTGTGTCCTCACCCGCTACTTGCATAAATGCCTCCTCTCTCAAGAGAACACACGGCTATGGCTGATCCCCACCACTGTTGGGACACTCGACTCTTTGCTCTTCGCCAAAATCCCCTTCTTCCCCATCTCCGCCCGGTGGGTCTCGAGCAGCTGTATGACGTGGGCCTTCGCAGAGCCGCGCGCATGGTCCCCTGCTCGCAATCGAAGACAGCGGTCATAGCAGGACCGACACGCCCAACATACCGCCGGACTATGGACGATGCTTGAAGGGAACCGGATTAGATCAGTGGTGGATGGAAGACCGATGTGAGCAACACGGGAAGATGCGGAATGGCATGCCCGTCGGCTTGGAGCCGTAACGCACTGAACGGACGAACTTCAGGCACCGGGGGAAGCACCGAGGGATCTTCGGAGTCCGCTTCTGTGAACACGTCGGCGGTGGTCAAGAGACTCAAGAGGGTCACCGGGACGTCGACGATCTGTATAGCCACACAGACACAAAGGAAGAGCACCACCCACGTTGAGCCCATTCGCTGACCACACAGCCTTAGGGTCTTCATCGTTCACATCTATCCGATCAAGCAAGCAGGGGCGAAGAATATCCTGTTTGCAAGGAGTTCGCAATGGGAAGAAATAGCACGTACTCAAGTGTCTGCCCAAGAAGCGACGCGCCTTTGTGATCGTGAATATCTGGGGGTTCATCGAGAATGAAAGATTGAAGCAGTTCGAGGGCCGAAGCGCTTGAACGGCGGCCGATCTTGGCACGATCACAAGGAATACGGAGCGGGCGCTTCACATGACCAGATCCCTTCCCCGGAAAACGACGATTCACGATCTACCAAACCCTTGGCACACTATTCGGCATCCCTCTTGACCCACAGTCGGCTGTCAGGGGCTTTCGACCAGACTTTAGTTTCGGCATGAAACCAGTGTATGGGCTTGGTCAGAGAGGCACGCCTCGCGCTTCTTCAGTCCTTGGCTTTCTCGTACCTGGCCTTTTGCGGAGTGTCAACCACAGCACCAGATATCCGGCCATCGCGGAGAGGAGTGACCCGAGGAGAATCCCAATGCGCTCATCGAACAGCGCAGGCCGCTGCAGTTCCTCAAAGGCGAGGGCACCGATAAACAGACTCATCGTGAAGCCGACGCCGCACAGGATGGCGACCCCATAGAGCTGGATCGCGGTGACTGCCCTCGGTAGGCGGGCGATCCCCAGCAGGATCCCCGCCATGCAGAACAGAAAGACCCCGAGCTGCTTGCCGAGAAACAACCCCAGCGTAATGCCGAGGGAGACCGGGTGGGTGAGACTGCCCAGGGACACCTCGCTCAGGGAGATTCCAGCATTGAAGAAGGCAAACAGGGGCAAGGTGACAAAGGCCACTGCCGTGTGCAGCTCATCTTCCAGGAAACGGAGCGGAGAATGAGCCCGATTCTTAGCATCAGTGAGGGGAATAAACATTGCCAGCAGGACGCCCGCAAGGGTGGCATGCACGCCGGACTTCAATACCGCGACCCACATCACGAGGCCCACCAAGGCATAGAGGGAAATGGCCGTCACGCCTTTACGGTTGAGAAGCAAGAGGATCATCAGGCAGCCACTAGCGGTCCACACCATGGCCGCAGAGAGGTTCGACGTAAAAAAGAATGCGATGATAAGAATGGCGCCGATATCATCAAAAATGGCGAGCGACACCAGAAACACCTTCAGGGAAAGCGGGACCCGCTGGCCCAGCAGGGAGAGGATGCCCAAAGCGAAGGCTGTATCGGTGGCGATGGGAATCGCCCACCCAGCCAGACCGGCTGGATTGTTGTAATTGACCCACCAATAGATACATCCTGGCACCACCATCCCGCCCAGTGCGCCCATGGCAGGAAGCCCCACATTGGCCATATCGGACAGTTCGCCTTCCAGGACCTCTCGTTTCAGCTCCATCCCGACCAGAAAGAAAAAGAGCACCATGAGACCATCGTTGATCCAGAGCAGGAGAGGTTTGTGAATCTGGAGACTCCCAAACTGAACCCCGACTGGGATCTGGAGCAGGCTCTCATACAGATGCTTCAGGTCGGTATTGGCGCAGAGCATGGCGAGTCCGGCAGCCACAATCAGCAGAATGCCGCCGGCGGATTCCAGTTTAAGGAACGTGCGGATGGTACTAATCATTTATAGCGTATGAACAGTTGCCTGCCGTTGTCCTAAGTCTTGAAGAATGGAGAAGGCTTTCGAGGGTCGGAGGATGGAACTCCTCTAGTGAGGAGCACCGGCAGCATGTCCGTTATTTGCTTCATTCCGCTCTATGGGCGCCTCTCATTTTGCTTTCGTGAGGAGTTCCTTCAGTTTGTTGTACCCCGGGGCATCTGGGTGGCAATAATGTTCGCTGAGGGAACCATTGCTGTTTCTGATCGAGATGCGAAAAATCTTGCCATGCGCCTCGATCTTGACCGCCTCCGTGATATTGAGGAAAAGATCTTTGCTCACCTGAACCATGTTGTCCATCACCCCTCCATCCAATCAATCATTTCTTCGCAAGTGTGTTCGCACGCTGCTCTCGGGCTCACCCTGCTGTCTCACGAGCGCCTGTGCATCGTGCACGCACCGGCTTGTAGAACGACTACACCAGGGCGCCGATTCACCGTCCAGCCCTATCCCTCCTCTCAACGATTCCTGAACCCCTGTATTGCACTCAGTGGATCTGCGGTGCGCGGAGGTAGGCTTTCAGCTGCTCTGAGTAATATTGAACGATCTTTCGCTCTTGAGGAGACAGCGGCGCATGGCCAAAGAGCATCGACGAGGAAAGCAGCGTTTCGCAGGAACGAATGAGCCCGTGGATTTCTTTGCGTAACGGAAAGAATGGACTGATAGACGCCGACATAGAGGAATCGCCTTTCTCACAAAGTGTCGGCGGTGGGCCTTCCGGGACCGGCGGCAAGATGTGCGTTGGATTGTAGACATGTGACAATACGTTCGGTGATGGCGTGAAGGATATCGAGTTTCGTATACGCACCCTGCAAGGCCGTCGCCGGATGTCTTCTTCCTCGCGGTCTTGGATGGCCGCTTTTCATGTCAATGGTTGGCCTATCTCCTTCAGACAGTTCTGATGGCCACTCGTACTTTATCTCCATATCGTTTTCGAAGCCTGCCGACAAATTTGTGGTAGTTTCCTCCGAGTTCATGCAAGACAGTCTTGGCTAATTTCCCCGACTGGTTTTGCAGCTCGCCTATGAACTGCACCCACTTCTCCTTGGACCGGTCATCGTTCATACCATCCTCCTCCATGCCAAACATTCAGTATTGGGAGTCAGCCGTCACGTCGTCGAACAATCAGACAACTCCGATCACACCACTCAGTGTCCTAGTCGCCTCCACCCGCAGACCAGGCTACTCAAGGCATACAGTCGCTCAGAGAAGCTCTGGTATCGGAGCGGCGGAGACTGAGGAATCGATCACGCTGAGAAGAACCAGGAAGCGCAAGAGATGGGACAGTCACCGAAGCTTTACACCGAACCATATTACCCTGGGCGTAATGGGCATCAGAGTCAAGCACTATAATATGATCTGGAGCAGTCGAGGCGACAGAGACGTTTGAAGTCAGCCTCAGAGAGGGCGCCAAGGCCGTCCTCCTCTTAATAGCGCTTGACTCCGGCGGCAAATGCGCTCAGGGTCATCGTATGACATATTGACCCGACTGTCCCATCTCTCGCGCATTGCCCTCCCAAACTCCGGCGCGTTTGATTCCTCAGTCTCTACTCCGTTTGTTCGAAGCACGACCGTCATCGCGTCCAGCCTCTGCAAAGTGCCTGCAGGACCGGAGAATCGCAGTTGGGACATCGGCCTATGGGATTCCGGATGCGCGCTGAACTGGTTTTACTTGCGTATGCAGTCGTGTGGGGGATTGTGTTTCTTGTGACTTTCCTGCTGACTAGATCACACTGAATCTGAAGACGGCTGAAACACCAAAACCAAACTCGCAAGAGAAGCGCTGTTCGCAGAGCCACCTGCCTCAAGTGAATGAGCCATAGCGGACCGAGCGCGGAGTTCAGCAATGTTACATATTCCTGATCAGCCACCAGTTATTATTTGCCTACGGCCCTCCTCACCTCTCTGACCTTTACCGACTGGACGATTCCCAACAGTCCTCAGAGGGTTGGACTTCTGTCCCTACTTGGCCCGATGCAGGTCGATTACCGTTCCTGCCTCATTTAGTTCCACGGTGACCATGGAGCCTTCAGCGATATTTGTGGCTTTCACCTCAAGTCTCTCTAGCGGGAACTCTTTATCGCCCTCGCTGGTTTGCAGCTTGACGATCTTCTTATCCCTCCCCATATAGACCAACTTCCCAGTCACAAATTGATGTTCACCTTCCTCGCCCTTGAGATGCATATCAATGACGAGATTATCCCCGTCCAGGATGAACGAGACTTCATCACCTGCTTTGAATGGTTCATGTCCGTGTCGCCGAGAAGCATTCTCGTTTGTTCAGTACGTAGTCCCGTTCGCTGTTTTGACTGCGAGCCCACCTGCTTTCGTCACCACAACGCCGGTAAGCTTCCTGTGGGTTGCGTCCTGTTCTCCGGCTGAAATCGCGGTAAGTGGAGCACACAGAATGAGCCCCATAAGTATTGATGCGACGAAGAACCCCTTGGTCTGCACCCGATCCTCCTCGGGTTTATCGGTTTAGGTATGACTTGACATGGAACTCGGTGTACGTCATTTCAAACGGAAGGAATGGAAGAGGCTGCCATACGCCACCGCCTTTCTCACACGGTGTCGCCGGGTGGCCTTCCATGACCCAACGGCAAGTTGTGGTTAGGTTGTAGGCCTGTAAGGCTACGCTCCATTACAAAACTGTCCATGCTCCAGATCCCTAGGCCGGACGTGTTCCTCGTGCGCTGTGATGATTCTCTGTGGGAGGAAGTCATGAAAACCTACTCATTTGTTCAGCTTCCGCCATGCCCATGGCGATACAGGAGACGGATCAACCCACAAGCCTCTGCTTGCGTCTCGGGCCTCGGCTTCCAGGGCTTCTAATATGGCGTTCCCCGGCGCATGCGGTCGATCCCACCAGCACCAGCCTTCTTTGACGAGTGTATGGTTGATATTGGTCCCATCGGCGAGCACGACATCGGCAAGGATACGCCCATATCGATCTTTGCCATGAATCTGGAGGCTGACCTCCAGCGCGAAGCTCAGGATAGAAATCACGTCTTTCGCGCTACTGCCGTAAGGCTGGCCCTCTGCCGGGCAGTCGATACCATACAATCGGACCTGATGGGATTTTCCATTATGTAGGATCTCGATGACGTCCCCGTTTACGACTCTCACCACTTCGCCGGTGAAGGGGTATGCTTTGGCGTCGCTGAAGAGAAGGAGCAATATTGCGATCAGGAATCGTAGAGTGAGAGCCGCCATATGAGCACCTGATCGGGGGTTACCTTAGACCGGCACGATAGCATTGCTCACATACGAGAAATGGTCAAAAGTGCACGCTATATAACTTCAACCTAATCCGTGAGCTGTGGTCTCTATATGAGATGAAATCGGCAGGCTTGGGGATAGCCGAGCGCAAACAGCCCCCTCAGATCCGGGGGAGACGTAAACAGAAGGCTGAACGAAGGAATTATGCTCATTTTGTGCTCAAGCCCACCCCTTACAAATCATTCCAGCTAACGACTGCTGGAAACCTACTCCGCCAAACAATACTCAACCGAACCGGTGCACCCACTCCGTGGCGGGCATTCCCGCTCCCTATTGGTTTGTAGCTGCCCTACAAAAGGAGGAGCAAGAAATACAGCTCTATCTCAATAGGAGGTGATATAGCTTGTATGTAACGCTTCTATGATCTTCCATTTGGAATAAGAGGTTTCATGATGATGTTTCGAACGACGCATTTTGAGCTGGAGATTGCCAACTTTTTGTTCCTTCGAACACCACTGCTTGGACGCCTGTATATGGGCCCAGACGCGGGATTTGGCTGGTGGATGCGGATCGGTCCGAAGGAGGTAGATTATTACCGTCGGGAGTATCTTGACAATGCAAGGCGACATTTACGAGCGAGAGCCTACAGTGATCGTAATGCATGGAAACTACCTCGTAAATATCTCTGACCACTGGCGGTTCACCGCTGCCTTTTCTGCATGCAGAACAACCACTAAACAATACAGACTCCGTAGAACAGCCTATTGAAACCTGTACATACTTTATGACGAAGGCCTTTGCTTACCCACGCTTCGCCACTCCCACGGTGGCACCGGTTTAGGATCACTCCATAGCCCCTTCCGCGCTAATCGTGCCTCATTCTCTAACGCTTCAAGAACTAGATCCTTTGGCGCGTGCTTCCGATACCACCAGCACCAACCCTCTCTGACCAACACGTGATTAACGTTGGTGCCGTCGGAGAGCTGCACCTCTGCGACGGTCCGCCCATATTTATCTTTGCCGTGGCTCTCAATGGTCACGTCCATGGAGAAGATGAGGTCTGAGGTGGCTTGCTGGGCATCGTTGCTAAACGGCTGACCATTCTCGGGACAATAAATCCCATGCAGACGGATACGTTCAGGCTTGCCGTTACGGAGCACTTCAAATGTGCCGCCACCCTGAACTGAAATTACTTGGCCGGTGAAGGGGAAGGCGTCTATGACCTGGAAGCAAAAGGACAGAGAGAAGAAGATGACGAGCAGTCTCATCAGGCTTGTCCCCGTGCGTTGTCTCCTTCGCGACCCGCTATTCCACTTCAATGATCGCGCCAAGCGATCACGAGTACCAACCGATACCTGATATCTATCTGGTAAAAATCTGGTCGAGTAAAAGCAGTCGCTGGTCGAGTTGTTTGCCAAGTTGTTCAAGCTCGCGAGTGGAATGCGAGTATAGATCTGGAAAATCTTTCTTGTCGGAAAGGCTAGCCATTTGCGCGGGAGTCAGTGTTTGGCGCTTAAGGTACGCGTCAAAGATATGTGTGATTCCCTTCAGGTCGGCAATCACCAGACGGTACTGCTCTTCGACCTCGGGATACGCTTTGACGATTTCATCATTGCTCGTCACCTGATAGGCTTGAAACATCGCGAGTTGCAGCTGTTTCCTGGCGTCTTGGAGTTTCTGCACGTCGTTACGCGCATCAACCTCATAAAATACTTCGATTGCCTGGGTGCATGTCTGCATGATTCTGGCGTTGTCTAATCGGGCAGCCAGCTTTGTCGAGGGATACAGTTTATAGGCTGCGCTTAACTCCCCTACCCTCCCATCGTTCGTATGGCGGATGTCACTAATAACTCCTCGCTCCAGATAACCAACAGACTTGGGTACATCGATAACTTGCAGTGACGGTTCTGGAGGATTGAGCTGCAAGTCGCGAAAGAACCGTTCCAATTCCATATGCAGTTGGATAATTTTGTGGCTCAGTTCCGTGGTTTGCCTTGACGATTCCTTAAAGCTATTCGTGAGAAGCTGTCCAATGTCTTTGGCTCGAGGATCTTTCTCGCCCATGAGAATTGGCATGATTTCCACCAGACGTTGATTGAGGCCATCCGTCCTGGAACGAATTCCTTTTGAGCAGGCCCTCCAATTATCGGCGTACTGATGATGTCGAGCGATGAGTCGATCAATCTGAACCAGCGCGTCGCGATAGCTGAGAGTCAAATAGTCGGCAGGAACGGTATACGGGTTCTCGAAACATGCTTGCCAGAATCCCTCAGTACTACGCTTTGCGTCCAACAAATCACTTATTGCCTTCACTGGGTCAAGAGATGGAGAGACTGCTCCATTGGGAACCACCATCTTGAAATGAAATGTTTTGACGGGTTCGTTATTGAATAGGACCGTCATGGAGTACGATCCTGGCGGATCTCCAGGTGCAACGGTCCAAAGATTCCATATGTTTCCTTGTTTCGTAGGTGTTCGAGCTTTCGTCAGGGTAATCGTTCGTCCATCCTTCGATAACTTGGCTTCTTTGGGAAGCGCTCTGGGTCGATCAGGAAGCGTGATTATTTCGGTTACGACAACTTGTTGATTGGATGGCGCTTTCGCGATGTACCCGTAACTGGTAAGTTCCGGGATCAGAGGAACTTCTAACGCGCTTTGTTGCCACTGCCATTTGTCCGACACCATAGCTCGGGTGCCGACGACAAAATTGATATCCCCATCAAATGCCCATGATGGCGTGGTTAGCGCGAGGTCTGTCCAGACGACGAATATGAGGAGGAGCCACCGAGCGTGTCGCATATCCTATCTTCCAATCAGAACCCTCGCACAGAGAAGAACCATCACGGTCCTGGAATTATTTCACCAAGCTTCAGATCACATACCGGAGTGCCTATCGCATGTAAGAACATTTGGTACTCGGGAACGACGCAGAAAATCAGCCGGTAGGTCATGAGGCACCTCAACTGGGGGGCGTATTGTAGGAGGGAACGCCTGTACGGTGCAAGGGAGCCCTTAGAGTGGCGACCTTGAAATGATTCACCGCCTTGACCCTGGGTACACATACTGAAACGCTTGGTTTGATGTACTCCTGGGAGCACAAGGATATCCAGTTCTACGAGCGGCCCGCTGTCGGCTATCAGGTTTTAACTGGAAGAGGCGATCGGACAAAAACCGAGTGCTCTAATAGCGCCGCCTACAGTGGAGGGGGAACGAGTGTCAAGCCCTTCGTCTCCTAAGCACCCATCAACATCGAAGCACCTTCCGAACCTGGGGAAGAAATCAGCGCCTAGACGCACCCCGTCCTGAGTTCCCACCCAAAGAGGCATAGACCACACAAGCCGGCTTGCGTACAGTTTCAGTGTCGCAAACGTCGCAATAGCAACGAAGGGAGGCGATCATGGGTCTGCGGTGGGTTAACGTAGTTGGCGTTGTGATGTTGGTTCTCGCGCTCGTTGTGAATAAAGTGGTCTATCTGAACGTATGGCACGACTCTAACCTGTACTTGATTGCTGTCGCGATAACGTACCTCGTGGTTGCCCTTTGCCTCGCATCTTGGAGAGGGACAGATCACCTACAAGCCTAATCCCTGAAACCTGCCTCACCGATTCCTACGAAGGGGACACATCCCCTTCGCATCCCTCCAGGTCGTTGGTTCAATTCTCTTTCTGGAGCTGACGAATGGATTGGAACCAGCAACCTGCGGTTTACGAATAGAGGAGAGATGGTTTTCTAAAGGTTCAGTGTTTTAATGGTTTCCCCACTTCCATCAATATATCGAGCGCATAGGCAATTTCTACTGTCTGCATAGACTCCAACTGGTCTCGCCTTTTGAAGGCCGTTTTTATTGCAACCTTAACCCAACCCTTTGAGGTGAACCCCTCTGTTGCGACAGCAGAATCAGCACACTTTGGTTGCCATCACTCGCCAACGAGCCAGGTGAGGAAACGATAGACGAACGGACTGTCCACGAGCACCGCGATACCCCACCCAACAAGGAGGAGGACGAGGATGATCCTGAAAAATTGGATATTGGTTATGGGTTCCGGGGTACGCTTCATGTCAGGCAAGTAGCTGAACAGGAAGGAGGCTCCCAGCAAGAAGGAGGCTCCCAGCAAGGAACGCACGACTTTGGCGGTGTTTTGGCGGTGACCATTCCACTGCCTCCGTTCCCCGTAGGCGTCAGTTATGGTCAGCGAAACAGCGGGTGCATTATGTGCGGGTATTTCGTGAATCGCAAGAAGCCCTTACAGGGATCGAAAGGCCGCCACGGAGAGGCTAGACGGGGGATAATGCGAGTGAATGACTAACATGCTATGCACGCCAGGCAAACGACATTGTAGGGATATTGCTGGCTAGACCGAGGAAGGTTTTATCGTAGCTTATGCATATGAGCGAGAAGGAGAGTGGCCTCAACTACATACTAGAAGAGTATATGGGGTTTGCAACACCAAAGGGGAAAGGCCTGATAATCGACGAGACTCAAGGTAGCCCAGAGATGCCTAAACGAAGAGGAAAGTCGGTCTGTTAAGAGAGCAGGAAACTTTGCAGTAACCATGGACACGTAATGATGAACGGCGTCGTGCTCCAACTTGCTCAGTTCGCGCATTCGACGAAGAAAGCGCAGAGTACAGGAGCCGCTCGCAGGAACGGATGTATTCTTCGAACTCATTACGTACGTGAGAGAAGGGCATGGGCGATGAGGTCACCATGGGGAGCACCGCCTTTCTCGCCAGGTGTCGGCGGTCGGGCCTTCCAGGAGGCCATCGGCAGGTTGTGGGTAGGACTGTAGGCCACCAAGGCTAGGCTGCTTTAGCAGATATGACGATAGGGCAACATTGTAGGGATCTTCCTGGGTGGACTGAAGCCGATACAAGTGTATCGTACAAGCATAGGTGAGATGGAGAGAGTTCAAAGTCCTTATGCATTGCGTCCAAGAAGCTACCAAAGGAGGGTCGAATATGAGACTCATTTCCAAGACAATAGGAACGGCATTGTTGGCAGTTCTGTTTTGCGCGGGCTTTTCAACGGTCGCGCTGTCAGTAGACCGTGAGGTCTATGACAAACCGGAGGTGCAGACAGGGAAAACCATCAAAGGTAAGGTCATGAGTGTGAATGTGGACGAGAAGGCTTCACAGACGTGGCATGTGTCGATAAAGGATAACGACACCGGTCATGTGGTAGTTCTCCATGTGGACAAGACGACCACAAGGAAGGACATCATGTTGAGCCCCGATTTAGGAGACAATGTCATCGCAAAGTATAATGAGCAGAATCATGCCATCTCTTTTCTGACGGATCAAGCCATTAACCGCTGAGACCCACTGAGGTGGGTGCTGAAGGGTCCAAACGGTAGACCTCCCTCCCCCTACCGATTGGGGCATTCAACCGATAGGATGGGAACAGAACAGCGCAGTGGAAACATGATGAATCCGGTAGCAGAGACGCTATCGGAAACATGATATACAAATCGTACTGTTCGGGGAGGGCTCCGTTCTTGAAAAAGGATGGAGCTTTCTTTTTTGGTGTGGTGGTCAACAACTGTACAGTGGTAACGCCCCAACGACGGTTCAGGCACTTCTCGAGATGCTGTAAGCCCCTTCCCAGACAGTCTCGTTAAGCGATGGATTCCTGATGCTGATCGATCTTCCGTGACAGTTCATGGACAAAGCTCGTGAGTTCAAGGACGGCTTTGTAGGACTTGTCACGCTCTAAGCCCTCCGCCTCTCGAAGTCGGAGCTCAAATTCCTCCATCCGTTTTGACAGTTTGCTCACCATGGTGCGATTCCCTTCTCTCAAACGTCTGGGACGTGTAAGTGAGAGAGATTTCGTGACACATTTCTCCGCTTCTATTCGGTATACGCCATCCGCATCACTGCCATATAGTTCTCAAGCCGCAACTGATCTAGATCGCTGAAATAGCAGTCACGCTCAAAGGCGTTTGTCATCTCAAGACTTGCACGAATAAAATTATTGAAGATGATCTGATCCATTGTGCCGCTTCTCTGGTCGATCTCGACTCCGATGTCCGTGAGCTGGTGCAAATTCCTAGTCATGGCCCCGCTGTCCAACCAGTGCGCAAGGTTCGAGAGAGTCAACCAGACATTTTGCTTCTATCAGGGCGGCCACTTGGGCTTCGTCACGGGATGTGCACCTGCCGTCAGAACAACCTTTCGTGTATCCCCATCGCGTGGTGTCGAATTGCAGAATAATATACCGACAGCTCCAGGTCCCATCTATGTGTTGACTCGGAGTTCTCAACTCGATCCAGTGTCTCTTATAGTCCGGCATTATTCCTCTCCTTCACTACGCAGTGACCAGCCTGGAAAGTTCTGAGCGATCTTCGACAGATAATACTGAATGAGTTCGGCTTTAATGTAGGTCAACTCCTCGACTTTCACCTTACTGTCGAGCAGGGCTTCCGAGCACACCATGTATTGCGTATTGCCGAATTTCTTCTCGGAGGGACATGGGAGAGCCGCCCTTTCTACGAACAGGGTCGGCGGTCGAGCTGAGGAAGACGCTCTGCAACAGCGCTTAGGTGGAAATGCTGCTTTACGGTAGTATCTTAGGAGGTGTCTGGCATACTAGCAATTGTCCTAGGCTCGAACATCCACATGAAGCCACTTTTCTCTGTTATCCCGAACGCCTCGAATACCAGCCTCAGTTCCCACCACACGATAGAATAGACCCATCAAAGCCGATTTGGCCTCCACCGGCATGTTGGTAATGGAGCAGGGATAAAGCCGACGCTGCTGTAATCTTCAGCAACACCGGGGTGCTTTCGCTGCTCCGGTCATACGAATCGAAACCAATTCAAGTTCAAGCACCTATGCCATATTTCCTCCTGATGTACATACGTGTGTTATAGGAACAATACGCAGGATGAAACTACGAACGAAGGGCAGCGTGGAGATTTCACCTCCTGTTCCAGAGCGGTATAACGATGAGACATGTCATTGACTGCGAGTTGGTTTGGCAGTCGCAGGGCATTGAAACGATATTAAGAATGACATAGTCTCTGAATCCCACGCTGCGAGTTATACGCGCAGAATTGGGAGAACAAGCTGTTATGTGGACCGGCCTAAACACAGTTAGGCGGCACACACCACGCTCATCGGTGGCCGCAGGTCGCGTCGAACTATCACGAAGGAGGAGCAAGCCATGACACAACGTCTCTCTGGCAAGGTGGCCGTCGTCACAGGCGCCGCCTCGGGAATCGGCTTAGCAACCGTCGTCCGCTTTGTCGAAGAGGGCGCACGGGTCCTTGCCGCAGACAAGGATGGTTCGGCGCAAGTGATGCTTGAAGGACGCTTTGGGGCGGCAGTTCGCTTCGTGCGATGCGATGTGACGCAGCTGGAGGAGCTGCGTTCCGCCATAGAGACTGCTGTGGCGCACTTCGGGGGGCTGGATATTCTCTTTAACAACGCTGGTGCTGGGGGTGCTCCCGCCGGCGTTGAAGGTTTTGATGCCGCCGGCTGGGATGCTACCCATGCCCTACTTCTGCGCGCTGTGGCTGCCGGAACTGCCTACGCGGTGCCGCACATGAAGCGTCGCGGCGGTGGAGCCATCATCAACACGTCGTCAGTGTCGGCGCTGCAAGCAGGCTACATGCCGCTCGCCTACTCAGTGGCCAAGGCCGGCGTGCTCCACTACACGCGCGTGGCCGCGGCAGAACTAGCGCCGCAGCGCATTCGCATCAATGCGGTGGTGCCGGGCTTCATCGCCACGCGTATCTTCGGCGGAATGTTCGGCCTCGGCAGCGAGGAGGCGCAGGGCATGGCCGAGCGGATCGCCGAGCGCAGCGGCCGGGCCAACCCAGTCGGCCGCTCCGGTCGACCGGAGGACATTGCGCAGGCTGTAGCCTTCCTTGCCAGTGATGAGGCAGATTTCATCACTGGCACGGCCCTTACCGTTGACGGTGGGTTGACGATCGGACCCCGACATAGTTGGGATATGGACCCCACGCTTGCCACGCCGATGACTGATGCGCTCGGAGTCAGCCGTGGGGAGCTGTTGGCCATGCGCGCAAACGCAATCGCGCAATCACAGAAGCGTTGACGTGCCGCCTGACCCCTCGCTCAACACCGGACCCTGCACGCCTGGCGAGGGTTCCTCGCTCTTTCTATTCCAGGACCGACCAGGGATAGGACCATGCCGCGCACACCCGGAAGGATCGGAAAGAAAAAACCGGGGGCCTTGGATCGATTAGATGCGATTGTCACAGATGAGTGTAATTGCGTAGGGTTTAAAGGCCCACCGTGGCTCGTGGCAGCAAAACGGTAGCAGAAGTGGGTAACACACAGAATCCCCAGACCGGAGAGGTTGTGCGAATACCTGAAATTCCGTGGGGAAGTCTGGAGCCGGCGACCCGGATTGAACGGAGCAACCTGTCATCGGTTCGGCCCTGAAACCTGCCTCACCGATTCCTACGAAGGGGGCCAGCCCCCTTCGAATCAGTTCAGCTCACTGGCTCAATTCTCTTTTCTGGAGCTGGTGACCGGATTCGAACCAGCGACCTGCGGTTTACGAATCAGTAAAAAGGTATCGCTCAAGTCATTGAAGATTCGTGCAATCCCGCCTCTCTTTAATCACAAATAGCATTTCGTTGTGGCTTTGCAGCATCACAGGAAAAAGCGATCAGAGAAGAAAGTATTCAAATGACCTTGCTCTGGTCAATATTCTAAAACTACATAATATCGTCAGAGCACTTCCCGTGGATCGGATTAGATTCACCTGATGAATCCTTTTGGGCGTGAATTCTTCCGATCGAGGGATTCGCATATCAGGTTTATCCACGCCCATCAATTCGTAACCATGCAATTCAACGAGATTACGGGATGCCATCCACCGACACGGTGATTTCCTAACATGTCGGCATCCTATTTGCTGAGTAAGGTGAATAACCCGAAGGCAACAAACCGAGAAGCCGTGTGCGTTTTAGCAAGATAGCGATGATGAAGGTGACTCACGCCTGAAAAGAGGGAGGTGCTAGTGGACCCGCATAAAAGAATCCCAACTCCGGTAACCCGCAACCTAAGAACTCTGTTCAGCGAGCCTTTGCCTAAAAGACCCGTGATGCTTCATATGTCTGAGGATGAATATAAAAAGCTCACCAAAGGTATCCGGATTTCCAAAGCAAAGATCCCCCAAAATGCCAAAGGCTTATTCGTAGTACCAGACCCGTTCGGAAATTATTTGGCGTTCTTCGCTTGTGCTGCAGGATCGGGCGAAGGGAAGGCATGTGTGCCTAAGATTGTTCGTTCCTTGCAGGGACTTACGTTTGGAAAGGGGTGCGTATGCATTCGCGGAAAGGATCCAGTTGATACCACGCCAGGAAGGACATCTTGTTCGTTCGGTCTTTCTCCAGGGGGCGTATCGGAGTGTGTGGGCGAGTGTTTTGGTAATGGGAAGTGCCAGCCTATAAGAATCGTCTTACGGAACGGATGGGGTTTTCTCACCTGTGAATGTTCCTAATGTTTCGACACTCTGTAGATGTGGCGAAGTCGCGCCCCTCTGAGTTCATATTAACCACAATGTTTAGGTTTAAGTAATCAGACAAGCTGACGTAAATAGATTACGACGCACAACTTGCACAGATCTTTCCGCGCTTAACAAGCAAATCTGTATAGGCATGCCTAGTTGGGCCCTCGACTTCTGCCCGGTGAGCGATAACAAACTCAATGAATTTCCAGGATATATAACGAACGAGGCCATATCCAAGCGAAAGCACTGAAGTGGCCAAGAGCTAACATGAGTGTCCTAGCACGGTGACGGTTATTACTCCGATCGCTAACGACATCCCTCAACTAGGAGGTTAGCCCATGTCAAGCGACGACTTGCCGAATTTCATGAGTTTACTTCAAGGAGGCTCTTGGATTGCAGCGATAGTTGGAGGCGCACTCGGATTCCTAAAGTTTACGAACGAACTCGAACAGTCTCGCATACAGCGCGAAGAGGACCTTCGGTGGAGAAAGGCACAAGCCGGGAAGTCGCTGAATGACGAGATGCTGGAGGATAAAAAAGCGAATTCAGCTCTGATAATGCTTGACTGGAGTGGACGTGAGTTCACACTTGATGATGGTTCAAAAGACAACATTAAAAGGGAAGACATGCTTGTTGCCTTGAGGGTACGCCATACACCTCCGCAGAAGGGATTTTCAACTAAAGAGCAGTTCATTCGTGATGCATTTGACAACCTTTTTTATCATTTAGGGAGGCTTGAACACTCAATTACATCCAAGCTTATTGAATTCGAGGACATTAGGTATCCGATTGCCTACTACGTAAAAGAACTTTCTGAGAATCGGCCGGTTTTTGAGGCGTATCTTAGGGCATATGAATTCATCCACGGACTAGCATTCCTTCAAAGATTTGAGGCGTGGGTAAATAGTGGTACCGGCAACGCTGCAGGCTCTTCCTAAAGGACCATCTGTAGCTCAGAGGGGAATGCACCCACGACGGCTCAAGCACAGGTGGAGATGCTGCAAGTCTTACAGTGCACGATAAAAAGGTACCGGGAGTATTTGCTGGCGACTCAATTAACCAGCGAAGCTGAATGAGATGAGCCGCAGAATGAATGATGCCGAACTGAAGAAAGTATAAAGGAGGAAAAGTGGAGCCGGCGACCCGGATTGAACGGAGCAACCTGTCATCGGTTCGGCGCTGAAGCCCGCCTCACCGATTCCTACGAAGGGGGCCAGCCCCCTTGTAGAATCCCCACGAAGGGGACACATCCCCTTCGAATCCCCTCAGGTCGCCCGTTCAACACAGTGGACCGAGGCCCGCCGCTAGTCCGCAGGCACCATATTATACAAACAGCTTTGCGCGATATGGAGCCGGCGACCCGGATTGAACGGGCGACCTGCGGTTTACGAATGGCTTAAAGGTTAATACTATAACGCTCGGTGTTTTAATGGTTTCCCCGTTTTTCTCTTTAAATATGGTGGTTTGGGAACATTCTATTAGGTCCATTGGGTGTCATAGATTAGAACCGGTTGGAACAACTTTTAGTACAAATTAAGCACAATGAAGCCCGCTGTCCTAAATTGACGATTCAACTCTTTTACCCGGTAACGTAAGAATCCATGCAACGACTGCCTCGAGTTCTCGATTCAGGCGTAAGCTCCCCGAAACGGTAGACAGCCATAAGGAGAATCTTCTGGCAGAATAGCCACCCTAGCTAGGAGGTTCCCATGCGCCAATCGAAGTTCACCGAGACGCAGATTGTGTCGATTCTGAAAGAAGCCGATGCGGGCCGGCCCGTCAAGGAGATCTGGCGACACTACAGCATCAGTTCGGCGACCTACTACAAGTGGAAAGCGAAGTACGGCGGGTTGGAGGCCTCGGATGTGAAGCGGCTAAAGGAATTGGAGCACGAGAATAGTCGACTCAAACGGCTGTACGCGGATCTGTCGCTGGAGAACGCGGCCCTGAAGGATGTGATCGCAAAAAAGCTCTAGGGCCTGCTGAACGGCGGGAGGTCGTGACTCATCTGGTGACGGTGAGCGGCCTTCCGGTTCAGCGGGCCTGTCGAGCGGTGGGACTCGGTCGAGCCACGTACTACCGCCCACTCATAGACTGGGCGCGACGGGATGCGCCGGTGATCGCGGCACTGACCACGCTCGTGGCGGCTAAGAGTCGCTGGGGCTTCTGGAAGTGTTGTGATCGGTTGCGGCTCGATGGGCATCCCTGGAATCACAAACGGCTGTGGCGGGTGTACTGCCAGTTGCGGCTGAATCTCCCCGCGGCGGACGAAGAAACGATTGCCCCTGCGGCTGCGCCAACCGCTCGTCGTGTTCCCTCAGCCCAATGCGGTCTGGGCGGTGGATTTCATGAGCGACACCTTGTATGGCGGACGGCGGTTCCGGACGTTGAACGTGTTGGATGAGGGTGTCCGAGAAGGCTTGGCGATCGAAATCGATACCGCACTCCCAGCTGAACGTGTCGTCCGGGTGTTGGAACAAGTGGTGGCGTGGCGCGGACGCCCCCAGGCCATTCGGCTCGACAATGGCCCGGAACTCATCGCGGAACGCTTCATGACCTGGTGTGCGGAGCACGCCATCGAACTGCGGTACATTCAACCGGGGAAGCCGGATCAGAATGCGTTCATTGAACGGTTCAATCGCACGTATCGGACAGAAGTGCTCAATGCCTATGTGTTCGAGTCGCTGGATCAGGTCCGAGAGATCAGTGCCGAGTGGTTACAGAGTTACAACGAGGAGCGGCCCCATGAGGCGCTGGCGGGGCTCCCGCCGGCCATGTATCGGGCCCAACTTGGGGTGACGTCTCCCCAGAAAACGACGACAGTTCAGAACTAGAGTAAGATGCCGGCTTCGGCGGTCCTCGACGAAAGGAGTGGATCGATGAAGCGGTCACGATTCTCCGAAGAGCAGATTGTCTATGCCATTCGGCAAGCTGAGAGTGGGGCCCCAATCGGCGACCTCTGCAGGCAGCTGGGCGTCAGCGAGGCCACCTTCTACACCTGGAAAAAGAAATACGCGCATCTGGGCGTGAGCGAGCTCCACCGGTTACGGCAGGTGGAAGAGGAGAACAGCCGGTTGAAGCGACTGGTGGCGGATCTCTCGCTCGACAAACACATGTTGTCGGAGGCGCTGCGAAAAAAAGTTTGAGGCCCGCCCGTCGCCGGGAACTGGCCCAGTGGTTTCATGGGACGTTTCAGGTGAGTTGTGCGCGAGCCTGCCGACTCGCCCAGTTCGGACGGGCCTCGTGGTATCGACAGAGTCGAGCGAAGGATCAATCGGCCCTGCGGCTGCGCATTCGGGATCTGGCTCATGCCCGACCGCGGTTTGGTTATCTGCGGATCTGGGTGTTGCTCCGGCGTGAGGGCTGGCTGATCAATCGCAAGCGCGTCCGACGATTGTATCGCCTGGATGGATTACAGCTACGCATGCGGGTCCGGCGCCGGAAACACATCGCCCTTCACCGGGGCCCGGCACCCATTCCCGTGGGACCCCAGGAACGGTGGAGCATGGATTTCGTGCATGATACCCTGGCCGATGGGCGACCGTTTCGGATCTTGACGGTGGTGGATAATTGGAGTCGCTCAAGTCCGGTCCTTGAGGCGGAGTTTCGGATGTCGGGCGAGCTCGTCAGTCGAGTGCTTGATCGTGTGCTCGGTGATAGGTCAGGACCGCGCTCCATCACGGTGGATCATGGGACTGAGTTTCAATCGCGAGCCCTTGAAGATTGGGCGTATCGACGCGGCGTCCAACTCGACTTCATTCGACCAGGGAAACCCGTGGAAAATGCGTTTATCGAATCGTTTAACGGGCGGCTCCGCGACGAGTGCTTGAACGTGCATCAGTTCGCCTCGCTCACCGAGGCGCAGGTCCTCATCGAAGCCTGGCGGCTCGACTACAATACACGCCGCCCGCACAGCTCACTCGGGCACCTGACGCCGAGCGAGTTCGTCAGCCAACGTCAGGGACAACAGATCGTCGAAGAAGCCTTCTGCTCTAGTTAAGAGTTGTCTCGGAATGGGACCAACGTCAGGGGCCAGAACTTCTCCTTTGAGAATGTCTCCTTGACGGGGAAGCTTACGACTGGAGCAAGCTCGAGAGATCAGTGGGGAGTGGTTGCTGAGTTACAATGCGGACGAAGAAGTGGTTGCCAACTCGGCTAAATTGCAGGAATGGAAGTAGGGAAAAGCCGTGCTTCAAGATCGGATTCTTAACGAACACGGTATGTCTGCAAAGAGTGGCCCCCAAATATCCTAAATGGGTGAGATATCCGTAAATGTCTTAGTACTTATTAAGATTTACTATAGGTACGTCAAGAGGTCCAGCTACAATGAACAGCCAAGGCGAAAACATTTCTCTCCTTGAACCAGCAAATTTCCATAATTCACGAGCCGTCAAGACTCCGTCCCTATCAATGTCGGCCTCACCTCCTACTCCCCGCAACAGGGCCTTACCAAGTGCATTATACTTATCCACCTCTAACACTTTTCCCGCATGAGGACGAAAGAGCAAAGTTGTGGGTGGTAAATTATAGGTTAGCACGTCTTTGATTGGGTCCGATCGATTATCCGGATCGTTGATGACATAATTAGCATCGACCAGCATTACACACGACTGACTAGGGTTCTCCAAGAGAATTTGCCCGTTCAAATCAAGGAGAGTACTTGGATAATCGGGGATGCCATCATAAGGGATTAGCATTAGTGATCGGCCGTTGCGGCTAAAAGCTCCTGCCAGATAAATAACTATCCTGTCCTTAGGGCCTGCCCGAGCGTTCAATTGGTCAAGAGCTTTTCGAATGTTTCGAAGTGTGGCCTTCTCATTCAATAACAGAACGATCGATTCCTCCTTAACCACTTGGCTCATCCCAACATATGAAGCCAATCTCGAAGCATATTCGTTATCTGACATTAAGCCGAATGAATCGTGCTCATACTTTTCTATTGCAACGAAAACGAACCAAGTGCGCGAAATATCCTCATTTCTGAGAAGCGTTATAGTTTGGGATGTGAATGCCCCTTTGCTGTTATATGCGGTTAGTTGAAGTACATTCTCCCCTGGAGTAAGAGGTATTTCTACTTTTGCATTTATATAGGTTGGATTGTCTGAACTTTCGCTGAAATCAGTACCTTGAAAAGGCTTAGTTGTATTAAGAGTCTTGTTGATGAGTGTAATATTCTCAATACCTCTATCATCACCAACAACAAACGCAACGGAGGCGAAAGGCCGGTTGGTTACACCATTTGGTGCTGGAGCGATTATGTTTACGAGTGGCCCGGAAGAAGATCTAGAGGCACCATGTGCATCAAATATCTCTTTTACTTGTCTGAAGTCCTTAGATAAGTTTTGTGTTACCAGACGAATCAGGTCCTGGCCTTTAGACTCACTCTTCCATCGTCTCGCCAATCTCCAGTGTTTTCGTTCAGGGTCATTGACATCAATAAAGTCGATGTTGAGTGTCATTTCAGAGAGACTGATTTCGTCCCCCTCTCTATAGAAGAGAATCGCCACTCTTAGGACTGCTGCCACACCTTCACGTTTACCAATTTCTGCAAGCTGAGAACCAGAAGACCAAGGCAGATTAGATTCGGGGGCGATATTGTCGGCTGTTACCTGACGAAGATCTGTGAAGCCAAATACTTCATGAGCAGCACTCGATGCAAGCTGGTTCATGGCTACAGATAAGTCGTCGTTGGGTCTCCCAATTCCATATGCAACAGGCAGGATACCGATAGGGCGCCCCCTATAAGTCGATAGGTCGAGAGTTAAAGAACCACTTAGGAAGGGAGGGGCTTCGACTGGCCTTAAAACGGACGCGCATCCCACGATGCCCAGAAGTATGACCGCAGATATGATGAGTAAGAAGCCTTTAGCCATAAGGACAAAGAAGTAAATCTATGGTTTCGTCTCGATTAGCCCCAGCGGAAGATCAAGGATTGAACTACCCTGTACTTGAAGCACAGGATCCTGACGAGAGGGCTTTTTCTTTTCAGTGAATGTTGAAACTTTGGTTTTTAAATACTCGTACGCCTCATTAAGAGTTACCATACGATCATTGTTTGTGTCCGCCTTAGAGAATGATTCTAATAGATAATATGTGAATACACCATGCCCGCCATCCAATTCCGCATCCTCCCAGCTAGGCTGAGTCGATTTACTTGAAAGAACCCCTCCAATTCCTTGCGCATTGAGTTTATTCCATATATCGCCCAGATCGACGATGCCCTTACTGCCCGACGGATCATTAGCCCATCCAATGTTTTTGGATCCTTCAGAGCCAGAAAAGCATGCGTCAAAGAAGAAAAGTTTCTTTCCTGCACGCGCTGCGCCTATCTTCTCAATTATCTCTTCCTGTTCGAGGAAGGTAGATTCATAACCAAGTTCAGCATCCCAAGGCATCAAAAACACCTTACCTGTCCCTGTTCCTGAAGTAGAGTAGAACCCATGCCCCGAGAAAAAAACGATCAGAGTATCTGAGGTTTCCGATTTTCCAAATTCGTCGAGATGTTTAAGAATACTCCGCCTGTTTGCATGTTTATCCGTTAATACAAAGAGATTCTTGTTGTCTACTAGTCCAAAATTCTTTCGTACATGTTCACTGAAGGAAATAGCATCCTTGTCAGCAAAATTGAGTTGACGAATGGTCTCATAGCGGCTTATCCCTACCACTAGTACACGAAAAGTTCCCGCTGAAGCAGAGACAATCCTTGTTTGTTCTTTACAACCTCCAGTCTTGTCCCACGCTTTAACCTGAATAGTGTTAGGCCCTTCCCTTAAAATTAAGGCATCTGTGGCACGCAGTGCAATGGTGGATAGCTTTTGTTTGACCCTCCGTTGTTTTGGGCTCAAATTGGCGCTAGGTGGTAGCTCAGAAATGGTTTTTGGCGGTCCCCCATTAATCACTATATCAACTTTAATCACGTCTGCGTCAATGCCGTCGACGAATATATCTAGGTCTGTATCTCCTTTGATTGCTGCACCTTGGTCGGGTGATGCAATCATGATAGCCGGCTTAGGATCCTGACATAGCTTGGCTAGGGCATCCAATGCATAGCTTAGCACACAACAAGTCAAGAATAGCATTCGGACCAGAAGCATGGAAATTCCCCTACGAGCCCAGCAATGTTTCGAAGGGCACAACAACGTCTACATGTGAAGGCAATTTTCCGAGGGCTTTTGCATCAGGAGTATTTAGAGCTGTTGCGATTGGACGATAGGAAAGGATCCACTTTTTTATACAATCGTCGCATGAAGTGGTCATCAGGAGAGCAAGTTGTTGCACCCTTTCAGAATCTTTTCTGATTTCCATTAGCAAATCGAGTCGTTTTGTCTCGTCTAAACCTGCCAGGACCTGGAAAGCCTGACAGTTTTCTCTTCTACGCTGGTCAAGCACTTCAGCGATTTTTGATGCTTCCTGAATCTGCTTGTAGTCTGTATGTAATTTTCCGATTTCGATGGGCAACGTAAATGTGCCCAATTGAATCGGAATCTTTATTCCTTCTGCGCCCCAGGTTTTGCCGGAATACTTAATGCTTGATTCACACTTAGCCGGGATGACAAAATCCTTCCCGTTCAAATTCACTACCTTAAAGTCAGCACCATTACAAGCCGTGAATAGTAAAACACTAGGTATTAATACACATTTGATCAAACCACTCCAACTCATGTCAAACCTCCTCTGTGTCGCATCTTCATCCGTGAATCACAGTCGCAAAGCTACCACCCACTGCCAAACTAAGGTTTGGCCGAAGTAGGTTAATGCTTGAGTTAGTGTTCATTCTGGTCACTAGACTAGTCCTTCGATTCAAATTGGCAAATACCTCTTGCGACTAGAGCCATTGGGACTATCTAATATAGATCCTTTATAGATCCTTACTGCCTTAGTCTATTGAACTATCCACCCCATCGAGCATGTGACCAACGTCAGGGGCCATGGGTTCCGCCACCCATACCTCTCCTGAATGGTGTTGCCCTAGCCATGCCCTGGAATTAGGACTGGTGAGGACCAAAGTCGCCATTACAATTCGCCCCACAGCGTTATTGAATTCCTTTTGATGCCCTGTACTATGCTCCGTCTCCCGCCTATAATAACGCCTGACGAGGTGGCCATGCCGTTCATCTCGGGTCTCTCCCCGCGCTTACTCATAGTCACTCCACTTTCCTATTTGTCTGGACACCGTGTGATATTGGTACCTTGTGGAACCTCTCGTCAACCGGGTTCCACCTCACTAATGTTGCTCTATTAGCGCATTGATGAAATACGCTCCTTTAGCGCGAGACTTCAGGAGAACGATGGGCCAATAATAGCTCCTCAGGCCATGCCTATAGGAGGATCGCCCCATGCTAAAACTCGCAACCATCATTTTTGTAGTGCTCGGGAATATAATAATGACTCATGGTTCTATCATCTACGGGGAAGAACGAGAAAAGTTTGTTCTACCGCGCAGCAGTTCAGGTACCAGCGGTACGGATACAACCGGTTCCAGTAAGTCAAAATCGGCTGAAAGCGCTACATTAATTCAGGCGGCTAAACGTTCGGGACTAAGCGTCAGCGATTATTTACGACTAGCTGCAACCGCGACATCCACTAACCAGAAACAGATGCTAACAGACAACAAGATCTGGACAACTGCACGCACAAGTGGCGTGGATGCCGCGATCAATGACATTATCTTCCAGTCTCTGGGTTTGCCGAATGAGGCCAAGAGCAGTGGTGTAACTGGTTCAGACTTGATTGACTTCGTGTCTCAAATGCAGCGGGTTGGTGCAGGACACCTACTGCAACAGAAAAAGACGTGGGAAACCGTACAAACTAATGGTACAGCTAAAGTCGTTCGCAGCGCTCTTATCGATATTTTTGGTATTCCTTCTGCAGTAGCTCAGTCTTCAGATATTGACAGCATCGTTGCGACTGTTGCGGTGATACAACAAGCCGGCGGAGATCCTAAAGATATTAAGTGGTGGGAGAATTTTGATGCACGGCTCCGAGAGCAGTTTGGCATTCCGAAGAATGCAATGCCTGGAGCAAGTTCCAAGGATCTTCTGAATGGTCTCGGCACCATTCAAAAGGTAGGCGGCGATTCCAAGAATATGGATCTATGGCGAGACGTTGGCCGTACGCAGAAAGGCTCGATGGGAAAGGACGATTTTATTAAGAAGTGGGTAGGCAGCCCCGGTGGAGAAACCCAGCCATCAATGACTCAGCCAAACGGTGGAGGACATTCAGGACCTGAACAGTCTCCTGGAAATCCCCAGCAAGCACGGACTCCACCACAAACAGACCAGCAACCTCACCGACAACCCGGCTCTGATGGAGTTGGGGGAGGGACCCAGGGACCAGAAAACCAAGAAGCAACGAACCCAGCACAAGCAGCCGAGGAGGGTTCGAACCCGGATGGTGTCTTCGTCACTGTTGCACACAATGGGGACGGCACGATTGAGATAGCAGCTTATCAATATGACGCAAGCGGAAACGCTATTCCCATCGGAAGCGAAACTTATGAGGATATGGATGGCGACGAAGTGTGGCAAGGCGACCAAGGTGGGAGTATGACCGGTCCAAAACCAGAGCCAGGAACTTATGGCGTTGTGGCAACAGCTCAGGGAGCAGCGATCGGAACCGGCACGCAACTGAGCACTAATGACACAAGTGGAAACGGCTCAGTCGATATTAATGATTCAACTGGCTCAGATGCAAGTTCTAACAATACTTCCAATACTAATAACGGAGCAGATGATACTAGTAGTGTAGAGAACAACGAGGAGGAGGATGACAATAGCGACGAGGGAGAAGCAGCTAGTGCATCTGAGGACGAGGACGACACTGAGCCAAATACCGAAAACACAGGCACCACAGGTACCACTCCGAGTGATACGGAGCATCGCGCAGGAGGGACGGATCCCACAAAATGGAAGGTTCATATTTATACTTCTGATGGTTTGTTCAAAAGATTAGCCCCTTTGATTCACACTACAGACAAGAAAGGTGTCAAAGGTACCGGACCACAGGTAGTCTTTCGCCAGCCACAAAGTGGGGCCATCGATCCAGCCGAAGAGAAGCCTGTTATATCGGGCGCAGTGCCCCAGCATCGCCTCAGTTTACGGAGTGGTGTGATTGATCCGGCCCCCGATACTCCAAGCGGCCGCTCTAGAGCCATGACTGCTCCATCAAACATGAACGTCAGCGGAGGAATGAGTACATTTGGCCCAACAGAGACTTGGAAATGCACAAGAGAACTAGTAAAATCCGCTAACGGCAACGCTTGGTGTTATTGCCCAGTTAATCGCAACCCTGTTACGGGACAGCCAATTCGACAGTGGGTTCCAGCTCCACTTACGGCTTCTTCAGTTACAAAAGATAAAAATACCACTATCAGCACAAGATCTTCTGCGTTGCAATTAGACATATGTATTGATGTACGTTAAGGTGTATAATTCAACCCTTCATCTGACAGACAGCGAATCCTCACCGGGTTTACGCCGCTAGGATTTTCTCCTTCGCCAAGGGCACACTGTCCACGAACGTCTGCATCGGGGTCTTGCCATAGCACCAGTGGCCTTGATGCGAGCGTTGCTGGTTGTATTCTTCCATCCAGACATCGAGATCGACCTGCAACTCCTCCTGCGTCCGATAGATCTTCTTCCGGAACGCGACGCGATAGAACTCGTTCAACATCGTCTTGTGGAACCGCTCGCAGATCCCGTTGGTCTGGGGATGCCGCGTCTTGGTCCGGGTGTGATCAATGTTCTCCACGGCCAGATATAGTTCGTACTCGTGGCGCTCCGGCGCCCCGCAGTACTCTGTCCCGCGATCGGTCAGAACCCGGTTCAGCAGGATGGCGTGCTGCTCAAAGAACGGCAGCACCCGATCATTGAAGAGTTCCGCGGCGGTGACCGGCGTCTTCCGGTCATACAGCTTCGCGAAGCCGACCTTGCTGTACGTATCGATGAACGTTTGTTGATAAATACGCCCCACGTCCTTGAGCGTGCCCACGTAGAAGGTGTCTTGGGCGCCGCAGTAGCCGGGACACTCACTCTCGAATTCCCCGTGGGCTTCTTTGTCCGCCTTCGCCTTCTCCAAGGCTACGACCTGAGCTTCCGTCAGCACCAGCCCCTCTTGGGCCACCTTCGCTTCCAACGCCTTGAACCGCTTGCGCATGGTCTCCAGATCATGTCGGAGCTAGATACAGCGGACGCCCGCGGGCGAGATGGGCAGTGCCTGCTGGCGCAGTTCATTCGCCACCCACACCTGACCCCAGGCTGGTTGGGCCACCGCCATCTGCACAATCGCCTGTTCCACCTCCGCCGAGACGCGATTCTTTAGGAGCGGCTTCTCGCGGCAGATCTCCTGCAGCGCCGCCTCACCGCCGGTCGCATAGAGTTCTTTGAAGCGATAGAAGCTGTTGCGGCTATAGCCCATCAGTTGACAGGCCTTCGACACATTGCCGAGTTGCTTTGCCAATTCCAACACGCCGACCTTCGCCTTGATGATCTTCTGCTCGGTGGTCATCGTCCTCATAAGTCGGAAGACTCGCCATCGCTATAGGATTTTGCTTACGCAACGGATCACAGACCTTAGATCGTGGCAAGTGCTGCTCTGCGTTGTTCAATTTGCTTCCTAACTTTCACCGATAACGCTTGTTCAGCAAGCCGAAGCTCATAGGTCTTCTGTAGAATCATCCAGAATTCAACAGTGATGTTGAACAATGTCGTAAGGAGAACCGCCGTATCTCCGGTGACACCACGCTGTCCTTTGATAATGGCGGTGATACGATTGGCTGACACTTCGATGCCCTTGGTTACTCCCTCATTATGGCATCCCCTCGCGGCTGAAAGTGCCGTTTTCTGTATCAAATCAGGCGCGGTTATATTCGATTGCTAGGACATGACATCATTTGTGATTACCCTTAGACATGAACATCCACCTTCATTATTTCTGGAGAACTCCCCGGCCTTCGCTACCTCTGCGAACGTGTGAGTACATCCGACTACATCTGATCAATTCCCACGGTGCCCGCAGAATAGTACTCTCTCAAGACAAATTGGCGTAGGTGCAAGAACACGCGCCACTAACTCATAGTTGGGCACAGGTGGTAGCTAGAGCCCCTCCAGTGAGTCAGCAGAAGGTCGGTTTCGATATGGATCCTTTTTATCGGACGACCCCGTTCGGCGCGCCCGGCGGCGCCAGCCGACGCCGCGCCAGGCCGGTTCGCCCCCGCATAGTAATACGGGGGCGCTATTTCTTGAGAGCAGATCATGAGTAGTTTCAATCGAGTAGACGGAAACCCTGCTATGTCGAGAGTACTCTCATCCGGAGTTGAACCGCCGGGTGGACTTCACCAACTGCGCTGTCACCGCTGCGGGAAAGAGTGGTGGCCTCGTCAGCCACGTAAGCCCGCCCGTTGCCCTGGGTGTAAGAGCCCCTACTGGGACCGACCCCGGCGCATCCGACATACGGTGGCGTCCCTTCAACAAGTCCACGACCATAGTCTGACCCAACTCCTACAGAGCCGACTGGGCCAGCAAACCGATGGAGAGGATCGTTCTTTGGCAAGAGCCTTGTCCGTCCTGAAGGAGATGAAGGCCGCCGGGCGGACCTGGCAGGAAATGGGAGACCGGCTTGAACGGGAGTTTGGGACCCGATTGGACAAAGACCAACTGAAGGCATTGGTCCGATAACAACGTCTGTTCTGCCCCCCACCAACCGCAGGGGGCAGAACCCTCATCCGAACGGCGAGGCTGCGCTCCGTGCAGTCGGCGGGCCTGGAGGTCGCAGGAGGGCCAGCTGAATGCTCCCAGCGGAGCCCGCCACAGGATCGAGACGCTGGCGTGCTGACGCGAGCGAACCGCTTACGGGGGATCGGGGGTGTCGTCAGACTCCCTCGACTATCGATGCATGTTCTTGGAAGTTTCTAAACTTATTCAGCTCGATCCCGAAGCGAGATGACGAACGTCATGTTCATCCGAGCCAATCAACCAGCACGTAACGTAGATCACCTCATTGCAGGGGCCAAGGCTGGCCCCTATACTCCTCGGCACGGGGAAACCATATCACCGAGCCCTGATAGAAAGGAGATGGATAATGGGGCTCGCTAGACGAGGGAATATGTGGTGGATGTCGTTTATGTTCCAAGGGCAACAGGTTCGACGCTCAACAGGGACCTCGGATCGACGCCTCGCCGAAGCAATCCTCGGCAAGGTGAAGGTCCAAATCATTGAAGGCCGGTTCTTCGAGAAGCAGGAAGCGCAAGAACGAACCTTGACCGAGCTCTTGGATCGTTATGCAAGTGAACATGCGGCAAGACGAGCGAATCACCGGCGAGAGTTGACCAGTATTCAAAATCTCAAAGGATTCTTTGGTAATCCGAAACTGGATCACATCACGCCAAAGCTAATCGTGGCCTACAAGAACAAGCGCTATACAGATGGGGTCAAGCCCGCCACGATCAATCGGGAGCTCGCCACCTTGAAGAAGGCGTTCAACCTGGCTCGTCGCGAATGGGAATGGTGCACGGATAATCCAGTGTGCCGCGTGTCGATGGAGCGAGAGAACAATACGCGGGACCGCTGGTTGACCGTAGAGGAAGAACAGCGGCTCCTCCAGGCTGTAAGCCTGGGGCTGCGTGACGTGATTGTATTCGCGCTCAATACCGGGATGCGGATGGGTGAGATTCTGGCTCTTACGTGGACTGGAGTCGACCTGGTCCGTCGAACCGTGACCGTCTTTCGTTCAAAAAATGGCGAACGGCGGACCATCCCGGTCAACTCAATCGTACTCGATGTCCTAAAACGCAAGCACGCCGTGCGATCACGGATGACTGATGTGGTGTTTCACAGCCACGCCGGGACATTCCTCGATGGCA
This sequence comes from Nitrospira sp., assembly GCA_024760525.1. Classification (NCBI taxonomy): domain Bacteria; kingdom Pseudomonadati; phylum Nitrospirota; class Nitrospiria; order Nitrospirales; family Nitrospiraceae; genus Nitrospira; species Nitrospira sp. The sequence goes on from CP060499.1 coordinate 3,199,195, forward strand.
GCAACATTCGGCGAGGACTTAATGCCGCACTGCGACTGGCAAAGATCTCCGATTTCCATTTCCATGATCTTCGCCATACGTTTGCAACGCGGATCGTCCAGGCAGGGGTGGACCTGTACAAGGTACAGCGTCTCCTCGGGCATAAATCACCGATCATGACCCAGCGTTATGCCCATCATTACCCGGAAAGCTTGCGAGAAGGAGTAGAGGCGCTGGAGTCAGGCCGGTCGTTTAGCACAAAATTAGCACAATCGCAGGTTCGGCCTGGTGAGGCTTCTCTAAGCTATTGAAAGGATGGAGCCGGCGACCCGGATTGAACGGGCGACCTGCGGTTTACGAAACCGCTGCTCTACCAACTGAGCTACGCCGGCGCCTTGGTGAGACGGAGGGGATGGAGCCCGATTTCGGAGGCATGATAACGGCCATCGGTAAGCCTGTCAATGAAGCGAATCGGCCTCGTCTGACGCTATGGCCCCATAGGCTTCAGATTTGGAGTCGGACCAACAGAGTCGGCTGAGGGTTCCGGTTGCCGTGGGGTCGGAGCCGGCTTGGGGTTATTCCCTTTGGCCAACGGATGGATTCTGACCATCGCTTCCTTCCCCACCGACGGCAAGCAGAGCGGATCCTGTTTGTTCCCGAATTGTTCGCGAGCGATACGCGCCACCTGCCCCCGAGCATACGTACACAGTTCCCCGGCGACAATGGTGCCATCCCGATCCACATCCGCGATCCCTTGCAACCCTCGCAAGAGATGATACGTAAACAACCCGTGTTTCCCTTCTTCGAACGCGTGAGCCTCTTGTAGGTGACGATTGCCGACCATCCACATCTCCACATCTTTTCGCCCGTCACCCGCACTGGACATCCAATCAGGTGACGGCATCGCGGCAAGATTGGCGCCCGGAGACGGTTCCAGCGAAACATCGAACATCAGAATGGCTCGCTCGATCGACAGCCGAGAAAGAGATTCCTGCAGCCGAATGAGCGGATAGAGCTGCTTCGGTTCAGTGGGTGTTCCATCAAACGGCACGAGCGACACCGCACCGGTCGCTCCATCCACCAGCGCCCGCCCGGCAAAAAACACATAGACGACGGTCTCGGCGTCCGCCCGCTTGCGAAGCCATCGCTCAAACGTCTCTTCAAACTCCCGTTGCAGAGCCTGACGATCAAGCAAGATCTTCATGCGTTCGCGCGGAACACTCCCGATGGTGTGCAAATACTCCGCCATCACCGCCGCATCATGGCCGGCATATTTGACCTCCGGCATCTGATTGTCGCGAAAGGTTCCGACTCCGATCGAAATGATGACGGCTTTCGGCTGTTTGAATGCCGCGAGCGACTTCGGCATATGGTCGACATCCGGTACCGACACTGCCGCCGCATATTTGGGTTTGCTTCCAAAACTGAATATTTTCGGCGGTGGAACGGATTCCAAAGGGTTGGCAGTCCGCAAGTTCAGCGTCAGTTCAAACGGATGGGCTCGTTCGGGCACCGTGACTCGTTTCGTCAGTGACGTACGCCTGATCTCTCCCGGCTGGAGCGCGCCGATTAAGATCTCGGGGGGAAACAGGGAGGCCGCCTCGGCTTTTCCCTCGACTGTAACCGCTACGTCTTTGGCTTCCGCCAATCCCTCGTTCTTGACCTCAATTTCGATCGTGATCGCTTCGTCGGGGCCAAGCAGCTGGTCACGGTTTTCGTCTCGGATAATGGCACGAAAGCTGAGTTGCACCGGATGGGCTACGTCTGTTGGAGCAACGGACGGCTGCTCCACCATCTCAGGGACCGCCGCAGGGGGCACCGCGGCGGTCTCAGCCGTCGGCGCCACCGCCGTGGGACGAGGACGCGCAGCCATGGGAACCCACGTATCACGCTGGGCCGCGTATTCTCGGATCTGGACGGATTGCGCCATTTGTTTCGCCAGGCCTTCGGCCACTGAGTCCATGGCTTCCTGAACGATTGCCTCCACCCCCGCTATCTCGCAAGACTGATCACCGACCGTGACGATCCCCCGCCCGGTGCCGGTGAGTTTCTTGCTGAAGAGTAGAGCCCCATCACGGGCCAAAAACACCATTTCAACCCCCACCGTCGCCGTCGCCGGATATGTCCCCGGCGCTTGCTTCGGAATGGCAAGATCGATCCGTCTAAGTCCCACGCCCACTTCAATCACCCCATCGGAGTCGAGAGTCTCTTCAGGCAGGCTCTGGGTCGTGATGCCGGTAAATATCTCGTTCAACCTTTTCGGGACCGACCCCTTCAGAACCTGGGCCAATGGAAATGACGCCGACTCGCCACAGGCATTCTGGAATGGGACCTCCGCCGTGGTGCCGCTGGGTGAGAACCATATGGCCGGCGTTAATGGAATCGGTTGGGAATAGATCGGCTCCTGCCCGCGATTCAGCAAGGAGCAGCCGACGACCGACAAGACCAGCAACAGAGCCACGCAGGACGTCGTAAGATATCGGCGCGGTGGGAAGCAACTGGTCGGCATTGTGTGTCGTCCTCTCCGCCGTGGTTATACCGAATTCCCCATGAGTGTCACAACCGGGGAAAGCGCATTGACAGCCCTTTTCCCCTAGGCTAAGGTCGCCTGCATGTCAACTCCGGCGGTGTCTTCTTCCCCGACTTCCTCAGGGATTCCTTGGTCCGCTCTTGCGCGATTGATTCGTCTGCAAAACCAAACCGGTACCTACTTATTATTATTCCCCACCATGTGGTCCCTGGTCCTTGCCGCTCGGGGAATTCCGCCACCCCATTTGCTCGCGATTTTCATCGTCGCCTCGTTCTTGATGAGAAGCGCGGGTGTGATTTTGAACGATTTGGCTGATCAATCGTTCGACCGGCAGGTCACCCGCACGAAGACGCGCCCGCTGGCTTCGGGTGAACTATCGCGACGCCATGCCTATATCTTGCTCAGCGTGCTGTTATTCGCCGCCGCAAGCCTTCTGCTCTTCCTTCGCCCCATCGTGGCCTGGCTTACCCCGGTGGCAATTTTTCTAGCGGCCTTGTACCCATATTCCAAACGGTGGCTCCATATCCCCCAAGCCGTACTCGGTATCGCCTTTGGTTGGGGAACGGTCATGGCCTGGGCTGCAGTACAAGGAACATTGGAGGCGCCGGCCTGGTGCCTCTTCGGAGCGACGGCGGCCTGGGCGGTCGCCTACGATACCATCTACGCCATCCAAGACCAAGAGGACGACCGACGCATCGGAGTCAAGTCCGCTGCGCTGTACTTCGGTTCGTCCGTGCACTATGGAGTCGGCCTGGCATTCGGAGCCATGGTGGCCTGCTTGATCGTAGCGGGATGGCTGACTCAGCTGGGATGGCCTTACTACGCGGTTCTCTCGGGAGCGATCCTGTTCTTCCTGTTCCAGATCCGTCAGCTACAAGGACCTCTTACGCCATCACAAGCCTTTGTCATGTTTCGAGCGCATGTCTGGGTTGGCGTAACCATCCTCGCCGGACTGCTGGCGGGCGTGTTGGCTTAAGGCTTTTCGACCGGCTTTTCCACGACAGGCTCCGCTTTCTCAGCACGTAACGTGGACACATACATGGTCACGGCCTTCGCATCCGCATCATTCAATCCCAATGCGGGCATGCGTGTTGCCGAATCCATGGCTTGAGGATTTTTGAGCCAGCGGTAGATCCAGGTGGCGTTCAGCCGAAACCCTGCCCGATCGAGGCTCGGTCCGATTTTCCCACCCTCACCGGCAAGACCGTGGCAGCCGTTGCAGCCGTACTTGTTTTCATACAGTCTCTTCCCACGATCAGCCAGTTGTGTGGCTTCCGCAGGCTTTACCGTGAGATCAGGCCTGGGAATACTGAGGCCTTTTCCCGGCCTGGTCGAGAAGTTGTTTAACGCAACCTGGGCAAGATCCATCTCTTTCTTGGCCTGGACCATGGCTTCCTGCTCCGCGGCATACGCGGATTCGTCCACTTCGACATCTTTCTTCAAGGCTTCGCTTTTCCGCTCCGCTTCCTCGCTTGCCTTCGTTTCGGCCGCTTCATACGCTTGCTTGGCCTGTTCGAACTTCGCCTGCGCCGCCTTCATCCCTTCTTCGAGCGAGGTCTTGCGCGCGGCAACGTTGTACTCCATCTTCATGCCGTGCAACGTGCGCACGTGCCCGACGATCGCCCAGATTTCGTCCTCGGACAACGTGTATTTGAACGTCGGCATCGTTGGAACGGCAAAATCGTCGTCCCCGATCTCATCTCCACCTTCTTCACTGGTGTCCAACATGTCTCGTGAGATCGTATTGAAAAGTTCCTCATCCTTGAACGTGCCCATCTCCGACTTATTGGACAAGTCTTTCGGCTTCGGGTCAGGCATGGCCGACCAATTAAATCCTTCGTTTTGCTTACCGCTCGGGCCATGACAATCGCTGCAGTAGTGCGTATAGAGTTCCTTCCCCCGCTTCTCCTGCTCGTTCGCGCAGCCACCGGCGACCAAAGCCAAGCTTCCCATCATTCCAAGCGCCAATCCAACGACACCCAGCTTTGCCGCCTTCATGCTCACTGCCCTTTCTTGAGTTTTCGGATCAGGACAAACTGAAATCCCAAGGCCAATGCCGCGGCAACCGCCGCATACATATAAGCGGAATAATCCGGCGGCGCATCGGCCCGGAAATACCACCAGGACGAAACAGCCTTTTGAGATCCTTTTTCGACCAACTCTCCGGCGGCATCTTTCCGTCCGTCCCATACCGCAAAGGCAATGCTAATGAATTGCCCCGCCGTAATTTGGACATCTTCCTCGTCGTGGCCGGTCGATAGATTACGGGAAAAGACCACTTTCCAGGTCCCGTTTGAATACACGCCCTTCGCTTTCACATCTTGATGCTCTTGCGGCTTCAATGTGCCGAAGCCCTTGGCGGTCATATCGACGGCCTTGTCCGTCTTATGTTTCCAAAACCATATGTTGACCGGCCCACCTTCCACCTGCAACATCGGCTGGCCATGAGCAAAATGGGATTTCTTGTCCCCAACCATGAATTCGAGCGCCGCGGCATCGTCTGGATCCTGGGTGGGATCGCTATATTCGAGAAGGATCGCGACTTGGTTGCCGTCGTGCAACGCGCGCACGGACACATCCTTGACGGTGACTTCTTGAATACGGTCCTTCCAATGCACCTGTGGCGACATGGGAAAGGAAGCCGGCGCCGCGCTGGTCCAGGCCGCAGCGTTCGGATCGTCCAGAGGCAGCCCACCGGTCATCAGCGTCGCTCGAACCGCCACGCTCTCCTGAGCGAAGCTGAACGATGCCGACCCGAGAACCATGGCCACGATCACTGCCGTCCCACTTCGCATAACCTGTCTCACTACGCGATTCGCCGGTTTCATACTGGCCTCGTTCTCCCTACTTGCCTAGACCCATGCGCGTTTCCTCGCGCGCTTACTCCCATGTTCGCGGGGATTGATGGGCTCCGTCGTATTCGCCCATGATGATCTTCCAAATCCATTCATCCGGTAATTCCACTTCCCAACGAGGCATCGCGGACTTCCATGGTGTCCCTTCGATCGGAAGACCGACTCCGCCCTTCTTGATGCGCCAAAACAGATAGCTCTCTTGCAACATCGCGATCGTCGTGGGATCGGCGAAGTTGGCAGGCGCCGGAATAAAACCACGGGCGGCCGGTCCCTTGCCATCGAAGTTGCCCCCGTGACAGGGGGAACAAAATGCCGCGTAGAATCCCTTTCCCTGCATGATATTGTCAGGGGTTTTGGGAACGGGATTCGACAGCCCGGTATACTCTCCCGGCGGCGCCGGATGGATCGTTCTGCTCTCCACCGGCGGAAGATCGCTCGTCGCCGTGCTGCCGTAGGTTTGCCATCCGACCAGCAGAGGGAAGAAAATCAGCACGCCATATCGAAGCGCTTGCAGCCCACCGATCTTCTCTCCGGTCAGGAACCGCTGCATGGGTCCCCAGAAGGCATCTTTCGACTCGCCACTCAACGTTTCATAGATGACGATGCCGGACGCGGTCAGGAGGAGATACAGAAAAATCAGACTGGAGGGAAGCGGCGCCGAGCCGGGTATATTCGGCAGCACAAACTTCAGGAACAGATACATGGCTACCATGAGTATGATCGGCTTACCTAACGCGCCCATACGTTCCTCCCTAGTGCGTGCGTGCCTTGGCGACGAGTGCAGATTCGGCTGCCTTGACGGGAGCCTTCGGCGTCTGGCCCGGTATCTCAAGATCCGACAGGCTGACGGAGATCGGCTCGCCGCTCATTTGTTGCAGAAAGGCGATCACGGCCAAAATTTCATTCTTCGAGAGCCCGATCGGGTCTTTGTCGATACGCGGCATCGTAGCCGGATATTCCTTGGGTACCCCGCCATGCCGGTAGTCCTGATAGACGAAGGCCTGGGGATCGGTCAGACTTTCATAGAGGAAATCTTTGCTCAATTTGGCGCCGATTCCCTTTAGATCCGGGCAACGCGCGGATTCGCTGGGGCCGATGGAATGGCACAGCGCGCATTGGCCTTTACTGAAGAACACCGTTTGGCCGATCGCCGCAATATCGGTTGGGGTCTTGATACTCGCGAGGTCGACCTTTTCCTCGGCCGGCGGCAACGAGGCCAATTGCGGCACGGCGAGTGACATCAGCGAAAACAGCCCGAGGACAATGAAGACAAATCCCGTCACCCGGACAAACGTGGCGCGGATGAAGAGGAGGATGAGAATCCCAAACCCAACGATTGACAGTGCGATCAATTGTAGTTGTGCGACTTCACTCATGGCTCTCCAACTTGCTTGGTGTGTAGCCCATTGCCTGGTTCACTCACGACTCCATCTATCCCTGTTGCCGCTCCTCCGGCGCCCCTCCGGCCATCGCAGGAATGCCGTGCGGCAGCTCGCCTTTCCCTGACGCAGCAGCCTTAGCCTTATCGCCCATGGTGGCCACCCAGAAGATAAACGCCACAAGGATGCAGAAGAAAAACGTACAGAAAGCCATGATCAGCGACGCGCTGCCGAGGGCCGGTGAATAGGCATAGGGCGACGAATCGCGCATGACCCCATACACGTGCCAGTGGACCCGAGATGAAGATCGCGCGTAGCCCATCAGCGTCATCAGTAGAATCACCATGACGGCGTTGAGCACCAGCGCATACCCAGCGCGAGGAGGCATACTGCCCCAGACCATTTCCGTCGTCGTCTTGGCACTCTTAAGCAACAGCGCCGTCAACGGGGTGATGGTCAGAATCACGAAGATGACGATCAGCACCTGAGACGTGGAGAAATAGTTGATGCGGACGATCGCCGGAACAAAATACCCCCACACACCGAGGACGATGACGGCAAGACTGGCCAACACCAACACGGCGCCCATGACTGCCTTTCCCAACTTCGCCCATCCGGCGGTATCCTGTTTACCCGCCCGCCAATACATGACGAAACTCATGAAGGTAATAAGAATCATGAGATTGGACACGGTCATTTTGGCGGACATGACGCCCAGGACGCCCAACAAGGGGTGGTGAGCCCCTCCCATCTTCTGGGCCTCTTCGATGCTGGCGACAAGGGAGTGTGGCGTCATCCACACGGCAAGACACAGCAACAAACTGACGAGCATCATCAACATCGCCCGCCGATATTTTCCCTCCGATCCGGGAATACGATAAGTAATCCCCAACCAGAAATAATAATTCGACCCGAGGAACAAGACACCGATCAGCATGGCCTGGATGATGAAGAGCCAGGACAGGAACCCTCCCATCAGGGTAATGCCCATCTGTTGGTTGTACTGATAGATTTCCCGCATGAGCCAATAGCCGGCAAACGGCAGAGCCAACAAGCCGAAAACGCCGATGAAGTTGCCGACATAGCCCATCCAATCGTAGTGCTCACGCTCCTCGGGATTCTTGACCGACAAGTATCGGACTCCGGCATAGGCTCCACAGATGTATCCGCCGAGCACGACGTTGGCAATGAGACGATGGATGTTGATCGGCCACCACGTCGGATTCCATGTCGCCGCCCACGCTCGTTCGATGGCCGTGCCTTCTGAAATGACGACCGGGCTGGACTGAAACGTGGCCCACGCGTTCGGCACGATCATGATGAAGAGTGCGAAGAAATTCAGGAGGAACCCCAAAACCACGTGCAACGTTTTCAGCTTACCGTACTGCATGGCGTCCCATCCGTACCAATACAGATAGAGCGTCGCCGTCTCGAGCAAGAACAAGAGACAGTAGAGCAAAAATGACGGGAAGAAGACATCCGTCAGATAGTTCATCAGTTTTGGGTAGAACGCCACCAAGAGAAACAACAGAATGCCGCCGAACAGGGCGGTCGTCGCATAGGCCGACGTCAGGAGTTTGGTAAATTCCTTGGCAAGCTTATCGTAGCGCTTTTCGCCTCCTCTCCAGGCAATCACTTCGCAGAGCCATGCAAAGATCGGCACACCCAACACGAACCCGGCCAGCAACAGGTGCAGCTGCGCAACGATCCACACCAGGTTCCGACTGCCGATATAGGGAATATCGCGATACTCAGTCGGGCCGGTCGCTGTGCCTTCCGCAGCCACGCCGATCGAAGGAAGCGCAAGCCAGACCGCCGTCAACAAGAGACCTGCAAGCCATCCGCCATGGCCGCTGACAGCTCGGAGAGCTAGTTGTATCGTTCCGATCCCCTGTCGCATGGCACTCACCTCACCACCTCGCAAGTTACGGTTTCGTCTTGGCAGGTGAATCGGCGGTGGTCCCGCCTTCGGTCTTCCCCTTGCCCTTATCTTTTTGGCCTTTTGCTTCCGCCTTCTGCTGTTCGATGGCATCAACTTGCGCTGTGATCGACGCAAGCCGTTGCGTATTTTTGTTCAATGATTCGATCGGTTTGAAAACCGGCTCGACCTCCACCTCAGGCTTCTTGCAGCATTCATGCGGATGGGGTGTGGTCACCGGAAGGATGGACCAAAACATCAGCGACAATACCACACCGGCTCCTGCCAACGACGCCAGCAGCAATCCCTGATCAGTCGGCACACGCATCAAGTCCCAACGGGTCACAAGCCCTTGATAATTTTCAGGCGCCGGGCGGGCATTTTCCGCTATCCGCCGAATGATTTGTCCAAGGATGGACACACCGATCACCGCGAGGACGATCAGCACCGCGGAAGAAATGGATCCCCAGATCGTCAGTTCGAGGCCGATTCGTTCTGCGACCGGAAGACCCGTGTCGAAGAGATGTCTCATGCTTTCCATTTCGGCCATTGAGTGCGAAGCGGTGATGGCGATCTCCGTGACGCGGCTGACGATCCACCAGAGGAGCGGAAGAAAGAAGGTCCCGATGAGCGCCGTTCTCCACCAAATCGCAAAACCCAGCCCATCGTGGGGAGGCTCTTTCCGAAGCCGTTCCAGGAAGAAGGTTCGCCCAACCAGCCCGAGCGCCCAGATGTCGACGGGGATAGACATCCCGAAAATGAGCGGCAAACCGATCCCTTCACCAAAGTGCGTGTCGAAGATAGCCATGATGATGGGAGCGGCAAAGACGGTCACGGGACTGGCCAACAGCATCAAAAAGGCAAGACCGAACCTGCCTTCGAAATGCACCAACCCCATCGTCATCGCAAGAACGGCAAACACGGCCTTGATAGGAATGCCGGTCCAGCACGCCGGCCAGAGGATACCGAACCCTATCTTCGTTGGGGACATCGATTCGCGTTCTTCAGCCATAACGTGTGTGAGGATTAATCCAGAAACTCACGGTTGATCACGGCTGCAACCGTGAACAAGGCGATGACCACCATGATCGCAATCCAGCTGATTAAGGCGATCGGGCGCTTGAAAATATTCCGTTCGGGATCTTTGTCGAAAAACGGAAGCGCAATCAGTAACCCCATGAACACGACCGGCAAGGCGACGGCGCCCATGAATTGACCAAACTGGCCGGCAAACAACTTGAGCCTCAGCAGTTGGAAGTAGAAAAGGAAATACCATTCGGGCTCAGGGTGGTAGTCCCCGGGGTCCGGCGTGGCATGGTCCAACAAGACAACCGGCTCCCAAAGGGCTAAGGCGCAGATTCCGGCGAAGACGAATGCCATCCCGACAATGTCTTTCCAAATCTGACGAGGAAAGAAATAGTCGGTTTTGGCCTTGATCTCCTCAGGCGTCCCGCTAAAGGGTCCCGCTGGAGCGGCCACACGAAACAAAAAGAGGTGCAGTCCGGCGAGAGCCATGAGCGCCGCCGGAAGGATCATCACGTGAATCACGAAGAATCGGCTCAATGTCATCTGACCCGGGGTTGCTCCACCCTTCAGAAACCGGGCCATAAAATCGCCGATGAGCGGCGTCTTATCCAAAATCTCGACACCCACGAGCGTCGCCCAAAATGCCCGCTGGTCCCAGGGCAACAGATAGCCTGTAAAACCGAAGCCGATCACGATCCCGAACAAGGCGAGCCCCACAAGCCACAGCAATTCTCTCGGCTTCTTATACGCGCCCCAGAGAAATACCTGGGACATGTGCGCGAACACACAGACGACCATCGCACTGGATCCCCAGAAATGGTAGCTCAGTAGAAACCATCCGTAATCGACATCGTGGATAATGTATTGGGTACTGTCATAGGCGTGATCGGCGGTCGGCACATAATAGAACATGAGCAGGATGCCCGTCAGCGCCTGCATGGCAAAGATGAACAACAGGATGGATCCGAATACGTAGGCCCAACGAGAGCCGCCGGGAATCGGCTCGTTGAGCATCTTGGCCTGCATCTCCTTGAGCCCAAGACGTTCGTCGAGAAAAGCGACGAGCTTTTCAGTCGCGCTTGGCTGTTGATCGGGGATTGTTGCGGGAGACGAATGCTTGATGTCCATGTCGCCAGCTTTCACACTATCCTGACTTGCGACTTCGTACCAGCCTTGAACTCCATATCGATAATCTCCACGTCTCCCCCCGCAGAGACTTTGAGGGGTAATGCGTCCAGAGAGCGTGGAGCGGGACCGTCGAGCACTTTTCCTGCGGCATCATAGATGCTCAAGTGACACGGGCACAGAAACACTTGCCCGAGCGTTTTGTGCTGCCGCCATTTGAACCCGCAGCCTAAATGCGGACACTTGCCGGAGAACGCCAGGTACGGAATATCCTTCTTGTTCGTCCAAATGGGCTTTCCCTTTGCATCGCGAAATTCAGCGTCCTTCCCTTGGTACACTTTATCGAGAAGTTCCGGAGTCGCTCGGAGAATCCACACGTTCTTCTCGACTTCATACTCCGGCATGTACACTTCTTTCACTTTTTTCTTATACTTAAACTGGGTGCCGACGTCGTCCTGCTTGATCTTGCTCACGTTCCCCACATTCAGCCATCCATTGTCGAAGTCCGCGTACATCGGCTTCATGAGAAAACGCAGAATGGGGAAGGCGATCGGGAGGCCGATCAAGAACCCGATGACATGCGTGAAATTCATGAAAAACGTGCGGCGCTTGACGTTCTTTTCCAGATCAGGGAGAGGAACCAGGACCTCGCCCGGCGTCACATGGATGTTGTCTTCGAGATGCGAGATCTCCACTTCATGGGTGGTGACATAGTCTTCCCGTTTGAACGGCGGCAACGCCAGAATATCCCGTGAGGGCGCGCGCAACTGGACGAGGTCTTCGGTGACAGCCTGCACGTGTCCCATCGCGACCTGTCGCTCGCCGCTGCCGTTCATGGACACCACGATGTGACTGATCTCGTGCGAGAGCGGATCGAGCACGACTTTCGTGACTTCGCCGATGTCGAGGTCGGTGCACCGGACCTTGGATTTCAGCTTCGGTTGCAGCATTAGTTCTTCTTGATAGGCTTCGGGGTGTTGATCGCGGTATTTTTGAAGGTACCCAACCAGGTCGCCAGCGCCAGCATTTCTTTTGGGTCCATGAGGTCTTTAAACTTATTGGGCATGATGCCCTTCTGCCATTCCTTCTCATACCCTTCAGCCATAAAGCTCTTAGGGTCGGCAATCTTCTGTTGAATCTCCTCGACTGTCAGCAACGTGCCGATATTGTCCAACTCAGGACCGCGCTTCTTTCCACCTTCCCCCCTGAGTTTGTGGCAGTTGTAACATTCCTGGAGTTGCCACTGCTCCTCTCCGACCTTCATCACATCGCCGGAAGCGCCGGACGCCGCGCCGGCGGCTGCGGGCTTCGCATCTCCGGCCGGAGGCGTTGGCGTCGCGGCCACACCCTGACCCAACGATTTGAGCCGCTCCTCCAGAGCTTTGACCTGTGCATCAAGCGCCTTGGCGCGCGCGATCAGTTCCTCGGCCTTCCCCTGCGCGGACCCTTTTTTCTCCCGGTCTAACAGCTTCCCGATCTTGGCCTTTTCGTCTTCGGGATCGAATTGAGGCAGGAGCGACGCACCAGCCACACAGACCGTCACCAAAAAGATCCAGAATACAATGACGGCAAAGAGGGACTTCCCACCGTTCATCGTCTTGACGGGCTGCGCGTCAAGCAGCATGAAGAGGATCGCCCCGGTCATCGAGACGACGAAGAACAGCACCTGAAAGGAGGACGGCAACTCCTGCGAGTGCGCGACAGCAACCAGGGCGCCACCGACCACCACGCCTATCACAAGCTTTTTGAATATGTTGCCCATACGAATTCTCGTCTCCTCGGTAGGCGCCTTAATCCTTGATTACTTCGCCCCGACAGGAACAGGACTCCTCTCAGGCTCCCGCACCTTTGCCACGGAGGGTCGAAGAGCCACGAGCGCAGCCAGACTCACGATCGCGATAAACACCACGGCAATCGCCGTAATCCATCCGGCGGAATACGACAGTGTTGGGGTAAACGATTCCGCGCTGAGGTCCGACACCAGGCTATAGGTGTGGAAATATTTCTTGAGCAACGACCGCACCGCGCCCATCAACCCCATGATCCACGTGGAGGTGAATGCCAAAAAAATCAGCACAAATTGCGATGCGAAATCGATCTTCCCCCAGAGAATCGTGCCTTGTTTGATCGTTCGGTTATACAACACATAGTTGACGACCGTCACAAAGACCAACACGATGATCGCGGAAAGCTTGGCCGGCATCGACGACAAATAGTCCCACCCTTCCGGGAGTTTCATCTCATCGGGCATATCCGTGCCGGTCGCCACGAACCCGGCCGGAGTGAGCCACACCGCATCGCTGATGAGCATGATGATAAAGCCGATCTTGATGACGGTCCGCGCGGAGACGGTCTTGGGAACGAACCGGCCTAAGAGGAATGGCGACAACGTCAGCGGCAGGAGGAATGCCAACGACATCGGATCGGGAATCCAATAATTGTTCATCACCCACATTGTGACAGGGAGCAACACGATCAAGACGATGGGAGCCAGAATGGTGATTCGGACGTTTTCCGCTCCTTCAATTCGTTTGACGCTGAGCCAACTATAATAATTGATGCCCAGGAATAGGAGCCCGATCATGACGCCCTGCATTTCAAAAAACATGGAGAGCTGATCGGCCATCATGTACGGACAGAACGAAAAATCGTAGTCACACATTTCATACGCCAACAAGAGTCCCGTAAACGGCTGCAAGAGCGATCCCCCCACCGCAATCCAGATGGCGGCAAATCCCATCCAATCGTAGTAGGCTCTCTCCTCCTGCGTCTTCGCACTCATATACATATAGGCGGCGATCAACCCGGCAATGAATCCACCGAACGCGACATTCCCGTCGATCCGATGGAGACTCAGAGGGAACCAACTTTGGTTGGCGATCTTATCCCATAAGGTCGCCGCGGCGATGAAATCCTGCGGCGAGACTCCTTCCGCCTTCGGCGGGGTATTCATGAACGACGTTGGACCGTTGATGACAAACAGGATGAGCAGACACACGAGGTTCAGGAGCACGCCAAGGGCGATATGTCGCCCTTTCTTCTCGCCTTTCCAGACATCCCAGGTGTACAGGTAGGCATACATCAAGATGGTCTCGGCGATAAACAGGGCCGGATACAGCACTGCGAAGACCATATAGAACTGATTGATGAACGAGGTCGTGAATTGAGGATACGCTGCGAGCAGGACGAAGATAAATAGACCGCCGGTCACAGCCGTCATGCTGAAGAGAATGACCGTGACCTTGGTGATCTCCCTGGCCAGACGGTCATAGCGGGGGTCTTGCTTCCGATACCCCAGCCACTCCGCGATGACGACGAAGATTGGCGCGCCAAGGATAAACGCGGCAAATAGGATATGGAGTTGTGCGACGATCCATACCGCCGTTCGATTGCCCGTGTACGGGAACTCTACCGCAGACGCTGCAACTTCCTGAGCGTTGACGATTGGTGCACCTAACGCAGACAGCCCAAGCAACACAACGAGAGCCAAGAGACTGCTCGATAGTTTTTTCACGGTGTCTCGATGCCCCCTACTTTAAGAGCCCAGTCAAGGATCCTAGTCTCACCCTTCGGGCCAAACAAACGCTTCGATGAACTGAAATCTTGGACGGTATCCGGCAAAAATATTCGGTGCATTGTGCCTCAAAAAGGCTCGGTATAGTATCCTAGTTTTTCCAGTTTTATTTATCGGGATGTTCCCCATCCAACATCTGAAAACGACCTGAGCCTGACCGGTACAAGCCGAAGCCCTCCCGCTATTTCGTGCCGGCATCGACCCACTGTTTCTTCTCTTCGTTCCAGACCTTCCCCGGCAGCGCAAAGTTCCGCTCATAGAGCACGAGCTTCCACCGGTCTTCATCCGAAAGCTTGCTCTTCCAGCCTTTCATCTTGGTGTTCGGCACTCCCTCAGCAATACGCCAAAACCACACAGAGTCCGAATAGAGCTTCATGCGCTCGAGTCTGCGGAAATCTGTGGCACCCGCCTTTACCGGTTTTCCATCCTTCCCATGACAGCTGGCACAATTGACGTCCGGATTTGCCTCCCCGATGAAGAGTTTTCGCCCCTCTTCCAGCTTTTGAGCATCTCCCCACCAGTCGGACGGCATATGCTTATCGGCATATTCAGCCGGAGCCGGAGGTGGTGGCACAATCGGACCCTCTGCGCCTTCTTCACCACCACTGCAACCGATGAGTAACCCCATACTCATCACCATCGCAACACGAAACGAACCCAATTTCATTGCCATGACGACGATTCATTCCCTAAGGAGCGCACGGTTGTCGCACACGTGGCGACATAGGGATAGAAAGCGGCCTCCAAAAAAAAACGCTTCTGTCGAGGTGTTCGCACCTCAAACAAAAGCGCTCCAGTTACACCCATCTCGATAACGCTGTACACCGGTCCTCGCCCACCCATCCACCGATTCGCCGAGGGACCCCGCAGCCCCCGAAGAACCGTCAACGGCGATTACGTTTTTCTTTTTCCCTGCGATTTCCCCTTGACCCGTTCTGCCTTCTGCTGAGAACGGACAAGTCTCATACCGATAAGACCGCCGGCCGCGGCGACCATCGCCCCACCACCCCACCACAGCCAAACAGGAGGACCACTCGCATCGCAGCCGGCGCCGAAATCAACTCGGACTTTTCGCTCACTTTCAAGATCTTTGGGATCGAATTCAATTTTGAGATTTTTCTGTTCGCCCTTCGCCTCTACCAGAAGGGGATCGCCAAGATTGTCGTTGTGCAGATGAAACATCGCTTTGTAGTAGCCATCTCCATCCGTCCTCACAACCTGACCATATGAGACTCTGGTGTCTTTGACCAGAACGTCCGTGTTCGACACCCCCTTGCCATCCCCGCCACAAACATACCCTTCAACCATGAAACGGTGATCCGCTTCGTGGGTGGCAGGAACCACTGGGGGGAATGCAGCACTCAGTGCGAGGCAGCACACGAACACAATCAGCCCAACCGGACTTCGTCTGCCAAGCTTCGAACTCGATTGCTGACTCGTCGCTCGCTCCTTACGAGGAAATGCACGCCGCACGACCGCGAGCGCGCTACATTCGGGCAGGCGTTTCTAGCACAGCGCCAAATCTTTGTCAACGAAACGGCAGGCCTTTTTGATACTGCGGAAAGGCCGTCCACGGCCGTGGCATTTTGAGAATCGGCAGGATAAAAGAAAACCTTAGAGGTAGCCCTGCGTGCGCGCGGCCGCCTCAATTTTTGCCGCTTCTGCTTGACGCTCGGACTCTTTTTTCGACACCCACGCCTCCCAGGACTTCCCGTTCGCCGTATCTTCCCCGGTGAATGCAATAGTAACGATATCGCCGTACGAAATGCGCCGGGGATCCGGACGGTCGGAGGGAAACAGTTCGAGATGCGAGCTGTCGGCATCCAGCTGACGATTGAAGAGATATCCCATGACCGATTCGCCGGACCGTAACGTCAAGGTCACGTCGCCACGGTAGTCGAATGCGAGTTCGACCGCCTCTGTCGTTTCGGCCGGAGAGACGGGCTTGAATACCCGCCCTTCGAGTGAACCGGTGATCGTAGCCGTATGATTCTTTGTATCGGTCATGTGGAGATCGTCGTTCGTGAAACGTATTTCGTGAAGCGCGGGATCGCCCTGCGAACGACGAGAGACGAACGACGCTTCACGCGCAGCATCACCGCGAGGTAGGCATGAGCGTCAATTTGGCTGTCCGAGAGAATCCGGAGACGGTGCTAAAGGTATCTTCGACAGCCGATGCCTCATAACCGCAATGGACCATGCAATCGGCGCACTTTTCATTTCTGCCGGTGCCGTAGCGATCCCACTCCGTGGACTCCATCAGTTCCCGGAAGGTTTTTGCGTATCCCTCTTGAAGCAAGTAGCACGGCTTCTGCCATCCAAAGACATTATAGGTCGGATTGCCCCAGGGAGTGCATTGATACTCACGCCGTCCCATGAGGAAATCTAAAAACAGCGGAGATTGATTGAACTGCCAACCAGCTTTGGGGCGAGCAAGGATCTTGGAGAAGAGTTCCTGGGTTCGCGACCGCTTCAAGAAATGCTGCTGATCCGGGGCCTTTTGATAACTGTAGCCGGGGGAGATCGTCATACCCTCGACACCGAGGGCCATCATTTCATCGAAAAACTTCCTGACTCGCTCAGGATTCGCGTCGTCGAATAGCGTGGTATTCGTCGTCACTCGATGGCCGCGCTTGACCGCCGCCTTGATGGCCTTGACCGCGACATCATACACGCCATCCCGACACACCGCCAAATCGTGCTCATCTTTGAGCCCATCCATATGGACACTGAACGTCAGAAACTGAGACGGCTCATACTCATCCAACTTCCGTTCGAGCAAGATCGCATTCGTGCAGAGATAGATGTACTTTTTTCGATCGACCAAGCCTCGGATGATCTTCGCCATTTCCGGGTGAATGAGCGGTTCCCCTCCGGGAATACTCACCATGGGGGCCCCGCATTCTTCGGCTGCTGCCCAGCATTGCTCGGGCGTCAACCGCTTATCGAGGACATGATCGGGGTACTGAATTTTCCCGCAGCCGGCGCACGCCAGGTTGCAGCGAAACAACGGCTCCAACATCAACACCAAGGGGTATCGCTTCACCCCCTTCATCTTCTGGGTGAGCACATACTTCGACACGGCAAACATCTGGGAAACCGGAACGGCCATTCCGCTCTCCTTACGTAATGTGGCTTTTGGTTCTCTGCTCTATGCGACCAGCCGCCTTAGGCAGCTTATGTGGAGGCACTAGAATAGGGGGGATTGTACCATCCCGTATTGATGCCGTCAATTTGTCTCTCTCGGGCCTGTCCATATCCAGTCCAACACTAACACGTCCGAGGGTATCGGCAAGGCATCGGCTTACTGAAGCAATGACAAGACGCTGGAGCGGTCTATCCGCTCGCATCAATCACGATAAAACAATGAAGAGCGAGCGGCACACTCGAAGTGCATAGCCGGATATTGGAGGATTTTATCCGCGCGCACCAGTCACGATAAAACGCTAAATAGCGCGCGGGTCAACCGCAGGTTGGTATGGAGGCGCCGAGCGGGTTCGAACCGCTGCATCGCAGTTTTGCAGACTGCTCCCTTACCACTTGGGTACGGCGCCCCGGGGGCGCATTATAGTCGCTTCCTTTTCTGGAACACAACACAAGACCAAGCTACCTCGCATGGTGAATCGGCTTCAGTGTGTTGGAGGTTCTCCTGGGTAGACAGATTATGCCTCAGTGACCATACGCGAAGGGCCGGAATGCATTTTTTCCGGCTGCGGGTTCGGATGGCTCCACTCTCCTCTACTGCTGAGCAGCAATCCATACAAGATCAGCATCGCGATACCGAGATGATGATAGCTTTTCAAGGCCTCCCATCTTGCCGAACCCACGACTTCATAGTTCAGCACCATTGTCAGCACAACATAGACCCCCAACATGACATATCCGGTAGAGCTCAACCCGCCGCTCATTCTCATGGCGGCGGCGACGACGACACAGGCAGCCGGTATCATCCAGACGAGATGCTGATCCCACGTAATGGGGGAGAAGAACAACGCCAACATCAAGGTTCCCGCGCAATCCCTCGCCCAGGCGGGATCTCCAGGCTCCTGAAACACCCGCTTGCTGGACCATGCGAACAGGCCAAGCAGGCTCAGCGCGGCCACTCCGACGATCGCGTTGGCAACCGGTGACGAGAGATCCAGTACCGGCTGGTAACCCCGGTCCACTTGTCGAAGCCGATGGGTGGGCGGATAGGTCACCAGGTATCGAAGCATGGTATGCCGGAGCGAGAGATTGGCCTTTTGCAATTCGTTTTCTTGCCGGCCCTCCGCCTGCCGATCGAGCACAGACAGGGCGGCATTCCTCGTCCATTCTGTGTGATGGTCCCACCAGCTCGTGGGTCCCATATACAGAACGGGCAGCACGACCCAGGCAAGCGTGGCCACCATGGTGTACCAGGCAACTCGCCACTGCCGCTTCCAAAAAAACAACAGCACGAAGAGCGCGGGGGTGATTTTGAGTACGATACCCAGCCCGATCAAGACCGCACCCAGCCGTTCTTTCCCCACCCATATCGCATAGATCCCCCCTGTGAGAATGCCCAACAGGATGAGATGGGGGCCGCCATCGTCGAGATCATTCAAAATAAACTGCAAGGTCAATGCTCCCGCACCGACACCAACCAGCAGCCGGCCCCACCCTCTCGAGTCCGATGAACCGCATATCATGCGGTAAAACAGCATGACCGTGAGGACTAAGCATCCGGCAGCGACGGCGTACCGCAGGGCCAGGCTCGGGTTTCTGTCTAGGATGAGCAAGGGAGCGAAATAGATGCCGGTAGTCGGCAGATACATGTAGCAGTAGTCATTGGCGTAGAGATACTCTCCGGAAAGTAACCGCCTTCCAATCTCTCGATGGATATCGATGTCCCGGAAGTGGAACGACCGTCCGAAGGAGATGATGTAGCCGTGCACTATCGCTGCAATGATGAGCCCGATCTTCACCAATCGCGCAAACAGAGCCGACCTGACAAATTCGTTGATCCGGTGGATGAGAGGCTTTGATTCCATTGTGTGACGGCACTGATACATGACCCGCCGGAGCGCGTCAATCGTTTCTTTGGTGAGATGGGCTAGAAGTTGCTCGGGTAGCGGGAGACTCTCGGACTAAAACAGTGCCCCTACCGACGAGGCAGTACGGGAATTTCTTTTCCAAGCGTCGAGGGGAGATCCGACTGGGGCATGAGTGATTCCCATCCGTTCGAAGGGATAGAAGCGACGGCTTCGCCGCTTCCCTCGGCTTCTTTTTCTTTGGCAAGCAGTTCCACTTCCTGAATCAGCGTATCCATCAATTCTTCCATGGGGACCTTACGGACGAGCTTACCCCGCTTGAACAAAATCCCTTTCCCCTCGCCGCCGGCGATCCCGATGTCGGCCTCTTTCCCTTCTCCGATCCCATTTACGACACATCCGAGTACCGACACGTTCAATGGAGTCTTGATATGACCGAGTTTCTTTTCCAACTCATTCGCCATCCGGACGACATCGATCTCAACGCGCCCACAGGTCGGACAGGCGATGACATTGATGCCCCGATGACGCAATTCGAGTGATTTCAGGATTTCGAACCCGACCTTCACTTCCTCGACGGGATCGGCGGCCAGCGACACGCGCAGCGTGTCTCCGATGCCCTGTCCGAGTAAGTAGCCGAGTCCGATCGAAGACTTCACCGCCCCTGTCATGGCCGTTCCCGCTTCTGTGATCCCAATGTGAAGCGGATAGTTCGACTGATGCGCGAAGAGCCAATAGGCATCGATGGCATGATGCACATCCGACGCTTTGAGTGAAACTTTCATGTTGGTGAAGCCCACGTCTTCCAGCGCATGCACGGCGTTGAGCGCCGACTCCGCCAGAGCCTCGGGTGAGGGCCATCCGTATTTTTCCAACAACGGCCGTTCGAGCGACCCTCCGTTGACGCCGACTCGAAGTGGAATCCCCCGCTCATTCACGGCCTTGATCACTTCTTCCACTTTCCACCAGGCGCCGATATTGCCGGGATTGATGCGGACGCAATCGACGACCTGTGCGGCTTTCAGGGCAAGACGATGATCGAAGTGAATGTCGGCAATCAGCGGGACCGTCATGGCCGCTTTGATTTGCGGAAGAACAGCGGCGGCTTCCTCGTCAGGCACGGCCACGCGAATGAGTTCGCATCCGGCAGCCTCAAGCTGGTGAATTTCAGCAACCGTCGCAGCCACATTGCGGGTGTCCGTTGAACACATCGACTGCACAGACACCGGAGCATCGCCGCCGATTTTCACCTTCCCGACAGAAATCTGTCGAGTTTTTCGCCTTGCTATGTGCATGAGTGATTGTTCGCCTTCTGCAATCAGCTGCCCTGCTCGTCTCCATGAGGAAGATGGTCTGCCAGACCAGCACCGGCAAATTGAGATTTCACCGACGGAGCCGTGCCGATCAGTTCCTTGACGCTTTGATAGATGCCTTCGCTCGTCAAGCCATACCGTTCACGAAGCAGATCTTGGGGGCCTTGTTCGATATACCAATCGGGCAAGCCTATAACCTTGGTCTTCAGATGAGTCACGCCGGCTTCCGAAAGTGTTTCCAATACCGCGGACCCGAACCCACCGGTCCTGCAGCCCTCTTCCACCGTCACGACATACTTGACTCGCTTCGCCACATCCACAATCAGTTCGTGATCAAGTGGCTTGACGAACCGGCCGTTTACCACCGCTGCGGAGACCCCTTCCTGGCTGAGACGTTCCGCTGCTTCCACGGCCTGCCAGACCGAGACCCCGATCGCAACGATGGCAACGTCGGTTCCGTCCTTCAGAAGCTCGCCTTTTCCCACAGGCACCGCCCTGGGGGCCTCGTCCATCTTCACGCCGAGGCTCACGCCTCGCGGATACCGCACCGAAATGGGTCCGTTATGTTCCAGGCAGGTTTTCACCATATGCTGCAACTCGTTTTCATCTTTGGGAGCCATCACCACCATGTTGGGAACATGGCGCAGATAGGCATAGTCGAAGGCGCCGTGATGCGTCGTCCCATCCTCAGCGACGAGCCCGCCACGATCGATGCAGAAGACCACCGGAAGATTCTGGGTCGCGACATCATGCACGACCTGATCATATGCCCGCTGGAGGAAGGTCGCGTACATCGCGACGACCGGCTTCATCCCCTGAGCGGCCAGCCCCGCCGCGAACGTCACGGCATGCTGCTCGGCGATGCCGACGTCATACAGCCGATCCGGAAATTCCTTTTCGAAGGTCGTCAATCCCGTGCCTTCGCACATCGCCGCAGTGATGGCCACGACGCGCCTATCCTCGCGCGCCAACTTGACGAGCGTATCCATGGCGATCGCCGTGTAGGACGGGCGGGAGGCTTTCTTCGCGGGCGCACCTGTTTCCCGAACAAACGGAGGACAGGCATGAAACCACACCGGATTCTTCATGGCCGGCTCGTAGCCGAGCCCTTTCTTCGTGATGATATGCAGCAGGACCGGCCCCTTCATCTTGAGGACATTCTCAATCGTCGGCAGGAGATGTTCAAAGTTATGGCCATCGATGGGACCACTGTATTGGAATCCCAGCTCTTCAAAGAGCAATCCCGGAAGAATCACGCCTTTGGCGAGTTCTTCGGCCCGGCGAGCGAGTTTTTGCATGTCGTAGCCGATGTGAGGAATCTTGCGCAGCAACTGACCGGTTTCCTCGCGCATTCGTCCGTAGAACTCCCCTGTGATGGTCCGACTCAAGTAGGCGGAAATGGCCCCGACGTTCTTCGAGATCGACATCTGATTGTCGTTCAAAATCACAAGGAAGTCCTTGCCGAGCCCTCCGGCATGATGCAGTCCTTCCAGAGTCATTCCCGCCGTCATGGCACCGTCACCCACGACACAGACGACTTTATGTTTCTGTTTCAACTGTTCCCGGGCTTCCACCATGCCGAAGGCGGCCGACACACCCGTGCCCGCATGGCCGGCATTGAACGTATCGTACTCGCTCTCCTCGCGCTTGCAAAATCCACTCAATCCACCGTACTGGCGCAGCGTGTGGAACTGCTCACGGCGGCCGGTGAGGAGTTTGTGCGTGTAGGATTGATTGCTCGTATCCCAAACGATTTTGTCAGCCGGTGTATCCAGGAGATATTGCAAGGCGACCGTGAGCTCAACCACGCCCAAGTTCGAAGCCAGATGCCCGCCGACATTGGAGACCGCTCCGATAATCTGTTCACGAATCTCCTGGCACAACGCCGGAAATCGGTCGGGGGACAACCGCTTCAGATCGGCCGGACTATGGATCGTTTTAAGAATAGACATGGATGGTCTCCTTACTTTCGTCTTCTATCAGCGACGTGGCATAAAGACACGTCCAGGGTGCACCTTTGGCGCAGGTTCTAAATTTTGTGGAGTCTCACACACGAACCGCATGATGTCAAGCGCTTATGAAAGATCCCCTGCCCAGGCCTCTCACGTTGATCGAGGCGTAACGGGCCACGATCGATGACCTTGAGCACACACACCCGATGGGTCGCCTAGTAAGGAAAATCGAGCCCGGCAAAAATGGCTCCGCCCTCCTTACTGAACCCGTAGTCGATCCGTCCCACGACGTTGGGCCGAATGATACCCCGAAACCCGATACCCGGCGTGATGCGGTAGTCTTTGAAGCTCACATTCTTAAATGAGTTGAACACCTGCCCGGTATCGATGAACGGCGCTATCTCAAAATCCGCCATGACTCCGGCAAGACGCGCCCGCAAGATATGAATTCGCTCCTCCACGCTGAACGCGATCAGTTGCTTGTCGATGTACCGGTCTACCCCAAACCCGCGCAGGTTGTTCTGGCCGCCCAAGGAGCTCTGCTCATAAAACGGCACATCCGAACCCAGCGTGGCCTGCAAATCACCACGAACCACAAGGATGGCGCGCTTGGACTCGCTCGCAAACATCTTCTTCACCTCGAGCCCATACCTGGAATAGAGCGGTTCCGATCCCGGCTTGAAGTTGTAGTTGAGCTCGGCATAGGCGGTAATCGCGGTCCCATCGGTCGGCGTGACCAGATTGTTACGGGTATCGTAATGGAAGCTGACCCGCTGCCCGAGAACCGTAGCCCCTTCCACGCCCGGCGCATTCGGAAACAGATCGCCCGAAAAGGGGAGGTTCGTGCCGCCCTCTTGGATCGATTGCATATGCCGCAATCGCTGACTGACCGCGATTTGCGTGACTTCGTTCGCGTGGATCCCGAATTTCCAATTCAACCTCGTCTCAGCGGCCGTGTAATTTGACTCGTTTTCCTTCACGGTAGTCGGCCCAAGTCCGAAGAACCGCACCGTCGCATTCTTGAAATGCATGGCACTGAACCCGATGCTGTACCGACCATTGCTGAATCCTGGATCAACATAGCTTAAAAGGAATTTTCGTTCGATTTGCTCTGTCCAGGACGCAATCCCTCGGAGTTCCTTGCCCCCGGGTTCGTACCGGAACAGATTGACGGTTGCTCGAGTGCCGACGATCGAATTGTAGACCACCATCGGCGCAACCAGATATTTGAGATCCCCATCCGGTCCCGTGATGAGAGCCGGTACAATCATGCCGATATCGTTGCCGTCGTTCTTGCTGGAACTGACGGCAGGGATGGGGAAATACCGCACGTCGGCCTGGGCTCGGTCAAGAGAGATCGGGCACAGACTCCCGAGCAGTACGAGAATGATACTGACAGCAAGGCTACGCATACACGTACCCGTGGTCCTGCTACACGACGTTATGGTGCCTTGAGCTTATCGGATTTCTTGCGGAGTTGATCGACGAGATCCGAATAGGAAGAGGCACGAATAATCTTGGTAAACTGCCCGCGATAGTTGTTCACCAGGCTGACGCCATCGACGATGACGTCGTAGACCCGCCAATCATCAGCCCTGTTGATTAGGCGATAGTCGAGCGGGATCTCCGTTTTTCCGGAGAGCACTTTGGTCCTAACTTCCGCGTACTCCTTCTCCGTCCGTTCATTCAAGTACTGCACGCCTTCTCCGGAATAGGTCTCGATCTTATCGGCATACGAGTTCGTCAGTAACGTCCGAAAAAGGTCGACGAATTCCTGTTTCTGCTGATCGGTCAGCTGATTCCAAGGCGCGCCGAGTGCCCGCCGGGACATTTCCGTATAGTCGAATCGAACCGCCACCACTTTCTCAAGCAAGTGGCGACGCTCATCGGCTTTCTCCGGCTGTTTGAGCTCTTTTTCCCGGACGATGCGGAGAACCTCATCTATCGTCACCTTCATGGAGTCGGTCGGAGCGCCCGCGTACCCCGGAACCGCTCCCAGCCCGACCGCTGCCACCACCACAAACGCTATCGCACCCCAACGGAACCATGCTTGCCTGCCCCACACATTCCTGATCGCCATCATCGCACGATCTCCCCTCTACCGATTTATCTGAATGCTCGCCGACCGGCTACCCTAGACCGAGTTAGTTGACCTTGCCGTGAACGTACTGGCTGACCAATTCCTCCAGGTCAAGGCCTGATTCGGTATCGCGAATGGCGTCTCCTGGTTTCAGTGGATCTCCGCCCCCACCCGGCGAGAGCGCAAGGTACTTTTCTCCAATGATCCCTCTAGTCTTGATCGAGGCGATCGTATCGGAATAGAGCTTCGTTCCGTTCTGGACCACCAGCTTCACCATGGCCCGATCCTCTTTCAGATTAATGGCCTTCACTCGGCCCACCTCGACGCCGGCGATTTCCACGGTGGCTCCCGGTTTCAGTCCCGACGCTGAGTTGAACAGGGCATCGACCTCGTACACATCTCCTCCGATGAGCTCCAACTTTCCCAATTTGATCGAGAGATACCCCAGACACACAATCCCGACCAGCACAAACACACCGACGATCAATTCCAGTCTGCTTTTATCCATCATGGTTCCCCTCTAACCCGCGGAGACCTCTCTGGCCAGCGGTACCGTCCCGCCGACCGAGATGAATTCTCTGATCTCAGGATCCGTGGTTCGCTGGAATTCAGCCGGCTCGGCCATCGCCGCAATCTTCCCTTGTTTCAACATCGCCACGTAATCTGAAATGCCGAATATCTCCGGAATCTGATGGCTGACCATCACGGCGGTAAATCCGAACTTCCGCTGCATACTCGTGATGAGATCATGAATCGATTTGGCCATCAGGGGATCAAGCCCCGTGGTCGGCTCATCGAAGAGAATGATCTCCGGCTGCATCACCAGCGCGCGTGCCAGACCGGCGCGCTTGCGCATCCCGCCGCTCAATTCCGCAGGGAACTTGTGCCCCATCCCTGCCAAGCCCACTTGGTCCAACATCTCCTCGACGCGGCGGGTCACGTCTTGACCTTTCATCCGGAGTTTTTCCCGGAGCGGAAACGCGACATTCTCAAATACCGTCAGCGAATCGAACAGCGCCGCCCCTTGAAACAACATAGCGAACCGCTTACGGACTTCGTTGAGCGCATGGCCGCGAAGCCTCGAAATCTCCACGCCGTCTACCCACACTTCTCCGGAATCCGGCTGGAGCAGGCCGATCATGTGCTTCAGCAGGACACTCTTCCCTTCGCCGCTTCGGCCGATGATCGTGGTGAGCTTCCCTTCAGGAACCGCGAGATCGACACCCCGCAAGACTGCTTGCCCTCCCAAGGTCTTCGTCACCCCCACGAGCTTCAGCATGGTTACAACAAGACCGAGGTCAAAAAATAGTCCCACACGAGAATCAAGACCGACGACAACACGACCGCCTCGGTCGTCGCGGTCCCCAAGCCTTCGGCGCTCATTCTGGTGTAAAACCCCTTATAGCAACAAATCCAGCTCACAATCAGCCCAAAACTGATGGATTTGAGAATGCCGCCATAGATGTCTTTCCATTCCACCGCGGATTCAATGGAATTCCAATACGAGCCGGCATTCACGCCAAGCAGATCCACTCCGACCAAATGGCCGCCGTAAATGCCGACGACATCGAAGATCGCGACCAACAGGGGCACACCGATCAAGCCGGCCACAAGCTTCGGAGCGATCAGGTATTGGAGCGGGTTGATCGCCATGGTATCGAGCGCATCGATCTGCTCCGTGATCCGCATGATCCCGATTTCCGCCGTCATGGCCGAACCGGCTCTCGCCGTAACCATAAGTGCGGCCAACACCGGCCCCAGCTCGCGAATCATGCTGAGCGCCACGGCGGAACCCAACAGCCCTTCGGAACCGAATTTTCGTAACGTATAGTATCCTTGCAGGGCCAGGACCATCCCGGTGAAGGCCGCCGTCAGCACGACGACAAACGTCGATTTATAGCCGATGAAGTGCAGCTGCTTGACGATCTGAATGATCCGCAACGGCGGACGGGCCAACCAGGCGAAAGAGGACACCACGAAGACCAGCATCCGGCCCATTTCAGCCACGTATCCGAGCGCCCATCGGCCGATTGCTTCAGGAAGGTTCATGGTCACGTCGGTGAGAATTCTCGCTCTTGCCGCTCCGTTGCCATCGCCGCAGTATAACGCCTGAAAAATGTCGTCAAGGCCTCTGCTGCGACTGCACTCTGTCGACGAAGCCGGCCAAGACCCAAGAGGCATGAGGGGGCGGCCAAAACAGTACCGAGACCCTTGAGCCATCCAGTGGGCCTGAGAAACAGATTGAAGTCAAGGGGAAGATCTTCGTCGAGAAGATCGGA
Organism: Nitrospira sp.; assembly: GCA_024760525.1. Taxonomy (NCBI): domain Bacteria; kingdom Pseudomonadati; phylum Nitrospirota; class Nitrospiria; order Nitrospirales; family Nitrospiraceae; genus Nitrospira; species Nitrospira sp. Next base: position 3,226,214 of record CP060499.1, read on the forward strand.
AACAGCTCGAATGATCACAAAAGAAACCTGCATGCGGTGCGCGTGAGCGGCCAAGACGGAACTTTCCATATCGAGGCCGATTGCTTGCGTGCTTCGCGCAAACTGTTCTTTATCCGAAGCCCGACCGATGATTCGATCCGTCGAGACGAATCGTCCTATGTGTGCAGGAGGCACCAGAGTCTCGACAAACGCCAGCACGTGATCTCGTTCATCACCCGGCACAGCCGTAACTGGTGAAAGCTCCCCACTTGACCCTGTCTTATACACGACCTCGCGGCCGACCAGGAGTGCTCCGATATCCGCCGCGACAAGCGCACAGGCAAATCCGGTCGATATCATGAGACTGAAAGGCCGGCCGTCGATGAGCTGAGCGGCGCTGTGCCTCGCCTTCTCCAGACCGACGCCGGTTTGTACAAGCCAATATTCCCGGTCACCGACAGTGTGTACGAAACCAGAGGGGCCGGCGATTTGTCGTCCGCTGCCAGGAGGAAATGCCGACCGAACGGCTCTCATCTCCCATGGGGTCGCGGCAAAAATGGCAATCCGTTTGAGCGGCACGGTGTCAGATGAGGGCAGGGGGAGCGAACCGGCGGGGGTCAACGCTCGGACCGGTATGAGTCATTTCCTTGCATGTGATGGCGAAGTTCATCGGCTCGCATCTTCCCGCGAGAACGGAGGTTGCGATACATTGCTAAGGCCCACAACGGGAAGTACTGACAGTACCAATGGTACCGAAGATAGAACACTCGCGGAAACCCGGTCCCGGTGTGAGAGATTTCTTCCCACGATCCGTCCTTCATTTGATGACGGAGAAGAAATTGCACTCCGCGCGCGACACTGAAGGAGTCAGTCGCTCCGGCCGACATCATGGCCATGAGTGCCCATGCTGTTTGCGACGGCGTACTCTCTCCTTGACCATGATGCTCGAGGTCATTGTAAGAAAGGCAGGACTCTCCCCATCCCCCGTCAGAATTCTGTTTTGATTCCAGCCAGGACACAGCCCGCCGAATATAGGGTGCCGAGAGATCTTCGCCGATGGCTCTCAGCCCGGCCAAGACGGACCAGGTTCCATAAATGTAGTTGACCCCCCACCGCCCATACCAACTGCCGTCCTCTTCTTGCTCCTTCTTCAGAAAGGCCAGAGCCGGCGCAACGGCTGGATGTGTGTTGTCATAACCCAAGGCGCCAAGCATCTCCAGACATCGTCCAGCCAGATCGGACGTGCTCGGGTCAAGAAGCGCTTTGTGGTCGGCAAACGGGATATAATTGAACACGACACGGTTATTGTCCTTATCGTAGGCGCCCCACCCTCCATCGGATCCCTGCATCGCCAGCACCCATCGCATACCGCGACGGATGGATTCGTTCAGCTCGCCCTCCCCGGTCGGAATCTTCAATTTTGACAGCGCCATGAGGACTACGGCGGAATCATCGACGTCCGGATACAGCTCGTTTTCAAACTGGAAATACCATCCGCCCGGTTCCGCGTTCGGCGAGGAGACAATCCAGTCACCCACCGACTTGGTCTGCCTGGAGATGAGATACCGGCCCGCTTTTTGGAGCGCCGGGTGATCTTGTGGCAACCCCGCTTCAACCAGCGCATTCGTGAGCAACGCGGTATCCCAAATGGGAGAAAAACAAGGCTGAAGATGGAGAGTAGGAGCAAGTTCACCGTCAACCATGGCGGAATCGTAGACTTCCAGCTCCTCGATCTCACGAAGTGCCTTGACGACAAGGGGATCATCCGCGCCATAGCCCAAGCATTCGAGTGCCATGATGGAATTTGCCATCGCCGGATAAATCGCACCGAGCCCGCCAGACCCTTTGAGGTGCTCCAACATCCAACAGGCGGCTTTATGAAGCGCCTTCTCCCGCAATACCCGCATGGGCATCCGGTCGTACAGCTTCAACATCGCATCCAGAGCAACAAAGAAATTATGGGGCGTGAACCACGCTTGATCCTTGTTGAACGGGGGATACTTCCAATACCGGATCTCCGCTCGCGGGATCGGATAGAGTTCCTCGATACCCTGTTCACGGGGAATTTGGCAGACCGGACGGTGAGCAAAGACGATCAGCAACGGAATCAAGACGGCTCGAGACCAATAGGAGATCGCGTAGATACTGAAATAGAACTTCTTCGGCAGCAGCATGATCTCGACGGGCATATGGGGAATGCCTTCCCAATCATACTGATCGAACAACGCCAGCGTGATTTTTGTAAACACGTTGGCTTGGACGACTCCCCCCATTGCCAAGATTCGTTCTTTCGCCCGAACCATACACGGTTCGTCCGCCGACACACCACTCAACTTCAGCGCAAAATACGCCTTGACGGACGCACTGATTTCAGTCGGCCCGCCGTAATAAATCGGCCATCCGCCGTCGGGCAGTTGCATCGACTTGAGATACCGAACGGCCTTCTCCTCCCGATCGGGGTCCACACGATCGAGGAATCGACGGAGCATCAAGTATTCGGATGTCAGTGTCGTGTCCGCTTCCAGCTCGGCGACCCAGTACCCTTCAGCATGCTGACGGTTCAGGAACCATGACTGACTCCGCCGGATCGCGTCATCCACTGCATCAGGCTGGCTGACAGCATGTGCGATGGGACGACGAATAGAAGAAGGATCTAACGAAGGGAGGACAACCGGCTTGTCGGACACCAATCGAAGCGGAGCCATGGGTGTAAACTCCGTCGCAGGATCGAATCGTCCCTGAACGGTCGAAAGCAGGCTGTCAGAGAGGCGGCTGAATAACGCCTTGATGATGTTCATGAATCGTTATGATTTGAAAGACAGGGCTGAGGGGGGTGAAAGACCGGCATCTCGCAATGGTCTCCCTCGTGAAAAGCTCCTCTACACTCCCTCGAATGTACGGCAGGCTTATAACAGACGCTGGGAATTGAGTCAAGCAACCGAGTTGTGAAGTGCCTGAAGTACATATATTTTTTCGCGGGTGTATGTGATCGAAGACAGCATTTTACAGCATCGATAACCTGGTCTCACAACATGCCTCTGCCCGTCTACTGCGGCGTCGAACACACGTGGTGGCCGCACACCTAGCAGGTGCTCGACACGAGCAGAATACGCAAAAAAATGATCGAGACAAGTAGGAACGGGGTTATCGCATCAACAGAATCACGAGAACCATGAAGCTCCACAACGTGATGGATAGGCGTAGTCCATTGACAATCCCCGTGGCGGGCCCGAACGGATCATCCTCCTGTTCCTCCTGCACTCCGTCGTGCACCCTTCGCAGCGACCCTTGGCCGGCGTTTGCGTTGGACATGAACAATCTCGCTAATCGCGCATCGTCGAGAGCGAGATTGCCGACCGATTGCGGATATGGCCTTCTGCCCGGGGTCCGTGAAGGTGCCATCGTCGCCCTCCTTCCTTGCAGTCGGTGAAATCAACTTCACACTCGCAACAAGGATATCGCAGGCTTTGCGGTTCTCATAATGAAACCGTCTTTCCAGGAAGTGCACGGGACGGGAAAGAGGTCGGTACTGGATGGGGACACTCCGGCACTGAAACCTCAGGCTGCATCGCTGAACGAACAAAACACCCGCTTTAGGGGGAATCACCCGAATAGGAGACAGCCGTTGAAACGGATACGCCCGACAGCCTGATTCCCAGAAGGCTATGGATGGCTGCCGCGGTCAAGCCCAGCGTGACAATCCAATGCTTGCGCCTGGACTGGAGAACGTGCTCTCAGGCCGGCTGCAGGTCACCAAGCCTGACGGAAACCAGCTTGGAAACGCCCGGTTCTTCCATCGTGACGCCGAAGAGAGAATCGGCGATGCTCATCGTCCGCTTGTTGTGTGTAATGACGAGAAACTGGGCATTCTGCGCCAACTCCTTCAAGACACCTGTAAAGCGCCCGATGTTTTCCTCGTCCAGCGGAGCGTCGATTTCGTCCAACAGACAGAACGGCGTCGGCCTGATGAGAAAGCTCGCAAACAAGAGCGCCATTGCGGTCAGCGTCTTTTCCCCGCCCGACAGCATGGTGATGCTTTTCAACCGCTTCCCAGGCGGTTGTGCAACAATTTCGATACCCGGCTCTTGGCTGCCGGGAGGCTCGCCGTTTTCCGGCGCCGGTTCGTCGACCAACTGCAGCTCGGCCCGGCCGCCGGGGAAGAATTGGACGAATACCTCGGAAAACTTCTGCTGGAGTTCGTCGTACGTGGACGCAAACATTTCTTTCGTCGTTCGGTGAATCCGCTGAATGATCTCCTTGAGCGACACAATCGAATTCGACAGGTCTTGCTCCTGCGCAGACAAAAATTTGTGGCGCTCCTCCAGCTCTTGGTGCTCGCTGATGGCCGCCAGATTGATCGGCCCCATGCGATCGAGCCGATCACGAAGCTTCTGCAACTGCTCTTTCAACTCGGCATCGGAACGTTGGGCCGCCTCCTGACCGGTGGCATCGCTCTCTATGACCGATTCACTCGATGCCGGCGCATCGTCGACCAGCGCGAGCGGATCGAGCTGATACGTTCCCGATAAGGTTCCTTCGACTGTGCCCAAGTGCGTGCGAAGTTCCGCACGGCGCACTTCCACCGTCATCCGTGCATCGCGAATCGCGGAGACTCCTCGGCGCACTTCTTCCAGACTCGCTTCCAAAGCCTGGCTGGCCCCCGTTTGCTGCGCTTGTTGCTCCTGAGCAGCGACCAACTCCGCTTTCACCCGACTTGCCGACACGCCAAGTTCTTGGCAGAGCGCCTCCTGACGGGCTTGCTCATCCCGGCTCCGCTCGATTGAACCCTTCAGACTATTCAGATGTTCCCCCAGCAAACGGCGCCGATCCTCCGTCTCTTGAATTTGTTGCGCCACTCGAACCCGATTCTGTTGCTCGTGTTCCCGTCTTGCGCGCAAACCCTCTGCCGTCAGCTTCGCTTGCGTTACATGTTCTTGCTGTTCTCTCATATTCTGATCAAACAAACCCAGTCGCTCACGCACACGCCCCAACAACGTTTCCTGACCGTTTTTTTCAGCGACCCATTGCCCCAATTGAGCCTGGGCTGATTGCGATTCTTGCTCCAGCCGCTCTCGCTCACCGAGACCTTCTTGAATCTCCGTCTCCACCGCATTCAGTCGATGGTCAAGATCCGTCAGCACATGTTGAAGCTTCTCTTCGTCTTTACGGAGCGAGAGATCTTGCATTTCGGCATCACGAAGCGAATCCCCTAGCTGGCGGTCTCGCTGGGTCAGGAGCTGGGTCTGAGCGAACACCTCGTCTCGCTGCTGCTTACTGTGATCGAGCTCGTCCACAAGCGCGTGCCGCTTGACTTCCAGATCGATCACTTCTCGCCGACGCTCGAGGAGACCCGGGGTTCCTTGGACCTGACCTCCGGTCACGATACCGGATGCATCCACCACTTCACCGTCCAGCGTCACCAGGATCGGACCATTCGGAGCGTGCCACGCATGTTGCTCCCATGCCTGCATCGCATGGTCCAACGACCGAACAATCACGACGCGATCGAACAACGAGTCCCGTGCCCCCGTTCGAGCGGCGTCGGTGTGGATCAGATCCACGGCGCGCCCGACGATGCCGGGCTGTTCGGCTATTGCCGGCCACCAATCATGGGTCCCTGCCCCTTCCCATCGAGGGTGCTGCGGAATAAAGCTGCCTCGCCCCAGTCCCTCCTGCTGGAGGAAACGGATCAACCGCCGTCCCACGGACGGTTCATCCACAAACCACCCTCGAACGCGCTCCCCTAGCACCGCCTCGACCGCGCGCTCCATCCCTGATGGGATGACCAGCCATTCGGCGACTGCATCCCGCACCCCTTCGCACGATTTCAAGGCGGGGCCCTGTTCAGCCCCTTGCCGGCCATAGCCCATCTCCTCGCGCACCACGCCTTGCAGGGCCTCCAAGCGTGAATCCACGCCCGCCAATTCCTCTGAGCGTCGTAAAATCGCCTGATCCAGCGACTGCATCATCCCGGCAGCTTGAATGGCCTCCTCTTGCACGGAGCGTTGGTCCTCCCGCAGTTTCGCCACGAGGCGGTCGGCTTCTCCGTATTCCTTGCGCACCGCCTCATGACGATCGATCGCGGCTTCACGTTGCCTACGAAGCTCGTCTCGCTCCGAGACCAATCGAGTTCCACGGCCCGCGAGGTCTTCCACTCGTTTCGTGAGCTGCGAGATGCCCTGCTCGGTATTCGCGACCAGGACCGCCAGCTGCAACACGTCCTTGCGCCCTCGCTCTTCTTCCGCGACTGCGGCAGCCCGTTGCTGGAGCAAGCGCCCCATCTCCTGATCAAGCTCACCGAGGGCACGATCTCGAATCGCCATTTCCTCTTCGACGGAATGCAATGATGCCTCAACAGTCTGGAGCGCGCCGGCCAAATTGTCCCGTGAACGGACCAGCTCTTCCAGCTCGGCCGACTCTTCAACTTGTTGCTGATTCAATAACTGACCTCGGTTGCGCTCGACCTCCGCCGCGGTCAGCGCGTGGGCCTGCTGATGTTCGATTCCCGCCAGTTCTTCTCGAGTCTTTCCGATCAAGTCAGCCGTCGCAATGGCATCCAGGCGAGCCCGTTCGAGATCCGTCGTGAGCCGAGCCTGTTCGGCGGCTTTCTCGGATTCTTGTCGGTCCAAATTCAGGACGTCGTCCTCCACCTCCCGCAACGTCTGCCGCAATGCCCGGAATTCCCGGGTCAACAACGTCACTTCAATCCCGCGCGCTTCTCCTTGCAATGTCTGATAGGTGCGCGCCTGGCGCGCCTGCCGTTCGAGGGAATTGAGTTGCTTCTTGATCTCAGCCACGATGTCTCGGACTCGCAGGAGATTTTGCTGCGTCGCTTCCAACTTCCGTAATGCCTCGGCCTTCTGTTTCTTGTAGCGGACAATGCCGGCGGTTTCCTCAATGAGCTCTCGTCGATCTTGCGGAGACGCATTCAGGATCTGATCGATTTGGCCTTGCGCAATAACCGTGTGTCCTTTGCTGCCCGCACGGGTATCGAGGAGCAAGCCGCGGATATCCTTGAGCCTGCACGGAGTCTTATTGATGAGATATTCGCTCTCGCCATTGCGGTACAAACGGCGGGTAATCATCAGTTCTTGAAATTCAGTCAGTTGGCCGGGAAGCCCCGCGCCGCCATCCAACTTCACCGCCGTCTGATCGAGGCCTCCGATGACTAACGACACTTCCGTCATCCCCAACGGCTTTCGGAGTTCGGTGCCATTAAAGATGACGTCTTCCATCTTTTCGCTTCTGAGTGTTTTGGTGCTTTGCTCGCCCATCACCCACAGAATGGCATCCACGACGTTGCTCTTTCCGCTCCCATTTGGGCCAACAATCGCCGTGACACCCTCGGGGAATTCGATCTTGGCCTCAGCGAACGACTTGAATCCCAACATATCCAATGATTTCAAGTACATCAGCTCACCCTTTCACGCGCGAGTGGGGCGCTCCCATGGAAATAAAAATTTCCGGCCCTTGTATCATAGGAGCTTCAAGAAATCAAAGAAAAACACAGCCGATAGAGGAGATGCAGGTGACCACTACAAGGTATAGGGTGGGGGCTAGGAAAAGCTCAAAAGTGGTTTGGAATCCGATACATGGCTTCGGAACCATCACCGGCAGCGCAAGACGACCGTCCTTGGAAACTGCAGAAAGCGAAGGGACGAAGGCTGTATCTACAGTGCACTACCCGGCAATGCTGGCCATCGATTTCTTGGACGATTCTATTTGGACAAGTTCCTTCGGCAACAGGAATTCCACGTCTTCTTCAATGACGGTGAGCTCCTCGACTTCGGATGGTCCCGAAGCTCTCAAGAATGCGACCACTTCCGTGACCAAGATTTCCGGAGCGGAAGCCCCGGCGGCAATTCCGACTGCTTTGGCACCTTGCAGCCATTCCGGGTTGATGTCGCTGGCTGAATCGATGAGATACGAGGGAATGCCGCACTGCTCTCCAAGTTCCCGCAGGCGGTTGGAGTTGGAGCTGTTCGGCGACCCGATCACGAGAATGACATCCACGAGACGGGACAATTCCTTCACGGCATTCTGCCGGTTTTGCGTCGCATAGCAGATATCTTCCTGATGCGGGCCCTTGATGTTCGGAAACCGCTGATGGAGCGCGCTGACGATGTCCCGACACTCATCCACGCTCAGCGTGGTCTGCGTGACATACGAGAGGTTGATGGTGTTTTCTACCAGCAATTCTTCCACATCTTTCACCGAAGACACGAGATGAAACTTGTCGGGAATCTGGCCCAGCGTCCCGATCACTTCCGGGTGACCGGCGTGACCGATAAGAATCAGTTCGTACCCCTGGGTATAATCGCGGTTCACTTCGTTATGCACTTTGATCACCAGCGGACAGGTCGCGTCGATCACATGCAGGCGCCGACGATTCGCTTCCTCCCACACCGACTTCGCAACACCATGCGCGCTGAAAATGACGACCGACCCTTCCGGAACTTCGTTCAACTCTTCCACAAAGACCGCGCCTTTTTGCCGGAGCGAATTCACGACATGGCGGCTATGAACGATCTCATGCCGGACATAAATAGGTGCGCCGTACTTCTTGAGGGAAAGATCGACGATATCGATCGCCCGATCGACACCGGCGCAAAACCCACGGGGATTGGCAAGATAGATTTTCATAATCGTCGCAGCTCCTTCGCTCGGCACTCTACCAGATCGTCCTGTCCGCAGTCTTTACTGAACATTCACGATACGTCAGATCAGCTCGTTCCGTCAACAGAATTGCCTCCGAAAAGCCACGACGGTATCACCGAGGGCGCGTGTCCCGGAGATCTTGCCCGCCTCCAACAGGCTTGGTATGTTGCGGATTCTAGGGATGATTCCAAACTTGGAGGTCATATGAAAAAGACACCTGCTAGGACAGTGGCCAACATCGGAAAACAGCTTGTTCGGAAAGGCAAGACTCTACGAGGCAAAGCGGGCGCAACGGCTCGTACACTCAAAAAAACCGTCACTCAGGCTCTATCCACATCGAGCCGGCGGCTCAAGAAAGGGGTCAAGACGGCGAAATCCACGCCCACCAGCGGTCAGGCCAGAAAGGTCGGCCGAGCCGTCGGCGGCTTCCTGGGCCAAGCGATCGGCCGCGCCGAACAGATTGTCACACGAGTCGTGAAGAAGGGATAGCCGAACGCCCCGTCTTTTTGAGATCGTCCATCCCGAATTTCCTACACGGCACTTTGAGAGTCGGAAAACCATTCTGTACGCGGACGCCAAATCCGACCTTTTCGGAGTCATGTCCATGTCCCCGAACAAATAGACGCCGTCATGTCGTCATCACGCTGTTATCTTGACTCTCTCTCCGGTCCCCCGTACGCTCAGTGCCTGCTGAAATTTCATATCTTTGTGGCAACTGAACCTTTCCCTTTTTGTTGACTGTACAAGGAGGTGCCTCAGATGGCTCAAAGACCATTTCAAACGGGAGCTGCCGTCAATCTTAGCAATGGAGAAAGCGTCAAGGACATCGTTGTCCTGACCATTCCAGCCAGAAAACGATTCGATGTCAGATTTGTCGGGATCAATGGATTCGGACAGCCGAATCAACCGCTCTTCTATGCAGTTCACGTGACCACACGGTCGAAAACAGGCATCTATCCCATTGCGCCTGCCGGCGCTTCTGAGATCGCTGATCCCGAATTTCCTGCAAGATATTTTGGGAGTCAGGAAGTCACCCTCTACGCGGATCCCAAATCCGACCTGATCTTTACGGTCGCGCGCAAGGATACCTCGGCCAACGTGAGGGTATTTATCGATATCTGCGGGCTTCTCACCGATGTATGAAGAAAGCAGCGGACTCGGCGAGCGGAAATTCCCGGATGAAAGACTCGTAACCATGACCAAGGAAATAACGACCATATGCACTCTGCTGTGAATCCGTCTTCCATCTTGCAGACCGCCTTTGGTTTTTGGGGGTCCAAGGTCCTGCTCACGGCGGTTGAGATCGGCCTGTTCACCACGCTCGCCGATCGGCGTCTCACCGGCACGGAGCTGGGTAGGGAATTGCACCTCCATCCACGCGCCATCGCCGACTTTTTTGACGCGCTTGTGTCGATGAGGTTTCTCGACCGAGCCGGCGACGGACCGGAGGCAAAATATTTCAACACGCCCGAAGGTGCCGTATTCCTGGACGAAGCCAGCCCACGATATATCGGCGGGCTTCTGATCATGCTCAACGCACGGCTGTTCAAATTTTGGAACGATCTGCCCCAAGCCTTGCGGACCGGCCGACCGCAGAACGAGGTCAAACACGGACAGAAAGGCATGTTCGAGGAACTCTACTCGAACGTGCCCAGGCTGGAACAATTCATGGGTGCGATGACCGGCGCCTCGCGCATCAACTTCGAGACGTTCGCGGAGAAGTTTGACTTTTCCCGATTCCGAACTCTCTGCGACGTCGGCGGCGCGACCGGCCTGCTCAGCATTGAGGTCGCGAAGCGACATCGGCATCTCACCTGTATCAGCTTCGATCTGCCGGTTGTCGAACCGATCGCGAAGAAACACATTGCCGCTTCCGAGCTGGAAGCTCGCGTGAGCACGGCGTCCGGCGACTTCTTCAAGGACCCGCTGCCGAAGGCCGACCTCATCACGATGGGTATGATTCTGCACGACTGGAATCTGGAGAACAAGATGCGCTTGATCCGATCAGCCTACGACGCGTTGCCGGCGGGCGGCGCACTCGTCGCCATCGAAGCGTTGATCGATGATGCCCGCCGGGAGAATGTGCAGGGACTACTGATGTCCCTCAACATGCTCATCGAATTCGGCGATGCGTTCGATTATTCCGGCGCGGACTTCCGCCGATGGTGCGGTGACGTCGGCTTCAAGCGCTTCGAGGTCATGCACCTCGCCGGGCCGTCGAGCGCGGCTATTGCCTATAAATAGACGGTCCATTACTTGACTCTGTCTCCCCTCCCCCGTACGCTGAGGCAGCCTATGGGTTCCACCAATCACAAGAAAATCCTCATAGTCGAGGATGAGCAGGATATTCTGCAACTCGTCAAACTCTATCTGGAAAAGGAGGGGCTTCGACCTGTCACGGCGATGAACGGGCTCGAGGCGCTCAAGAAGGTCAAAGAAGACAAACCTGATCTCGTCGTCCTCGACCTGATGCTGCCCGAGATGGACGGGCTCGAAGTCTGCAAGCGGTTGCGTTCCGCAGCGGATACCGCGATGCTGCCGATCATTATGTTGACGGCAAAAGCTGAAGAATCGGACACGATCGTTGGACTCGAGTTGGGCGCCGATGATTACGTGACCAAGCCCTTCAGCCCCAAGGCGCTCGTCGCTCGGGTCAAAGCCCTGCTGCGTCGGGTGGAGCGTTCACCGACTACCGGCCCGGATCTGTATCGCTATGATACGCTCACGATGAACTTGTCCCGCCATGAGGTCAGCCTTGGTAAACAAGAGATCCCGTTGACCGCGAAAGAATTCGGTCTGCTGGAGCATCTCCTTCGGCATCGCGGTCGCGTGCTGACCCGCGAGGTGCTGCTCAATGCCGTGTGGGGATACGACTATTATGGCACGACCAGAACCGTCGACGTGCATATCCGCCGTCTGAAACAAAAACTCCCCCTTCTCGAAGAAGCCATCGTATCCGTCAAATCCCTCGGATACAAACTGAAAGATTTCGACGGATCAGGATGACGTGGTCGATTCGATGGAAAGTGACGGTCGGCACGCTCGCGGCGGTCGTCTGTGGCCTCGTGCTCGCCGGAGTGATCCTGGTCCAATTCTTCGAGCGACAAGCCCTCCTCGAACTGAGTGCGGTGCTGGCAACCAAAACCCAGCTCGTTGAGTACGCGGTCCAGCCGCTGTTTCACTCAGACTCTTCACCTCCGACACCGGCTTCCCTGCAAGAGACGGCGCGAGACCTCAGCAACCGCGCATCCGCTCGCATCACGTTGATCGCCGCAAACGGAACGGTGCTTGCCGACAGCGCCGTGCGGGATATCGACCTGTCCGCCCTGGAGAACCACCAGTCTCGGCCTGAGATCCAGCAAGCTTTTTCCACAGGACAGGGGCAGGACATCCGGATGAGTCACACCACCGGCGAGCGAACGATGTACCGCGCCGTCCTGCTGCGGCCGCCTCAGGCCGCTCCGCCGATCGTCGTGCGCGTGAGCCTTCCCATGGTTGTGTTGGATCGCGAGCTTTCGGAATTGCGACAACAGCTCTTTCTGGCTTTCGGCATCGCGCTCCTCGTCGCCCTCATGGTCAGTATCTGGCTGGCTTACAGTATCAGCAGGCCCCTCTCGGACATTGCGGCGGCGGCCCAATACTTGAGCTCCGGCAGCCGGGCCCTTCCCCTCCGAGCCACCACACAGGACGAGGTCGGTCTTTTGGCCACGACGCTCAACCATGTGGCGGAGCAGCTTCACGCGAAGATCGACGAACTCTCGGAAGATCGCGCCCAACTGCTTGCCGTGCTCACCTCGATGGTTGAAGGGGTCATGGTTCTGGATTATCGCGGCCAGGTCTTACAGATCAACCCGGCCCTCGAACGCATGTTCGGCATCTCACGAGTAGAGGCCCGTGGACGTCCCTGCGCGGAACTCTTCCGCCATCAACAACTCAACGATCTGGTGACGGCCATTCTCCAATCTCGCGCCCCCCACGAGGATGAAATCATGCTGCCGCTCAGCGGACGGTACCTCCAGATCGAGGCGTCCCCGGCGGGAGGCGAACGGGAAAACGAGGCCTGCATCGTCTTGGTATTTCACGACATCACCGAACTGCGGCGCCTGGAAAAAATACGGAAGGACTTTGTCGCGAACGTCTCACATGAACTTCGGACTCCGCTCACGTCCATCAAAGGCTACGTTGAAGCGCTTCTCGACGGTGCCAAAGATGACCCCCCCGTGGCCGCAAAGTTCTTGGAAATCATCCTCAAACAAAGCGATCGCCTCAATTTGATCATTGAAGACCTCCTCGAGCTGTCAAAGATCGAATCGGGCCGTGTCCTGTTGAAAGCGGAGCCCCTTGAGTTGCGCACTATTGTGGACCGAACCCTGTCGATCATGAAACCGATCGCCGACAAAAATCGGCACCGGCTCGTCACGGTGATCGACTCGTCGCTCCCCTCGGTGGCGGGTGACGAAGGCCGGCTCGTGCAAGTCTTGACCAATCTGCTCGATAACGCGATCAAGTACACGCCGGCAGGCGGGACCATCACCGTCGGCGCCAAGCTCATCCCTTCGTTTGGGACTGATCACCCGGCAAAGACGATCGAGCTCAGCGTTGCCGACACCGGAATCGGGATTCCCGAACAGGATCGTCCCCGCGTCTTCGAGCGCTTTTATCGTGTCGACAAAGCCCGATCCCGAGAGCTGGGCGGCACGGGGCTTGGGCTCGCCATCGTGAAGCATATTGTGGAAGGACATGGAGGGCACGTGTGGGTAGAAGCCAACCAGCCGCAGGGCAGTCGATTCGTCGTTCGCCTGCCGCTCAGCCCCAAGGCCAGAGGTCTGGCTCAAGTGACGGAAGCAAGTAAGGTATAAACGCCCGCTCCCAAGAGCGCAGCCCCGGGCAATGTCAACACCCACGCCGAGAAAATCTTGCTCGTGACTCCCCATCGAACGGCAGACAGCCGCTTGGTCGAGCCGACTCCCAAAATCGAGGAAGTGATGGTATGAGTCGTACTCACCGGCAACCCAAAGTGTGCTGCGAACAGTAAGACTGTTGCTGCGCCCGTTTCTGCTGCGAATCCGTGAACCGGTTCGAGTTTCACCATCTTGATCCCAAGGGTCCGGATTATCCGCCACCCACCGACGGTGGTTCCAAGCCCCATGGCCAGTGCGCAGGCTACGATGACCCACGTCGGCACTTCCGACGAAGTCAACTGGCCGGACGTTATTAACGCAAGCGTAATGATCCCCATCACTTTCTGAGCGTCGTTCGCTCCATGACTGAACGCCATGAAGCTTGCTGACACGAGTTGGAGTCGACTGAATATTTTACTTGCGACACCCCGATGAACTCGAAAAAACACCCAACTGACCGCAACCATGATGAGAAATCCCATCCCAAACCCTAAAAGAGGTGAGACGATCATGGCCTCAACAATCTTGCCCAGGCCGTTGAACTGGACAACGGCCCAGCCGCCATGAGCCACTGCCGCTCCGACAAGTCCGCCGATCAGCGCATGAGACGAACTAGTCGGCAATCCCAGCGCCAGTGTGAAGAAATTCCACAGGATCGCGCCACCCATCGCACCCGCGACCACCGTGTTGGTAATCGCGTCGGGAAAGACGATACCTCCTCCGATCATTTTCGCCACAGCCGTGGAAAAGAACGCTCCGGCAACATTCAATGCCCCGGCCAGGAACACGGCAGTGAGTGGACGTAATACACGCGTGGAGACGACCGTCGCCACGGCGTTCGCGCAATCGTGCCACCCGTTTGAAAAGTCAAACAGAAGAGCCAACACCACCGTTACAAGCAGCAAGCCGCTTAGTTCAGTCACATCTAACCAAAATGTTTTTCGCTGGCTTGGCAACCGTCGAGGTGTGCAGAACTTGAAAGAGGGAGTTCACAACTGAGCCATTCTTCACGGAGGGCTACGTCTGTTTCAGAACAATGCGTTCGATCACATTTGCGACATCTTCACACCGGTCGGTTCCTTCCTCCAACGTTTCGTAAATCTCTTTCCACTTGAGGACCTCGATCGGATTCGTCTCTTTCTCAAATAATTCTGCTATGGCATCACGTGACACACGGTCGGCCTCATTCTCCAAGCTGTTCACCTGCACAGTGAACTCTTTCATCTCCGTGTGAGACATGCCGATTCGATCGACTCCCCGACCCACGGCAATGGACGTGTGGTAAAGAATATCGGCAAGCCGGATCGCCCGTTCGGTAGGCCGCACGATCTTGTAGATCACCAATCGATCCGCCACGGCCTCCACGGCGTCGAGAATATCGTCCAATGCGCTGGCGAGATCGTGAATATCTTCCCGGTCGAGAGGAGTCAGAAAGGTTTGATTGAGGCGCAACGCAATGTCATGGGTAATTCCGTCTCCTACATGCTCCACTTCCTTAATCCGCTTCGTCTTTTCATGAATGTTCGTGTAGTCTTCCATCAACTCTTTGAGCAAGCGGCTGCCTTCGACGACATTGTGAGCTGCCTGTTTGAAGAGATCAAAAAAGGCTTCTTCTTTAGGAAGCAGGCCGAAGATCATTTCCAATTCCCTATGTCGAGTGCTTTCGCGCATGATACGCGAATATACAAATCACCGCCTTGACCATCATTACCACCGAACAAGTCCGGTTGCCCATGTCAGCCCGCCGCCGAAGCTGCCCAACAGCACCAAATCCCCCGACGAAATGTTCCCGCTGCGGACCGCATGATCGAGCGTGATCGGAAGAGACGCAGAAGACGTATTGCCATAGCGTTCGATGACCGACGCGAGTCGGCCCGGCTCAATTCCCAGCCGGTCCGCCACTTGAGCCAGAATTCGGCCGTTCGCCTGGTGGAGCACAACCTGCTTCAGGTCCGCCGGACGCATGCCGAATTCCTTCAGGATGTCCAGCACAGCCTGCTCGACCCGTCGAATGGCTAATCGAAACAGCGGTGCTCCCTGCATACGAAGCATGTGCTCCCGTTTGTTCAACGTGTCGGATGATAAGGGCCTGCGTGATCCTCCACCGGGGATCCGAATGAGCCCATGGTGAGATCCATCGGCAAACAACCTGATTCCGAGAATCCCCCGCGGTTCCGGGCATTGATCTTCCTCGCCTCGAATGAGGACGGCCCCAGCCCCATCCCCAAACAACAAGGCCGTCGCAGCATCCTGAGGATCGAGCGATCGAGACTTTACTTCTGAGGCCACAACCAAGCAGGTCTGTACCTGTCTGCTCTGAACCATGGCCTGCGCCATCGACAGTCCGTACAGAAATCCTGAGCAGGAGGCAGACACATCAAACGCCCCCACTTGCTTACACCCTAATCCGCGTTGGACAACACAGGCCGTGGACGGAAAGGCCATATCGGGAGAGGTCGTGGAAAGAACGATGGCATCGATGGAAGACGCAGCACAGCCCGCCGCGTCGAGCGCCCGGCGCCCCGCCTCAATGCCCATATCAGACGGCGCTTCGTGCTCACCGGCCCAATGGCGCGCCCGGATACCGGTGAGCCGTTGGATTCTGGCCGGGGACAAATTCAGCGTAGGAGCAATCTCTTCATTGGACACCACCCGGGACGGGAGATAGCTGCCAGTTCCAATAATCCGTGCTCGAATCATGCCAAAACCACCAAATATTCCAGGGGAATTGTCCAGATTTCCAATGCGCACAGGATTATAGGGAGCGTGAGAAGGCAGGTCAACCAAACCACTCTTCTGATTGCTTTTTGCCCGCATCCTTGCTATGTGTGTCCGTCATGGTCCCACGCGCGATTCGAACTGTTGCTGGTCCGTCATCCTGGTTGTCAGGTATATGGATGGCGGGGTGGCTCGGCATGATTTCCCTCTTTTTGGCCTCCTGTGCCGGAGATATCGGTACAGACGACGTACGGAAAGGGTTAAAGAAGGCCCTCAGCGGTACAGACGAGCAGATTTTTATCGGAGATACCGTTGAGAACCACTATCACCCGAATGTGATTATGAAGCGGGGTGAAGCGTATTTTGAAAAGGAAGAGTACGCGGAGGCCTTAGTCGAATACAAACACTTCATGGATCTCCACCGCAATCACGTTCTGGCCCCATATGCGGCCTTCAGGATCGGCGAGATTCATTTTAAGATGGCGAAGACCATCGATCGCGATCCCGAACCGATGCAAAAGGCCATTACCGCATTCGATCAGATGAGAAAAGACTTCCCTGGTAGCCGCTATGACACACAGGCCCAGCAAAAGCTCGAGGAGTGCCACGATTGGCTCTCTCAGATGCATCTTTTCGTGGGGCAATTCTACTACCGGCGAGGGTCCTACCTGGCGGCTGCGCATCGGTTTGAACAGATCATCAAAACCTACCCCAATAAGCCCGTCGCCTCTGACGCCCTGTACTTCCTGGCCAAGTCCTATCATGAAATGGGAGCCGACGATTGGGCAAGAGAAAAGCTCATCTTATTGGCGGAAAAGTATCCGGATAGTCCTTCTTCAGGGTCCGGAAAGAACCTGTTGGAGAAAATCGGCGGGGCGCAGCCAAGCACGCTGCTGGCGCAGAAGTCGGACTCGGCCCTCGTTTCCGACGCTGGACCCACAACGATGCTCCGAAGCAGCCGACCAGAACCCACCAATCGATCATCCGCTTCCCCACTTTCATCTCCACCGATAACGACGCTTGGCGTTCCTCCGTCACTCGATTCCTTTGTTGCTCCCTCTACCAACACGCTGGGGCAAGGCTTTACAGCCTGCCGCCTTGGCGCCTGGTGCTGATTCCGTCGTTAAAAGTCCGAAGCGTGGAGGGGGGGCTGCACACAGCGAGTTGAAGTTCGCTCTCCAGCACCCTGCTGACTGCTTTGAAGGATCGTTCAAAAGACCATCCAACGAGGCCCTAAGGCGTGAGGATCCTGAGGTCTACGATTGAGGTGCCGTGGGGCCAACGCAGGACTAAGAACGACATTGTGGGAGTTCTGTTTCAACGCCGGCTACTGGCCCAGATACCAGCCGATCCCATATCGCTCCAAAAAACTGGTCACCATCGTCAGTGAATTCGCATAGATCATCACGCCGACCAAGACCAACATAACTCCGCTCACGGTCGAAACGCCCCACAGATAAGCCCGCACTTCTTTGAAATAGGCCAAGAACCGATCAACACCCAATGCGGTCAGGAACAATGGCAACCCTAAGCCGACCGAGTAAAACGTCAACAACACGACCCCATTGAGAAGAGAGTCCGTCGTACTGGCATAGAGAAGGATGGATCCTAGTACCGGCCCCACACACGGAGTCCACCCTGCGGCGAAGGCGACCCCGATCAAGAATGACCCGAGATACCCGGCGGGGCGACTGCGGAATTGATACCGATGCTCCATCTTTAAGAATTTCAAGTTCAGAATCCCGAGCAGATACAGCCCAAACACGACAATCAACACCCCACCGATGCGTCGAATCGTGTCTTGATGAGTGATCAGAACCTGACCCAGAAAACTGGCTGATGCGCCGAACGCAATAAAGACAGAAGAAAACCCGGCGATGAACAACAACGAGTTCAGAACAATCGCTTTCTTGAACTTCACCCGTTCAGATGCATCCGCCAACTGTTCGACGGATAACCCCGTGATGTAGGAAATGTAGCTCGGCACCAGCGGCAGAACACATGGGGACACGAACGAGAGGAGCCCTGCTGAGAAGGCGGCAATGAGCGAGATCTGTGGGATAGACTGAGTCATGGTCACGACTTCATCAGTGCGTAAATCAAATCACGCGCTTCTGGCGAGTCCCAGTCACGAGCGCCAAAAATCTTTTGCCGCACGATACCATGACGGTCGACCATGAAGGTGATTGGGATCGTCCGTGCTCCGTAGGTAAGGCCTACGCGATACTCCGAATCGTGCAGAATGGGAAATGTGAACCCCATTCGTTTCTGAAACGGGCGTGTCACGGCCGCACCCTGCGGATCAGTAGACACCGCCAAAATTTCGAACTCGCCTCGTGGAAAGGTTCGATAGAGCTGTTCCATCGCCGGCATCTCAACACGACATGGCCCACACCAGGTCGCCCAAAAATTCAGCAGCACGACTTTTCCTCTCAGCTGAGACAAACTCATGACGTTGCCGGCAAGGTCCCGCAGCTTGAAATTCGGCGCTTCGTCACCGACCTGGACGACACCACGTTCGAAGACTTGCCACGTTTTGGTTTGGAGCGACGCTGCCTCGGAACAAGGTGCCATGAAAAGCAGGCCGACTACTATGAAGATAAACACCGCAGCCGCTGGAGGATGTTTCATAGCTAAGAGCAGCGAGGGCTTCAAGCTTTTGTCCTTGACATCATCGCGGTCGTTAGGCTTAAGAGTTCTGGATCAGATGGTTCATATAACAACACCACATGTTACAAGTCCGCAAAAACCTGAGTCAAGTAAAGGGCACGTGACAAATTCTCATCCCCTACTATCGAAGTGATGGACAAAGTCAACCGATCTCCTCTAGAATTGCCAAAGTTTGTGCTCGGCTTATCACTCAGCACTACTCATCACATTCCCAATCAGCAGACAGACCAGCGATGGTTTTTCATAACCTGAACCCACGAGGGGCATATGCGAGACAATTATCTCTTTACTTCGGAATCGGTCACTGAGGGACATCCGGATAAGATCGCCGACCAGATCTCCGACGGCATCTTAGACGCCATCATCGCTCAAGACAAACATTCCCGTGTCGCCTGCGAAACGATCCTGACCACGGGCATTGCGTTTGTGGCCGGTGAAATTTCCACCAAGGCCTATGTCGAAATTCCGGATATTATCCGTGATGTCATTAAGGATGTCGGCTATTGTGATGCATCGTGGGGGTTCGACTTCCATACCTGCTCAGTTCTGACCGCTATTCACCAGCAATCCAGTGATATTGCGATGGGCGTAGATTCCGGCGGGGCCGGCGATCAGGGCCTGATGTTCGGGTATGCCACCAATGAAACGGATGAACTCATGCCGATGCCGATCGTGCTGGCCCACAGACTGACCAAGCGTCTGGCTGAGGTTCGCAAAAAGAAAATTCTCGATTGGGTGCGACCGGACGGCAAATCCCAAGTGACGGTCGAATACAAAAACGGCAAGCCCGTGCGGATCGATACGATC
Source organism: Nitrospira sp. (assembly GCA_024760525.1). Classification (NCBI taxonomy): domain Bacteria; kingdom Pseudomonadati; phylum Nitrospirota; class Nitrospiria; order Nitrospirales; family Nitrospiraceae; genus Nitrospira; species Nitrospira sp. Next base: position 3,245,947 of record CP060499.1, read on the forward strand.
GTCGTTTCCACGCAGCATAGCCCGGATGTGACGAACAAGCAGATTGAACGTGACATCATGGAAAAGATTATCAAGCCTGTGATGCCTAAAGGCCTTTATGACCCGACCGGCGTGAAGCATCACATCAACCCCACCGGCCGTTTCGTCGTCGGCGGTCCGATGGGTGACACAGGGCTTACGGGCCGAAAGATCATCGTCGATACCTACGGTGGACATGGCAGTCACGGCGGCGGCGCTTTCTCCGGCAAGGATCCCACAAAGGTGGACCGTTCCGCCTCGTACATGGCGCGCTACATCGCCAAGAATCTCGTTGCCGCCGGCTTGGCCGAAAAGTGCGAAGTCCAGTTAGCCTACGCAATCGGGGTTGCTGATCCTGTCTCCGTGCTCGTCGACACGAAGAACACCGAAAGAGTATCGGTCGATATTCTCGATAAACTTGTGCGCAAGCACTTCCCCTTGACTCCTCGAGGGATTATCGATCATCTCAAGCTCCGACGGCCGATTTTCCGTAAGACGGCCGCTTACGGACACTTTGGGCGCAACGAACCGGAATTCACCTGGGAGAAGACCGACAAGGCCAAAGCACTCCGCAAAGACGCCGGCCTGTAAGCGTCGTGAGCCTCGCGACGTCAGCAAAGGGGGACGGGTTCTCCACCCGCCCCCCTTTTCATGACGGCAATAGACGACCGACCAATCCTGATTGGCATTTTTAGAAGGAGGATTTTCGTGGACTACGATGTGAGAGATATCAAGCTGGCAGACCAAGGCAAATCGAAAATCGAATGGGCGGAAGCAACGATGCCCGTATTGCGGCTGATTCGCAAACGGTTCAAGCGGCAGCAACCATTAAAGGGAGTTCGCGTCACCGCGTGTTTGCACGTGACTACCGAAACGGCGAATCTGGCTATCACGTTGAAAGCCGGCGGGGCCGATGTCCGTCTCTGTGCCTCAAATCCCCTCAGTACTCAGGACGACGTCGCCGCTGCCTTGGTTCAACATGAAGGCATTCCAACCTTTGCCATCAAGGGCGAAGACAACGCCACGTACTACCGCCATATCGAATCCGCGATTGCGCACCGGCCCCATCTGACCATGGATGACGGCGCCGATGTCGTGTCGCACCTGCACTCCAAACGCAAAGAACTGTTAAAGAATGTCATCGGCGGTACGGAAGAAACCACCACAGGTGTCATTCGTTTGCGCAGTATGGCCGAAAAGAAAGTTCTCAAGTTCCCGGTCATTTCCGTCAACGATGCCGACACCAAACATATGTTCGACAACCGCTATGGAACCGGTCAATCCACCATGGACGGCATTGTGCGCGCGACCAACCGATTGGTCTGCGGCTCAGTCGTTGTGGTAGTGGGCTATGGATGGTGCGGACGCGGTATCGCAATGCGGGCCAAAGGTATGGGCGCGGACGTGGTCGTGACCGAGGTGGATCCCTTGAAAGGCCTCGAAGCCGTCATGGACGGATTCCGCGTCATGCCGATGGAACAAGCGGCTCCGGTTGGAGATTTCTTCGTCACGGTCACCGGTAACATCCACGTGATCCGAGGAGAACATTTCGCTGTGATGAAAGACGGCGCCATCGTCTGCAACAGCGGGCACTTCAATGTGGAGCTGGATATCCCGACTCTTGAAAAGTTGGCCGGCAAGCGCAAAGCTGTTCGGACGGGAGTTGAGCAATTCACGCTTAAGAAAAACGGCCACCGTGTCAGCTTGCTCGGTGAAGGCCGGCTGGTGAACCTTGCCACCGCAGAAGGACATCCCTCCAGCGTCATGGACATGAGCTTTGCGAACCAGGCGCTTGGCGCCGAATACATCGTAAAGAATTACAAACAGCTCGAAAAGAAAGTGTATCCCGTCCCGGAGGCTATCGATAAAGAGATTGCCCGGCTCAAACTGGCCGGCATGGGTGTGGCAATCGATACGTTGACGGCGGAGCAGAAAAAGTATCTGGCATCCTGGGAAATGGGCACGTAGCAGGATGCTGGAAATGTCCCCCAGCGTCGTTCTCAGTCGCTCGTCTCCCTGCAACGTACCGCACAAGGGTACGCTTCGGTCACCGAGCTCCCTGCGGCCTAGCCGGGAACCATTTTGAGCATCCTGATTCGGGCGATGCTCGCTGAGGTCAAGAGCGCGTCTCGGGTGGGCGGCTGAGGATAGTCCGCGCAATTGAGAGCACCCGCATCGCACCTACTGAGAGAAGAGAAAAAAGGCCGCCTGAAAAGGCGGCCTTTTTGTTTTGCTGCTTGGGGATTTGCAGGTTGATCGTTTTTCAGGCAGGAATGGTTACCTCGATCCTTTCTTCAATCTGAGAAAAGAGCTTCTTCATTCTCCCAGTCAAATTGCATTGCCGCAATCAGTGGGACAAATCAGTGCGCAGGTGGTATCACCGCGATGATCCGAAGCGGGCCACCCGTGCCGCCGGCAATCTTCATCGGAAGTGCGATCACGTCGAACCCGCGATGCGGCAGATCATGCGGCGTGGCGAGATTTTCGAATACCGGCACATTCTGAGATAGCAGCGCGACATGTGTTTCGAATTTGGTCGATCGGCCAAAATCGATCGAGGCAGTATCGATGCCCACGGCTTTCACTCCTCGTTCACGTACCAACCAAGCCGCCGCTTCAGGATGCAACCCAGGGAAATGCAGCGCGCGTACTCCCTCCTGTCCTCTCTCCTCTGTTCCCAGATAGGCTTTCCGATCCGGCCAGGATCGCGCATAGCCCGTGTCCAACAGAGCGATGGCGCCGTTTGGTATTCGCCCATGCTCGGCTTCCCACCGCTCGAAATCGGCGATCGCCACGCGGTAATCCCGATCACGCGCGCATTGCTCCGTGACATCGATTCGGATGCCTGTCCCGACTAATCGCTCCACTGGAATCTGATCCAGCGTCTGCTTCCCTCTGGAAAAATGGATCGGGGCGTCGATGTGCGTGCCGCCATGCTCAGCCATCTCCAGACGGTTGGAGGCATAGTAGTACCCGCCAGGCGCATCCTCTGCATGCTGGACGACGAGCTTGAAGTCCTGCTCCGTTGGCCAGACGATGGTATCCGACCCGAATGAGTGGGTGAGATCAACAATCCGTGAGTGCTCCCAGACAGAATGATCGCGATGAGGAATGGCAGAGGAGCACCCCACGACCACGATCAGTGCCACAATCATGGGAGGCAGCATCTTCATATGCGACAACCATGTTCTACAGTTTGAAAGCCGCAACGCAGTAGCATCGCTAGTCTTTGCTTAGTCTCGGATCGAACAGATGCGCGGTGAGGTTCGCGCCATAGATGAGTTACGTGCAGCTCCACCTCCTCCTGGCTCCCAGAAGACAAGGAGTCTCGGCCATTCCCGGAGAGAACATGACAGGCAGATGTATGGGGTGCACCCTCACCTTGTCATCCAGGCAGGGCGTCCCTACTGGTCTCACTGCGCCTGTCGAGCGAGCACCGCCCATAATGTGAGTTGTGATTGCCCCCGTGTGCGGGCTCGGGGAGCCAGCGACTAGCAGGGATGACCTGCTACTTCCCGAACGCCTTTTTCAGGAGCGGTTCGATCTCACCCTTGGCGGCCATGGGATCGAGGATATCGGTGTCGCCATAAAAAGTGCCGTCGATAAATACTTTGGGAAGCGTCGGCCAATTCGTCAGCTTCGTCAGGGCCTCCCGTTTGGCAGGCTGTGACAAAACGTCGATAAGCTCGTAGGGATACCCATATTTATCAAAAAACTGCATGGTCTCCCTCGTGAATCCGCACATCGGCATGGTTTTGGTTCCCTTACCGTAGATCAAAATCTTATGCGCCTTTACTTCCTTTTGGATTTCGTCCTCGATCGGATCGGCCATTGTCTCCTCCTATGCCTCATCTCTGGTTCGTGCCGTTAACTCCAATGCATGGATCCGTCCATCCTTCATCGGAGCGTCTAAGGCTTGATAGATCATGCGGTGCCGGTCCAAGAGATTCTTTCCTTGAAACCCATCCGAAACGATAACGACCTTCAGATGATTCATCGTTCCCGTCCGGTCGGTCACTGTCACCACGGCATCCGGCAGGCACTTGCGAACATAATCGGTCACTGCATCGGGTGTGATCACGGGCCTTAACTCCGCTAGTTTTTTCAATACCCTAGCTGAAATCGGTGTGGAAACGCAATGCGGCATCCACGTTGGTGGCTTTCAACATACTGGTGGTGCATTTGAACCAGTTGGCCAAGAAGGCACGAAACCCCGATGAGCAAGTCATTGAGATTCTATAGGTTTAATCCTATCAAGCTCGGCATCAACTTTGCGCCTACCCTTTCAGCAACTGAAAATATTTCATTTCGTCCGTCACAAAGGAGGGTGTTATGAGCGAATTCAAATCCGGGTTTTTTGTAGGAGGGGAAAGCTGTAATGGTCGAGTGCTGATCGTCGATGACGAACCCGACATCCGTAAGGTCGTCCGAATGACGCTGCACAAGGCGGGGTACGATATCCTGGAAGCAGAAAATGGAGAAAAGGCCATCGAAGTCATCAACTCCGGTGAGAATCGCCTCCTTCTTGACGTCATCATCTGCGACATCCGGATGCCGAAGGTAAACGGCATCGAAGCAATCGCCTACTTCCGCCAGAACTATCCGCGCGTCCCCTTGATCGTCCTGACCGGATTCCCGGACACCGACATGGCCACGTCTTTACTCCGGCAGGGTGTTGTGGATTATCTCGTGAAGCCGGTGGAAGGCGAAAAATTGAAAGCCTCTGTCGCTCGTGCCATGGAACAGCGTGAATTGGCTCATCTATGAGGGACTGGCAAACATCACAGGGAAAGGGCGTTGCGGCCCCCTCTCCGATTGCTGCTCATCCGGAAATCGAGGGTGAACAGAGTGAGCCGGCGCCCACCCTACTTCCGACAAGGGTGGCCATCATCGGTGCGGGCCGGGGTGGGACCGCGCTGCTCGATGTGCTGCATCAGATCGGTACGATCGAGATCCTCGGAATTGCCGATAAGGTCTCCTCAGCTCCCGGACTCAAACGGGCTCAAGAGCTCAACGTGCCGGTCTACGAGCGGGTTGCCGACCTGATTAACAACCAAGAGGTCAACCTTGTGATGGACGTCACCGGCGATCCCGCGATGAAATCGATACTTCAGGACCAGCTGCCGGCGAGCGTCGATATCTTGAGCGGACAAGCTTCACGACTTCTGTGGAAACTCGTGCAGCATGAAGCAATATTACAGACTGAGCTGCTCCACGCGGAGAAACTGGCCGGAATCGGCTCGTTCGCCGCCGGGATCGCTCATGACATGAACAATCCGCTCCAGCTCATTCTCGGCATGGCGGAAAATCTGGCTGAAGAAGTCGACTTGGATACCGTACATGCCCAAGCGCTGGACATCATTGAAGCAGTCAAACGCACAACAGCCATCTGCCGAGATCTCACCTCCTACTCTCGCCGAGCATCGTTGCGGCAAGACTGCCTGATCAGCGTCAACGGCAAGCTGGATGAAGCCTTGAAGATTGCCCGATACGCCGTGGCCCTTCAAGACATTGAAATTCGAAAACTCTACCAGCCGGATGTCGTCGTAAAGGGAAACCCTGACGAACTCCTCCATGTGTTCGTCAATCTCATCACGAACGCGGTCCAGGCGATGGAACACCACGGAACCTTGACGTTGGCAACCGCCATGGTGGCCGGCGCGACGCAGGTTCGTGTCTCGGACACCGGCTACGGCATCTCCCCTGAGTTACAGAGTCGGATTTTCGAGCCCTTTTTCACGACGAAACCCCCGGGGAAAGGAACGGGATTGGGGCTCTACAACATCAAAAACGTGATCTATCACATGAAGGGGACCATCGAGGTCCAGAGCCAAGTTGGTCACGGGGCAACGTTTACGCTCACATTTCCCGGAGAATCCGGAGCCGATGCGAGGAGTACGCCGTCATGAGCGAGACGCCGATATCATCGCAGCCAGGCACACGATGGGGGTTGAAGACCAAGATCATTCTTTCCATGCTGCTCGTCGGTATCATCCCGCTCGTTGTGGGTTTGGGCATGGCATTCTGGCAGGGCTCCCAAGAAATCCGGGAGGTCAGCGGGGAAAGTTTTGAAGCGCTTGCGACTGAAGCCGCCCGCAAACTTGATCTCCTCCTTGCCGAAGAAATCGCGCACACCGCGCGTATCGCGAATGACACTGCGATCATTCGTGAGTTGGAGCACCGGCGTGATGCGCGAGGCGACTCCAAGAATCCGGCGGCCGCGATCACTGATTTGGAGCGGCGTTGGACAGATCGAGACACGGCTGCGATCAAATCCATCACGGACAACCGTCTTAGCGCATTGCTCCACGAGTACTATACCGGCGTCCACAGTGCACCTGGTCAATTGCTTCCGCACGTCGTCCGCTCCTCGACAAAGATGCTGTACCTCACGGACGCACAAGGTGTGCTCGTGGCAACGATGACCGACCATCCGGCGTTCCGCCACCACACCACCCGATGGTGGAAGGGGACCTTCAACAAAGCCGTGGGGAAGCTCTATGTCGAAGATGTCCATTTCGACGAGAAGGTGAACGCTTATGTATTCTCCATCTCACTCCCGGTCATGGACAGTCTTCGGTATGAAGTCGTCGGAGTCCTTCACCGCGTGATCGACGCCAAGGAGTTCTTCTCTCCTGCAACTCACGTCACGCGATTTGGAAAAACCGGCCATGTCATGCTGATTGACACCAACGGAATCGTCGTCAGTTGCCCCATTCTTCCCACGGGCGTCCCATTGTCCGATCCGAAGTTAATCCCGCTCGTAACACCGCAGCAGCCCGGTTGGGTACAAGCCTCAAGCGATGGTCACGGCGGGCAGGCTACGTCCGTTATCGGGTTTGCCCCGCTCTCGGAAACCAGCCGGGTCACCAACGGAGCCAGCGACGATGGGTCGTGGCACACCTTCGTCTGGCAATCGTCCGATGAACTCTTTGCCCCGATCGAACATCTATTCGCCTGGGTGACCGTGTTTGGAGCCGTAGCCATCGTGCTGCTGGCCTCGCTTGGCTACGTGTCTGCCGGCCGCATTGTCACCCCGGTACGGCAGCTGCAACAGGCGGCGCAGTCCATCGGGCGCGGTGAATTGCGAACCCCGATTCAGATCCACACCGGTGACGAATTGGAGGACTTGGCCGCAGAATTCAACCGCATGAATCAGCAATTGAACGCCGCTTTCGCCGGACTGACCGATCAAGTCAAATTGAAAACCCAGGAAGTCCAAGTCCTCCAGCAATCCACGGATCAAATTCTAGACGCCGTTCCCACTCCAATCCTCTTAATCGATGCGAACGAAATTGTGCGTTACATCAATCGGGCGGCCCGCGAATCCTTCACGGTCCAAGAGCCGATGTCGGGCGCGTCGCTGTTCACGATTCTTCCGCTCGACCCAGCCGTTCAGAAACAGCTTCAAGCGGAGTTCCGGACCAATGGAGATAAGCCATTTCCCACAGCCGACTTCGAGCGTGAGGCAGCACCGAGGGATCCGTTGGAACCTACTGCCGATCACGCATCAGCCCGTCATCGGTCGGAACTCCACATCGGATCGCGTGTCTATCACTATCAATGGTTCCGATTGCCCGCGAGGCCCGGGGAAGAAGACAGCATTGGTCTGGTGCTTCGAGACACCACGGATGAGAGTCGGCTGCAGGATCAATTGGTCCAGGCGGAGAAAACAGGAAGCCTTGGCGTCCTGACCGCCGGCATCGGCCATGAACTCAACAACCCCTTATTTGGAGTCATCGGGCTTGGAGAAGCCATCCAAGAAGAAGACAACCTTGAACGGATCAAGAGCTATGCTCAGGACATTGTGGCCCATGGTCGCCGGATGTCGACGATCATCCGAGATTTCACCGGCATGGCAAGCCGAGACACTTCCGACAAGCCTGTTCCGATCGTTTTGGAGCGTGAATTGGACGAAGCGTTAGCCACGGCACAGACCACCGTTGAAATGAAAAGCATCGTGATCCAGAAAACCTATGCGGGCGAGACACCCGTCCTCGCTTTTCCTGATCAACTCCGGCAAGCGCTGGTGAATCTGGTGACCAACGCTGTGCAAGCCATGAAAGGCGAGGGTACCCTCGCTTTAGCCACCGTCCAGTCAGACCATATGGTGACCGCAACCATCACCGACTCCGGACCCGGTATTTCCAAGCAACACCTCTCGAAGGTCTTTGACCCATTTTTTACAACAAAAGGACAGGGGGAGGGTTCGGGACTTGGACTGACCGTCGCGAGACGCATTATCCGAAAATTCGGAGGCGACCTCCGCATCGAATGTCTCGAAGGCCAAGGCACCACCTGCATCGTCACCCTGCCGATCAGTGTGCCTCAATCACCCAAAGGAGGCTCATGGGCAACTTCCGCCTCGCGTTCCGAGCCGCAACCGTCACACTCATCTTAGGGGGGTGCTGGGGTCTAGCTGCTCTCCTCGCCGCCAAAGAGAGCCCTATCGCCGTCGGGATCTCACCTGAAAGGGTCGCGGATTACGTCCATGCTGTCGTCGAGGCAGATCGCACGATTTATACGACTCAGGTCGTGAATCGTATGCAGGGGAAAGGGATTGTCGCAGCAACCGAACATTGGGAGCAGGACAACGCGCTTCCCCTGCCGGCCCAGTTTCTCCAACATTCAGGCCGATTGGTCGCCGAGAGCGGCCGAGGCATCCGTTACCGACTTATCGGGCTCTCCCCGATCTATCAACGCAATGCCCCCGCTACCGACTTCGAGCGAAAGGCACTGGAGGTGCTTAAAGACCAGCCCGATCGGCCGATCACCGGAATTGTCTCAAGCGGCAAGAAACAATACTTCCAAGCCATCTATGCGGACCGAGCCGTCTCTTCTGCGTGCGTCACCTGTCACAATAGTCATCCGCTGAGTCCCAAGCAGGACTTTAAGGTGAATGATGTGATGGGTGGCATCGCGATTACGATCCCGCTGGAATAACAGAAGACGTTCTCGTCATGGTCGCCAAAAGAAAGCGACTGTGTGCGAATGAGGGTCAACGCGTGACGAGGACCTTAAGATGGCGTTGACGAACTCGCGGGGGCAATCGTCTGCTTGAGTTGGTACTCCTCCCGATAAATCTGAACCGCGGTCATGAGCAAACTGACCAATATCGGTCCGACGAAAAGGCCGAGCAATCCGTACAGCGCCAGCCCGCCCAACACGCTGAGCACGAGCAGCAACACGGGAATCTGCACATCTTGGCCTATCAGCCATGGGCGAAGAAACTGATCGACCATCGAGACCACACCGATCCCCCAAACCAGCATCGCAAGCGCTTTTCCGACAGAACCGATCCAGAAGAAGTAGAGGACCACCGGGCCCCAGATCAACCCCGTTCCACCGAATGGAATCGGGGCCAGAACGATCGTCAATGCCGTGAGTCCGATCGGAAAAGGCACACTGAGCGCAAGGTAGGCCAGCCCCGCCAGCAGGCCTTGAACAATAGCCGTCACCAACATCCCTTTCACCACCGCACGAATCGTTTGATCCAACCGGGTCAGGATCTTGGACTTATGCGACTCTTCCATCGGAATCAGTTCGTATAACACCGTGAGCCACTGTCGGCCATCCTTGAAAAGGAAAAACAGCACCAGCAACATCATGAAAAAATCCGTCACGAGCGCGAACGCATTCTTCAGCAGGCCGCCCATGCTGCCGACTAAAAATTGGCTGACCTCTTTCACTCCGGTCATCAACGACTGCTCCACGGAAAGCACCGGTGCGCCGGTTCCCGATACAGCCGACTTCAGCCAACCGCCGATGAAGGGGATGGTCGCCAATTGATTCGGCAACCTTTGAAGCCCGCCAGACGAAATCCACACTCGAATCTCCTGTTCCGCTGCTCCCGCTTCCCGTACCAGCATAGCTCCCATCACGACCAACGGGACGATCACAACACCCAACGCACCGATCGTCAGCACTGCAGCGGATACCGCCTCCTTGCCACCTAAGAGTTTTGTCAACCGAAGATGGATGGGAAACCCCCAATGGGCAAGCAGTCCCGCCCAGAGAGCCGACAGCACGAAGGGTTTGAACATCAACCCAATCTGATAGAGCAGTAAGACCAGGAGAGAGAAGAACACGATGGAAAAGAGTTGTTGTCGAGTCATGAAAAAGATCAGAGTCTCTTGAGGAGATAGTCAGTAAATAGCAGATCCGGCGGCATCTGTCACGGAAGGAACGAGCGGGATAAGAGAATAGACTGAGCTTTAGACAGGCACGAAACTGAGGGTAAGCGGTGCAAACGAACCTACAGGTCGGCTTCTCTGCCGATCAACGCGACCGCCTTTCCACGATGCGCATTCATGTCACGAACATTGCTGGGCAATCGAGAGGATTCTTCCGGCCAGCCGGTGACTCCCATGTCGCTCACTCCCTGAAATTTGGCTCCCTCTTCCATCAGCAGCATAGGACTGTGCACTTCGCCGATCAGAATCGCCGTTTTGAGCAGTTGTACACGCCCGGTCGCCGTCACCGTCGCTTTGATGCGTCCGCTGCTGATGAGTGAATCGGCATGGATGGCTCCTTTTACGACTCCATCTTCTCCCACAATCACTTCACCTTTGGTATGCACATCGCCTTCCAGGCGGCCATCGATCCGGACTGTACCGTCGACTTTGATTTCACCCTTCAATTCAACGCCTTTTGCCAACAGCGTGATATTGCCGTCATCCACATACCCGGTCTTTTTCATGGGACGCTCCTCTGTGCAGGCCAACCCTTACCAAGGGTACCCTAGGACCGGAGATACGCCTAACGGTTTGTGGAATCCGGCAATCCGGGGGGCTGTGCCGCCATTTATTGCGAGGAGAGGCCGAACGTGTGCTTCAGTTGTTCCCAGAAGCCGCCTCCGTGAACTTCGCAGTAGATCGTCGGCTCAGTCCCGGCGATGAAGAACTCTGATATTTTCTCGGGACATTGCGAAGTCGCCAGCTGGCCGGTTCTCGGGTCGATCCGACGCTGGACGACCCCCGACGGCATCTCAAAATCCTGCGCACCCTGTGGTAGGAGCCGAACCGCCAACTCACTCCAGATCGGAAGCGCGGCCTGCGCGCCGGTCAACGTAAGCGGTCGCTCATCGTCAAACCCGACCCAGACACCGATCGCGATATCCGGGGTGTACCCGACGAACCACGCATCTCGATAGCCATCCGTCGTCCCGGTTTTGCCTGCGACCGGCCCTTGAACTCCGAAGGTTTTGGCCTTGGCGGCGGTACCTCGATCCACCACTCCTTTCAACAAGGATGTCACAAGAAATGTCCCTTGTGGAGTGGCCGCCTGACGTCGATCAAGGGTAGGACTCCAGATGGTCTCACCACCCACATTCGCCATATTGGACAAGGCGACCGGGCGGATGACAACTCCTCCATTGGCGAGTCCTGCGTAAGCTGATGTGATCTGCAGTAAGGAAACCGCTGAACTCCCCAGGGCCAAAGATAAATTGTCGGCTAGTGGCGTGGTAATCCCGAACTTCTGTAGCACGCCCGTCAGCGTCACAATTCCAGTCCGGTGAGCCGTTCGGACGGCTGGAACGTTGAGTGACTGCTCAAGGGCCGTTCGGACCGTGACCTGCCCTCGATACTGCCGATCGTAATTCTGAGGTGACCAGGGACCGGTGCCGGATTCCAAGGTCACCGGTTCATCCATTAGCAGCGTCGCCGGAGTCAGACCGGTCATCCCTTGATCATGGGCCGCTTCGAATCCTGCCAGGTAGACGAAGGGCTTGAAGAGAGATCCCGCTGATCGATGCGCCTGCACCGCACGATTGAACTGGCTCAGTCGATAGTCCCGTCCACCGACCATCGCCAACACATGGCCACGCTTCACGTCCAACACAACTGCAGCGCCCTGAAGCGACGGCTCAACGCCGGCCAGCGCCGGATAGCTCTTCTCCAGTTTTGCCAATCCTTTCTGTAAGACCTGCGCAACGATTTGCTGCGTTCTGGGATCAAGAGTCGAATAGATTCTCGCTCCTTCCGGAATTCCCATCCCGGTTCCTTGCTCAATCTCCCTAAACAGATAATCAACAAAGTACGGCGCATCGGTGAGCGCATCATTGGTCAGGACGACTTTAACCGGGCGGTTCAGGGCCACCGTTACGGCTTCCTCTGTCAGAATGCCCTCTTCGCGTAGGCGGCGGAGCACGACATTGCGGCGCTTGGTTGCCGACTCCACGTTTTTCACCGGCGAATAGGTATTGGGTCCCTTAATCAATCCAACGATCAATGCGATTTCCTCGATCGACAAATTACCGGGTGTTTTGCCAAAGTAGCGATGCGCCGCTTCGCTCACACCGTAGATCGACACCAGCCCGGCTTGACCGAGATAGATCTCGTTCACATAACTCTCCAGAATTTCTTCTTTGCGGTATTTGAACTCGAGCGCGATCGCGGCCACAAGCTCCCGGAACTTCCGCCCCATGGTGCGTTGGGGAGAATAAAAGAGGTTTTTTGCCAGCTGCTGAGTGAGGGTGCTGCCCCCCTGCACGACGGCTCCGCGAGTGACATTGATCCACAGCGCCCGACCGATGGCGAGAGGATCAACGCCATAGTGAGAGAAAAAGCGACGATCTTCGACGGCTAGCAACGTTTCAATCAGCGCGGGAGGTATCTGGTCCAACTGAATCCATTCACGAACTTGTTTGGTTCCTGCCCGCATGCCGCTGATCAAGACCGGCTCGAGAGCTACAAGTGAGACTGGCTGATTGTCCGGCACCGACAACACCTCGGTCACAATGCCGTTAGTCAATATCAACCGTATGGATCGGGCGGGAAGTCGATTATCTTCCTGAGCACGCAGGACAATCTCAATCGCATCGTTCGTGACGAAATACTCACCGGCTCCCCGCGGCGTCCCAGTGACCGGCCTGTATTCCAGCCGATGCAGGCGGTCCAATAAGCCTGAATCCACGGGATGGAGCCCCGGCGTTAGGAAGAACGGAGCTCCGTAAATAAGGAGCGGAGGATGCTCATCGCTCCTTGGAAGCGACAGGCTCGCCGAGAGCACGGCAGCATAAATCACGAGGCCGATGAGACCACATAGCGCCAATGCCAGCGTGGCGCCTATTCCTCTCTTGAACCAAACACGAGCCGATGCCATCAGAGCCATTCCTCATTTGGACAATATAGGGGCATAAGCAGGCCTATTGCCGCCAGCACCATTTCAGCAGCAAATGAACGGTCTCTTTGCCGACGTATCAGCATATTCTACCCTCGACACCCCTCTTCCGTGTTACCCCCTCCGGGTCTACCTCATCTGCAAGGGTTTAGCTATCTTTCTCATAACAAACGCGAGTCCCCACAACTTGTAACAGGGAGAGAATCATGAACTGTTCACGCTGCCACGGCCTCATGGTGAATGACCATTTTTTGGATTTTAATGGAACCATCGGGCACATGTGGGCCAAGGGATACCGTTGCATGAATTGTGGGAATGTCCATGACCCGGTCATCGAGCGACATCGCCTCGCTAGAGAGCAACAGGCGTTGGTCCTCTCGAATGGGGAGTTGGACATCAACAAAGGCCAGCTCCACCCTGAAGTACAATCGGCCATGCCACAAGCAGCCTGATTTCAGCTTTAAGGTATGAGGCTTCACGAGCCCGTTGGTGTGCGTTGTCGGAGCTGCGAAGGAGAGACATGGCTTCCATCTTGATCGTCGACGACGATGCGCCGATTCGGGTATTGTTGCGTCGCATTCTTGAAGAGGACGGCCATCAGATTCGTGAAGCTGCCAATGGCCACATCGGTCTCACCTCTATCGCGTCACACCCGCCGATCTCGTCATCACTGATATGTTGATGCCGGAGCGAGATGGGATGGATGTCACTCTCGCTCTAACGCAGGAATTTCTGGATGCCAGAGTGATAGCCCTAACCAAGGCAACCGGTCACTACAACTTTCCAACTGTCGCCAAGCTCTTCGGCGCACGACGTGTTCTTAAGAAGACCTTCTCATCGGATGAAATCCGTCGAGTCGTGCGCCTCACGCTCCAACATTAGCCCATTAGAACGGCGAATTTAAGGAGCCATCGGAGGCTTGCCTGCAGAATCAGGCACAACGCTGCTCTCACCTCTCCCGGCACTTTCGTTGGCACTCCGGGATTCGAGCACTTGCGAAGGCCACACCGATCCCACAAACATGCCGATTCCCGCCGCTAGAAATCCAACGAGTTGCGGAGGCCAGACATCCGTCGGCTGGCTCAACAATTCCAGCACCACCCAAGTTGTAAGCCCGGCGACAATGGCGTAAAGAGCGCCCTGTGTCGTCGCTCGCTTCCAATAGAGCCCCGCAACCAATGGAATGAACGCCGCCACCAGAGTAACCTTGTAGGTATTCACCACCAGCTTGTAGATCGTCGCATCTGACCAGAGTGCAATGGCCAGAACCACCGAGGCGAAGCCGAGCAACACAACACGCATCAAGCGGAGAAACTCCGAGTCATTCACATGCGCGAGCAACGGTCGAACGACGTTCTCGCTCAGCGCCACCGACGGTGCCAGCAATGTTGCGCTCGAACAACTCATGACGGCAGATAGAACGGCTCCGAAGAAAATGATCTGCGCCGGAAGTGGCGTGTATTGGAGAATCAATGTGGGCAACACCAGCTGCGAATCCTGCTCCAACAGCATCCCGAATTTGACGGGATCGATCAGAGTCGCCGCATACGCGAGAAACATGGGGACGAAACAGAAGACAAAATACAGCGCGGCACCCAGCAACGCCCCCCGCACGGCCGTCTGTTCATTCTTGGCTGACGTGATGCGTTGAAACACGTCCTGCTGCGGGATAGATCCGAGCATCATGGTCATCCAAGCTCCGATGAAGGGGATCCAGGCTGTGATCGTGGCCGGTGGAAACAAGTCCAATTTGCCGGTGCCGGCTGCATGAGAGATCACCGTTTGCACCCCACCAGCCAGATTCCCCACGATCGACGCAATATACAAAAGTCCCCCCACAATGACTGAAATCTGAACGAAGTCCAGAATCGCTACGGAAAACATACCGCCGAAGGTCGTATAGGTCAGAACAATCGCTGCACCGATCACAATCCCGACCGACTGACTGACGCTTCCTTCTGTGACCACATTGAGGACTAAACCGAGCACTTTGAATTGGGCTGCAACCCATCCCAAGTACGAGGCGACGATGCAGAGTGTGCAGAGGACTTCGACGGTCCGGTTATAGCGGTACCGATAGTAGTCGCCCACTGTGAGCATATTGAGTCGATACAGCCGGGGGGCGAAAAAGAGTCCGGCGAGCATCAAACACATGCTGGACCCGAATGGGTCGGCAACGACACCACGGAGCCCTTCCTTGACGAAAGTGGCCGAGATGCCTAATACCGCTTCGGCACCGAACCAGGTCGCAAAGACAGTCGCCGTGACAACAGCGAGTGGCAGGCTCCTTCCGGCTACGGCAAAATCCCTGGAATTCTGCACACGTGTCGCGGCGAAAAGCCCGATACCGACCGAAAGGAGGAGGTAGAGGATGACGAACCAGAGCACCACCCGGGCAGGATAAAGCGATCCTAGTTCGCAATCAATGAGTATTCATGATTGTGGAGGCAGGACTACCGCGCCTGAATGACATCCACAGAGAAAAGCGAGGAGAGATTGAAGAGAGAAACCGACGTTGAGTGAAGAAGCGCACGCCGATCATTGAGGATCATCACATTGAGCAAAGGAACGTACCAAACGCAGCGGCAGAACGATTCAGACACAAATTAGAAAGCCCAGTATCGAGATGCTCCGAACACGAGGCGACACCCGACGAGAAAGAGATCACCATGTGACTCAACCGATACCGCTTTTGTCCACTGCACTTCGTATAAGTTTAAAGAATGTTCCCACCGAGTTTCAGGAACATGAAGTTCAATAAGCTGCCGGTATCGAGGCCGATTTCCCATCAGCACGAGAACCCCGTGCTCACTTCGGTTGAGGCAGTACACCTCGCCCTGCTCGAGCATCACACGTCCACCGTCTATTGATTCAGACAGACCATAGGCACATACCTTCTGTTCATTGACTCGCACCTCTTGCCGACGAGAAGGAAAAGGAGATTCTCCTTGACCTTCACAGACACCCGCAATGGCAGGCTTGGTATTGAGACTCCTTGGACGGTAGAAACGAGCTTCCCGAACAGCTTCTTTTGATCCAATGTTCATGATGTCCTCACAGATGTACTGAAACCGTGCTGGGTATGGAGCAAATGCCATACCCATGAAGTGTTCGCGAATGTTCATGAGAATTCTTGGCAAATCCTCCTAAAGTCCTTATTTTGTGGAATCATTGATATTGGGATGCGAAGGAATATGGATTCACCATTTCATGTGATATACGTATATACGATTGAATATAAATATGATTTATCTGGTGAATGGCAAACCATACAGCGCGGTAGATGTGACCTTCACCGAAACGTAG
Source organism: Nitrospira sp. (assembly GCA_024760525.1). NCBI lineage: Bacteria > Pseudomonadati > Nitrospirota > Nitrospiria > Nitrospirales > Nitrospiraceae > Nitrospira > Nitrospira sp. Next base: position 3,262,393 of record CP060499.1, read on the forward strand.
GTCTGCACCACATTTTCATTGGCGGGAAATTAGCTACAGCGCGTTCACGTCGGACTGCAACATCAATCATTCTAACGAGCGATTATGGAATCGAACATCTTGTCAACTCAGCCGTTCTACGCGAAGGCCGAGTAAGCGAATTCGTTTTCTGTGGGGATTTTCTCGCCGATCGAGAAATGGCAGGAGCAACTTCATAGCCTCACGGCCTAAGACGGCTCTGTCACCGGTCGGCATTGCCAATGTCTGAGTGCGCGATTTGGTCACAAAATCCGCAAAGCGAACGGTCAGGACGACGGTCCGGAAGCACTGAAACGCATCGTGATGTAGGCGGTCGGTGACACCTCGAACGAGCGAATCGAGCTGGTTGAGAAGGATCTGACTGTCAAGGGTATCGGACTCGAAGGTTTCCTGTTCTCCAATGGATTTTGGTTCGGAATATTCCTCGACTGGTGAATCATCTCGGCCGCGAGCTTTATCATAGAGTATCCTGCCGCGCTTGCCTAACAGCTCGTCGAGCTGGCGCAGAGTCAACGCTCTCAACTCTTTGACGACCGTGATTCCCTTTCCCCTAAACATGGCTTCCGTTTTGGGCCCTATACCAGGAATGACTCTGATCGAGAGAGGAGCTAGAAAAGCTTCTGCCCCTTCCTCGTTCACTATCGTAAGGCCGTTCGGCTTCTGCCAGCCAGAGGCAATTTTTGCGATCAACTTATTTGGTCCGATGCCCACAGAGGCCGTGAGTTGTTGTTCCAAACGGATTGTCTCTTTCAGACGATAGGACAGTCGTTCCGCCTCTTCGTAGGATTCTGTCCAACTCAGATCACCATAAACCTCGTCGATACTGGCCTGTTCCACCTGTGGGATGAAGCGCCGAACAATCTGCAACACCTCTTCGGACACCCGCGTGTATTTCGGCATATCGACGGACACAAACGTCACCGGGGGTTTACCGGCTCGCCGAGCCTCTTCCGACAACCGCCAGGCAGTGGAGATCGGAGTCGCTGAATGGATCCCATAGGCGCGAGCGAGATAGTTCGAGGTAGAAGCGACTCCACGCCCTCTTCCGCCAAGCGGATCGGCCCCAACCACAAGCGGAATACCGCGAAAGGCCGGGGTATCCCGCTCCTCAATCGCAGCATAGAACGCATCCATGTCCAAATGGGCGATAATCCTCAGCATTTAATTCTCACCGCGTGAACAGAAGACATCCGGGTACAGCAGGTACAACCTCACGACCAAAAAACTTCAGACTGAAAACCGCAACTCACTTTCTCTCTAGCTTTTTGAAGTGGAGCTGACATAAAATCCCACCCCGTTCCGAGGGAACGATCCTATAATAGATCGTTTGAAACACATTAGAGATCATCAACGAAAGGAGGCAGTCGTGGGCCTGCGTTGGTTCAATCTTCTAGGGTTTGTGATGCTGTTTCTCGCTCTGTTCTTCAATGAGGTTGTGTATCTGAACGTGTGGCACGAGTCCAATTTCTTTTTGGTTGCTGTCGCGATAGCATACTTCGGTACTGCACTTTGGCTCTCACTCTGGGGAGGGTCGAATCACCAGCAAGCTTGATGGCACTCCCTCCATCAATTTTCCAATGACCAACCGGCAGTCCGAAGCGGGTCAGCTATAGCGTAGCTAGCACCACCAAAAGGTGGGGGGAACTCGGGCTGTGAGCAACTCGGCATAGGAAACACTGGTCCTCTTGGCTATAGCTTTTCGTGATGGGGGTGGCGTATAATCCGCCCCCAGTCACAGTAAGTGGTTCTTTTCAGCGATCGGCGCATAAACCTGGAGATCATCAACGAAAGGAGACGATCCATGGCGTTTTACAATTGGATTGGATTCGTAATGTTGATATTAGGGTTCTTATTGAATGAGCTCTTCCTTGGAATAAATGCATGGTACGATCTCAATCTAGGGGCCGTTGTCGCTGGTGTCGTGTACCTGGTCGTTGCCGCCTCGTTGTCAATATGGCCAAGCTCCCATAATCAGGCAGCCTGACCGATACTTCACACGTTTCGCTGGAAGTCGAACACGATGTCGTGGTGTGCCGGCTTCCCCTTCTGACCATGAATCGTACTGACCTCTTCTCGAAGAATGAAGGGGAAAGTGCCTTCACTGAGCAACCTTCCTGTTGAGAAAACAATCTCCTGTGTGATCATTCACCAAACCGACTGCCTGCATGTAGGCATAAATGATCGTATTGCCCACAAATCGGAAACCGCGCTTTTTTAGATCCTTTGATAAGGCATCGCCGTCGGCTGTCGTGACCGGCACGTGCTTCACAGTCTTCCAATGATTGATCGTCGGCTTCCCACCGACAAACCGCCAGACATATCGGTCGAATGAACCAAACTCTTTCTGCACTTCGAGAAAAGCCTGGGCGTTCGTCACGGCCGCATCGATTTTCAATCGATTGCGGATGATCCCGACATCTTTCATCAGCGTGGCCTTTGTTTGAGCTGTGAAGCGGGCCACTCGGGCGGGGTCAAACCCGACAAAAGCCTTGCGGTATCCCTCGCGACGCAATAGGATCGTCTCCCAAGTCAAACCTGCTTGAGCCCCTTCGAGTATCAGCATTTCGAAGTGTTTGCGATCCTCATGTACCGGCACACCCCACTCTTCATCATGGTAGCGAATGAGATGCGCCTTATCCCCTACCCATGTGCACCGGATATTCCCATCTGATTCCGTCATCGGCTCGACCAACTCCAGCAAGACAACTACTCAGACCTAATTGTAAAAGCGATCCGAACGAGAAAACAATGTTCGGCATTCTCCACCGTAACGAATTTCAAAGATGTCGCCCCACGTGCCTTCTTATTCATGACGGTACATCCACAGACCCGCCTCAAGGGGACGGTTGATCTCCTTAACACAAATCCACTATCATCCTCATAATTGATGATGCATCGACAATTCCAACCCTAAGAGGAGGAGACCATGCCGACCAAACAGTATAAGCAACTGGGATGTCTCGATGTCGACGCCAGCGCCGGCTGCGGTTTTCAGGTGCGAGCCGAGACTGAAGCTGAACTCATGCAACTCGTCGCCACGCATGCAAAGCAATGCCACAAGCTGGAGTCCATCCCACACGAAATGGTCGAGAAGGTAAAAGCAGCGATCAAAACCGTGCCCGTCACCGTCTAGTGACGCTCGTCCTGTGGCAGGGACCATTCCCTCGTACGGTTACATACCAGGGGAAGTTTCCCCTTTCAAGTCCAAGGCGCGTGTCAAGGAGGACCTATGAGTTGGAAGACAGCACTCCCAATCGCCGTGGTTTTACTATTGAGTACTAGCGGCTGCAGCTATCTATTTTATCCTCATGCAAAAGAATTTACGGCAAAGGCAAAGGGAGCCACGGGCGTCGAGACGCTGATCAATCTGACTCACATGGCGGAGGTCTCGGCCAACGCAGCCAGAGGAGGGAAGGGAGTCGATCAATCTTTCGACGATCTCCACAATCAGTTTCATGCCATCAACGATAACATTTGCCGCGTCGAAAAATCGGTGAGCGACCAGCCGGCGTATGCCTTGACCGTGACGCACAACAAGGAGCTGAAGGCTATTTTCAGACGGCTGTGGAAGTTCAAAGACGATCAGCCACAACGGGATCAACACTTAAACCTCTTTGTGTCGGAAGTGAAGGAACTACGCGAGACATTGCAAACCTTGAGGTAATTCATGGCATCGCCGTCACCCGAGCAAGTCATCGAGAGCCAACGTCAGGATTGGAACCGCGTTGCCGGTGGTTGGGAGAAATGGGATCGATTCTTCGACGAACAGATGGCATTCCTCAATCACCGACTCGTCGGCGACGCACGGTTGCGCGCCGGTCTGCGCGTGTTGGATCTGGGATCAGGCACGGGTTATCCCGCCTTACTCGCGGCTCAGACCGTCGGGACGAGCGGGAGCGTAGTGGGAATTGATTTGGCCGAGCAGATGCTCGAAGCCGCCGGACGGAAAGCGGTTTTCCTGAAGCTCTCCAATGTCACATTCCGCGCGGGGGACATCACCGCCTTGCCGTTCGAGGCTGCTTCATTCGACGCCGTGATCACCCGCTTCTGCCTGATGTTCCTGCCCGAGATTCAGAAAGCCGTCGCTGAAATCGCCCGTGTCCTCAAGCCCAATACCTGGGTGGCTGCCGCTGTATGGTCTGATCCGGGGAAGAACCCCTATCTGAAAATTCCCATGGATATCATTAAACAATTCATCGATCTCCCACCTCCTGATCCGGCGGCACCGGGAATTTTCCGCCTGGCGAAGCCCGGGGAGCTGGCGGGCGTGCTGCAACAAGCCGGATTCACCGAGGTCTCTGAGCAAGAGTTTCTCGGAGACGTACGATTCGCGACAGCGGACGAGTATTTCTCGAGTCTCATGGACATCGCTGCCCCGATTCAAAATCTCTGGGCCAAGTTGAGCCCGGGACAACAGGGTGAAGCCACGCAGCGCCTCGTTGAAACGGCGGAGCGGTATCGAAACGGATCGGTCGTCGCATTGCCGATTGCAGTACGAATGGTCGCCGGGCGCAAGTCCGGATGAGGAATGCCGCCAAAGGACGAGGGTTTCAAAGACTTCATCCTGGATCAGCTTGCCAGCCTACGTCACCTGACCGCACGCGCCATGTTCGGCGGCCACGGGCTCTACCATGGAGCCGCGTTTTTCGGCATCATTCATAAAGGCCGCCTCTACTTCAAAGTCACCGCAACGACGGTACCTCTGTATAAGAGCCACGGAATGAAACCCTTTCGCCCGAACACCAAACAAACGCTTAAATCCTTCTATGAAGTGCCGATCGATGTGATCGAGGACGCGGACGCATTGACCGAGTGGGCAATGCGCTCAGTCGGAGCATAGCAAATTCATGTCTAATGTGCTTTGGACGATCGGGCATTCGACAAGGTCAATCGACGAGTTTCTTGCCCTGCTGAACGCTCATCGTGTTGACCAGCTCGTTGATGTACGTATCGTCCCTCGTTCCGGTCACAACCCTCAATTCAACCAAGACAATCTTTCAACGAAGCTGGTGGATAGTGGGTTGGTGTACAGCCATATGCCCCGGCTCGGCGGATTGCGCAAGCCCACGAAAGATTCCTTCAATATCGGCTGGCGGAATGAAAGCCTTCGCGGCTACGCGGATTACATGCAGACAGACGGGTTCTGGTACGCCTTGGACGAGCTGATGGCTGAAGGCCGATCACGTCACACAACGATCATGTGCGCGGAAGCGGTGGCCTGGCGGTGCCATCGGTCCTTGATCGCTGACGCATTAGTAGTGAGAGGTTGGGAGGTCCGACACATCATGTCGGAGATGAATGCGGACCACCATCAGCTCACGTCCTTCGCCATCGTGAAGGATGGCCGTCTGCGTTATCCAAAACGAAAGGACTGCCCGGACTTATTCTCGTAACCCTATTATGCGATTACGAGCCTATCGAACGATCACGCGCTCTTGAATTTGGTAAGTTTGGCAAACAGGATAGCCGAGAAGGGAAGGGCCAGGCCGATCACCACTTGCGTGATGAGCAGCTCGCCCAGTTGGCTGTAGTCGGCAGGGGTCTGAATGACACCGGTCGCTTGGTCACGCACCTCTCGTGTGATGACGAACAGTTCGTTGAGATACTTCGTACCGAGCTGGCTCAAAGAAAGCGCCAGGTTGGTAAATGACGCCATCACGGCGAAGAAGGTGGCTTTCAGATTGGCCGGGGCCGAGTTCGCGATCCACGCCAGCATTGGAATCATGGAAATCTGCACGAGCGGCGATTCCAATGCCGTGTCGACCAAGGCAATGAAACGCGCATCGACGACCCCGCCGGTCACGCTCGCCGTCCACACATGCAACCCATAGTACATCCCCACGACCGGCACAGAGAGAATCGTACCGACGACCGTCAAAAATCCGACCACATATGTGATCGAGCGTTCAGCCATAAAGCGCCGGAAAACAAACATCCCGGCCAGGGCCAACATGCCACCGATCAGAGAAAGAACGGAAAGGAACTGCTGATCGAACTTCAGATCGTCGATCATCCACCAGGTCGAGCCAGGGCCAGGCCCCGGAATGGCCCGCAACGCAAAGATCACCGCGGCAGTGCCGACCAAGGTGAGCCGCTTATCAGGCTCCAATTCCCGGACGAGTTTCGACATCAAGAGCAGAACAATGGCCATGGAACCGGCAAACACGATCTCTTCCCGATAGGGAAACCCGCCTAGCCCGACCGTCAATGTGAACAGGACAAAGGCCGAGCTACCGCCGAGGATCCACCAATTCGGTTTCGTCGGTTCGTTGTCCGTATCACGGACATCCACCATCTGCCGAACCTGTTCCGGCGAGAAGCCCTCCTGAACGAGTTGCCGCGTCTGCCGCCGTTTGATCCACCAAGCCAATCCGACTCCCATCACAGAGACGAGGGGAATCACCATCGCCATAAGATAGATCTGTTTATAGAGCCGAATGAGATCGGCCTGTGGAAGTCCTTCGGTTCCGGTAAAGACGTAGACGTTGACCAGCGCCACGAGGATACCGCCTCCGACAATCGCGACACGCCCGAGTGTCTGCATCGTCGTGTGCATCAGCTTTCTCGTCTGGTCATCGAAAGAACGGCCCTGGTCATCGACACGCGGGACAGCTTCCACCGTCATGGCGTCTGCGACCGCGTCCTGAATGACGTACCCGATAGGAGCAAGCAGCACGCTGAGGACATACCAGACTTCCGCCGGCAGGATGGCCGTCATGGCTTCGCGGTTACCGATCAACAGAGCCATGATCCCGAGGCTGACAGCCAGCAGACCGGCGCCCAAGCCAACGAGCCAACTCTTCCATCGCCATAAAAGATCAACCGTATGACCGATCGGCATTTTCAGCGCCCAGGGAATCCCGGCCCAGAATCCGAGCGCGGCCAGAAAGGCAGCTGAGAGGCCAAGGTAGTCTTTGACGAAGAAGGTTCCGACAATACCGGTGAGACCCGAGATGCCGTAGGCCACGTAGACCATCAGCGGCGGCAGATAGGACAGCCGCACCTCACGGCCGAGAGAGAGAATGTTGCGATCAATCCAGGCGACCAGTGTATTCGGCATCGTGCGGTTAGGCGCCTATGCCGCTGTCGGTCAGGACGGAATGATCCATGATCCGGTTGGAACTCCTGCGATCCACAGAGAAGGCGATATCCATAACCTTTCGATCTCTTCTAGGTACCGACTGTAGTCGGCGCCCGACGACGGATCAAGTCCCGAAGAGCCGCATGCATCTCGGACTGTGGCAGATGAATCCGATCGCCGTGTCCGGCCAGCACCCATTCAAAAGGATAGTCGAGAAGCTTACGGAGAGAATCAATCAAGACCCATTTTCTCCAGACGAGGCGAGTGGGGGCTTCGAGCGACTTGGTATGGGAATCCCACCAGAGATGATCGCCTGTGAAGAGAAATCGCTCACGGTACAATAGGACCATGCTTCCGGCTGTGTGGCCGGGAACGGGAATGACTTGAAACGCTGATCCGATCCGAACCGTTTCTTCACCCCCGATGAGCCGTTCTGCGGTCGGAGCGACTTCCGCATCCGCCTGATGGATGAGCCTCTTTGCGCCGAAATGCGCGGCATACTTGTCTGCATCGGCGATATCATCTTTATGCGTGAGGAAGATATGGGCGATACCTCCCCGCTGCTCAAAGGCTTCGACCAGGTGCTTGAGATACCGGGGAGAATCGATCAGCCAGTTCCCGTCGGGATGTTCGATGAAGAAACTGTTCGCCCCGAATGATTTCTCAGAATTGAAGCCGCAATAGCTTACCTCGTCCTCAAGAGGGATCGGAAAACTTGCCATCGCCGCCTGCAGCCGAGACTTGTCGCTCTGTTCCGTCCCGATCGAACCGACGGGACAAGCAAGAAGCGCCTGATAGGCTTGATGAACTTGTTCGTAGCCGTCCGGCTGGCGACTAACAGCAGAATAGTCTCCGATCTCTTCGAAATTCAGCGGCGCCAACTGTCGGCAGGTGTCGCAGTTAATGCACGTGGCATCGACGTAAAATTTACCCGGAACGTTGGAATCAAGGCGCTTGTGTCGGTCAGCCATCAAAGCACACTCATTGCCCGCTTGGCCCGATCGGCGGCTCGCCAGAGGTACCAGGCGGCAACCGTACGATGGGGTTTCCATCGCTCGCCATATTGTAACAGCTGTTTTGGCGTAGGCATCGCAGGCCGCCGGTAGGCAATGCGGAAACCGTTGCGCACGCCGAAATCGTCGACCGGCAACACATCCGGGCGCCCCAGCTGAAAGATCAACAGCATCTCGACCGTCCATCGTCCGATGCCTCGAACCTCGATCAGGCGATCGATAAGCGCTTGGTCGTCGAGCCTAGTAACCACTCGTCCCGTCGGAACGGTTCCGTCGAGCGTCTTTGCGGCCAGATCGCGAAGGGCCAGCACCTTCGCGCGAGAGAAACCGCTGTTTCGAATCGATCGGACATTCATGGCCAGCAGCTCCTCGGGACGAGGGAATCTCCGGCCGGGAAAGAGCGCGATGAATCGCTTCAGAATGCATTCCGCCGCTTTATCATGGAGCTGTTGGTACGCAATCGCGCGGACAAGCGATTCGAATGGGGAACGGCGCGCTTTCGGTTTCAGAGAGAAAGGGCCGATCTCCATGATCAACCGGCGCATGACCGGATCCACCGTGGAAAGATAGTCCGTTGAGTCCGAACTTGCGCAGTACATCACCCCAGCCGAGATCCGATCAGTCATCCTGATGAGACTACATGACGATACCGCCGCCGGCATGGATGGTCTGTCCCGTAATCCATCGGGCCTCTTCACTGACGATGAACGCAACGACATCCGCGATGTCTTTCGGGGTCCCCAGCCTTTTCAGCGGTGACAGCTGAATCCCAATCTGCCGATATTCGTCCGTCATCATGCCGGTTTCAGTGAAACCAGGGGAAACGGTATTGACGGTAACCCCTTTCGAAGCCAACTCTTGCGCCAGCCCTTTGGTGTATTGTTCGAGAGCAGCCTTGCTGCCAAGATATGCCGTGGCGCCTGGAAAATGCAGGTGGGTCCCACCGGTCGAGATATTCACGATACGTCCGCCGTCCTTCAGCACTCGGGCCGCTTCCTGCATGGCGAAATATGGACCTTTCGCGTTCAGCGCGATGACTCCGTCAAAATCGGCTTCAGTCGTCTCCTCAAGCGATTTCGGCATGAACTTCCCCGCGTTGTTCACGAGAATATCCAGCCGGTTGAATTGCTTGACCGTGTCGACCACGAGACGCCGCGCATCCGCCACCTGACTCATGTCGGCCTGGACGGCCAACGCCTTGCCCCCTTTTCCTTGAATGCCCGTGACAACCTGCTGAGCCTTTTCCGAACTTCGGACATAGTTCACGACGACGATGGCACCGTCTTCCGCCAGCCGTTCCGCAACAGCACGACCGATTCCATTGGATGCTCCGGTGACGATCGCCACCTTTCCGCTCAACGATTTCATCAAGAGACTCCTCTTCTTGAACTCCGGCCTCGCTACAGAATCGGGCTCCCCCACTGTCCTGAAAACGTCCATTCTCCCATCGGCCGTCGACTCCTTGCCTGGAGTTCACGGTCTCGCAGCCGTTCCGGCAGAATGGCGGGATCACCAGGATAGCCGATCGCGATCATGGCAACCGGCTCGTAGCCTTCAGGAATTTGGAGATCGGCTCGCGCCTTCTCGACGTCGAAACCCGCCATCGGATGGGCAACCAGTCCGCTTGACGTTGCTTGCAACAGAAGATTTTCGGTCGCCAGTCCGGTGTCGTGAAGGGCATGCCGGTTCGGCGTTCCATCATCCTCGAAATTCATACCGGCAACCGAGAGGACGAGCACCGGCGCACGGAAGGCCCATTTGCGGTTGCCCTCTGTCAGACATTCGAATAGCCGGTTCCACGCCGTCTCATTATCCTTGCTCGCGACGAAGAACCGCCAAGGCTGCTCGTTGCTCGACGACGGGGCCCAGCGGGCTGCCTCAAAAAGCGTTCGTACCACGTCGGGAGCGACAAGTCTCTCATCGAACGCGCGCGGGCTCCAGCGACGGGCGAGCAAGTCATGGATCGGGAATTGAGTGGGTGCCGGTTTGTCCACAGGCTCTATCCTTTCTTCCCATCTGCGACTGATTGCATATCAGGTGACCACCCGCCTCCGAGCGCCTTGTACAGTTGGACGACCGATGCCAGCAGCAATCGGCGTGTGCTGGTCAGGGCCAGCTCCGCCTCGAACAGATTTCTTCGAGCCACCAGCACGTCCAGATAGTTGGCAAGTCCTCCCTTATAGCGAAGTTCCGCCAGTTTCAGCGCCGACTGCAATGCGGTGACCTGTTGCTGCTGCGATTCACCTTGAGCACGCGCCGTCCGAACGGCGACGAGCGCATCCTCGACTTCACGAAAGGCCGTCAACACCGCCTGTTCGTACTGTGCCAATGCTTGCTTGGTTTGGGCCTCCACCGCTTCCTGCTGGAAACCCAGCACTTGAGCGTTCAACAAGGGAGCAGCCAACCCGGCACCGATCACCCCGAAGGAGGAAGCATCTGTGATGATCAGCGACAATTCAGGATGAGCCACACCGAGCAACCCCGTCAACGTGATTCTGGGAAACCGTTCAGCTTTGGCCGCCCCGATCCGGGCGGTGGCGGCCGCCAACTGTTGCTCCGCCGCCAACAGATCGGGCCGCCGCTGCAACAATTCAGAGGGCAGGCCCGCAGGGACAGCGGGAGGTACGATTTGCTCGTCCAAGGAACGACCCCGCGTAATGGCAACCGGTTTTCTGCCGAGCAGCACGCTCAACTGATTCTCCGTTTGAACCATCTGCCGCTCGAGTTCGGCGGTACGGGCCGCCGCGTTGGCTCGCTCGGCTTCAAACTGATCGGTATCGAGCTTCGAAATCATTCCTTGGCGCAGCCGCGCCTCGGAAATCCGCACCGACTCTTCCCAGGATTGCAGCGTCCGCTTCGCGATATCGAGTTGCAGATCAAATTGACGCAGATTGAAGTAGGCCTCAGCTACGGCGCTGACGAGTTGAATGGTCACCGCACGCCGGTTCTCCTCCTTGGACAGCAGATCGCCGCGCGCCGCTTCGTTGGATCTCCTCACACGCCCCCAGAGATCGACTTCCCATGCAAGATTGCCCAATAGATAATAGTTGAACGGACTCGCGAACCCGGGAAAGAGGAAGTTCGCCTTGCGGCCGGCCGGCGCGCTCGCAGCAATCGTGATTCCTGGAAAATAATCGGATCGGGCGATCAGCGCCCTCGCCCGAAATTCCTCAACGGTCGCCACGGCACGCTGGAGATCTCTATTCTCCACAAGGGCCAATCGAATGAGTTGCCGTAGCTGCTCATCCTGCAGAAGATCCCACCATGCCAGATTCGCCATCGTCGGCATATCCGATGACCCATCAGCCATACGGAACCGGTCGTCCATATCTGTTTTAGGCCGGGAATAGTTCGGACCCACGGCACAGGAGAGCAGTGATAACGACAGTCCGATGATGAGAACAGTGCGGATCGTCAAGGCGTATCCTCCGGCGAGCGCGCGACACTCGGTTGGTCGGCCGTGACGACCCGTTGAGCGCTCCGCTGGGTCAATTTGCGGATCAAGACATAGAACAACGGAACGAAAAATATTGCAAGGAACGTCGCCGCCAACATGCCGCCCATGACACCCGTCCCGATAGACTGACGGCTTGCCGCTCCCGCCCCGCTGGCGACGACCAACGGGATCATGCCGAAAATAAACGCCATGGACGTCATGATAATCGGTCTGAACCGTAACCGAGCCGCTTCGACCGTCGCTTCGATCAGGGAACGGCCGGCCTCGTAGCGGGTGTTGGCGAATTCGACGATCAGAATGGCATTCTTAGCGGACAGGCCGATCAACGTCACGAGGCCGATCTGGAAATAGATATCGTTTTCGAAGCCTCGCAGCCACACGGCCGTCAGCGCTCCGAAGACCGCGAACGGTACGGCCAGAATCACCGCAAACGGAACGACCCAACTTTCAAACTGCGCCGCCAGCACCAGGAAGACCATCAATAATCCGATCACAAACACCTGGCCCGACTGTCCACTGACCCGCCGCTCTTGAAACGAAATGTTGCTCCAATCGATCGCATATCCCTGCGGAACCAGCACCTCTTTCGCCACCCGTTCCAATGCCTCAAGCGCCTGGCCTGAGCTGAACCCGGGAGCGGCAGCGCCGAGCACGAGCGCCGTATTGTATCCATTGAAGTGATTGACGGGATCCGGGCCGCTTTGATACTCCGCCGTCACGACCGTATCGAGCGGGATCATATGGGTGGCCCGTTCGCTTCGCGCCCGCACGTAGATTTTCGACAGATCCTGCGGCGTCGACCGGTACTCAGCCTCCGCTTCCGTCTGCACATGGTACACACGACCGAACTTCACGAAGTCGTTGATGTAGAAATTGCCGAAGTACGCCTGGAGCGTATCGAAAATATCCGAAATCGGAATCCCCATCGCCTTGGCCCGCTCCCGGTTCACGTTGGCAAAGAGTCTCGGCGAGGAGACGCGGAAATTCGTCCCGATGCGCCCGATCGCAGGGTCTTTTTGCGCGCTCTCGACAAACTGCTGCGCGACCATCGCGAACTTTTTGAAATCGCCGCCGCTCGGATCCTGAATTTGCGCCGAAAACCCGCCGACGGCGCCCACTCCACGGATCGCCGGCGCATTGAACGCCAGCAGCAACGCCTCCGGAATTTTAGCAAACGCTCCATAGGCCGCGCCGACCAGGGCTTTGGCATGGTACTGAGGCTCCGTCCGTTCGTCCCATAACACCAGCGGGACAAACATCGTCGCGGAGTTCGGCCCTCTGGTGCCGAACACGAAATTTTGTCCGGTCAACGCATCGGTGGAATGGACCGCCGGGATCGCCTGGAAAAACCGCTCGACTTTTTCGAGGACCGCCTCGGTCCGTTGCTTCGACGCGCCGTCAGGCAGCTGTGCCACGACGATGAAATAGCCTTGGTCTTCCTCGGGAAGGAAACTTTTCGGCAACGTCTGGAAAAGTCCCACACAGACGGCGAGCAGCAGGCCGAATACCGCCATGACACGAATCGGCCTGACTAAGAGCGCGGCGACCGTGTTCGTATAACCATGCTGCGTCCGCCCGAATACACGATCGAAGACAACCCAGAACCCGCTCCGCTTCCCATGCTGCGGCGTGAGCACGACGCCGCACAGAGCCGGACTGAGCGTCAGCGCCACAAATCCTGAGACGGTCACCGAGAGCGCAATGGTGGCCGCAAATTGTTTATACAGCGCTCCGGTGATGCCGCCGATGAATCCGACCGGCACAAACACCGAGACGAGAACCAGGACAATCGCGACGACGGGCGCCGTCACCTCGTTCATCGCCCGCTTGGCGGCTTCCTTCGCGGAAATGCGATCCTCCCGCATGTGACGTTCCACGTTCTCCACCACCACAATGGCGTCGTCCACCACAATCCCGATCGCCAGCACCATCCCGAATAGGGTAATCGTATTGATGGAGAACCCGAGCGCATAGAGACCGATGAAGGTCCCGATCAGCGACACGGGTACGGCAACGGTGGGAATGATGGTCGCGCGCCAGGTCTGCAAAAACAGGTACACAACGAGCACCACCAACACCATCGCTTCCAATAGCGTCTTCACCACTTCTTTGATCGACACTTCAATGAAACGGGTGGTGTCGTATGGGGTATCGTAGGACACGCCCGCAGGGAAATTCTTGGACAATTCCTCCATCTGAGCCCGCGTACGGCGCACCGTATCGAGCGCGTTCGCGCCGGGAGACAGGAAGGTCAGGAGAAACGTCGTGGGTTTACTGTTCCAGCGGCCCTCCAGGCCGTAAGACTGAGCCCCCAATTCAACACGTGCCACATCCTTGAGCCGAACCGTGGAGCCGTCCGGAAGAGCGCGAACGATCAGCTCCTCGAAATCCTTCACCTCCGTCAGCCGGCCTTTCGTGATGATCGGGATCGTGAGCTCCGTCCCTTTCGGAGCCGGTTCACGCCCAATAGTCCCAGCCGGGTAATCCCGATTCTGTTCACGGATGACGGCCGTAATGTCACTCGGTGTCAGGTCGAGCTTCGCCATCAGCAGCGGGTTGAGGATGATGCGCATGCTGTACGTTTGCTGTCCGAACACCAGCGCATCTCCCACGCCTCTGACCCGCTTCAGATCATCGACGATCCGAAGCGTGGCATAGTTCGACAGGAAGACGGCATCGTGTCGTGGATCGGTCGATTTGAGGGCGACCACCAACACGAGATCGGGAGACAGCTTCTTCACCGAAATCCCCTGGCGGACCACGTCCGGGGGAAGCTGAGGCTCGGCGAGTTTTTCCCGGTTCTGGGTTTGAACTTGGGCGATGTCCGGATTGGTGCCGATCTCAAACGTCAACTTGATCGAGACGTGTCCATCGTTACTGCTGGTCGATTCGTAGTACAGCAGATTGTCGACGCCGGGCAGCGTGACCTCGATCGGACGAGCGACGGCTTCGGCCGCCACTTCCGCGCTGGCACCGGGATAGTCCGCATCGATCTGCACCACCGGTGGAGTGATTTCAGGAAACTGCGCGACCGGCAGGAACTGCATGGCGAGCAGCCCCATCACAACCACAACGATCGAGACCACCGACGCGCGAATCGGCCGGTCGATAAACACATTCGAAATCACAAATGATCCTTACTGAGGAGCGGCGGGGGCAGACTCCGTCCGTGACGCATTCGCTGCGATCCATGGCACGGCCTTCACCGGCGCGCCGGGGCCGATCCTCATCAGCCCGTTCACGACGACACGGTCGCCCGTATTCAGGCCTCTATCGATCAGCCATTGATTCCCCTTCCAGTCGGACGCAATCACGTCTCGAATTTCGACCTTTTCGTCCCGATTGATCACGTAGACAAAGGGTCCTTGGGGACCTTGCAAGACGGCTCGTTGAGGAATGAGGACGGCGTCCGTTTTCGTGTCACCGGTGAACCGCACCTTCACAAACTGTCCTGGCAGCAGCGTGCGCTGTGGGTTGGGAAACGTGATTCTGACTTGACGCGAGCTGGTTTCTGTTCGCAGGCCGGGCTCCAAGAGATCAAGGGCCCCTTCATGGGCATAGGCCGTGCCATCCATGAGCGTGAGGCGGCCTCGTAACTGGTACACCCCTGGATGCGTGATTATTTTTGACTCGATATCGCGCCGCCGCTTCAGGATGAACGACTCGGGTACGTTCACGACCACATACATGGGATCGACACGGTGAATCGTGGTCAGCAAATCGGTTTGAGCCGAGACCAATCGTCCTTCATAGTAGCGGCTGCGCTCAATAATTCCGCTGATCGGCGCCGTAATGAGGGTGTTATCGAGATCGAATTGGGCCTTGATGAGATCGGCCTGTGCTCCTTGCACCGCCGCGTCGGCCGACAACTCTTCTGCGACGGCATCGTCGACATCCTTCTGACTGACCGCCTGGTCCGCCAGCAACGGCTTCACGCGAGCCAGGTCTTGCTTGGCTTGAACCACCCGCGCCTCCGCCTGCGCAATCTTGGCCTTGGCGCTCGCAGCAGCGGCCTTGAAGGGGACGGGATCGATCTGATAGAGGCGATCGCCCTTCTTCACGTCACGGCCCTCCGGATAAAAGACCGCCTTCAGGATTCCCGTGACTTGTGGGCGAATCTCCACCGGACGGGAGGCCTCTGCTTGACCGATAAATTCAGGTTCATCGGGGACCGTCTGCGTCTGCACAGTCACGACCTCCACCTGGGGCACTTCCTGTGCGGGCATCGAACCGGCTTCTTGTTTGCAGCCGACCGATAGCGTCATGGCCGCGACAACAAGCCACGCTGAGACATAGTGCGCCGATTTGCGATCCATCAACATGCCACCATCCTCTTTGAGAAGCCAATCAGCGCGCAATGGCAAGATAAACACTGCATTCTACCCAGGGGTGTGAGACGGCGGCAAGCCCAAGACAGGGAAGACTTCTCCAGATTGCGGTGAGATTTGCACGGCTGCAAGTTACGTTTCATTCGGTGTGATCATCGAACCGATTTTGTCACCATTCCTACACGACGGATGACGCCTGCCGACCCCTGTGATCTCTTCGACAATACACCGGGTCAAACAGCCCGACGCCCGCAATTCGACGCCATCCTGCCACAAGCGAGCCAGAAGCGTCTTGCCGGCGGCGTCGATAAACGTCACGCCGGTCAAATCGATCATCGTGCACTTCTGCTGATTTTCGACCACGACACGGCAATACATCTTGAGTTCCTCTACCCAGGGGCCAGCAAGACGCCCCTCTATGAGGAGCGAAACTCCCTGCAGCGCCGTATCTCGCTGACCGGTGATCTTTAACATCAGCGTATCCTTACAGGAGTCTTCCTTCGGAGGTTCGACCCAGATCACTTCTGAGTTGCGACTGCCGGTTTTGGAGAATGACCGGATCAATCACTTCCCCACATTGTACACAACGTCTGACCAGAAAATCGGCACGCGAGTGACCAACCATAGAATCGAACGACTCCTCAGCGACCATAAGTCCCGTGCATCTGAAGCATCGTGTGGAACCAGCCGGACTCTCCTGCCGGTTCAGAGTGTTTTCATATAATCCCGCCGTTGCCATGATCAACCTCCCTTGTTCAACCTTCCGCAGGTTTCATCACGGGCGCCCGCAAGACTCGATGGCCAGCCTCAAGCCGATGAGCAATGACACCGTCCAACGCCCACTTGCCTCCCCCGATCACGACAAGGGCGGCGCTCATGGCAATGACCAGCAAGTGATATTCGAAGCCTTCTCCCTGCTGCTGCCCAAACCAGTTCATGAAAAACCCCTGTGACCAATGCACAGTGGCGATCGCACCGATCATGATCGCGATAAAACTTGCTGCGGTAAATCGAGTCAGAAACCCTATGATCAGACCAAGACTCCCGAGCGACTCTCCGATGATGACAAGAAAAGCCACAAGCCACGGCAGCCCCATCTTTTGAGTGAAGAATCCCATCGTTCCTTCGAAGCCATTACCGCCAAACCAGCCCAGCAATTTCTGCGCACCATGAGCGAAGATCACCGCTCCGAGTCCAATCCGCAAAATCAATCCTGCCCACGAATCGTCAGTCTTGAACAATGACATGGCACACCTCCCGCCTATCTACGATTGATCAAGGAGAGCACTCGACGACCTCCGACTGCCCTCGACATCGCATGCTTGATCAACATCCTTGTCATGCCCAACGGCAACGCAATGAGCGCGGCGTACCACAAGCTCCACAGAATTAGTTCTTGCATGACTCACCTCCAGTTCTCTCAATTGGTGCTACATATGCCTATGGCAAGAGGTATTCCAATTTGCACCCTCGCGGGACTAGATCGCTAACCTATTGTATTCTCAAGTGAATGTCGTTTCATTTCATCAGGAGAGAGTCTTGCCGATTACGCCATGACGAGGCCACGAAGACGATGGGTCGTCAAGTGACGAAATAGTTCGTCACGCGACGGGAATGGAGGCGCTGAAAGGATGTTGCTTCTGAACGAGTCTAACCGCTCGGCCTTGACGCGTACCGGAGAAGAATCGGAACCGACTACCGCAACGACAGACTGTCAGGTGGCGAGACCAACTCTTACTCGAGAGGGCGGGTGATACCGAGCTTCTGCATCTTTGATTGGAGGGTCGTCCGTTTAATCCCCAATCGGGCCGCGGCACCCGAGGTGCCGCCGATGACCCACTTTGTCTCACGCAGAGCGCGCAAGATCTGCTCACGTTCTGCCTCTTCAAGCGTCGCCGGAGAGCCGAGCGAAAGCGGGTGGTCATTGTGCAGTTCTCTGATGGGCACATGCAGATCCGTCCCCTGCGTCAGAATGACGGAACGCTCGATGAGATTTTCCAATTCGCGAACGTTGCCGGGCCAGGCATATCGGGAGAGCATGTCGAGCGTCCTGGCGGGAACCGTTTGGATATCTTTCTTCATGCGGACAGCGTAGTGCTGGGTGAAATAGCGGACGAGGACAGGAATGTCCTCTCTGCGTTCGCGCAAGGGGGGCAAGGTCACCGGAAAAACATTCAGCCGATAGTACAAGTCACTGCGAAACTGCTTCGCCTCCACCAAACTCTTGAGATCTCGGTTTGTGGCGGCTACCAGCCGCACGTCAACGTGAATGGTTTTGGTACTACCCAACCGTTCGAATTCCTGTTCTTGCAGCACTCGGAGCAGCTTCGATTGTAACTCCAGGGGGATTTCTCCCACTTCGTCGAGGAAGATTGTCCCTTTATCGGCCAGCTCGAATCGGCCGGCTTTCTGAGAAATAGCACCCGTGAAAGCGCCCCGCTCATGTCCAAAGAGTTCGCTTTCCAACAGGCCGGTCGGAATGGCGGCACAGTTCAGCTTGACGAACGTGCGCTCGCTACGGCCGCTCAGTCGATGGACGGCGCGGGCGATGAGTTCTTTACCAGTCCCAGTTTCCCCTTGAATGAGCACCGTCGAATCCGTCGGAGCCACGACTTCGACTTGTTTCAAAACCTGCATGAGCGCGTGGCTGTCGCCGATGATATCCTCAAATCCGTGTTCGATGCGCAGCTCTTCTTCGAGATAGAGCTTTTCTTTGGCCAGTTTGTCTTTGAGTTCTTCAATTTGCTGAAACGCCAGGGCATTTTCCACTGCGACAGCCACTTGTTTGGCGACTTGCTGGAGAAACTCTAAATCCGTGTCGTTATAGGCTTCTTTCTGTAAGCTCAAAAAGCCCATCGCACCCATTCGCCCTCTCGCCGTGGTTAAAGGGACGAAGCAAAACGACTGCGTCCCATCCTCCTTCATGAGTTCAATGACCTTTGGCCAACGGGGTTCTTCCGAGAGGTTCGGGACCAACAGTGACTGTTGCATTTGCCACACTAATCCGGCAGGACAATCTTCAATCGCCACCTCATGCCCGCCCACGAGATCAGCCGGTACATTGGCCTGGATCGTATGCAACCGCATCACCTTCTTCACGGGATCGTGGAGGGACAAGTCCACGTAATTGACTTGCACAACCCGAGGTAAGCGGTGAGCTAAATCATGGAAGAGCTGATCGAGGTCTCGTTGCGCAGCAATCACCTGTGCGACTTCCAAGAGCGCCTCATAGCGCTCCGCGAGCGTCTCACAGGGACTTATGCTTGGCCGATCCATACGCGCAAGTATGGACTACCGATCAGCGGTAGCTCAAGTGGTCTCATCGTTAAACCGGCAACAACGGCCTCCCTGGTCATCAGAGGGTTTGATGCGTTCCGTCGCAGTACGGCGGGGTCTTAGTCTGCTTGCACTGACACAAGGCGACTTCCTGTTTCTCTGTGAGCGTAAATTCGACCGGCTCGAATCCGGTCCCTTGATGTGACCCATCACAGAACGGTTGATCTCGCGAACGTCCACACGCACACCAGTAGTAGGTTCCCGGGTCCAATGACACTACCGCCGGCTGCTTGGCTGCAATGCGTGGCTGTCCCATGAGTGTGCCTCCCTCGGTCATAGGTAAGTCGGACTACGCGGCCGAAGTATACCGTTTCATGACGCACTTCGCACCGTCTCCTTGCGCGAGGCCCTCCAGTCGCTTCCCTCTCACTCGATCTGCCCTCTACAGACTCCTTACGATTGATTCATGAAGAGGCGGTATTCCTCACCTCCTCTATGGTATTTTCGTATCCTCCGTTGGCAGGCCCGCGGAGTTCGTCGTGAATACGACCGCACGCAAGAATGGAACACTCCTCCTGGCGACCGACTTTTCGAAGCCGGGGAAACTGGTGTTTCCGTATGCTCTTAAACTTGCACTGGCGTTGAATCTCCGTCTCATGGTCCTGCATGTCGTGAAAGCCCCTCCCGGCTTCGAGCATTGGTCTCCGGCCGCGCGCCGCTCCCTTCATTCCTTGAAAACCAAGGCTCTGCTTGAACTGGGCCGGATAGTTCGCCTTGCCCACGAGAACAGCCTCATAGCCCATCACAGACTGCTGGTGGGCATTCCTGTGGATTCCATCCTGGAAGTTGCGCATAGCTCTCACGTTGTCCTTATCGCCATGGGAACTCAAGGTAAGACCGGCTGGGATCGGCTTCGGCTAGGCAGCGTTGCGGAGAGCACCTTGCGCCGGACGCTCTGCGCCGTTCTTACGGTCAGCGCGTCTGTTACGCACCATACCCCTGTCAATCCACACCGGCTGAGGATATCTCGCCTTCTAGTAGCAACGGACTTTTCTGCTTCTTCGAAGGCCGCGCTTCGGACCGCCGTCGTGCTGGCAAAACGGCTAAACGCGCGGGTGGTGCTGGTCCATGCCACCGAGCCATCAGCCTCCTCGCAATCTGACACTCTTCGCGTCGTTGAACTCTCGCGGAGGCGCTGTGACCAACAGCTCCAGAAGATCATATCGACGTTCCGAGCAGATGAGGTCATCGCCGATAAGGTCGTGATCACGGGAAATCCGGTTGAGGTCATTCTTGACCAGGCAAAACACCAGAAAACCGATCTCATCCTCGTTGGAACCCATGGCCGTCGCGGTATGAAGCGACTCATGCTCGGCAGTGTTGCCGAAGCTGTGGTTCGAAGAGCCGCGTGCCCGGTCTTTACTGTGAAGGCTCAAGTGAGAAACCCGTTTGACATCACGAACGGTGCGAGGCGCTCCTCTCCGCGCAACAGTACCCGTTAATACGCTTCGGCTTCCAGAGAATCGAAATATCACCGGCGATACAACGTCAGTCAGTTACACAACCGCGCCGCCCCCGTTGAGGTGGCTCTTTTCAGGACATTCAAGAACTTAAGAGGTTATGGTCAGTACCAACGAGCGCGGGCGGACCTGTAACAGGGACCACATTGGGCATGCTCTCGCTTGATCTTACCTCCTCGTATTCGTTATAAGGGACTGCCGATGCTTTCAGGCCGTTAAGCTGACCTGGCATTTTTTCAGTACAGAGCCTTATCTGAAAGGAGATCGCATGCGAGTCGTTCTGCACTTCATTTTCGTATTAGGTATAGGTGTGTCCGCATTTCTAATCAACGCCTCTTCAGCATATGCCAAGACCGTTGAGTCAGGAGACTCCAGTTCGAGTTGGAACGGAACCGGCGAGTTCTTGGAACTTGGAAACGGAGAACAGGTCGTCAATGGAATTGTAAAAGGGGTGTTGATCTCCCGTCATAAGGACGGGGGCAAGCTGATTGTCCATTCATCCAAACTGACCTGTCCGGTGCGCGTGAATCTTAATAGAAGCAAGGATTATCAGGCGATAGAAGGCCTCTGCACGATCGTGGCGCATGAAGGCAAGGACGTCGGATATGCCCACTGGAAGTGCACTGGAAATTTAAAAGAATGTGTGGGCGATTTCACGTTTACGGGCGGTTCCGGTGGATTCACCGGAATGTCAGGAACAACCCCTTTCCAGACCAGCATTGTTTTTGAGCTGCAGGAAGGGAAAAGCGGTCAAGCGATCGGGTATGCGGTCTGGCCGAATCTGACGTATACATTGCCCTAGGTAACCATCTCCTGTTTACTCGCCTTTCAGTCATTGTTACGGGAGGAGCTTCCAATGAACGATGGAAGTTCCTCCTACAAAACTCCGACTTTACCCGTATAGCTGTTTGATCAGTAACCCTACCTGGTTTCTCTCCCGACAGAAATCCTCACCCAGACCACCCCCCATTCTTTCATCCTCTTTTCGAGGCTCTTCTCATCACTAAACCTTTCACGCGGTGAGAATCGAGCGCACGCTGATGACTTCGGGGTGGCGTACGATGAAAGCTGCTCGAACCCTTATTTCAGGTGGTGTGAGAAATCGGGCACAGCTCAGGCTTCCCCTTAGCTTGGGCCAACGGAAAGTCGGAACAGACAAGACTCACTTCGTCACGTTGTGGACAACAGTGATTCAATCCGCTGCAGAAGGCCCTGCGCGCTGAAGGGTTTGACTAGAATATCGTGGGCACCAAAGACCTTAGCCGTTCGACAGACATCGAACCCGTTGATTGGGCTGCCGGAAAGTACCAGAACTTTGGCGGGCTTGGCACGCGACCGGACATGTAACAGGACTTCCAGACCATCCACATTAGGCATAAAGATGTCCAGCAGGATCACCACAGGCTCAGCCCGTTCGAGGTAGGCCAATGCTTCCATTCCGTCGCCGGCCTCCTCGACCTGGTAACCCTTGGACTCAAGAATCCGGCGCACCCAGGCTCGAATCTGAGGGTCGTCATCCACAACAAGAATCGTGGGCATAAGATCCTCACACGCTACGCAGACATCCTGTCCGGTCCCAAGTTCATCGAGGATTCACCGGACTTGGCGGAGTTGGACTCCGAAATATGTGGCTCCATAAATGGATCAACCTCTTGGGGTTAGACTCGCCATCGCTTCAGGCTCGTTTGGAATGGTCGGTTCATCCCAGAATCGCTCGAACCTTATTGGCAAGCGAATGGACCGTGAACGGCTTCTGCACAAACTCGCTACCAGGATCCATAAAGCCCTGCGCCGTCACGTAGTCCTCCGAGTAACCGGACATGAAGATCACTCTTAATCCTGGACGCAACTGCAGCATCTCCCGGGCAAACTCCCTCCCGTTCATCATCGGCATGACCACATCGCTTACAAGAAGTTGGATCGGGTCTTCGGCAATCCTGACCAGTGCCAGCGCCTCAATCTGACTCCTCGCCTCCAGAACCAGGTACCCCAGGGACTTCAGAATCTCGACGGCGACCAAGCGTACGTTGGCATCATTCTCGACCACAAGGATCGTCTCGGTGCCTCGCTCGACTGTCAGGGGAGCCAGGGGAGCGCTACCCATCCCATTCCGATTCCCGTCCTGGGAAGCGCGAGGAAAGTAGATCCGAAACGTGGTTCCTTGCCCCGGCTCACTATAGACCCAGATGCTGCCTCCGCTTTGCTTGACACTCCCATAGACCGTGGCCAGCCCCAAGCCGGTTCCTCGGTCGCCCTTCGTGGTAAAGAAGGGCTCGAAGATGCGGGATTTGGTCTGCTCGTCCATGCCGCACCCGGTATCGATCACCGCAAGCATCACATAGCGGCCGGGCGATACCGCAACGTGCGAGCGGGCATACAGTTCGTCCAACTCAACCTCACCCGTTTCGATCGTGACAGTGCCCGTGCGGCCTATGGCATCACGCGCGTTGATCACAAGATTCAGGAGCACCTGCTGGACCTGGCAAGGATCGGCGAAAATGGAACTCAACGAAGGAGCTAACCGTGGCGACAACTGAACACCGGTTCCGACCAAACGCTGCAGCAGATCATTCGCTTTGCTGATCTCCGAGTTCAGGTCCAGCACCTGCGGACGGTGTTCCTGTCTGCGGCTGAACGCCAACAGTTGTTGCGTTAAGGCGAGCGCATGCTCGCCCGCTGTGCGTATCTGCTTGACATGACTGTAGAGCTGATCTTCTGCTGAGAGTTGACTTTCGATCAATTGGCTGTAGCCCAGGATGGCCGTGAGGACGTTGTTAAAATCGTGCGCGATGCCGCCGGCCAAGCGGCCTAGAGATTCGATCTTCTGGGCTTGCAGGAGCTGCGATTCCAGCAACTTGCGATCGGTGATATCGCTCAACGACCCGGCCATGCGGGAGGCGCGTCCGGACCCATCCCAGATCGCAATCCCACGAGCCCTGAACCATCGGACTTCTCCCTGTTTGGTGCGCAACCGATATTCGATGTCGTAACGAACCGTTCGGCGCTCAAGGTAGGCCGTGATTGCGGCGAAGACTCGCGCCCGATCGTCCGGATGCAACAGGGCGTCCCAACTCGCGAGGACGTGGGGCAACTCATGCTCGGCGTAGCCGAGCATCTCTTTCAGGTGTGTGGAATACCACACCGGCTGAGCCGGATTATGCCAGGGCATTTCCGGCAAGAACGTGACGTCCCAGAGGCCGTCGGATGAGCCGGAGACGGCGAGATGGAATCGCTCCATGGTCTCGCGCAGCCGTTCCATGGTCTGTCGAAGGATCGCCTCGCTTTCTTTGTGGGTTAGGACCACGGCGCGAAGCGCCTGAAACTGCGCACTCAAGCTCCGGAGGATCGACCGGAGTTGATCGAGGCCGTGCACCTTATCAATGAACAATTCAGCCCCTGCCGCGAGACAGGCTTCGCGGTATTCCTGATCCACGTAATTCGTCAGGATGATCGTGATCGGCGCCGGCTTCTTGCTTTTGACACGCCGGAGCACCTCGATCCCTGTTTTCACCGGCACGTTGATGTCGAGAATCGCAACATTGGGACATTCCCTCTCGATGAGGGCAAGCACTTCTTGCCCTTCATCTGCCGTCCCGACGACTTCGACGCCCGGGACATCCTGTAAGATCGTATACAACTTGCGGCGCACGATCGCCTCACCATCCGCAATGAGCACTTTCATGACTTGCCTCTTCGCAGTTTAGTCGTAGACAAGCATTGCCTAGTTTCAACATGCATGGGACCAGCGCAAGCGTCTATCGGCAAAAATGGGAATTTCCTGTCGGAAAATCGTGGGTCAGTGTCGAAGAATTCCCGAAGATAGCGTGGGACGGCATGTGGACAGCCTCAAGAACCATCAGGAGGCAACTCAGGGCCGAAGTGAGCAACACCTGACCGTGCCCGAATGGAGACACAACATCGTGGCAGGGCAACTGATGGGTGGACCGGGAAAGAGGAACGTTCACTGGACGAGATGATGACGAAGGGCGTAGCGAATCAGTTCCGCGGTCGTTCGGAGCTTGAGTTTTTCGAGCAACCGGGCTCGGTACGTACCGACCGTCGAGACGCTGAGGCACAGTTGATCGGCGGTTTCCGTGAGAGTCTTGCCCTTGGCTATGAGGCAAAGGACCGCCAGTTCACGATCCGACAGCGTCTGATGCAGCAAGGTCGGAGCTTCGTGCGCGAAACTTTCGGCCAGCGCTTCGGCGAGAGAGACCGTGACGTACCTGCCTCCCTGCATCGCTTTTTTCAGCGCGGCCAACAACTCGTCCGGCGCGCTGTCCTTCGTCAGATACGCCTTCGCGCCGGCCCTGAAGGCGCGAACGGCATACTCCGTCTCCGTGTGAAAACTGAGTATCACGACCGGCACATCAGGCCGTCGGGCCTTCAGTTCCTTGAGAACATCCAAGCCGTTC